>NZ_CABWIF010000019.1:0-22108 GCF_902501475.1 Collinsella aerofaciens | reverse complement strand
CACGAAGTGAAAATCATCTACTCAACACCGCGCATGAGCTCCGAAATGGTGATTTGAAATCCGTCGGCAATCTTCTTGAGATTTGAGAGGCTGACATTACGCCGACCGACTTCAATGCTCGCGTAGTAGGAACGATCCATTTCAATCAAATTGGCGAACTGCTCCTGACTGCACCCGAGTCCAGCGCGGAGCTCTTTGCATCTCATGCCGAATGATTTCTGAAGCGTCGTATCCATGACAAAAAGAGTCATGGATTGTTGTATAAAAGCCAACGGACTATATACAACAATCCCAGTTAAGGCGCATAATTATCTCTATTGGAAAGCGCTCTGATGCCCAGTCGGATAGGGCACGGAAAAGGAACGGAACAGCACAATGACCCAGGGAAAGCACTTCGCTGCCGGTGGCGATCACTTCGCCGCACTGCCAAGCAAAAAGATTCACACTCCGAAGGGGATCGCGCGTCTGACCGTCACCGCGGCGACCATGGCCGCCATGACCGGATCGAGCCTCATCTCACCGTTCGCGGCATTCGCCCAGACCGGTGACGGGGGCACGCAGCACCCCGCCGTGATGTCGCCGATCGCCGCCCACGCCGGCGCGGCATCCGGTACCGGCGCGAAATCCGTCGCACAGACCATCGCGGACCTGCAGAAGGCGGTCGACGAGGCGAAGGCGAAGGAGGACGCCGCCAAGGCATCCTACGATGAGGCCGCCGGTCCCTACAACGAGGCGGCTTCCGCCCGCGACCAGGCCAAGGCATCCTACGATTCGGCAGTCAGCGCCGGCACGGCAGCCAACCGAGCGGCAATGGACGAGTACGCCCGTCAGGTCGCGGAGGGCAAGGACGCCGCCGATGCCGCCGGCAAGGACCTCGAGCAGGCGAAGGCGGGTCTCGCAGACGCCAAGGCGGATGCGTCCGAGAAGGGTGAAGCATACCAGTCCGCCCTCAAGGCGGCCCGGGATGCCAAGGACGCCCTCGATAAAGCGAAGGCCGATGCCGCAGGCGCCACCCCGGAGGCAATCAGTGCCGCCGAGCAGGTCGTGCGCGACGCCCAGGATGCCGTGAGCAAGGCGCAGGCCGAGCTCGACCGCGCCAACGCGACGCTTGCCGATGCCCAGTCCAAGCTGGTTGCGGCCCAGTCTGCCAAGGATTCCGCCGATTCCGTCCTTGTCGCAGCCCAGCAGAACAAGGACGCGGCGGATGCGAAGGCCGCAGCCGCCAGCGCCGCCTACGAGAAGGCGAAAGCCGACCTCGCCGCAGCGGAGGCCGGCGCCAGCGGTCCGGAGTACGATGCGGCAAAGAAGAAGGTCGCGGACGCAGAGGCAACCCTCGCCGCCGCACGAGCGGTGCAGACCCAGTGCGAGTCCGAGCTCGAACAGGCGCAGTCCGCTGCGGCAACGGCACAGACCGATCTGAATGACGCCCAGGCGTCCCTCTCCGCGAAGCAGCAAGCGGCAGTCAATGCCGAGGCCGGCGTGGTTGAGGCCCGATCCGCACTCGATGCCGCGAACTCCGCCCTCGATGCGGCCAAGCAGGCGAACGCCGATGCCATCGCCAGGCTGGATGCAGCGAAGCAGGCCGTCAAGGATGCCGAGTCCGCAAAGGCAGCCGCCGACGAAGAGCTCGCGAGCGCCAAGACCGCAAAGGACACCGCCGATGCGGCCGTGACCGCCGCCCAGCAGAAGGTCGACGAGGCACAGGCGAAACTCGACTCCGCCGACGCGCAACTCAAGCAGGGAGCCATCGGCTTCTTCCGTGCCATGGGTGCCGATTCAGCCATCGAGATCATCCAGAACTGTACGTACAAGGACTACACCGAAATCGGAAACAGTCTCGACGCCACGGGCCTTGAAAACATGCTTTCGTCCATCACAGTCATGAAGAATGTGAACGCATACCGCAAGTCCGTCGGTCTCTCCGAGCTCCAGGTCACCTACAAGCTCATTGCGGCGTCGATCGCAGATGCAAACTATTCGACGAAAAATCTAGAGCATGCCCAGCAGTTCGATGTTGGTGAAAACCTTGCCTGGAGCTATCGCGATCCCTGCAAGGCTTGGATCTATCAGGAAAAGGACCTGTTTGACAAGACTGCAGCCTCCCTTGGTGCGACGAATCTTTCCGGAAAGGATGCCTACGACTTCTGGTACGCCAATCAGGATAAGTTCGATTACTTCAGCATCGGCCATTACATGAACATCATCAACCCTGACTATGCTGTCATGGGATGCGGTCTGAACAATGACACCCGTTTGACGTTCTCGCTCACGCTGCAATACGGCGGTTGGGCAGGCTCCGGCTGGAACATGAACCCCATCTCCGTCGACGAGTACGAGCAGAAGCTGACCTCCTATATCAACGGTCTCAAGAACGCCAAGAGCGCACTCGACGCAGCCAAGGCCGATCTCGCATCCAAGCAGCAGGCAGCCACCGACGCCGCCGCAACCGTCCAGCAGAAGCAGGTCGCAGCGGATTCCGCACAGACCGCCGTCGTTGCCGCGAAGCAGGGCGTCGCCGATGCGCAGGAGGCCGTGAACGCGACAGGGCGCGATGTCGCCGCCAAGCAGCAGGGCGTCACGGATGCCCAGGCCGAGCTGGATGCGGCGAAATCGAACCTCGATGCCGCCAACGCGGCAGTCGTTACGGCAAAGTCGACCGTCCAGCAGAAGCTGGGCGCCCTCGATGCCGCCACTGCAGCCGTAACGGCCGCACAGTCCAAGCTGGACTCCGCCAAGGCAGACACCGCATCCAAGCAGCAGGGCGTGGACGATGCGAACGCCGACCTCGCGAAGTTCTTCCAGGACGTCGCCGACGCCAAGAAGGCGCTCGATACCGCAAAGAGCGTCCACGACGCGGCGGCAGCCGAGCAGACCGAGAAGGCAACCGTCCTCGCCGACGCCAAGCAAAAGGCGGACGGCACCGCAAGCGCCCTCGCGGATGCCCAGCGTGCCGTCGATGCCGCAAAGGCCGACACCGGCGTTGCCGCCGACAAGCTCACCGGCTCCCAGACTGATCTCGAGGCCGCACAGTCGAACCTCGACATCCTCACCGGCCTTGCCGCGAAGCTCGCAGAGGCACAGCAGCGCGAGCAGGATGCGGCAAAGGCCGTCAATGACACCAAGGCCGAACTCGATGCCGCAAAGGCTGACGCCATCGCCGCCGAGTCCCTGGTCTCCGCCGCCGAGCAGGCGAAGGCACAGGCAGACGCCAAGCTGTCGAAGCTGAACTCCATCGATACCGGCGCGGCGATCGCTTCCGGCCATGACGCGAACGCGGATGACGCCCTCAACGCGCTTTTCGCCGCAGCAGTCGAGGCACGTGCCAAGGTCGCGCCCGCCAAGGCCATCCTGGACGAGAAGCAGGCCGCGGTGGACGAGCTCCAGCCCGGCTACGATGCGGCACTCGCCGCCTACGAGTTGGCGAAGTCCGACCGCATCGCAGCGGAGCAGAAGCTTTCCGATGAGATCGCACGACAGGAGGCAGAGGAGGCGGCAAAGCAGCAGGCGGCATACACCCCGAAGCACCTCGCCGGCACGGATACCGCCCAGCCCGGCAGCCTCGCCCAGACCGGTGACCGCGCGGGACTCATCGGCGAGACGTTCGCCATCGGCGGTACCGTCCTCGTGGCGGTCGGCGTCTTCCTCGACCAGAAGAAGCGCCGCGAGCAGATGTAAAAGCGAGCCGGGCGTTGGATATCGGCTGGTGTCCAACGCCCGGTTTCATGGGCAGGGAGATCGGCGTGAGAACAAAGGCTATTATCGTTGCGCTTCTGGTGTGCCTTTCGGCACCTCAACTTGGATGTGCCAGCGTTGCAAAGCAAGGAAGCGGCTCTACGGAAAGGGCCGCCACAGCGGTAAAGAATAAAGACAAAAAGAAGGCGAGCGAAGAAAAGGCGGCGCAAACCTCTGGAACCAAGACCGAGGAGAAGAAAGAATCCGACGGCAAGGACGAGCAGTCCGATGCCTCCAAGAAGGAGGATAACAAGTCTTCCGATTCCTCGAAGTCGGACAACAAGGGCGATTCCTCCCAGTCCAAGCAGAATTCCGGCAATTCGCAGGGCTCTGGCAGTAATAACTCTACTTCAAACAGCGGTAGTCAGAAGAAGTGGGTTGCCGAGCAGGGGCACTGGGAGACCGACTACGGCCAGGTCTGGGTCCCGAACGTCGTGTACGTGCGCCACGGCCGCTTCATCTGCAACGCCTGCGGCGCGACCTTCGACTCGAAGAACGGATTCTATGCCCATAGCGACGCGATGTATGCTCAAGGTCAGAACCATGATGGCTACACCGACGACTCATATACCACAAGCGAGGACCAGGGACATTACGAGCAGCAGGCGACCGGTAGGCACTGGGTCGTGGATGTGGCCGGGCACTGGGAGTAATGTACATCGTTCCTCTCCTCTTACATTCGGTAAATGTTTATTTATTTGTGGGCGGCCGGTTCGGCCGCCTTTTTAGACGCCCAGTCTGGGGGCAAACGATAGGAAAGCAATCAAACGAGAAGCCATTCCAAAAGAATCCGGCGGTGCCGGATTCTTCGGGCAAAACCTTCCGCAAATCGGTAAGGTCTTCCATCAACTTGCTCCAGCCCTCGCCCGGAGTCCGCTGCGCGGGACTCATCGGCGAGACGTTCGCCATCGGCGGTACCGTCCTTGTGGCGGCCGGCGTCTTCCTCGACCAGAAGAAGCGCCGCGGGCAGATGTAGGACAAATCGCATAACGACTCGGAAAGGGGAATCCCGCAAAAGGGATTCCCCTTTTTCGTCTCGCCAGCCACGGTTCGTTGAGGCAGCTTCAGCTTAAGGGACACAGATTAAACCGATCTACAACTGTGACTATATGTCTGTGAGCACATGTTAGCCTGGTCTTATGGTCACATATTTTTAAGAGCGCCTATGTTTTACCGACCGTTTGTCAGTGCTTATTGAACAACCAGTCGAACCCGGGCTTACCGAGAGTCTGGCGCATCTGGCCGGTCTGAAACTCGGTATGGGTCCCGTCGGGGCCAATGACCGTGTTCATACCACCGGCTCACGGAACGACCGTCTTGGTCTCACCGGTCGTGAGGTCGATTCTCATGTTGCCGACCTGGTTCTCGACGTGCATCTGTCCGTCGCTGCCAAGTACGTTCTGGAGCATGTCCGCCTCCTTGAAATCGTCTTCTTGCCGACAGTATGCCCGAAACGAAAAGGGACGCAGCATGAGTTGAATCTATAATTCTTCTATAAGGTTTCTAGGGATTTTCTAGAAGAATTATAGAAATAAATTGTTGGCTTCCGGGTGTTGAGGCGTCTGGATTTGGCTATCTTCCTGCGGTAATACCGGTTAATAGACGAATTTTCAGGGTCTTTAGGTTAATAGTCGCTAATAGTCAGGTGCATGGGCACTATTAGGAACTATTAGGCCGAAGGCGAGCGATACACTTTGGATGGCGGCGCGGTGGGCGCCTGGTCATTTCCTCCCACCTTAATCTGCTTGTCTGCCGCGCCGTCGCTTCTCAAATAGCTAGGCCAAATCGAAGAACGCGCGGGGCGCCGGTGATCAACCAGAGAATGCCGATGGCACGGATAAGGCGGGGATGACGGCCGAAGTCGTTCGGCCATACGGTAAGGACCGTTGCAAAACCGAGGTGGCCCAGAAGTGCAAACACTTGCCAAAAGCCAGTCACCACAACCCCCTCCCTCTCCCAACTGAGTCTTCATTTATCGTATCAAGGCGCAAACCAGAAAGGTACGCGTGATCGTGATTGTATCTAGAAATCTTCTAGTAAGTTTCTATAAAATTTCTAGAGTATTTCTAGATTTGCAGGGATTCATGGGTTATGGAGCATTGCGGTGCGGTAAAATGAATCTAGAAGGTTTCTAGAAATGTTCTAGAAGAATTATGGAGAGGACCGGTGCAAAAATGATCGTTTCGCTGATCAATCTGAAGGGCGGTGTGGGCAAGACGACGAGCTGCATCGCGCTCGCGACGGCCGCCGCTCGCGACGGCAAGGAAGTCGTCGTACTCGACGCGGACCCGCAAGGATCGGCCACCTTCTGGGCCGATAACGCCGAGGACAACGGCGAGGAACTTCCCTTCGCCGTCGACGCCGCGAACCCCGCAACCGTCAAACGGGCGGCGAAGAAGTTCAAAGGCGATCCGGGCCGCTGGGCCTTCATCGATTGCCCACCCAATGGGGCCATCTTGGACGCGGCGCAGGACGCGTCGGACTTCGTCATCGTGCCGACTGGCACCGGCAACGCAGACCTCGTGAAAACGGCCGAGACCGTGAAAACGATGGAAGCGAACGGGAGGCCGTACGCCGTGCTTCTTACCCGCGTGCTGACGAACACCAACGGTTTCAAGGCTGCGCAGGAAAACCTTGCCGCCGGCGGTATTTCCTACTTCGACACGGCGATCCGCCAGAAGGAGGACCTGAAGGGCTACTTCGGGCTGCCGTTCGGATCGGCACTCTACGGATACGATGACGTCTACAGCGAGCTCAGGGAGGCCCTGAATGGCCGTTAAAAATAACTTCAATGCATTTGCCAACAACAACACCAAGCCGGCCAAAAAGCGTCTCATGGACAACCAGGACACCGCACACAAGGGTGATGCCGGGACCGACGAGCGCAAGATGATTACGTTTTACGTGTCGGCAAAGAAGCACGCAGCCCTGAAGGCCTACTGCAAGCAGGAGGGCAGGACGATGACAGCTGTGATGCAGAACGCTGTCGATGAACTGCTTAAAGAGGCGGAAAACGAAGACCGATAGGTTAGTTTCGGAATCGATGAGAAAAGGAGCCGATATGACTCAAAGCGAGAAACGCAGGAAGCTCAGCGGCGACATCACCACGGAGCTCTGTGGGCTCAGCGGGCTTTCGCAGGTGATGAACACATCCGAAAACGAAGCCCTGTTCGCGCTGGCCGACCTTCTCGGCCCAGCCGTAAACCGATTGCTCGGCCTGCTCGAAGAGAGCGACAATATTGATTCGTTCACCATCCCAGAGGATGCCATCGAAGACTCGACGAAAACGGCCGAGGAGACGCGCGCCGAAATTTACGACAAGTTCGCCATCGAGCTTCATGGCCTAAAGGGCCTCGCAATGGCAATGGAGGAATCAGGGAGTGAAATCACGCTCGCTCTTTCAGACCTTCTAGGACCAGCCGTAAACCGATTGCTCAATCTGATTGAAGAATTGGAACAAGCATCCTGATATCGCATTTCGCGAACATATCTTAATCAAACGTCAGTCAAGAAGAGCACCGGAAGGTGCTTTTTCTTTCTTGTAGGCTCTCAGATCCGATTTAAGGCATCGAAATAATGCAGTCTGAGGAATACGGTCGAATTGGTTCCAAAGTGTCAGATATTCGATTCTGTGGCCGTTTCCGTGGTCTAGACGTGAGGTCGACTGAATGTCGGAATGGATAGCAGCTGAAAAAGATGCCCTATCTGTAGTCACCTCACGATTACAAAAAGACGTTCGTCTTTCAGTGAGTTTCAAGCAAGGGTTCTAGGCCACTTGTGGCCCTCTCTCTTAATTCTCAATTCTCTTTTCTCTACATATATAGGGACATGTACTCATGCAACGTTAACCCCTATTTATCACGTACTGATGCAACATAAATGTGTACTCATGCAACGCTATGTGCGTACTCATGCAACGTTATGTACTGATGCAACGTTGCATGAGTACGCGTTAAGGGGTTATGACAACGCATTCAACCGTGAAGAAATATATTTGAACATCGTGATATATACGGATATACTATTTGCAATGTAAATTCGGCCAGAAAGGTATTTGAGATGGAATCCAAGAAGGACGCAACTCCGTCCAAGAAGCGCGTGTTGCTCACCCTTCCCGTTGAGCTCGTGGATTATCTTACCGAGGTTACCGAGCAGACCGGAATGAACAAGTCCGGGTATATCGGCGTGCTTTTGCGCAACCAGATGCTTCATGAGCGCGAGGATCGGGCTGGCGATGAGGAAAAATAGGCAGAAAAAAAGACTCGCAGCCGCCAAGCAAATGAGTCTTTCTTTCCGACGTGATATCGATTTGTCAAGGACATCATACCATAGTACCTTCGGTTCTACCGCTGGTTTTTGTGGATGTACCTTGGCAGATGATGCTGTCGGCTAGAGGTCGTGATAATCATGACCAGCTTGGCCAACGCTCTGGCTGCCGCCGTCGGCAGTCAATCTGAAAAATCGAATGATGCCCCTGCGCCGTTCGTGTTCCAAACCGAGCTTTCGGTTGGTGGAGGCAATCTGGGTACTTCCGCTGCAGCGCCTGTGCTGCAGCGCCCCGTCGCAACCCGTGAGCTCAAGGACTATCCATGGCTTCTCGTGCGCCTCGGTCTCGTTTCGGTGGTTGGTAAGACGATGCCGAATGGACGCAAATGCTCGATCGGAACCGTTATCCTGCTCTCGCATATCGGATCTGGTCTTTCCGAGCTTCGTGAGTCAACGGCCGTCGAACTTGATATCGATCGGTGCCGAGTGAGTACAACCATCAACGAGATGGTTGGTTGGGGATGGGTCGTGCGCTCGGAAAGCGGGGCTCTTTCGGTTGACTTTGATGAAATCGGTAACTTTGTCGGCATGTCCAAAAGCGAATTGATTAGCGGTCAGTTCCTTCACGTGCCGCGATTCATGCTTGCAAGTGATGCGTTCCACGATGCAGCCTGTGTCGTGTTCGGCGACCTCGTGTCCCAAAGTCTGCTGGACCACCCCCGCGGCGCGATGAAGAACCCGGAGCTGGCAGAGCTCCTGGGTATTTCCGTCTCCGCGCTCCAAAAGGCTAGGAAGCATCTTGCCGAGCAAGGTTTCATTGAGCTCAAGAAGCAGGGAAAGCAGGTCGTGCCGGAAATCGCGTCGGGGGCCGCTGTTGCTGCGGTCCGTCTCGAAGATGACCGTACACGAGCACTGGAAGCGATTCTCAAGAAGTCGAGAAAGAGAAATAAGTAAATGCGCACTGATGCAACGTTGCATCAGTGCGCATTAAGGGATAAATCTAGATATTTTCTAGAAAATATCTAGAAAATAGCAAATTATTCAACTGCGTATTCATGCAACGTTGCATTGGTACGCAGTAGGAAGGCCAAATATGCCGTTACCAACGAAACTCCCGTCCAACATCGAAGCAGAAAAGAAAGTGCTGGCCGCCGCCATGACGAACCGCGTTTCACGCGTGGAAATCGTGGCAAGTTGCACGGAGTCAGATTTTTTCTCTCCGTCGAACAGGACGATCTTCAAGGCGATTTGCGATCTTGATGCGAAGGGTATCGGGGCCGACTGCGTCTCCGTCATCGATGGGCTTCGGAGCAGCGGAAAGCTCGCTGCCGTCGGTGGCGAGGCATACGTCATCGAACTCATCTCGGACGACTTTGCTCAGGCGTCGTATGAGCACTACGTTGACATCCTGCGACGTGACACCGCTCGCCGTAATGTCATCGCCGCGACCGCTGAAGTAACGTCGCTAACCAATAACCCGCCGATAGACACCGCGGAATACATCTCCGCAGTCCAGGACACCTTTCTCGCCGCGACCGAGCAATCCGTCCCAAGCGATTACAAGAGCATGGAAAGCGCTTTACGTCTCGTCCTCGATTCCGCCGAGGCGACCAGGACGGGCGGAGCGACGGACCATGTCAAAACTGGATTCTCCAAGCTCGATGAGCTTATCGGTTCGTTCGAGCCTGGACAGCTCATCGTCCTCGGCGCTCGGCCAGCGGTCGGTAAGAGTGCTTTCGCAATCAATCTGGCAACATCGATCGCAAGCGTTGGTACGAAGGTATGCCTCTTCTCGCTGGAGATGACTGCTACCGAAATAGGACAGCGCATACTCGCGAGCGCGTCGGCCGGCGCTTCAAGCGGCTTGACCATCGGAGCCATCAGGGATGGGCTTATCAAGGAGGGCGACCGCGCCCTGGCTGAGAACATCGTGGCATCCGTGAGTGCTCTGCCAATCGACATCGACGACACGCCCGGAACGACCGTCGCGTCCATTCGCGCCAAGGCGAGGCGCATGCTTCGCGGGCAAGGAAAGGGAATCATCATCGTCGACTACCTGCAGCTGGTTGATGATCCCAAGGGAAGCAAGTTCGAGAGCAGGAACGTTCAGATCGGCAAGATCTCCCGTTCGCTCAAGATCCTCGCAAAGGAGCTTAACGTTCCCGTCATTGCGTTATCCCAGCTTTCTCGGCAGGTTGAGAGTCGCGTCGGAAAAGTGCCCCAGTTGTCTGATCTTCGCGACTCCGGCTCGATCGAACAGGACGCCGATATCGTTATGTTCTTGGACCGTTCAGCCGACGATCGAGAGGCGAACATGGATGGACGCCCGGCCAAGGGCATCGCGAATGTCATCGTTGCTAAAAACCGAATGGGGGCGACCGGGACTGTTGAGTTCGTCTTCAAGCCGGAGTACTGCCGGTTCTACGTTGCCGCAAGAAACGTAGCGCGATAATGCGGTGTATTGTGTACTCATGCAACGTTGCATGAGTACGCTTTTGCCCAATTTCTAGAAGATCCATCGCAATAGATGGATTGAAAAAGGGGGATCCATATGTATGGACCGGTGAGCAAGGACGGGCCGTCGATGGAGTTTGGCGAGGTCGGCGAGGAGATCAAAGATGAGGCACGGCGCCGGGTGGTGAAAGAAATCGTCGCAAAGCTCAAGGTCGATGCCGACGATGTCACCGAGATCACTGGAACCCCGGTCGAGGAGATTGATCCTTTCTGGAGCAAAGAGAACCAGAAACACCTAGAGGTAGCTGCAGAAAGGCTTGATTCCGGTAAGGGAGAGATGCACGGGCTCATCCCTTTAAATGACTGAAGCCGCCCCTACTAGGGCGGCTTCAGCTGCTGGGAGAAAACCCCAAACTGTTTCCATCCGCGCAGGGCGCCGGCTCTGCCAAGCCTATAAGCGCTCCCGTGCGCTATATGCATCCTACATTCTTATAGGCTTTCTTTTAGTACAAGCTTCATAGTTCAACCTGCAATTGTCCCAATGAATTACCTGCAATTGTCCCAATGAATTACCTGCAATTGTCCCAACGCAGCAGATAAACAGTATAATTTATCTGTTTAAGAAGTGGGGTGCACTAGTGAATAGATATATAGACCGATGCGTCGATCGGCTGATCGAACGAGACCTCGTCATTTTCGGCGCGGTACTTGTTCAGGGACCGAAATGGTGCGGGAAGACGACGACGGCGCACCGCTTTGCGGAGTCATCGCTTTCTCTCTCCGATCCCGCTGGCGGCTTCGCGGCGCTTCAACTCGCTCGCCTCGACCCGGCTCAGGCGATAACCGGTGCGGCGCCGCGACTCATCGACGAGTGGCAGGAGGAGCCGAAGCTATGGGACGCAGTGCGTTTCGAGTGCGATGCGAGGGGAGGGGAACCAGGGCAGTTTATCCTTACCGGCTCGGCGACGCCGAACGATGCGGACCGACCGATGCACAGCGGCGTCGGGCGCATCTCCCGCCTGCGGATGGACACCATGACGCTTTCCGAACTTGGCGTCTCGTCTGGTGCGGTTTCGATCGGTGCGCTGTTTGCAGGCGATCCTGTTAAAACATCGCTCGGGTCCATCGATGGCATCAGCGGTGTTGCCGATATTCTCTGCCGCGGCGGTTGGCCTCAGGCGGTCGGCAGGACGACCGCCGAAGCGATGCGGATATCGGCTGCCTATATCGATGGCGTGTGCGAATCCGATGTCTCAAGAATCGACGGAGTGAGACGCGACCCGGAAAAGGTCAGGTCCCTGCTCTGCTCGCTCGCTCGCAACGAGTCGACTCTTTCCGGCACGAAAGCCATTGAAAGGGATCTGGACGGCGACATATCGAAGAACACAATTGCGAGTTACATGGACGCGCTGCGACGGATCAATATCGTCGACGACATCCCGGCGTGGCACCCGGCGCTCAGATCCCCGGTGAGGTTGCGCCAGGGCGCTAAGCGACATCTCGCGGACCCCTCGCTCGCCGTGGCGCTGCTCGGCGCGAATCCCAAGTCGTTGACGGCCGACCCGAAGACCCTCGGCCTGCTCTTCGAGTCCATCGTCCTGCACGATCTCAAGGTCTATGCGGCGGTCAACGACGCCTCCGTCTCGCATTACCACGACGCCGACGATCTGGAAGTCGATGCCATCGTCCACAGGCGCGACGGGTCATGGATCGCGGTCGAGGTCAAGCTAGGAAGCCCGCAGGTGCCGGAGGCATCCGAGAACCTGCTTCGCCTAGAGCGGAAGCTGGTCGAGCGCGGGGAAAGACCGCCTGCGGCTAAGCTCATCGTCATCGGGTTCGGGATGCCTACCCACACGACGCCGGACGGCATCACCATCGCACCCATCGATACGATCGGCATCTAGCGCGCAGCGTATCGGCAGCCTCTCCTGCCATACCTTTCGGTACACGCGGGTGATTTGCAAGTACCGACTATTAGCTGTATCGTCCGCAAGTCCTGTCTAATAGTCACTAATAGTGACGGTCGGGCAACGAGTTCGGGCTATTAGCCTTAATGTCTCCTATCCTCGGCCTGCTTCTTCTTGCATTGAAGCCTGAACCAGGTTCAGCTGGCATGGTTAAAAACGGGGGCGACGCTTTTGCGTCGCCCCTCGTCCCAGCCGGTTGCTTTAGTTGTACACACGGTAGTTACACTTGAACTGGGTTATGTGTCCATAGTTGGAGCGGTACCAACCCGACGTATAGCTGATTGCCTCTGCGCCTAGATAGTCGTAGCCCTTGTTGTAGCGAAGCTGACGGTAGGTCGTGTCGTACTCTGCTACGTAAAACGCGTCTCCAGAGAAGGCTTTGTACCGGTCCTTAACCGTCGAAGCCATGTACGCGGGTTCGACATCGCCTTTCTCCCCGTTGAGCGCATAGACGGGTGCCGCGATTCCGCATAAAGCCGTTGCCACGAGGATGGCGTAGACAGCCATGCGCGACGCATTGGACTTCAGCTGTTCAAATAGTTTCATGTCATTCACCTCGCTCGTATGTATCGAGGTATTCCTGCTTGAGCGTCTGCGAGGACGACTTGATCTTTTCCACGAGCGTGCCGGCCTCGATGAAGTAGAACGAGTTGGTGAGGTCTGCCAGGTCGTCGAGCAGATGGCTTGAAATGAGCACGCTTCGTCCCCGCGCCACCTCGCTGCGCATCGCGTCGCAGGAGGTTTTCCGCTTTCCCGGATCGAGGCCGTTCAGCGGTTCATCGAGGATGAGGTACGGGCAACCGGTCGCTATCGCCATGGCAAGCTTTACCTGCTGCTTCATTCCTGTCGAGAGTTTACGGGTCGGCTTGTCGAGATATGGGGAGATTCCGAGGGAGTCGCAGAGCGAGTCGATGTCGGCGGCCGATTTCCACGCCTCCCTAACGAAAGCAAGGTGCTCGAGGGCCGATAGCGTGGGATAGAGATCCGCGCCGCCCGAAGAGCTCAGGTAGACGAGTTCTGCAAATTCGGCTGATCGACGTTGGCAGATTCCGTCTGCCGCCAGGCTTCCCGAGCGGATGCGGGTGGGAAATTGGCCCGACAGCGCTTCAAGAAGGGTGGTTTTCCCCGAGCCGTTGGGGGCAACGAGGCCCGCCGCCGTTCCCGGGCCCAAGGAAAGCGATCCGATCGAAAGTATCGTCGTGCTCCCGTATCCCACGCTCGCGTCCAGAAGCTCGAGCCCATGGTGCTTTTTCGCGGGTCCAGGCTGTTTGGGCGAACGTGTCGCAACGGCGCCGACCGCAAAGAACACCGCGACGTATGCCAGGGCCACGGCAAGCATCGATGCGCCGCCCGAACCGGAGCCAATGAATTCTGTCGGGAAGCATCCCACGTAACCCGTTGCCTCGATAGGCGAGAACACGGCCAGCGGCAGGAGATTGAGCGCGGCGTTATGCCCTAGTGCCGAATCGGACAGTAACGGGAATGCCGGGGCCGCGACAAGCAGCGCGGAGGTAAGGGGGCCCGCGAGGACGCGCCTCGTTGCGGTCGATAGGACGGCGGAGCAAACGGATATCAAGGTTCCGCCCGCAAGAAGCGCGATAAGCAGGGCTGTGAAGACGTTTCCCGCGGTCGTGGTGGTAAGCGCGCCGTCATGGAAGAAGGCGATCGGGTACCCAATTTGCCCGAAGCCGTTTAGGACCAAGGCGTAAATGCCCCCGGGTGCGAGGCCGGCGAGGAGCATCGCGGTCCCCGCGGCGATTATCGAAAACACGATCTGGATAAGGCGCCGGAATTTGGGCGCGGGCGCCTTTGCCGCCAGGGTCCCGGGCCTTGTGGCGCCGAGCACGAGTATCGACGAGAGAAGGAAGGGGATGAAGGGAAGGAAAGACGGCGCCGTGGCAATGGCGTAAGGCAGGAAGGAAAGGAATGGCAGGTCGCTTGCGGAGGCCGGGATATCCGTGATGCCGGAGCTGCTCAGGGCACGGCAATATGCGAGCGCCGCGTCATTGGTCTCTCGGTCTCCCACGATGGACCCGGATTGGAAGCCTTCGCCCATGAGCGCGTAGTAGCTCTCGGCAGAATCGAGAAAGGCGGCGTCGGTTTGAGCGGCGAGGGCGGCGTTCGCGTATCTTGCAAGCTCCGCGTCATCTTGCTGCTCTGGAGATAGGTCTGTGCCGCTGGCCTGGGGCGCGCGCGTATTGAATGCGTCGACAAAGCCCTGCATGCCCTGCTTCATAAAGAAGGGCCCGTAGATGGGTGAATTGAACGCAATGGGGACGGAAAAGGCTGCAGCGAGAACGAGCGTACAAATCCATACGGCCCTGTCTCTTAGGATTAGTTTGAGAAGAAGTCGACAGTACATTTAGAAGCACCTACGTTCCTCAAAGAATTGTTAGACTAAAAGTAACAGACCGGATGAAGATACGCGCGGCGGGGGCGAGGCGAATGGCTGAGCGGTATCGATACGCTGGTTCAACGGCATCATATTGACCACATAGATTATTAAAACCGTCGTAAAACCCCTGGTTTCAACTACGGGGAGTGTCAACGGTATTCACTTTTTCAGTAATGCCGTATTTACGTAATGTCGTTATTACATAGTTCTGTTATTTCGTTTTGCCGTGTGCCGGGTTTTAGGGCAGAGCCCTAAAACGTACGCCGTCGGGCAAAACGCAGTTTTGTACGGCGGCGTACGACTCTTGCGGAACCGAACTATGACACAACGCGACTGTGTCATAACGTAACTACGTAGTAGCGTATCTGTGCGATTACGGCAAATCGAAATAACAGAACAACGTGACTGTTGAATAGCAGAACAATTGAACATTGAACTAATCGCGCCTGAAAATTTTCCGCAAGTGTAGTGCGCCGCCGTACAAAGCCCGGCGGCGCACTAGGGCTCTGCCCTAAAAACCCGGCGCCCTTGGCGGTGTTAAAAAGTGACGCAATAACGTTGTTACGTTATTGCGTTATTACACAGTTCGGCAGTCACACTTTTACATTGTTGCGGCATGACACAGTTACGCAATGTCTCCGGTGCGTCTCGGTAAAAGGTTCGCTACCGGATACCGAGGCGATCTAAGCGCGGCGATGGTTTGCCGTGAAATGTGCTGTGAGATGAAAAATCTCGCAAGAGACGCATACTTGTACCCCCATCGTAAATGTGTGTACAAATCTGCCGCCGACCCGGGCGGTTCGGCGCTTGCCAGGGCTCCGCCCTTGGACCGGGGGAAGGACACTCGCGCGCCTTGTTATTACGATAACGGACGCAGCGGCAAACCCTGAATCGCGCCCCTGAGACGGTGCAAAATGGCCTTGTGAGGCCATTTTGCACGCCAGCTTCGTTCAATGTCAGACATTGAAAATGTCTGACATTGAACCTGCGGCAAAGCCGCAGCTGGGGCCACTAGTGGCCTGAAATCGCTCGCGTTACTCGCTTGTCCCACGCGTAGATGTCCGACAGTGCCGTCAGACATTGTCAAGCCAATGCTTCACAGGGATTTCTTTACAGAATTCGTATCATTCTCGCTGCCTACCCTCTTGTACATTAAACCCTTAAAGTTCATGAAGGAGCAGAAGCATGTATGTTGATGCATGGGGCTCGATCCTGTACAAAGATATCGGTATATCTCCATTGCTAGCGCAGTTCCCACAAGAGTGTTCGTAAAACAAATTGATCCCTTTGGTACGGGCATGCGGACTATGTTCTCTTCGGCTCGCTGGAGGAAAGAGAGATAGGATTTCATATCGCTCTGCTTTTCGAGAATAGGACCAATTTCCCCATCAGCTACTCCAACAGCACAAAATGCACAGGGGATGTCCTTTTCTATACATGCTTCAAGAACTATTGACCTGGGATTGACCCCCTCCCCACTGTCTGCAGCGCAAACAAGCATTGAAGTCCTCGAAGGAACGCAACGCATGAGTTCTTCGGCAGAGCGGACGTAAGACGCAACTGGATTAAGCGAAAGATCCGGATAGCGATTAACAAGTGTTTTGGAAACTGCCTCTACTTTTGCTTCTCCTATTTCGTCGGGACCAACAAGAAACTGACGATTTACGTTTGACCTCTCAACTCGATCCCCGTCGATTAATGTAAAATGCCGAACTCCAGCAGCAGCCAAATGCTCCGCCACCACCTGCCCTATGCCGCCCATACCAACGATGGCAAGATGAACGGCGCCGATTTGCTTAAGTAACGTCAGCGGAGCGTCGGAATAATAAGACAAAAAGCGAGCTGTCCTCGAGTGGGGTGATTCCAGCTCGTATTCTTCAGTCTCTAGAAAACCAAGTTCGTTGAGCCTCAGCAAGAATCGTTGCTCGCGAGCTTCAAGGTTCGTCTCATCTATCGTATTTTGTTTGGCGAGCTGCTCAAAAAGATTTGTACTCAAATCAGAGATTTTGACCCTCACTCGCGATTTTAATCCTTGCAATATAAGTTCGTTGGAATCTCTCCTGATATAAGCACTATCGTTCCAATAGAACATTTAATATCCTTTCCCTCAAGCCTTCTTCTGGAAAAGTGTTTCGCATGAAGAAGGCGCTGGAGAGTCGTCCGATCGGCAGAAAACACGCAGCCTCGCCAAACAGTTCGACGGCTCTCTCGTTAAACGCCTGGCGCGAAATCATGCCAGAAAAATACCTGCTCAAAACCGATAAATACTTTTGGAGACGCATGCGGTTGCCCAAGCCCGTCAGTAGTGCGAGTTGATAGTAGATAAAAATAGGGTCATTGAAAGTATTCGGAATTAAAAGCAGGTGTACATCCGCCCAATCCGATTGAGGAGAGAAATAATCACTCGACATGAGTTTTGGATGATACCTGCCTGACGATGCTAATTGAAGCGCTATAAGTTTTACAATCTTTTTATTGGGGTAGTATTTGTCGTATGAAATTGATAATTTCGCAGTTATCTCTCTTTGTTCATCGGATTTATTCACGCCGTAATCGAAGGAAGGATCTTTCAGTTTCGGCGACAGAAGTCTTCTGATTGCCTCTGTGTCAACGAGAGAGAGGATGTTCCTACGTCCTTCTTCGTCGGCGAAATAGGGAGAGTGCTTGTTTGAAAAAACGATAACAGCCTCTATGCCAGATAATCCATGGTGCAGCCGCGCGCTCTTGCAATAGCGCTCAATTAATAAGGGCATGTTTGTATTGCAGCTTGCCATGGTTCTTCCGAGAAGAAAACACAAGACGTCAATCCATCTATTCTCGATGCGCTTTATCGTCATAGTCTGAGTGCACGCAGCGCTGCTCAGTTTGACTTTCTGCCTTCCGATTTGCGTAACAGAAAAATCATTGACACAAAAATAGTGAGAAGAGAGGAGATGTAAAAATGGTCCCACCCTTCCTCCGGTCCGGAATGCAATGGACAGCGACTTTGCATGATTGCTTAGCGAATAGCAGTGACCATCAATTACATCTATTCTCAAAAAGAAAGTCTTTAGAAAGCCGCTGCAATTGTGATGGACGTAGTCAAGCTTCCTCCCCAACTCGACAATATGCTCATTATCATGTCGACTTGTAAACCTAATCGTCCTGTCATCATATTCAACTTCGAAAAAAGGGGAATGAGGGCATCCCGATGCATCGAGTATTACTGGAACCCCGGCGATACGCTGAATGATTTGTGACGAATAGTCATGTCCATCAAGAAGGCTCGACGCTTCGGGCAGCTCGTCAATCGATATATCAATTCTTGGAGACATGTATTCCTACCATTTTTAAAGAAACAACGGCGGTAATTGCTATCGCGATTGCGCCAATAACACCGAGCGCTATCTGAATGGGATATAACCCCAACACATATCCAAATATGGAGAAAAACATTGCAGAAAAGAGAGCCCTTACCAGAGACGCGACGGAAAGGATCGTCGCGCGGAGATCGTCCGCTATCGCGTCTTGGATTAAGTTTTCCGAAGTGATGTACACCACTTCTGGGAGAAAACAAAGCACCATGCTAAGGCCAAACAAACACAGCGGATTTGAAGCGAACCACGGAAGAATCATGAAAAGACCGGCCTCGATTAGCATCGAGCCGAGCATGGTATTTCTTTTCCCGAAACGCGATGAGAAGAAATCTGCTGCAATGTAGGCCGTCGCATTTACTGCATAGGATGCACCGAAAAAGATTCCTATTATGGAGACGGGAGCATCAAATGCGTCGAATACCAACTGATTCAAGTTGTAATAACTCCCATAGAATCCATCGAGCATGCTTGTGCCGATTAGAAGAAGCAACACCGCAAAAGCGGATTCTCCAATGCACCAGGTTTCGCGTCTGAAGACCTTGGCTACGTCAAACCTTTCCTCCCCAGAGTTTTTGGAATGGGTCGTTTCCATCCTCTCAATGGGATACAGAAGGAAAAGCTGCAGGAGATAGAAAACGGAAACGCATACGTAGAGGGCACTCCAAGATACTTGGGCAATGAATGATCCAAGTACGATTGCCACTCCCGTCGCGATTGATTGCGCGGCAAGCAGCCGAGCGTTGATGGTGAGGAAGCGCTCTCCTTGACCGGCATTTCGGGCAATTTCATATAAAAGTGCTTGTTCGGATCCCGATTGAAGGGAGTAGGCGAGTGCCTCAACAAGGGAAAGCGCGACGAGAAAGGGGCCTGAGATCAACAGCATGCCAGCCGTATGGAAGAAAAGCAGCAGCACGCCCACTTGAATCGAGAACTTCTTTCCAAAGAAATCGCCTATCAGCCCTGTTGGCAGCTCGAGGACGACCGTTGCAATGTTAAACAGGGCTTGATAAAGCGCGATTTCCGTGACAGACATTCCTTTCTCCGCAAGGAAAAGTAGAAACACTCCCCGATTTAAAACAAATCCCGCGAGAACGAAAAAGGCGGAATAGATGTGCAGCTGCGCAGTGGCATTCTTATTCATTTGGCACTCCTAACGACTATTTTTGTCGGGGTGCTCGCCACTGATTCGAAGCCTGAAATGTTCATAGTCTCAATGAAGAGCTGATAAAGCTTTTGAACAGGGTATCGATAGAATAGGACATCCTGCGCTCTTTCTTCTCGACGAACTATTGCCAGCCGGTCGATTTCGAAACAAGAAACCGCATAATACACACCAGCTTGATCTAGAGTTGCCGTATAGCTTTCTGCAACGGCAAATGCATCACGATCGCGACACATTTCAAAAATATCTTCAATGCTTCTACCATCTCGATGAATCATAAGGTAGGTTGCGAATTTAAAATGGTTTATCAAATCAAAATACGTATCGGCACGCGCGAGCACGTCAAGAATGTCGTAATTTTCATTTCTGACTGTGTACAGATGATTGAAATGAAGAGGTGACAGGCTGTTTGGGTCAATTCCGGCAGCAAGTAAATCTAAGTAATACTGAGATTCTTTTACGATGATATAATCCTCTTTATTCACCCCTTGAGCAACATCAGTAAGAGGCTCTGGGCTCATATAGGAAAAGTCAACGTTTGACATAAAACTGGTCGACGCGACTTCTTGAGCAAGGGCAAGGGTGTCGAGTACTTCGGAATATGTTTCTTCTGGAAAACCGATGATAAAATTGGTTTCGAATCTCATGCCAGAGGAAATGATGGATTTTACGGTAGGAATTACTTTTTTAAGATTCAAGTTTTTCCGGCAGATTCGCTGTATTCTTTGCGAGCCAGTTTCCAAGCCAACAAATACGGAGATACATCCGGTTGCCTTAAGTAGGCCAATGATCTCGGGAGTTATCGTATCGATTCGTCCCTCACAGTTGTATTTGAAATCATAATTCATTGCATATTTTTTGACTGCAAATTCAAAGAAGTACTTGTGCGATGCTAAAAAGTTATCATGATTATAGTTAATTGAAGAAAGAGTGCCGGTTTTTGCCATGCAATCGTAGACACGCTGCGAGGTTTCGAGCAGTTTGTCGACATTAAGAAATCGCGCTTTCTGACCGAGAAGCACTCTGGATGAGCAATAGTAGCAATTAAACGGGCAACCTCTACCTGCCTCAATGTTGACCACGTTCATGCCGTATGAATTGGAGTAGTCGAGTTCCGGAAGGTTGTTAATGTCGTATTCAATCAACTCGCATAATCCAGAATCCCCGGTTTTAGAAATCGAATTTTTAGGTAAATCGCCCTGAGCGCCGCAAGCAATATATTCGAGTAGAAGCGGGAGGGTTTCTTCCCCATCAAAGATCGATAGAAAGTCAACCTCGGGACAATCCTGAAAAACCATTTCTCGAAGTGAAGTGATCTGGGGACCACCAAATATGATAACCGATTCGGGATGCGCCCGTTTAATAATCTTCGCTATCATGATGCCCCAGATATAAGAGGCGTTCATGATCGAAACACCAAAAACATGGGAGTCGATTGCTTTTATTTCGTCGGAGAACCACCGATAGATTTCTTTTGAAAAAGTCTTTTCTTCTTCGAGGAACTTACGCTGAAAGTCAATAACGTGAGTTGAAAATCCCGCTGCTTCAGAAACGGCCCTTAGATTCAAGATGGCCAGATTATCAACAAGGGTCTTCCTGCAGTGATTCACCGGATTGATCAGAGTGAAATCAACCTTCAACTTGAGCTCCTTTCTTTCGGGCGAATAGGAATCGCCTCCGTCACATTAAACGGAGGCGATTGTGTTATCAGACCTTAGCAGCGGCGCTGTATAACCTGATCAACATCAATGCCGAAGTCCAGAAGTTCTTCAACAGTGATCTCGATGTCGGAAGCCGATTTATCGCTGGCCAGCTCGATTTCTTCTTTCTCCATTTTCGTCACCTCCTTTTCATGTATGAGTTAAAAAAACTAGTGGCTTTCTGGAAACAGCCAGGATCAATGCTAAACGATGATTTTAGATTCAACGTCGGGACCGGTTGTTTTTATGAATATGATGCCAATGCACGAACAAAAGCAGTTAGCCTTTTCAGCACTGTTGCGGCTTATGCAATCACATGAGTCCTAGGCCCTTTCGACACCACCTGTATTGCGAATCAGCACCGCTGTCTTCCTGACCGAATATTGCCGTCGGGCACCGCTATTAAATGCATCTCCAGGCATCCCGTTACACTCGCGCCGCCATGCGGTCGACTGAACGAGGAGGTTTCACATAGACGCGATCTGGGCCGACATGGGAAAGGCCATCATGCGGCAGTGCTGCAGATGGAGCGCTAGCAATAAAAGGGCACAAGGACCAGCGTCTGCCCAGATGCCAACACATGATAACGGCGGTGCTGTTACGCGATATTCAGCAGTGTTTAAGCTAGCGGATACTCAATCACGCGCATAGCAGGAGTAACAGCACAGGTGTTCCTATAGTTTTGTCAACCGGGGAATGCCGTTCGCGAGATTGAATCGCGAAATGCTGACGCCAGGCCTTTCGACCGGCAGACTCCAGTCTGTTCGGAGTGCTGCGTTTCGACTAGGCGGCTTAGGGCACCCTGTCCCGCATGATCGCGTAGGTGACCTTCAACCTCTTTCGCGCCAGCGTTTTGAGCGCCTTGCCGTGCGGCATGCCCCGTTCTCGGCACCTGGCGTAGTAGTCGCTCCATCTGCCCTCTGTCCGGGTAAGGTCGTTGCACGAGAATATGAGCAGGTTCTTCAGCCTTTTGTTGCCTTGGCGCGATGCCGTCACCGAGGAGATCGAGGTCCCCGCCTGGCAGTTGCGCGGCGCCAGGCCGCAGTACGACGCGAGCCTGTCGTGGCTTGACTCGT
>NZ_CABWIF010000018.1:0-22169 GCF_902501475.1 Collinsella aerofaciens | reverse complement strand
TATCGAGTGGTACAGGGACGGCAAGCTCAAGAAGGACCTAGGATGGAAGACCATTAGGGAGTATCGCGAGGAGAGAGGCCATGCGGCATAGCGCCGCGACATGGTCCGGAAAAACGTCCGAGGTCCCCTGCGTCCCATAATTAGGCGGGAAATGGGATGAACTTTCCCAATGAGAGCCAACCGGAAACCACGTCCCAGAATCAGCCCCCAAAGTGGGACGCATTTTCCCAACGAGCCTCAACCGGAAAATACATCCCGGAATCCAGCTGAATAGTGGGACACACTTTCCCAATCGGGTCCCAAGCGGAAACTGCATCCCATTCCAGACAAGAATTCCGGGACACACTTTCCGCAAACAAAGAAGGCCACATAACGTGGCCTTCGTCTTGCGCAGGACTGTCCGAGCAGGGAACCTTATATGCCTCCGCCTGGACAGACGTTTCAGTTGTGGCTCAGCAGCTAGCAGCTACTTAATCTTGGTCGTGCCTGGCGCCAGGTTGGGGTCGGTTTCGTTGGCCTCGGTCTGGAAGTGCTCCGTATAGACGTTCTTGCCGTCGCGGAACATCTCGTAGTACTGCATCTTGGCGTAATCCTCGCGCGCCTTGGTTGCGGCTGCGGCAGCGGCGTCGTCACCGGTGACGTTGGAGGAGAGCGCCCAGCGCAGGCTGGCGTCCTCGTAGCCCACCGAGTTGATGGCGGGCAGCGACTTACGCAGCGTCATGTGCGCTTTCTGGTAGTCGGTCAGCGGGGCGCCGATTAGCTGCATCAGCTGCGTGGACAGGTAGTTGGTGGACAGGTCGTCGACCTCACTCGTCTGGTTGCAACCGGCAACGTCGTAGTTAGCCCAGATGATGTAGTCGGTCTGCCACAGACGTTCCTGATGCGTAGCATCGTCTTCGCCGGTAAACCACTTGTCATTGAACTTGGACGGGAAGAACGGCTGGTGGTCGCCCCAGAACACCACGACCACCTTACGGTCGAGCTTGCTCAGGGCGTTGAGGAAGTAACGCAGCGCCTGGTCGGACTGCTCGATGCACGAGACATACTCGTCGACATCGGAGAGCGTGCCGTCCTCTACGGTCTTGGCGTCCAGGTCGGTCGTGTCGATGTTCAGGTGCATCTGCTTGTCGACCGGCAGCAGGCCCGTGTCGTAGCCCGAGTGGTTCTGCATGGTCACGTCGAAGATAAACTGCGGATCGGCGTTCTGGTCGAGCAGCTCAAGAATCTTGTCGTAGGTCGCCTGGTCGGTCACCATGCCGCGCAGGGTATCGGCGCCCTGGAAGTCGTTGATGGACAGGAACTGGTCAAAGCCAAAGTCCTTGTAGACGTTCTCGCGGTTCCAGTTGGTCGCGTGGTTGGGGTGCATGGCCGTGGTGGAATAGCCGAGCGATTTGAACTGCTCTGCCAGGTTCCCGGTCGTTTCCATGTTGTAGATGGTGTAGGGGTACACGCCCGAGCCCAGGTTGGTCATGGAGTTGCCGGTCATAAACTCAAACTCGGTATTGGCGGTGCCGCCGCCGTAGGCGCTCACGTAGAGCTTGCCGCGGCTGAGGCAGTTGGACAGGCTCTTAAAGTACTGCGGACCCTCGTAGCCGGCGCGCATGTTCTGGTAGATCGACAGATCCGAGAACGTCTCGTTCATGATGGCGATGACCGTGGGCTTCTCGCTGTCGAACTGCTCCTGGGCGGCGGCGCGCTCGTCGCTCTTGGCCGCGTCGGACTTGTCGTAGGCCTTGGCGTACTTTTTGAGCGTGGCCTTGGCATCGTCGACGGAGTAGTCGGCGGGTTTGGGCGGCTTGATGGACTGTGCCGCACTAATAAAGGCAGGCAGGTAGCCCTCGCGCCAGTAGCTCTCGAGCGGACGCCAGGTGTAGACGGTGATGCCGAGAGTGTTGTAGTAGTCGATGAGCGTAACATGCGCGGTCACACCGCCCAGGCACAGCACGGCCACGAGCAGGTTGGTGAGCAGCATGCGCTTGGCGTTGGCGGCGCCCTTCTGACGGTGCGGTGCCACCAGGCCGGCGTACTCGCACAGCAGCATGGCGATGGCGGTAAAGCCCATGGACAGCACGCAGAACAGCGAGATGGAGAAGGTGTAGCCGGTGCCGGCGACCGCGGCGGCGGTGGAGATGGCCGAAAGGTCGCCCGGCTGGATGGGCATGGACTTAAACGTGATAACGAAGAACTCGGCAATGCCCAGGACAAAGAGGGCAAAGGCCAGGACCGCGGAAGCTGCGCCGTGGCGCTGGAACAGGAAGAACAGGCCGACCATGAGCGTGGTGATGATGGCCCACTCGAGCAGGATGCATAGGGGGTAGACCCAAGTAAAGTCGTGGTTGGACGAGACCTCCATGCCCAGCAGCGCAAAGACGCCGGCGAGCAGCAGGCACAGGACGGCGGCGACGAGCGGTTTGCCCACAAAGGCGCCGCGCAGGCGGGCGAGCTTGCCGGTGGGGGCGGGGGCGTCGGGCGCGGCGAACGCAAAGACGCGCGGGGCGATGCGGTCGCGTGCGATGCTGGCCCAAGCGCAGCCGGTGAGGATGGCGTTGGTCAGGATGAGCATCACAAAGGCGAGCGGCTCGTTTTGAGCGACGAGGCCCACGGCGCCCCAAATAGTCAAAAAGACCTGGAACAGGCCGAAGGCGACACTCCACCCAAGAGCGCTTTTGGCAACGGTGCCCGACTGAGCGCGAATGGCCTTGGCTTCGCGCAAAACAAGGTAGACGGTCGCCGCAAGACCGACGAGCGAGATGGCGGCAGCGAACATGCTGAGACTCCTCACAAACTTAAAACCTACGAAAGCGGGGGTTTACCCGATTGTTACCTAAATATGCGCTGCATTTGCGGGCTGCGCACAACAACCAGCCATATTAACGCGCATGTGCGGCGGTGTGGCGCAATGTAGTGGTGACCTGCGCGATAATGGACGGGAATTACACGGAAACGTAAAGGCTTCTTAAAGAATTGGCGAGGATAGAGCTATGGGCGATCAGGTTTGTATGACGGGTGCCGAGTGCTGCGACGGAGCTGCGGGCGTGGATGCGAACGGTTATCCGGTCGAGACCACGGGCAATGCGGTGCTGGACATCTTGGAGCATCGCTCGTCTACGCGTGCCTTCGCGCGTGATGACGACGACCGTCCCGTGGCGGTGACCGACGAGCAGCGGGCGGCGATTCTGCATGCGGCGAGTCGTGCGCCGTCGGCGGGCGCCATGATGATGTATTCCATCGTGAGCATTCGCGAGCAGGCTACGCTCGACCGCCTGGCCGACCTGTGCGACCACCAGCCCATGATTGCCAAGGCGCCCTGGGCACTCATATTTGTGGTCGATTATGCCAAGTGGATCGATCTGTTTGAGCATGTGGGCTGCTTTGAGTCCGAGTTTGTCGAGCGCACGGGCAAGTCGCCCCGTCGTGCACCGGGTCTGGGCGACTTTGCCATCGCGGCCCAGGACGCCGTGATCGCCGCCCAAAACGCCGTGGTTGCCGCCGAGGCCCTGGGGCTGGGGAGCTGCTATATCGGCGATGTCGTCGAGAATGCCGAGGAAGTTGCCGCGCTGCTCGGTCTGCCGCCCTATACCATGCCGCTGTCGATGCTCATCATCGGCGCACCCCGCAAGGAGCGTCCGGCGATTGCGCATCCCGTGGTGAACCTGGTGCACGAAGAGCGCTACCGCCGCGCGGACGCTGCGACTATGGATGCGCAGGTGGCCGAGATGGACACGATGTTTCGCCCGCATGCCCGCGAGGTGGGCGAGCGCGTGGTGGATATCTACACCCGTAAACACACGAGTCCCTTTATGGCCGAGATGAGCCGCTCCATGGAGTGGTGGTTCAAAAACTGGCTCGGAAAATGACAGATGAGGCAAAGGGACAGTCCCTTTGTCGCATTCCATATCGCCGTAGTGGCCTAAAGGCCGTATAAATGTTTATCTAGCTGGGAAAACGGTGCCGTGCAAGCGCAGGTCGATTACCTATAATCCCTTCGAACATTAAAGTTGGGAGGAAACCGGCTTATGGAACAAAAGGCCAAGGAGGCAGCCTCGCACGCTGCGATTCCTGTGAGCATCTCGGCGATGCTCGTCACGCTGGGTGTGGTGTATGGCGATATCGGCACCAGCCCCATGTATGTAACCAAGGCGCTCGTTGCCGGCAACGGCGGCATCGGAAGTGTGACGGAGGAGTTCGTGCTTGGCGCGCTCTCCCTTGTCGTGTGGACGGTCACGCTGCTGACCACCATCAAGTATGTGCTCATCTCGCTGCGCGCCGATAACCATGGTGAGGGCGGCATCTTTGCCCTGTACAGTCTGGTCAAGCGCTGCGGCAAGTGGCTTATCATCCCCGCCATGCTGGGTGGCGCCGCGCTGCTCGCCGACGGCATCCTGACACCTGCCGTTACCGTTACCACGGCCATCGAGGGCCTGCGCACCATCCCGGCGGTCCATGCCGTGCTGGGCGATGACCAGGGTCGCGTCGTCGCCATTACGCTCGCCATCATCATCGTGCTCTTCTTGGTACAGCGCATCGGTACGGCCAAGATCGGTCACGCCTTTGGCCCCATCATGACGCTGTGGTTCCTGTTCCTGGGCGGCACGGGTCTGTTCTTTGTCTTCCAGCACCCCGCCGTGCTGCTGTGCCTCAACCCGGTTCGCGGCATCGCCTTTTTGCTGAGCCCCAACAACCACGCGGGCATCATGATTCTGGGCAGCTGCTTCCTCGCCACCACCGGTGCCGAGGCGCTCTACTCTGACATGGGCCACGTCGGCCGCGGCAACATCTACGCTACCTGGCCGTTCGTTAAGTGCTGCCTGCTGCTTTCCTATATGGGCCAGGGCGCTTGGCTTATGAACAACGCTGCCAACCCCGAGCTCATGGGCATTGCCGACCTCAACCCGTTCTACCAGATGCTCGCCCCGGGCCTGCGTACCTTTGCCGTAGGCCTTTCCACCGTTGCGGCCATCATTGCCTCGCAGGCGCTCATCACCGGCGCATTCTCGCTGGTGTCCGAGGCCAGCCGTCTGGACCTCATGCCGCACATGCAGGTCTTCTACCCTGCCGAGACCAAGGGCCAGCTCTACATCCCCATGGTCAACAACGTCATGCTTGTCGGCTGCGTCATCGTGGTGCTGCTGTTCCAGAACTCGGCGCATATGGAAGCCGCGTACGGCCTTGCCATTACGCTGACTATGATGTGCACCACGCTGCTGCTCTTCTTCTACCTGCACGAGGAGCGCAAGCTCAAGGTTGCTCCGTGGATCTTCGCGGCCTTCTTCCTTTTGCTCGAAGGCTTCTTCTTCGTGAGCTCGCTCACCAAGTTCTTCCACGGCGGCTATTTCACCATCCTCATGGCTGCACTCATCATGGGCATTATGGTGTGCTGGTACAACGGCACGGCGGTCGAGCAGCGCCAGTTTACGCTGCTGCCGCTGCGCAGCTACCTGCCGCAGCTCAAGCGCCTGCGCGACGACGACCGTTACGAGCGCATGAGCGACAACGTCGTGTACCTGACCAAGGACACCCATACCGACTACATCGACCGCGATATCGTCTATTCGATCTTGGACAAGCATCCCAAGCGTGCCCGCGCCTGGTGGTTTGTGAATGTCGAGACCATGGACGAACCGCACACCTTTGCCTATTCGGTCGAGACGTTCGGCACCGACTACGTGTTCCGCGTGCACCTGTACCTGGGCTACAAGATCAACCAGCGCGTCAATGCCTACCTGCGTCAGGTTGTTCAGGACCTGGCTGCCACCGGCGAGCTGCCGCCGCAGACGCATGACTACTCGGTCTACAAGGATCCGGGTAACATCGGCACGTTCAAGTTCGTCCTGATCCGTAAGCTTCTGGCGCCCGAAAGCGATGTGGAGCCCAGCGAGCGTACGGCCATCACGCTCAAGTACATCATTCGCCGCGCCGCCGGCACGCCCGCGCGTTGGTACGGCCTGGAGAACTCCAACGTGAGCTTTGAGTACGTGCCGCTGTTCACCAAGTTCAAGGCCGTGAACAAGATGCAGCGCCTGGCTCCCAACGAGCGGCCGTAGTCGACGACAGGCTGCATGGAGTTGGTTTTCGATGGACAAGATTGAGGCCGGGGAGGCAAACATGGATGCAAAGGCGCTCGATGGCCGTGAGGCGGTGGTCGAAATGGTGCGTGAGGCGCGCGTCGACGCCGCCGAAGATCGGTTCTTTACGAATCGTGCCAACATGGACATGGCCGATCGTGTGATTTCGGTCGTGGTGACGGTGTTTGCCGTGGCGTGCGTTTGCGCGCTGCTCGCGCACGTGCTGTTTGTCTAACGATCGCAGGCTGCAAAGGCTATACACTTGGAACCACCACAAGGGGAAACCACCACAAAGGTGCCTGTCCCCTTTGTGGTGGTTTTTGTTTTTGAGAGAGGGGCGGGGCGCTGATGGACGTCCGTACGGACGGTGATATTGCCGATAGCTTTTGGTGGCGGCGCACAACGCTGACGCGCCGCACTCCTCTGTATGACGCCTGCGTATCGGTGGGGCTGCTGGTCGCGGCGACGATTGTGGGCGCGCTGCTCGACCATCCGGGTCTCGCGCCGAGCATCATGATCGTCTATGTGTTCGCCGTTCAGCTGTGCGCATTCTTTACCTGGAGTCGCCTGTATTGCTTGCTGAGCTCGGCTGCCGCCGTGGCGCTCTACAACTTCTTGTTTGTCGACCCGCGCTACTCGCTGTCGCTTATCGACCGCGGCTATCCCGGCATGTTCTTCATCATGTTCGTGGTCTCGCTTGTGTCGAGCTCGATTGCGTTGGCCCTGCGCCGCGCCTTGGCACAGGCTGCCGCTAGTGACCGCCGCACGCATATGGTGCTCGAGACCAACCGCATGCTGCAGCGGTGCGCCGATCAGCATCAGATCGTTCACGCCATGGCCACGCAGCTGGCGCGTCTTTCGGGCTGTCCGGTCGTGTGGTACAGCGCCGACGCCGAGGGCGATGACCTGCTGCCGCGTGCGACGTACACAGCCGTGGGCGATGCCGCGCCGGTGCACGAGCTGGCGCCGCAGATGCCGCCGCGGCTCTCGGCGTCCGCCTACGTGGGAACGCCGCTCGACGCCACGTTTGGCGGCTCGGCGTTCTATGGCATCTACCTGACGGTTCGCACGGGCGACGGCTTCGTGCGCTCGGGCGACCCCGCCTCGGTGGTGGGCGTGCTGGCCATCGTTGCCGAGCCCGACGTGCTGACGCATGAGGAGCGGACACTTGCCGATGCCATCGTGAGCGAAGGCGAGCTGGCGCTCGACCGCGCCCGCGCCATGGAGGCCCGCGAGGAGGCGGCGGTACTCGCCAAAAACGAACAGCTGCGCGCCAACCTGCTGCGCTCCATCTCGCACGATCTGCGCACGCCGCTCACCAGTATTTCGGGTAATGCCGACGTGCTGCTCGACCAGGGCTCGACCGGCACCGCCGTGCTCGATGCCCAGACGCGCCGCGGCCTGCTTCTATCCATTCGCTCGGATGCGCTGTGGCTCAACGCCACTGTCGAGAACCTGCTCGCCATCACCAAGCTCGAGGGCGGCGGCATGCATCTGTCGACTACGCTCGAGCTCATGGACGATATCGTCGAGGAGGCACTGCGCCACGTGAACCCTGCCGTGCGCGAGCACGACCTTAAGGTGGTGGCGTGCGATGAGCCGGCGCTCGTCAACGTCGACGCGCGCCTGATGGTGCAGCTGGTGGTCAATCTGGTGAACAACGCCATCACCTATACGCCCGCAGGCTCGCATATCGTGATTTCGATTGGCGTCGACGATGGACGCGTGGCGTGCTCGGTGGCCGATGACGGCCCGGGCATTGCGCCCGAGGACCGCGAGCGAATCTTTGAGTCGTTCTACACCGCCAACCACGGTCTTGCCGACAGCCACCGCAGCGTGGGCCTGGGTCTTTCGCTCTGCCGCTCCATTGCGCTGGCGCATGGCGGTAGCATAGAGGTTGCCGCGGCGGACCCGCACGGCTCGGTCTTTACGATTGAGCTTCCCGTCGCCGATGTTTCGTTTGATAAGGAGTAGCGCTGTGCCGAACTCTGCCGTAAAACCGCTCATCTTGGTCGTTGAGGACGACCCCGCCGTTCGCAATCTTATCGTTGCCGCGCTCGAGGCGCACGGCTTGCGTCATATGGCCGTGGAGACCGCCCATGCCGCTATCGCTGCCGCCTCATCGCAGGCGCCGAGCATCGTGCTGCTCGATCTGGGCCTGCCCGATATGGACGGCGTCAAGGTGGTGGAATCGGTGCGCGCATGGTCGGGTATGCCGATTATTGTGGTCTCGGCGCGCAGCGAGGATGCGGACAAGATTCGCGCGCTCGATGCCGGCGCCGACGACTACCTGACCAAGCCGTTTTCGGTCGAGGAGCTGCTCGCGCGCATTCGCACGACGCTCAGACGCCTTTCGTATGCGCAAACGGGCGGTGTTTCCTCTGAGGGCTCGTTCGATGCCGGTGAGCTGCATATCGATTTTGATGCCGGCATCGCCACGATGGATGGCGAGGAGCTGCATCTGACACCGATTGAGTACAAATTGTTATGCCTGCTAGCGCACAACGCCGACAAGGTGCTGACGCACCAGTTTATCCTGCACGAGATTTGGGGCACGGCAACCAAGAGCGACCTGGCGAGCCTGCGTGTCTTTATGGGCACGCTGCGTAAGAAGATTGAGTCCGACCCCGCGCATCCGCGCTATATCCAAACGCACGTGGGTATCGGCTATCGCCTGGTCACCCAAGGGTAGGACGGCGTCCGCCATCCCACTATGAGTTGCGGTGAAATACGGTCTATATTTGCCTAATTCCAGGTAAAACAGTCCGTATTCCACCGCAACTTTGTTATTTGCCCTTGGGCTTGCTGGCGTAGAACTTCTTCTTTTTGGACTTGCCGGCAGGGGAGGGTTTGCCGGCAAAGTTTGATTTGCCGTTGCCGGCCTGCGTGGGCGCGGGCGCTGCTGCACGAGGCTTGCGCGCCTCGGGGTTGCGCAGCTCCTCGGTTCGCTCGGCAATCTCCTCGGCGCTAAAGCCGACCTCGGCCATGGCGTCCTCGATGGGCAGTCGGCGCACGATATAGCAGTGGTGCACCTTCTGGTTGCGCGCGAAATCCTCGGGGATGGTCTGTGCCGTAATGTCCTCCAGCACGACGCCCGCGCGCGCGAGCTTGCGCGTTTCGGGGCGGAAGCCGCGCAGGTTGCAGCTAAAGATGGCATGTCCGCCCTGTGCAAGCAGGCGAGATACGCCGGCCAAAAGCTCAACATGGTCGCGCTGGACATCCCAGGTGCGGCGGCCCATCTTGGACGAGTTCGAGAACGTGGGCGGGTCGACAAAGATCAAGTCCCAGCGGTTGCGCGTCTGGCGCTGGTCGCGAATCCAGGCGAGCACGTCGTCGCGCACAAAATGATGCTGCGGACCAACAAAGCCGTTCTGGCGCATATTGCGCTCGGCCCAGTCCAGGTAGGTGTTGGAAAGGTCGACCGTCACGGTCTCCTCGACGCCGCCGTCTGCCGCATAGCAGGTGGCGGTGCCGGTGTAGGCGAACAGGTTGAGGAAGCGGCGCGCCTGTTTGGCGTGCTCGCGCACCAGGTTGCGCGTGACGCGATGATCCAGGAAGATGCCAGCATCCAGGTAGTCGTCAAAGTTGACGGCAAAGGTGAGTCCGCCCTCTTCGATGAGCGGCAGACGACGGCGTGCGATATTGGCGCCCTCACCCGATCCGCCCTTGCCGGCGCCCTGCTTGCCGTACTGCGAGCCGCCGCGCGAACGCATGCGGGCCTTGGCGTGCACGTGCTCGGCCGGAACATCTAGGATGCGCGGCGCGATGGCTAGAATGTCGAGCATGCGGGCCTGGGCCAGTGCGGGGTCGATGGTCTTGGGCGCGGCGTATTCGGCGATGACGAGCCAGCGTCCCGGCGTCTGCGGGCAGCCCTCGTACAGATCGATGGCGGCGGAGTAATCGGGCAGGTCGGCATCGTAGACGCGGTAGCAGCTCACGCCCTCGCGCTTGGCCCACTTGCGGCGCAGACGGGCATTCTTGCGCAGGCGGTTGGCGAACTGCTCGGACTCCGGGATGAGCACGGGCAGCGGCTTGCCGTCGCCCAGGTCGAGCATGGCGGCAGGCTCGGGCATGGCGGGGGCTTCGTCGCTGATGACGTCGTCGGCGCCCGCAGTCTCGCCCTCAGCATCCGCGCTGGTCGCAGCCTCAAACGCTGCGGCGGCGTGGTCGAGCGAAGGCCAGACTTCGACGGTCGCCTCCTCGTTGTTGGGCATGACGGCAATCGAGCGCTCGGGCTCGGCGTGGAGCGCGCGGGCCAGCAATCCGTCGCGGGTGAGTGCGGCGACCGGCGCCGCGGCAAGCTCGGGCGCGCGGCGCAGCTCGCCGACCAGCGTCATGGCGTCGTGCATGAGCGAAAGCGGTGTCTCGGTCGTATCCGCGATCACGGCGGCACCGGCGACGGCGCCCGCGTGGTCCAGCACGGTGGCGGACTTGGCGGCGCAAAAATCGACAAAGCGCTTGTAGCCGGCGCACTTGACCATGCGCTCAGCGGTCTTGCGGGCGGCGGGGTCAACATCCACGGCCACGATGCGTGCCTGGCGCTCGCGTGCTGCCGCCTCGCGCTCGCGTGCCTCGGTAAGCAGCTGCTCCCACAGGGCGGCGTCGTGCAGCTGCCAGCCCTCAAAGCCCCAGCGCTCGCGGGCGGCGCCCGGTGCACGGTCAGTCAGGATATTCACGGCCTCCAGCAGCAGGCCGCCGCCGGCGCACGAGGCGTCGATCAGCGTGGGCAGAGCCTCGTTCTCGTAATCGTCGGCCGTCAGCTCGCGCTCGCACAGCATGGTCCAGCCGACCTGCGAAAGCACCAGGGCGGCGTAGTCGGGGCGCAGCACGTGCGTACCCTCGCCGGCGCGGGTCGCCGCGGGCGGCAGGCGCTTGAACAGCGGGTCGCCCGAAAGATCCAGGCTGATGCTCGCGCGGCGCTGGCGCAGCGAAAGCAACAGGTGAACGTCGGGATCGGCAACGTCGACATCGGCGCGACGGCCCGTGGTCTCGGCCAGACGGTCGCACAGCGCGTCCTTGGCGCGCAGGGACGAGAAGCGCGTGTTGCGCAGCTGCTCGGTCACGCCGCGGGCGGTGATGGCGATGGTGGCGCCGGGGCGGATGATGGTCTCCCAGGTGATGTCGTAAACGCTATCGTACAGCTCGTCGGCATCCTGCGCCTCAAAGCGCCCGAGCACCGCAAACACGCGGCTCGCTAGGCGCGACCACAGACAGGCGCGGTAGCCTTCTTCGAGCTCGCCCTCAAATGTAGCGCGGCCCTTCAGCCGGCGAACATGCGAAAGCCCGAGGCGTTTAAGCTCATCGGCGAGTGCGGACTCAAAGCCCTCGGGGCAGCTTGCGTAAAATTCCATGGGTGACCTCTCTGGTTGCGTCGCTCCATTATATGATGGATACTTCGTTTACTCTCGCCCCCGAAAGGAACCCATATGATTGATGCGTGCCCCGATTCCGCCGTGCTCTTTTTTGACGTGGACGGCACGCTGACGTCGTTCGATCCCGACAACATGACCGACAAGGACTTTTCGGCGGTTCACCCCTCGCAGACGGTCGTCGAGGCGTTTCATCGTCTGCGCGACGCGGGACACCAGGCATTTATCTGCACGGGTCGTCCCCTGTGGCTCATCGCGGACAGCTTGCGTGCGCTCGACCCCGCGGGCATCGTTGCCATGGCAGGCGCCACGCTCGAGGTCGAGGGCCGCGTGGTGCATGAGGACTGCTTTGACGAAGACATTGTTGCGGAGCTCGCTCGCCGTATGGTCGCGGCAGGGATTGAAGCCTTTTTCGAGACCAACGTGGCTACTTTTGCCCTGGAACCCGCGGGCGTTGAGCAGTCGTCTCTGATCGGCACTTCTGTGGTGCACAGCACCGAGGAAATGCGCGTCGACGGCCGTCTGCGCGTGGGCAAGGTAGGCATCGTCGCGAGCGACCTGGCTCGCGTAGCCAACGATGATGGCTTTATCGATCGCGAGTTTGAGCTGTGCAACACCGGTGGTCAGAATCGCGAGCTGAGCCCCAAGGGCATCGACAAGGGCGTGGGCGTGGCGCGAGCGCTGGAATACCTGGGTCGCACCGGCAACGCGCGCACCTTTGGCTTCGGCGATTCGGGTAACGACCTGGGCATGCTCGCTGCGGTCGAGACGGCTGTCGCCATGGGCAACGCCATGCCCGAGGTCAAGGCGGTCGCCGACTACGTGACCGACGATGTCGCACACGACGGCACCGTCACAGCGATGCAGCATTTCGGCCTCATCTAATGAATCCCGCGTTCTGACGTTTGCTCAAACTGCGACTCTTTGCTTTTGCATGCTCAATCGATTTATCAATCCAAACACTGAGGTGTTTATACCGTTCGCCGAGAAGATAAAAAACCGCAGCTCACGCCTTGATAAACGTAGGTAAAGTGTTTAGCAGTTTATCGGTCGTATGCTAACGAAAGGAATCAGGCAGATGGCAATCAAGGTGTTCGCTGACGGTGCAAACCTCGAAGGCATGCTCGACATGTACGAGAACGGCAACGTTCAGGGTTTCACGACCAACCCGTCCCTTATGAAGAAGGGCGGCGTGATGGATTACCGCGCGTTTGCCAAAGAGGTTCTGGCTCACATCACCGATGTGTCCGTCTCGTTTGAGGTCTTTGCCGACGACGTCGAGACCATGGAGGTCGAGGCCCGCGAGATCGCTACCTGGGCCGAGAACGTCTACGTCAAAATTCCGTGCGTGACCACCAAGGGCGAGTCCACCGCTGAGCTGGTCCGCAAGCTTTCGGCCGACGGTATCAGGGTCAACGTCACTACCATCTTTACGCCTACGCAGGTCGATGAGATGGTCGAGGCCGTTGACGCCGAGACGCCGTCCATCATCTCGCTCTTTGCCGGCCGCATTGCCGATACCGGCGTCGATCCCATTCCGTTTGTGACGGAGTCGGTTAAGAAGGCCGCCGTCAAGCCCAACTGCGAGGTCCTGTGGGCATCCACGCGCGAGCTCATCAACATCTATCAGGCCGAAGCCTGCGGTTGCCAGATTATTACGGTGCCCAACAGCATCCTGGCCAAGCGCAAGAACATCGGCCGTGACCCGTACGAGGTCTCGCTCGACACCGTGCGCGGCTTTGCCAAGGATATCGCCTTGCTCGGTTTCCATATCCTGCCGTAGCGCGAACACTGGCTACGCCGCGGGTTGTTCGCCCCGGCCTTTCCTTTCCCTATCGCTCACGCGCTTCGCGAGGGTCGCGCTAGGCAAAGGAAAGGCCGGGGCTGCCGACACGAACTTGCCGGTAGGCTGGTGATTGGCTTCCATATTCTGCCGTGGACAAAGGTACCCCCGCCTGCGCCGTGCAAAATTGAGAGTATTCAGCAAGGTAAAGGCTTTTACCAGCTAGCTGAAGCACGGAACAGCCCCCGTTTTGGCTCTGACGACGCTAAAACGGGGGCTGTTTGTGACTTTATTGCCTCTGGGGGGCATCCGGAACGGCGGAATTTGCAGAATACTCGCGATTCTGTACGTCGCGAGAGGGGGGACCCTTGCTTTAGGCGGTTTACTTCCCCTGCACCATGGTGAGGGAGATCTTTTTGCGGTCGCGATCGACCTTTTCGACCCACACCCTGACCGTGTCGCCGACGCGCATCACGTCGCTCGGTTGCTTGACGAAGCGGTTGGCCAGTTTGGAGATGTGCACGAGGCCGTCCTGGTGCACGCCCACGTCGACGAAGGCACCAAAGTCGACGACGTTGCGCACCGTGCCCTTGAGTTCCATGCCGGGCTCCAGGTCGTCGATGGAAAGCGCTGAGCGGCTAAAGACCACCTCGGGCGCGTCGTCTCGCGGATCGCGGCCGGGCTTCTTGAGCTCGTTGACAATGTCGATGAGCGTCAGGGTGCCGCAGTCCAGGTCGCTTGCCAGCGCCGAGATGCTGCCCAGACGGCGCTCGATGTCGGGCACGCCGCCACGGCTGAGCTCACTGGCCGCCACACCTGCGCGCTCCAGGACGGCCGTGGCCACCTCGTAGCTTTCGGGGTGGACGCTCGTGGCGTCGAGCGGGTTCTTGCCGCCGCTGATGCGCAGGAAACCCGCGGCGTTGAGGTATGCCTTGGGTCCCAGCTTGGGGACCTTCTTGAGCTGGCGGCGATCGGTGAAGGCACCGTTTTCCTCGCGGTAGGCCACGATGTTCTTGGCCACGCTCGGCGTGATGCCCGATACGTATCCCAGCAGGCTCGCGCTCGCGGTGTTTACATCGACGCCCACACGGTTGACGACGTCCTCCACCACGTGGCCCAGCGTGCGCGAGAGCTCGGCCTGGTCAAGGTCGTGCTGGTACTGGCCCACGCCGATGGACTGGGGCGGAATCTTGACGAGCTCTGCCAGCGGGTCTTGCAGGCGACGGCCCAGGCTCATGGCGCCACGCACGGTGACGTCCAGGTCGGGGTATTCCTGGCTGGCGAGCTCGGAGGCGGAGTACACCGACGCGCCGGCCTCGTTGACGATGGCGTATCGCAGCCCAGGCGCCTGCTCGGCGATGAACTCCGAGACGACTTCCTCGGTCTCACGGCTGGCGGTGCCGTTGCCGATGACGATGGTGTTGACGTCGTCCTTCTTGACGAGGCGGGCGAGCTCGCGCTTAGTGCCGGCGACGTCGTGGCGCGGTTTGGTGGGGTAGACCACGCCGTGGTCGAGCAGCTTGCCGGTCTCGTCCATGACGGCGACCTTGCAGCCAGTGCGGTAGCCCGGGTCGAGCGCGAGCACGCGGGCGCCTCGCACGGGGCGTGCCGAGAGTAGACCCTCGAGATTCTTGGCAAAGACGTTGATGGCCTCGGTCTGGGCGCGAACGGTGAGTTTGGCGCGGGCCTCGCGCTCCAGCGAGGGGGCCATGAGGCGCTTGTAGCCGTCGGCGATGGCGGCATCGAAGATGGGAGCAAACACGCCCTGACGACGGGGCCAACGGCTTCCAAGGCGTGCCGTGGCGTCGGCGCTGTCGACGTTCACACGCACGCGGAGCTTGCCCTCGCGTTCACCGCGGTCGATAGCCAGCACGCGGTGGTTGGGTATACGGCGCAGTGGCTCGTCATAGCTGTAGTACGGCTCGTAGGGAGTCTTCTCGGTGGGATCGGTGGCCTCGACGACGATATCGGCGGTGTTTTGCGTAAAGGCGCGCAGGTCGGCGACGTTCTCGGGGTCCTCGGCTACCGTCTCAGCCACGATGTCCGCTGCGCCGGCAAGCGCCTTCTCGGGCGTGTCGAAGCCGGCTTCCTCGTTGACGTATGCCGCGGCGGCGTCGAGCGCGCTGCCCTTGGCGGATGCCTGCATGATGATCATGTTAGCAAGCGGCTCCAGGCCGGCTTCGCGGGCCTTCTGCGCGCGGGTCATGCGCTTTTTTCGGTAGGGCTTGTAGAGGTCCTCGACACGCTGGAGCTGCGTGGCCTCGCGAATCTGCTGCTCGAGCTCGGGCGTGAGTTTGCCCTGGGCGTCGATGAGCAGGATGACGTCCTCCTTGCGCTGCTCAAGATTGCGCAGGTAGGACAGGCGCTCGTCGAGTGCGCGCAGGGCAACGTCGTCCATGCCGCCCGTTGCTTCCTTGCGATAGCGCGAGATAAAGGGGATGGTGTTGCCCTCGTCGATGAGCTTGACGGCTGCCTCGATGTTGCCAGCCTTAAGGTTGAGCTCGCGGGCAAGCTGGGCGATAAGATCCATGAAACTCCTTGCGGTAAAGGTGCGTTTGCAGCACAGAGCTACCAAGGATACCACCCGTCCCAAAAGACTGTTTTGGGGCCGGGCCACGAAAATGACCCATCTACTACGTTTAACCCGTATGGGTCGACCATCCCCCGGTTTTCCGAGAATACGCAAGCCGTCTACCTGCGGTTTTAATTTCGCAAAATTCGGCATGGTTGAGGGTAATCGGTTAAACGTAGTAGATAGGCCCATTTCGTGGCGAACGAATCAAGCCGAGGTGCAAAATAGCCCCCGCCCCAGAAAAATCGTCGGCAAGGTAGCAAAATGCCCCGCGGGCAGGAGGCTGCTCGCAGGGCAAAGAAGAGGGGCTTGTTGGTGGCGGACCGAAGGGACTCGGCATGGGGTTTCTGCCGCGGTCGCTCTTAAGGCATTACAGCTCGACGAGCTGGCCGGTCTCGGCGGCCTCCTTGATGGCGTTGAGAAGCGTGAGCGTCTTGACGTTATCGGCGGGGGTCACGACGGGCTCGACCTCGCGGCGGACAACCTTCACAAAGTGCTTGAGCTGCATCTTGTGCGGCAGTGCCGGGTCGACGGCCGGAATCTCCATCTGCAGCGGCTTGTGCCAGTTAGAGGCGCCGTCGTAGGAGAACTGGTGCAGGCGGGGCAGCGAAAGGGCGCCCAAGGTTCCGCCGATAAAGTAGGCGTCGGCGTCGAAGGGGCGGTACTGCGGATCCTCGCGAGCGGTCGCCTCCCAGTTCCAGGGGCTGGCGGTGGCGTCGGAGATGGTCATGCTCGCGAGCGCGCCATCGGCAAAACGGACGTTGACCACGGCGGAGTCCTCGGTCTCAAAACCGCGGGCGGCGCTGGACTGCATGCCCTGGACGGCAACGGGCTCGCCCAGCAGGTAGCGGAGCAGGTCGACGTCGTGCACCAGGTTGACCAGGATCGGGCCGGCACCCTTCTTGCGGCGCCACTCGACGTCGAAGTACTCGTCATTCTTATAGATCATGTAGTGGAAGCTCGATACGGTGAGCTTACCCAGCTCGCCGGACTCGATGATCTCCTTGGCCTTGTTGACGAAGGGGTTGTGGCGACGGTGCTGACCCACGAGCACGGGCACGCCGGCGGTCTCGGCCTCGGCGGCGAAGGCCTGGGCATCCTCGAGATCGTTGGAGATCGGCTTTTCGACCAGCGGCACGATATTGCGCTTCACAGCCTCGCGGGCAACGCCCAGGTGCAGGTCGTTGGGGGTGGCGATAATGACGGCCTCGGGCTTGACCTCGTCCATCATCTGGGCGGGATCGGTGTAAAACGGCACGCCGGCGGCCTCGGCCGTGGCGCGGGCGCCCTCAAAGGCGTCGGCGATGGCGACGAGCTCGGCCTCGGGCTCCTCGGTGACAAAGCGGATGTGGTTGCGGCCCATGGCGCCGGCGCCGATAACGGCAATGCGGACGGGGTTGAGCTCAGACATTTCGACTCCTTAATACTGGTGACCGGTGGAATGCGACAAAGGGGCTGTCCCTTTGTCGCATCGGTAAAACTAGGCGGACTTCTTCTTGCTGTCGGAGACCATCATGTAGACGGTGAGCACGACGGCGATGGCGGCGATCACAATGGCGCCGTAGAAGGACTGCTGGTAGGCGGCGCTGCCGGCCTCGGCGTGATACAGCACGGCGGTGATGGGCTGGCTGATCCAGGTGGAAGCGGCATAGCCCAGGAACATGATGCCGTAGTTGACGCCGATGTTGCTGGTACCGAAGGCGCCGCCGGTGAGCGGCGGGTAGATGACGAGCAGGGCGCCAAAGCTAAAGCCGAGCAGGGCGAGCGCCACAAAGAACATGGCCTGCGTAAAGCTCATCGACATGATGACGAGTGCGACGATGGTGACGACAAGGCTGATGAGCAGCGACTTATAGGCGCCGAGCTTGTCGATGATCTGGCCAAAGGACAGACGACCGACCAGGTTGGCGCAGGTGTTGACGGAGACCACCACACCGCCGAGGGCGACGGCCGCGGCGCTCGTGGGGTCGGCGAAGAGCTGGACGGCGGCGATGGAGGCAACCTTGCCCACGAGCAGGGTGCCCGCGGTGGCGGCAAAGGCGAAGGTGACGATGAGGACCCAGAAGCGCGGGGTCTTGACCATCTCGCCCGGGGTGAGGTCGCCGAAGGTGCCGGCATGTGCGCCGCCCTTGGGGGCCTCGAAGCCCTCGGGCAGCCAACCGGCCTCGGGGGCCTTCAGGAACAGGGCGGAGGCGGCGATCATCACAAAGAAGATGACGCCGAGTGCCTTGAGGGCGCCAAAGATGCCCAAGCTCGGGATGAGCAGCGAGGCGAGCACCGGGGATAGCACGGCGGGACCGGCGGTCGAAGCGGCCAGGGTGATGCCGGAGGCGAGACCCTTCTTGTCGATGAACCACTTTTGGCCGGTGGTGAGCGCGGGGTTGTAGCCCAGGCCGTTGCCGATGGCGGCGACGAGCGAGAACCACAGGTAGAATTGCCACGGCTCGGTGACGGTGCCGGACATGAACCAACCCACGCCGTAGCACACGGCGGCGGCGATCACGACGTTGCGCGGACCGATCTTGTCGGAGATGCGGCCGGCGAAGATGCCCGTCACGGCCATGATGGTCTGAAAGACCGGGAAGGCCCAGGTAAGGGCGCTGGACCACTCGGGGTAGACGGCGAGCAGGTTCTTGCTCACGACGGAATACAGCGCGATGGAGCTGATGAAGAACATGGTGACGCATGCGGCGGAAAGCACGACGGCGCGACCCTTGTTGGAGTTGGTGGAAGCCATTGGACTCTTTCTAATCGATACGGGGGAGGAGCGGGCGTGTCCGCGGGGCCTCCCTGTCAGGTTGGTTTACTGGTCAGTCGGCTTTGCGACGCCGGACTCATCGGACCAAAGCTCGACACCCTTGTTCTTGAGGTAGTTGTCGGCATAGGCGCGACGGCCGCCGGGCTTGGCGGTGAGGTCGCCCATCATATTGGAGAAGCCGCCATCGACCTTGATGGCGTCGCCGGTGGTAAAGTCCGAGCGCTTGGACGCCAGGAACATGACGGCGTTGGCGATATCGCTGACCTCGCCGATGCGGCGCGTGGCGATCAGGCGGCTGCGGCTCTTTTCGACCTCGGGGTCGGCGTAGAAATTGGCCGACATCGGGGTCTTAACGAAGCAGGGCTCGACGCAGTTGGAGCGCACGCCGTAGGGGCCCCACTCGGCGGCGAGCATCTTGGACATCATGTTGACGCCGGCCTTGGTGGAGCTGTACACGCCCGAGAACGTCTCGGGGGAGTGGCTGGCGACGGTCGAGATGTGCACCAGGCGACCCTGGCCGGCCTTGATCATCTCGCGACCAAAGCGCTGCGAGGTGATGAAGTAGCCGGTGAGGTTGACGTTGAGTACCTGCTCCCAGTCGCTCAGCGGCAGGTCTTCCATGGCTGCGAAGCGCAGGATGCCGGCGGTGTTGACGAGAACGTCGACGCGGCCGAAGTCGGCGATGGTGGCGTCGACGGCAGCCTGAACCTCGGCCTCGTCGGTGGCGTTCATCTTGTAACCCTCGGCGTGGATGCCAAACTCAGCGGCGAGGTCGGCGGCAGCGGCCTTGACCTTCTCTTCGTCCAGGTCGAGCAGGACGACGTTGGCGCCGTTGCGGGCGAACTCGCGGCAAATCTCGACGCCCATACCGCCGAGCGCGCCAGTCACGGCGCAGACATCGCCCTCGAGCTTAAGCCAATTGCTCATAGGAACTTCCCTTCTTGTGCCTCCCGGTGGGTCGCTCCCATTAATCGACCCACGTGGTTTTCGCTGGTTATCGTATGCTTTGCATTTGCGCAGGTGAATTGCATATTTGTTAGAATGGCGTTAACCATAGGTTTACACCGTGCGATGCAGTTTTTCTCAATTGAGCGCGTGACCTGCGAAAACAACCCCTGTGGCATCATGTGGCCACAGACGCGAAAACGGGAGATTGACGTGTACGATCGACGACTTGAGGCCATATCGGCCGCCGCGGAGCTGGGAAGCTTCTCGCGTGCGGCGGCAAAATTGCGCGTGTCGACCCCGGCACTCGTCAAGCAGGTGTCGGGCTTCGAGGCCGAGTTCGGCATCACGCTGTTCGAGCGCTCGCACTCGGGTGTCAAGGTGACGCCGGCCGGTGCCCTGCTGGTGGACGACGCGCGCTCGATCATGCGGCAGTCCGAGGACGCGCTGCGCCGTGCCCGACGCGCGGCGGGCGATGGCGGTGCCGTGCGCCTGGGCGTGTCGATGATGTGCCCGGGGCGCCAAACGCTGTCGATGTGGTCGAGCATCCACGATCTGGAACCGTCGCTGCGATTTGAGATCGTGCCGGTAAGCGACCTCTATGACGAGCGCGAGACCGTCATGCGCAGCCTCGGTCGCGAGGTCGATGTGGTGCAATCGAGTTTTTCGACCCCACGCTGGGGTGATGCCTGTCAAAAGCTCCGCATCGTTAACGTGCCGTTTTATATCGACCTGCCGCGCACGAGCCCGCTGGCGCGCAAGAATCGCATCACGGTTGCCGACCTGGAGGGCATGCGTCTGCGCGTGCTCCGCCACGGCAACGACGCCATGGACAGCCTGCGTATCGATCTTTTGGCAGACGGCGGCGTTGACGTGATCGACGTGGACAGCTTTGACTTTGCGCTCTTTAACGAGGCGGAGGAAAAGGGCGACGCGGTGCTCACCTGCGGGGCGTGGTCGGGGGTGCACCCGGCCTTTGTGGGCGTGCCGTTCCTGTGCGGCCGTGAGGTGCCGGTCTTTTTGCACTATCCGCTCGAGCCCACCCTCCAAGTCAAAAAATTCGTCAACGCCATGGCACAACTCCTCAAGTAGCCAAAAGAGTCCCGTCCCAAATTAGCTACCCTTTGCTACGGGTTTAGCGGTCCTCGCGTTGCGGCCCGGCTGCCTCGGCTGTCTTTACGCGGTTCTTATCGACGTACATGTTCTTGTCGGCCTGGGAAAAGAGTTCGCGCATGGTAGGCGGCTCGTCAAAATCGCTGGAAAGCGCATAGCCCACCGCGTAGCTGATGGGCATATCGGGGTGGACTTCGGAATACTCGTTCACGTTCGCGCGAATCCGAGCGAGACAAGATTCCACAGCGGCTCGGTCGGCATCCCGCAGCACCGCGATAAACTCATCGCCGCCGTCGCGACCCACAAAGCACGTCTCCGACGCCACACTTCCCAGTTGTTGGGCAAAAGAGCGAATGTATTCATCGCCCTTCTCATGGCCGAAGTTGTTATTGACCATATGCAGATTGTTAAGGTCGAAGACGCACACCGCAACGGGCTCCTCCGCGGAGACAGGCTGCTCCTGCCCCAAGATCTCCTCGCACTTGTTCTTGTTGGGCAGCCCCGTGGCTTCGTCGAGATAGACTTTGCTCTGCAGTTCGCGATTGAGCGCGGCGGTGCGCACCGCGCGAACGAGTTCGACCGCAAAGGTCGCCACCAAGCCCACGATGTCGATGATCACCAAGCCCTCGAGATAGTTGAGCGCCGACGCCTTCTCCTGAGAGTAGTCCTCTGCGAGTCGCGTAGCATCGTCGCAAATGCCAAAGAACTCCTCGCTCATGGAGATGATGTCGGTGTTCTCATAGCCGACTTCGCGCACGCGGATGATCTCGGTGCAAAGCTCATCAAAATAATTTGCAAGCTCGGTCATTTTTGCCTGATACTCATCGTCGTCGAGACGGACGAGGTTGAGGTCGTCACTTCCGTAACGCAAACCGTTGATGTATGAATCCACGGCTTTGAGCAGGTCATCTTGAGGCTGGCCCGCATCCTCGAGCTTAACGATTCGCTGCGTGGTACCGCGCACCAGACCGGCGTAGTTGACCACACGCGCCGTGCCCTGGATATCGGAGACGAGCAGCATAACATTGATGAAGAAGAAGATGAGAACTGCCGTGAGCACCATCATGAGCAGGCGCACCGCCTGGCCGGCCTTCTTGGCGACAGAAGTATTCACAAGTTCACTCCCCTAAATGACAAAAGAACAGGTAGCACGCAGTGTGCTGAAATTCATGGGTGGTTAACTCTACCATATGGGCCAGCAGCCTCAAACTGCAGCAGACGCTCGTCCAAATTGGCGTGACGCTTGCCTTGTTGTTCTTGACCTGGCCGCGCTATCGGACATGCTTCTGGTCTTGGATCACCATGGGAAAGCTCATCCCGTTTTGTGCGTCTAGAGTGGGATGCGGCTTCCCAAAGGTGCCGTTAGGGGAAATCACATCCCGGTTTACCCCCTTGAAATGGGATGCCGTTTCCCGGAGGGGGTCCAGCGGGAAACGGGGGACCTCGGACAAAATCTCGGACCCAATCTGGGTCCAGGAGGGAGTCCGATGTATACGAAAGAGGAGCGCGAGGGGATTCTCTGGGAGTTCCACCGGAGCGGCCTGTCCGCCCCCGCCGCCTGTAG
>NZ_CABWIF010000017.1:0-30589 GCF_902501475.1 Collinsella aerofaciens | reverse complement strand
TACATAGAGCTCTATTACAATAGGGTGCGCATGCATTCCACCCTGGGCTACATGTCTCCAGTGGAATACGAGCGGCAATACGCTTGAGGATCCTTAAAAGAAAGTCCAGTTTATCCTTCCCACTCCAGGATGGCCGCGATTTAGCGGTCCAGGAAATCGTCCGCAGTCCCGCTCCAAAACGGGATGCGCTTTCCGCGCGGAAGAATTGTCGCAGCTGCGTTAAGCAGTGTCGCTCGTTACTCGCCCAGGATCAGCGCCGCGAGCTCTGCCTGGGTGTCCACCACGTAGTCGGCGCTGGCGGCCTCCAGCTCTGCACGGCCGCGGAAGCCCCAGCTGACGCCCGCGCTCTTAAGGCCGGCGTTGTGACCGGTCAGAACATCGACATTGGAATCGCCCACATAGAGCGTGGTCGCCGGATCGGCGCCTAGCTCTTCCATCACATGCAGCGTAACAGGCGCCTCGGGCTTGGGGGGAAACGCATCGATGCGGCCCTGCACCAGCGCAAAGCGCTCGGAACCAAAATACTTCTCGATAAGCGGAGCCGCCGAGACGTGGTCCTTGTTAGTGAGCACGGCAAGCTGCACGCCCGCGGCGCGCAGGCGGTCGAGCATCTCGATCGTACCGGCATAGGGGGCGGTGTGGTCCTCCTTGTGCTCGCCGTAGTAAGCCCTAAACTCGGCAAGCGTTTGCTCAAACATACGGCTGTCGCCCGCATACTCGGCAGGCATAAAGCGCTCAACCAGCTTGAGCATGCCGTTTCCCACCTTGTAGCGGTACTCGTCAACGGCAAACGTGGGCCAGCCGTGCGCCTCGCAGGTATGGTTGCCGGCGGCCGCCAGGTCCTCGAGCGTGTTGAGGATGGTGCCGTCCAGGTCAAAGATCACATGGGAAAAAGCTGCTGCCATGGGTGCTCCTGCCGCTTGAGTTGTAAAACGCACCCCATGATACTGGGCATGCGTGCCGGGCATGTTTGGAATCTGAATATCTTTAATAGCCCTGAGCCTTTGTCGTTAGCAAATTCTCGGCAGCTGCTCTCCTACGAGCATGTCGAGGATGCGGGTCGAGCCCCAGCCGGTGCGCACGCGCACGGCGGGATGGGCGCCCTCGGCAAGTGGCAGCACGCGGCCGATGATGGCGGCATTCTCGCCGTAGCGGGCGGCGCGCATGGCGCTCAGCGCGGCATCGGCTTGCTCGGCCGGCACGACGGCAACCATCTTGCCCTCGTTTGCCACCTGCAGCACATCGTAGCCGAGCATCTCGCAGGCGGCCTGCACGTCGGGACGCACGGGCACGGCATCCTCGTCGATCTCCATGGCAACGCCGCTGGCCTGCGCAAACTCGTTGAGCGTCGAGGCCAGGCCACCGCGCGTGGGGTCGCGGAAGCAGCGTGTGTCGGGTGCTGCGGAAAGCACATCGGCAATCAGGTGGTTGAGCGGCGCGGCGTCGCTTTCGATGGTGCTCGAAAACGCCAGACCCTCGCGTTGGCTCATGATAGCGATGCCGTGGTCGCCCAGTGTACCCGAGACCAGGATGACATCGCCGGGCTGGCAGTTTGCGCCGCTGAGCGCCACGCCCGCAGGCACCTCGCCCACGCCGGCGGTATTGATATAGACGCCGTCGGCCCCGCCGCGCTCGACCACCTTGGTGTCGCCCGTGATTATGGACACGCCCGCCTCGTGCGCCGTCTCGGCCATCGTCTGCACAATCTGGCGGAGCCTATCCATGGGATAGCCCTCTTCGAGGATAAAGCCGCACGACAGGTAGCGCACGTTGGCGCCCGAGGTCGCGACGTCGTTGACGGTTCCGCACACGGCGAGGCGGCCGATGTTGCCACCGGGGAAGAACTGCGGCGAGACTACAAAGCTGTCGGTCGACATGGCGATGCGCCCGCTCGCGGGCAGCGCGGCGACGCCGGCATCGTTGCCTTCGAGCAGCTCGGGCGACCCAAAGGCATCCAAAAAGACCTCATCGATGATGCGTTTCATCATCTGGCCGCCGGAGCCGTGGCCCAGCAGGACGGTGCTATCGGTAACGCTATGGGACATATCGAAAACTCCAATCGTGGGTGGTGCCGGTGTGCGGGTGTGCCCGGGCTAGTCGCGGTAGCGGTAGTACGCCGCGCAGCTGCCCTCGGAGCTCACCATGCACGGGCCGACGGGGTGCTCGGGCGTGCAGGTGCGGCCAAAGAGCGGGCAGCTGCTCGGCGCAATGGCCCCGCGCAGCACGTCGCCGCAGCGGCACCCGCGCGGCTCGACCGTCGCCTCAACGGGCACGTCAAAGCGAGCGCGGGCATCAAAGCGCGAGAACTCGGGGCGGATGGAAAGGCCCGAGTTGGCAATCAGCCCCAGCCCGCGCCATGTGGTATCGCACGGCTCAAACACCTGCTCGACCAGCTGGCGCGCCACGGGATTGCCGTCTGCGTTGACGCCACGGCGGTAGGCGTTGTCAATCGCGGGCTGCCCCTCAACAACCATCTGGACCAGCATGCAGATACCCTGCAAGATGTCGACCGGCTCAAATCCCGTTACCACGCCTGGAGTCTTAAACTCGTCGACCAAAAAGCCAAAGGGGGCCAAGCCCGTGATGGTGGCGACGTGGCCCGGCAGGATAAAGCCGTCGATGGTGGTCTCGGGGTCGTTGGCGATGGCGCGCAACGCCGGCGGCGTGGCCTTGTGGGCGCAATAGACCGAGAAGTTCAAAAGCCCGCGCGCCTCGGCCTCCAAGATGGCGGCGGCGATGGTGGGCGTCGTAGTCTCAAAGCCCACGCCCATAAAAATGACCGGGCGATCAGGGTTTTGCTCGGCAATGTCGAGCGCGTCGAGCGGGGAATAGACGATACGGATATCGCGCCCCGCCGCCTTTTGCGCAGCGAGCGAGGTGGATGATCCGGGCACGCGCATCATGTCGCCAAAGGTGGTGATGATGGCGCCGTCTATGTTGGCGAGCGCGATTGCGTGGTCGATGTCGCGGTTGGCGGTGACGCAGACGGGGCAGCCCGGGCCGCTCAGCAGCTTGAGCCCGGCCGGCATAATGGAGCGAAAGCCATAGCGCCCGATGCTCACGGTATGCGTGCCGCAGACTTCCATAAGGTTGATGGTGCGGTCGCCGACAAGCTCATGAATGCGCTCGATGAGCTCGCGAGCCAGCTTGGGATCGCGGAATGCCGAGAAATCGATACCGGAGCGCGCCGGCTGCTCGGGCGCCACTAGTAAGCCTCCGCCGGGTTGGTGGTCAGCTGGTCTTCTTCGACCAGCTCGGACATGGCATTAACAAGCTCGAGCGTTTCCTGTGCTTCCTGCTCGTCGACAATCTGGATGCCAAAGCCGGCGTGTACGAGAATATAGTCGCCAACCTGCGCCGTCGGCACGAGTCGCAGCGACACGGGGCGCTCGATGCCCATCATGTCGACGGTGGCCTTGAGGTCGTCGTCGCGTTTGACTACTTTACCGGGAACGGCAAGGCACATATTGTTCCCCTTTTATACGCTTTGCGCTGGACGGGCGCTCAATAATCCATCAGTTGATGGTAGCGCTCGCGGGCGCTGCGGGCAAACGCGCTACACCTGTGAGACGGCGGCTTGCGGGCTGGCCGAACAGCCTATTGTGGCGCGACCTGTACGAGGCGAGTGCGTGCGACTGCTGCCTGACCGTAGGCGATGCAGCCGTCATTGACGGGTACGGTGTGGGGGACAAGGACAGTAAAGCCTGCGCTTTTGAGCTCGCGGGTGAGAAGCTGAAGCAGAAGTCGGTTCATGAACACGCCGCCCGAGAGCGCGACGGTGTCGATGCCCTCGTGCACGCAGATATCGCTGGCGATGCGCGCCGAGGAGCGCGCGACGGCGACATGGAAATCGAGTGCGAGCCTGTCGGCGGGCGCTCCGGCTTCAATTCCTCCCAAAAGTGCCTCAAAGAGCGCTTTCTGGTCCAGAACATAGGGGCCGTCCAGCCACGATGGGCCAGATGCGAAATAGCCGGCGTTGTCGTCGGGAAAATGGGCGATTTCGTTGTCGAGCGCGCGCCAGGCGGCGGCTTCGAGTTCTATGGCGGGTTCGCCCTCGTAGGTTGCCTTGTCGCAGATGCCCAGAATTGCTGCCGCGGCATCAAAGAGACGCCCCATGCTGCTGGTACGCGGGCTGTTGATGCCGCGCTCGATCATGGTGGCTGTCACGCTGCGCGTTTGTTCGTCGAGGCTGTCCAAAAGCCGAGCGGCACCTGGGTGCTCGAGCAGGCCGAGCTCACTGAGCAGGGCAAAGGCGTTGCGGCGGGCGTCGCGCACGGAGGCCGCCCCGCCGGGGAGCGCCCAGGTGCGCAAATGCGCGGCGCGTTCAAAGCCGCCAAGGCTGGCAACAAGAAACTCGCCGCCCCAAATGGTCCCATCGGTGCCGGCGCCGGTGCCGTCAAAGGCGATGCCAAGGACGCGCGCGTCGGTTGTAAGCTGGCCCGCGGCGATGGCCTCGGCCATTACGCTCGCGATATGCGCATGATGGTGCTGCACCTCGACGAGCGGCAGATTGCATTTTCGCGCCTGCTCGCGCGCCCACTGGCCCGATAGATAGCTGGGGTGTACATCGCAGGCCAAGGCGGCGGGCGCCAAATCAAAGAGATCTTCCAAGCGCGTGCGCGCGGCGTTCCAGGCATCGAAGGTCCCGCCGTTTTCAACATCGCCGATATGCTGCGACACAAAACAGGGCGCCTCGCCGTTCGTCCCTTCACGTGTGAGCGCAATCGTGGCCTTTTGTTGTGGCCCGCAGGCGAGCACGCAGGACGGAGCGCCGTCGAGCGCCGGCAACGGCAGCGGCTGGGGTGCATATCCCCGAGCGCGGCGCACGGGCATAACGGCGCCGTCGACCATGCGCACCACGGAATCGTCATAGCGCGAGAGAATCGCGCGGTCGTTACCGAGCAACGCGTCGGCGATGCCGGCGGCAACGAGGTGTTCCCAGGCAAGGTCGTCGTCGGTCTCGATGGGTTCTTCGCTCAGGTTTCCGCTGGTCATGACGAGCGCGTGCATACCGCAGACTTCTGCCGCGGCAAGCAACAGATGTTGAAGCGGCGTATAGGGGAGCATGACGCCGAGCTCGGGCAGGTCGTGCGCGACAGATGGCGCGAGGGCGAGGATGTCGGGGGAACCGTCGTTGTCCTCGCTAACAGTGCGCCGGCGCAGCAGCACGATGGGGCGGATACTGCCGGCGAGCAGATCGCGTTCAGCATCGTCGATATGACACAGGCGCTCGGTATCAGCAAGACTACGTACCATGACGGCAAGTGGTTTGTTGCTGCGGCGTTTGCGACGGCGCAACTCGGCCACCGCCTGCTCGTTGGCAGCGTCACAGGCTAGATGGAATCCGCCCAGGCCCTTGATGGCGACGATGCCACCGCTGGCCAGCAGCTCAACGCAGCGCTCGATGATAGCGTCGCTGGCCTCGCGTGTGGTGCCGACGGCCGGTGTCGCGGACGAATTCCCGCACGCATTGCCGTTTACAGCCTCGCGCCACGTAATATGCGGCCCGCAATCAAAGCAGGCATCGGGCTGCGCGTGAAAACGCCGGTCGAGTGGGTCGACATACTCCGCAGCGCACTTGGGACACATGGGAAAACAATCCATCGACGTGGCCGCTCGGTCATAAGGCAGCGATCGGATGATGGTAAAGCGTGGGCCGCAGTTAGTGCAGTTGATAAAGGGGTAGTGATAGCGTCGGTCGGCGGGATCGAACAACTCGCGCAGGCAATCGTCACAGGTGGCGATATCGGGCGAGACGAGCGTCGTGTGCGCGGTCTGGTCCTGCGACGCCACAATGTGAAAGCCCTGCTCATCGGCAGCGCTCCAGCCGCCAGGCTCCAAATCCGCAATATCGACTCGCTCAACGCGAGCTGCCGCAGGCGCATGCTCAGAAAGCGCGGCAACAAAAGCATCGAGCGCATCGGCCAAAGCGTGCGCCTCGATATGCACGCCGTCGCCCGCATTGAGCACCCATCCACAAATGCCATGTGCCATGGCCTCGCGATACACAAACGGTCGCATGCCAACGCCCTGCACAATGCCCGTCACATGAATATGCACATGCCGCATGCGACACCCCTCATCAAAACCGACCAAAAAGGGACAGGTTTATTTTGGTAGGTAAAACTTCTAAACCTGCCAAAACAAACCTGTCCCTATTTGGCAGGTGCGCTGCGGGAAATCCCGCTACAGCCCCAGGCTCTGCTTGGTGGCGGCGCACGTGAGCTCGCCGTGCTTAACGCCGCGCAGGCCCAGCAGGCGGTCGGCTAGTTCGTAGACGCGCTCGCCGCGACCCTTGAGTGCCAGGATTTCCAAGCAGTTGTGGTGATCCAAATGCACGTGCATCGTCGATACGATCTCGTCGGTGTAGTCGTGCTGCACCTCGTCCAGGCGGCGCGTCAGATCGCCGGTGTGATGGTCGTAGATCATGGTGAGCGACCCGATAACGTGCTCATCGGGCGTGCGCATCTGCTCTTTGGCGATCGAGGCGCGAATCAAATCGCGCACGGCCTCGGAGCGGTTGGCCACGTCGCCGCGGCGCGCGATCTGCTCGTCAAAACGGCGCAGCAGGTCGTCGGGTGCGGTAACCGAAAAACGGACCAGCTCGGAGCCGGAGCCACTACAGTGGCAGCCCGCGTCACCGTCCGCCCCGTGCGGATGCTCGTGCTCGTACTCGCAACAGTGCTCGTGTTCGGCCACCTTACACCAGCTTCACGGAGCCGACGGAGTTGTGGTCGGCCTCGATGGCTTCCTCGTAGCCCTCGAGCGCGTCATGCGCCTCGTGGAGCGCGGCCATGGCGGCCTCGAGCTTGGCGCCGATGCGCTCCATGTCAAAATTCTCGGTCGCATGCAGCAGCTGATGGCTCCACTCGTGAGCGAGCTCGATGGTGTCGTCGACCTGCTTGACGCTCATGGCAAGCTGGCTCATGTTCATTCCAACATCATGCATGGGAAATCTCCTTTTGTATGGGGCAGTTCAGTGGTTCAGATTTTACTACGCCCGCTCTGCGCGCAGCTGCATAAGAAAACGGGTACGAGTCTGTGCGACCCGCACCCGTTCACTGGGGGCTGTTTGTGACTACCATACTATCCGTGGTTGCACTCGGTGCATTCAGAAGTCCGGCGAGCGGCGTAAAAGCGCTCATGGACGGCAGGCAGACGGCAACATGTAACAAGCGTATTACAGATGCTTCTCCAGCAGCGCCTGCAGCCTCGCCTTGGGCAGAGCGCCAACCGAGCGGTCAATCTCCTCGCCGTTCTTAAACACAATCAGCGTGGGGATGCTCATGACGCCATACTTCATGGCCAGGTCCTGGTTGTCGTCGACGTTGCATTTGGCAACGGCAAGCTTGCCCGCCAGCTCATCGGCAACCTCGTCAACGATGGGCGAGAGGGATCGACAGGGCCCGCACCACGGTGCCCAAAAATCGACCAGCACGGGCAGGCTGTCGTTAACGATGGAATCGAAGTTCTCGGGGGTAATCTGATTAATGTCAGCCATGGTGACCTCCATAATGCGACGCGGCTCGGCCGCGTAAAACTCAGTACGACCGTGCTTATACCCAGCCGCCCGCAAAGCAACCACTCGCGGGCGGCTCTTTTATATAATGGTGGGCACGCAAACGATTGGAGAGCGCATGCCCACGTCACAAAGCCAGAAAAAAGAAGCCATCGCCCAGGCGACCGAGCAGGAGCTCGCATCGCTCGCGGTCCGTGGCGTGCGTATTGCGGGCAACGCGTGCTCGCCGATCGTGCTGGTCAAAGGCGATTTGGACGAGGCCGAGCGTTCGGGTGGCGAGCTTGCCGCCGGCCCGGATGGCGCGGCGTTGCGCAAGGCGCTTGGGGCCATCGGCTACGCGCCCGAGGATTTTTGCGTGCTGGCAAGCGTCGCCGGCGTGGGTGACGGGGCGGTCGCGACAGGCGAGGGCCTACCGTGCGAGCTGTTCCGCGAGGCGCTCGAGGCCTTGGACCCCGAGGCGGTCTTGCTGCTGGACGATCGCGCGGCCGATACCATGCGCGAGACCTATGCCGACATGCTTGTGGCAATCGACGACTTCGATACCGCTATGCTCAAGCCCGGCTTGGTCGCCCATGTGCAGGGCCGCCGCGTGCTCGCGCTCGACGGCTTTGAGGCGGCACTCACTGACAAAGCCGCCAAGCAGCGCATGTGGGCATACATCAAGCAGCTGACCCCGGCAGCCGCTCCGCTGTAGCGAGGCTGGCGGCAGCCCCTACATCACGGCGCGCAGCTCAAACCGATCGCCGTTAATGCGGAACTGACAGTTGCCGTTCATGCGCTCCACGGCAAGTTTGATGCTCTTGGTGCCAAAGCCGTGGCCCGCATGCCGGGTCACGGGCATGCCGTCGACCATGCGCGGCGCGCGGTCAAACGTGTTGGAAACTAACAGCAGCAGCTGGCCGTCCTCTAATCGCAGGTCAAAGTCGACGAATCGCTTTCCCTGGGGCGCGGCGCTCGCGGCGGTGATAGCGTTTTCCAAGGCATTTGAGAGCACGCTAAACAGGTCGGCGTCACCTACGTGGATGGTTTCGGGTACGGCGGCGCGCAGGTTGGCGGTAATGCCGTTTCTATTGATATCCGAGTTAAATGACGAAAGCGCGATGTTTACGGTCTCGTTGGCGCAGAAGCGGCGTACGGCGGTGCGATCGCCGGCTTCGCAGAGTTCATCGATGCGTTTGAGCGCCTCGTCGGTGTGGCCCTCCTCAATTAAAGCGGCCAGGCCGCGTAGGAAGTGGCGCATATCGTGGCGAAGAATCGACAGCTCGCGCCCAGATTGACGCCAAGCCTCGAGCTCTTTGATGGCGGCGCTGTCGCGGGTTTCGAGCATCCAGCGCTCTCGCTCGGCGGTTTCCTTTTCTTCGTATTCGCGCAGGTAAACGGCAAGAAACATAAGATAGAAGGCACAGAGCGCAAATGCCAAAAACTCAACCGTTACCACCGAGCCCGAGTGGAACAGCGTGGTGTAGACGTTGGTGGCATAGTCAAAGACGTAATAGACGAGCGGCAGGATTAAAAGGATGCCCAGCTCGGTGGTGCTTTTAATCGCCAAGCGTGGACCGATGTCGCCGGCCCAATGCAACAGGACGGCAAAGACGGCGAGTGTGGTCGCGATGCGCGCCAGATAGTACGCGATCTGCGAATCGGTTGCGGCAAAGGCGGCGATGCCCATCCAATTGCTGAACTGGCAGCTCAGATAAGCACTCGTAATGCCGAGCGCGGCAAGCAGCGGGCTCAGGCGGTAGCGCGCACACAGGTAGACGATAAGCGGCAGGTGCACGGCAAGTGGATAAACCTGTCGGGCAAATAGTTCGCCGCCAACGACATTGGCGATCGAAAAGGCAGAGCCGGTCACGATGCCGACCAACACCAGTTCAAGCGCATGACGCCGGTTGATCTCGACACCGCACAGCGCCGCCGAGGCAAAGACGCCAAAGAGCAGCGTCGTGGCGTGGTGGATTGCCCAAAGGACCATTTCGACCGAGGAGACCATCAGTGTCTCCCACCCTCAAAGCGCACCGCAAAGTAGGCGTCTTGGAATCCCTGCTTGCAACTGCGCGAAAGCGGGATGCACGCGCCCGAGCGCATGACGATGTCCGTGCGGTCAAAGTGATCGATATTGCGCAGGTTGACCTGGTAGCTGCGGTGGCATTTAAAGAAGACCGCGTTTTGCTCCAAGCGGTCCTCGACGCTGCGGAACGACTCGAGTGCCTCGATATCGCGTCCGTCGCGCAGGTGGAAGACCACGTGCTTGTTGCGCGCCTCGGCATATTCGATGTCGGACAGGCGCAGGGCGTGGTAGCCAAAGGAAGTTTTGATCACGAGCTCGTCGGTTGCCGCCGGGCGCATGCTCGAAAGCTCGTCGAGTAACTGCGCCAGGCGTTCGTAAGTCACTGGCTTGAGCAGATAGTCGAAGGCGCGGACCTCGTAGGATTCCAGCGCGAACTCGGGCGACGAGGTGAGGAACACCAGGCGCACGGCGGTGTCGGCCTGGCGCAGTTCGCGTGCGGTGTCCATGCCGTTGACGAGCGGCATGATCATGTCGAGCAGAATGATGTCGGCGCGCGATGCGGCATGGCGGGCCAGCAGGTCCTCGCCGCGTGTGACGAGCGCAACATCGACCGCCGTGCCCGTCTCGGTCGACCAACGGTCGATCATCCGGTGCAGTCTATCTAGAAAAGCGACATCATCGTCGCAGGCAATAATCTTGAGCATTCGGCCCCCTTAAGTAGTTCGATTTTGCCACATCGGGTACGCGCCGCTTGCGGGGGTGCGGACCGTTTGCGCCCCACGGCGTGCAACTCGCGCCAAGCGGTATTGCGGTGGCGAAAGATGCCTCCTGCGCCATCGAGAGCTCAGCTATCCTCAGCTTGCCAGTTCGAATATGGACCTGCCACATGATTGAATCTATATTTCAACTTTACACCTAGGTTTACAGCTGTCTTGTCAGCTGTAAACCTAGGTGTCATACTAAAGCCCCAAGATTCGCCAAAAGAGAGGGGCCTTGATGGCACAGAGCGCGAACATGGATGCGTCGGAGCTTGCACGCGATATCGCGGCCGGCTTGGCATCGGCAACGACGGCAACGGAGCGTGCGGCACTGGTGCCCGCAGAGCTCGTCGAGGCCATTCAGCAACTAAAAACCCAACGTGACGCGGTGATCCTGGCGCACTATTACGTGGCGCCCGAGGTCCAAGCCGTTGCCGATTACGTCGGCGATAGCTTCTACCTGGCAAAGCTCGCCAAGAGCCTGCCGCAGCAGACCATCGTGTTGTGCGGCGTGGAGTTTATGGGCGAGAGCGCCAAGCTGCTCAATCCCACTAAGACCGTGCTGCTGCCCGAGCCGGGCGCAGACTGTCCCATGGCGCACATGGTCAAGCGCGAGACGGTTGACGCGGCGCGCGCCGAGTACGGCGACGACCTGGCCGTGGTGTGCTACGTCAACTCCACGGTCGAGATCAAGAGCTGGAGCGACGTGTGCGTCACCAGTTCCAACGCCGTTAAGATTGTGTCCGAGCTGCCGCAGCAGCATATCCTGTTCATTCCCGACCAAAACCTGGGACGCTTCGTAGCCGAGCAGGTGCCGCAAAAGCACGTCATCCTCAACAACGGCTACTGCCCACGCCATCACATCATCACCGTCGAGCAGATCGTCGACGCGACGGAGGCCCACCCCGACGCGCTCGTGCTGGCGCATCCTGAGTGCAAGGCCGACGTTCTGGCCGAGGCCGACTACATCGGCTCCACCGCCGGCATCATCAAGTATGCCGAGGAGTCCGACGCGAGCGAGTTCATTATCGTGACGGTCCGCGGCGTGCTCTACGAGCTCGAGCGCCGCTGCCAGGGCACCGGCAAGAAGTTCTATTTCCCCGCGGTGCAGCCCACCTGCGTCAACATGGACCTCATCACGCTCGAAAAGCTCGTGCGCTGCCTGGAGACGGGCGAGGGCGAGGTGCAGATCGGCGTCTCGGACGAGGCAGCAGACCAGGCCAAGCTCACGCTCGACCGTATGCTCGAGTACGCAGCACGCTAGAACAATGTTGCATGAGGGACGGTCCCTTATGTCACATTCAAGGGAGAGGATTCCTGTGGAAACCAAGCAATACCCCGATATGGAGTGCGACGTCGTCATTGCCGGCTGCGGCGTGGCGGGTCTGTACGCGGCCCTCAATCTGCCGACGAGCACGCGCGTGATCATGCTCTCCAAGGGCGCGGTCGATGAGTGCGATTCGATGCTCGCGCAGGGCGGCATCTGCGTGCTGCCCGAAGGCTCGGACTACGATGCCTTCTTTGAGGACACCATGCACGCCGGCCACTACGAGAACCGCCGCGAGAGCGTCGACATCATGATTCGCTCGAGCCGCTCGGTCATCAACGACCTGCTAGCGATGGGCGTGGATTTTGAGCGCAAGGCCGACGGCAGCCTCAATTTTACCCGCGAGGGCGCGCACAGCCGTCCGCGCATTGCCTTCCATGCCGACATTACGGGCAAGGAGATCACGACCAAGCTGCTCCAGGCCGTTCGCAAGCTGGACAACGTGCAGATTTTGGAGCACGTGGCCATGACCGACATCCTGACCGCCGAGCGCGATGACGCCACGGTGTGCACCGGCGTCGTCGCCGTAGCCGTGGACGAGGACAACTCGGTTCGCCCCGCCGACGAGCTGGCAAATGCCGCTGAGGGCGTGCATGCCGGTAAGCCGTTTAAGATCCATGCCCGCCACACGCTGTGGGCGACGGGCGGCATTGGCGGCGTCTACGACCACTCGACTAACTACCCGCAGCTCACGGGCGACGCCTGCTACATCGCTCAGGAGCATGGCATTAAGATGGAGCACCTGGACTACGTGCAGATCCATCCCACGGGTCTGTTCTCGCCGCAGCCGGGTCGCACGTTCCTGATCAGCGAGAGCTGCCGCGGCGAGGGCGCGATTTTGCTCAACGCCGCCGGCGAGCGTTTTACCGACGAGTTGCAGCCGCGCGACGTTGTCGCCGCCGCCATCCGCGAGCAGATGAAGCAGGATGACACCGAGCACGAGTGGCTGAGCTTTGCCCCCGTCGAGCGCGACGTGGTGACCGGGCACTTCGCCAACATCCGCGCGCGCTGCCTGGAGGACGGTCGCGACATCCTGGATGAGCCCATTCCCGTTACGCCGACGCAGCACTACTTTATGGGCGGCGTGTGGGTCGACAAGGACGGCCGCACCTCGATGCCCGAGCTCTACGCCGCGGGCGAGACGGCCTGCAACGGCGTTCACGGCAAGAACCGCCTTGCTTCAAACAGCCTGCTCGAGGCGCTGGTCTGGGGTCGTCGCGCCGCGTGGTATATGCGTACCGGCGAGTCGCTGGCCGTGGAGCAGGCGGGCGATCCCGCGCTCGATGGCCGTCATCGCGCCCTGGGCGCCGACCCTCTGGCAATCGATGATTTGGCCCGTGCCGCCGGCACGCAGGCCGTGGAGGAGTAGACCATGAATCCCATTACCATGAAGCTCGTCGTCGATGATCTGATTCTGCAGGCTCTGCGCGAGGACATTACGTTTGAGGACGTGAGCACGGCGAGCGTGTGCCCCACGGCGCGTCCCGCCACGGTGGAGCTTATCGCCAAAGCCGATGGCATCATCGCCGGCCTGGATGTGTTCGCTCGCACCTTTGAGCTGCTGGATTCGCAGAGCTCGGTGCTGCTCGACGTTGCCGATGGCGACGAGGTGCACGCCGGCGACCATGTGGGTCAGGTGCGCGGCGATGCGCGCGTGCTGCTTTCGGGTGAGCGCGTGGCGCTCAACTACCTGCAGCGCATGAGCGGCATCGCTACCTATACACACAGCATGGCCGCGGCGCTCGAGGGAACCAAGACCGTGCTCGTCGACACGCGCAAGACCACGCCGGGCATGCGCGTGTTTGAGAAGGCGGCGGTTGAGATTGGCGGCGGCAGCAACCACCGCTACAACCTGTCGACGGCCGTCATGCTCAAGGACAACCACATCGATGCCGCCGGCGGCGTGACGCGTGCGATCGAGATGGCGCGCGCCCATGCGTCGTTTACCACGACGGTCGAGATTGAGTGCGAGAACCTGGACATGGTGTGCGAGGCCGTGGAGGCCGGCGCCGACATCATCATGTTCGACAACATGACCCATGACGACATGACCGCCGCGATTGAGCTTATCGCCGGTCGCGCCAAGACCGAGTGCTCGGGCAACGTGGACGCCAGCAATATCCGCGCGCTCGCCGACCTGGGCGTTGACTTTATTAGCTCGGGCGCGCTGACACACTCCGCCCCGATCCTCGACCTCTCACTTAAGCACCTGCGTCTGCTGGACGGTAAATAATGAACGCCCGCGAGCGTCGCCGTGCCATCATGGACGTGCTCGAGGTGGCCAAGGAGCCCGTTTCGGGCAGCGCACTTGCCCGCGAGGTTGGCGTGAGCCGTCAGATCGTGGTTCAGGATATTGCCCTGCTGCGTGCCGATGGGCACGATGTCGTGGCCACCAACCGTGGTTATGTGCTGCAGGAGGCCCCCAGCAGCCCCGCCGTGCCCACGCGCTTGGTCAAGGTTCGCCACAGCGTGGAGCAGGCAGGCGATGAGCTCACGAGTATCGTCGACGCCGGCGGCGCCGTGCTCAACGTGATCGTCAATCACCGCGTGTACGGCAAGATCACGGCCGACCTGGACATTCGCAATCGTCGAGATGTCGAGCGCTACCTGCACGATATCGAGAGCGGCAAGAGCTTTCCGCTACTAACGGTGACGAGCGGCTATCACTTCCATCGCATTGCGGCGGAGGACGAGCAGACTCTCGACGAGATCGAGGCCATACTCAAGGAGAAGGGCTATCTGGCAGACCTGATGCCCTACGAGGATGATTTGTCCTAGCCCGACACCGTCTTTATAAGTTGCGGTGAAATAGTTCCTAAAATCGGCATCCAAAACATAAAACAGGAACTATTCCACCGCAACTGCCAAGGGTCCCGCTCCAAATTAGCTGCCCACATATGCAAAAGGAGGCCTCCGCGGCGATGCGGAGGCCTCCTTTTTTGTGCACGGTGTACTTTTGAGTGTGCAGTGGGGGAGTCGTTACTCCTCGACGATTTCGGTGATCGCGCCAGCGGGGCAAGCGTCCTGGCAAGCGCCACAGGCGACGCAGGAGTCCTCGTCAGCGACGGTAGCGACGTCCTGGAGCTCCAGAACGCCAGCGGGGCAGGAGTCGACGCAAACGCCACAAGCGATGCACTCGTCGGCATCAATTACGGGATGAGCCATGGTAGTTTCCTCTCTGTTGACCGACGCTACAGACGATGCGCGCCGGTTTGATTCGGGCAAAAACATACCACGGGAGCGACCGTTTGCAATACCCTCTGGCCGGCATCTTCATACCGTTCGCCGAGTATGCCAAGGTTTACTAAAAAACGCGCAGGTGGGGCCGTTGAGCTGCGTAAATGTTAGCTAAAGGTGACTTGAAATATAGGGCGATTGAGCGTGCTTGCGGAAACCGCATCCCATTATTTTGTCGAAAAATGGGTTGCAGTTTCCGGTTAGGCCCGCTAGCGGAAAATGCGAGCCGGTATCAGCTCTCAAAACGGGATACGGTTTCCGGTTGAGCCTTCAGACGGAAACTGCGACCCGGAATCCACGCTCAAACCGGGATGAGCTTTCCGCAAGACGGCCCCCAGGCACCCCCGGACGCAAACCTCAGCCATCTCTACATAGATCTCGATAGATTTGCCGAGAACTCAAACAGTGCGTCTACCTGCGTATTTGCGAACCTAAACTCTCGGCAATAAGAAATCTTATATGAATTGACTTAGATTTTGTATATTCCGGCCCATAAGGGGATACACTACATCCTGAAAGACAAGCCGAAACACCGCTCGGCAGACCGCCGAGTCGGTGCAAACGCACAAGAGAGAGGGAATTTCTAATGGGCAAGATTCTTGGTATCGACCTTGGTACTACTAACTCCGCTATGGCCGTTCTCGAGGGTGGTTCTCCGACCATTATCGTGAACGCCGAGGGCGACCGCACCACCCCGTCCGTCGTGGGCTTCCGTGCCGACGGCGACCGCGTCGTGGGTAAGGCCGCTAAGAACCAGGCTGTCACCAACCCCAAGAACACCGTGTTCTCCATCAAGCGCTTCATGGGCCGCAAGTACTCCGAGTGCACCTCCGAGATCAAGACCGTGCCGTATGAGGTCAAGGAGGGCCAGGGCGGCCGTGCCGTCGTCGACATCGAGGGCAAGGATTACACCGCCGAGCAGGTGAGCGCCATGACGCTCGCGAAGATGAAGGCCGACGCCGAGAAGTATCTGGGCGAGACCGTTACCGACGCCGTCATCACCGTCCCGGCCTACTTCAACGACGCCCAGCGTCAGGCCACCAAGGACGCCGGTAAGATCGCCGGCCTCAACGTCAAGCGTATCGTCAACGAGCCGACCGCTGCTGCTCTTGCCTATGGCCTGGACAAGCAGGGCACCGACCAGCGCATCCTGGTCTTCGATCTGGGCGGCGGCACCTTCGATGTCTCCATCCTCGACCTCGCCGACGGCGTGTTTGAGGTTCTGTCCACCTCGGGCGACAACCACCTGGGCGGCGACGACTGGGATCAGCGCGTCATCGATTGGATGGCCGATAAGTTCCAGCAGGAGAACGGTGTCGACCTGCGTCAGGACCCCATGGCCCTGCAGCGTCTGAAGGAGGCCGCCGAGAACGCCAAGAAGGAGCTCTCCGCCGCCCAGCAGACCACCATCAACCTGCCGTTCATTACCATGAACCAGTCCGGCCCGCTGCACCTCAACTACACGCTGACCCGTGCCGAGTTTGAGAAGGTCACCCGCGACCTGCTCGAGCGCTGCAAGCAGCCTGTCACCAACGCCCTGCGCGACGCCAAGCTTAAGCTCTCCGATCTGACCGAGGTCATCCTCGTCGGCGGCTCCACCCGTATGCCCGCCGTCCAGGAGCTCGTCAAGACCATGACCGGCAAGCAGCCCAACATGTCCGTGAACCCCGACGAGGTCGTTGCCGACGGCGCTGCCGTCCAGGGCGGCGTGCTCACCGGCGACGTCGAGGGCATCCTGCTGCTCGACGTTACCCCGCTGTCGCTGGGCGTCGAGACCATGGGCGGCATCATGACCAAGATGATCGACCGCAACACCACGATCCCGACCTCCAAGACCGAGGTCTACTCCACCGCTGCCGACAACCAGACCAGCGTCGAGATCAACGTGCTCCAGGGCGAGCGCGAGCTTGCTCGCGACAACAAGTCGCTCGGTAAGTTCCAGCTGACCGGCATCCCGGCTGCCCGCCGCGGCGTGCCGCAGATCGAGGTTACCTTCGACATCGACGCCAACGGCATCGTCAAGGTCTCCGCTAAGGACAAGGGCACCGGCAAGGAGCAGCAGATCACCATTTCCGGCTCCACCGCGCTTTCCGACGACGAAGTCGATCGTATGGTCAAGGACGCCGAGGCTCATGCCGAGGAGGACAAGAAGCAGAAGGAAGAGGTCGAGGTCCGCAACCAGACCGACAGCCTGTGCTACTCCACCGAGCAGACCCTCAACGAGCTGGGCGACAAGGTTTCCGCCGACGTGAAGTCCAAGGCCGAGACCGCTATCGCCGACGCCAAGAAGGCGCTCGAGGGCTCTGACGTCGAGGCTATCAAGGCCGCCGGCGAGTCCCTGCAGTCCGTGGCCTACGAGCTGGCTCAGGTTGTCTACGCCGACGCTCAGCAGCAGACCGACGGTGCCGCTGGTGCCCAGCCTGCCGACGATGACGTTGTCGACGCCGACTACGAGGTTGTGGACGACGAGGACAAATAATCATGTCCGCCCGTAAAGCTCGCACGGAGGCGGCCGCCGCTGGCGCCGCCCCCGTTGACTCTGAGGAGAAGGACGTGAAGATTCCCGTAGAGGCCGCAGACGTTACCGAGGCCAACGAGGCCCCGGCCGCCGAGGCTGCCGAGAACCAAGTAGAGGATTCCAACAAGGAGGCGACGATGACCGAGGACGAGATGGTGGAAGCCGCTATCCGCGCCGGTGAAGAAGCCGCCGACAACGACTTTAAGCTCAAGTTCGAGCAGGCTCAGAAAGAGCTTGCCGACGTGCGCAATGAGCTCGATGCTGCGGCAGAGGCTCAGAAGGCCGCCGAGGACAAGGCAAAGGACGCCACCGAGCGCACCGCCCGTCTGCAGGCCGACTGGGAGAACTTCCGTCGCCGCACCGCCAACGAGCGCATCGCCGAGCGCGAGCGCGCGACCGAGAAGCTTGTCACCGCGCTGTTGCCGGTGATCGACGATATCGAGCGCGCGATCGACCATGCCCGCAGCCAAGAGCTTTCTGACGACTTTAAGCAGTTCGTCGATGGCGTTGACGCGGTACATGCCAAGCTGCTCGACGTGTTTGCGCATGAGGGCGTTGAGCCCATCGACCCCAAGGGCGAGGCGTTCGATCCGCTCGAGCACCAGGCTGTGGGTCGCGTCGAGGACGCATCGCAGTACGACGAGACCGTCAACGATGTGTACCAGAAGGGCTACCGCATGGCGGATCGCATCCTGCGTTCCGCGATGGTGACGGTGACCTACGGTGGCGAGAAGCGCCCCGCACCGGAGCCCGAAGCGGCACCCGAGGATGCTGCGGCCGATACGGCCGAGAGCACCGAGGAGTAATTGAGAAGGGCCCCGGGGCAACACCCGGGGCCCTTTCTGGCCTAGTGCCATATGAAAGCATGAGCCGTCGTCTGCATGGACGGCGGACGTAACAGGAGAGGAGCTACGATGGCTGCAGGCAAAACCTTCTATGACATCCTGGGCGTATCCAAGAGCGCCTCCGACAAAGAGATCAAGAGCGCGTTTCGCAAGCTCGCGCAAAAATATCACCCCGATGCCGGCGGCGACGAGGCCAAGTTCAAGGAGATTAGCGAGGCCTACGAGACGCTTTCGGACGAGAAGAAGCGCAAAGAGTACGACCAGATGCTCATGTTCGGCGGCATGCCGGGCGCGGGCGGCGCGTATAGCGGTGGCTACGGCGCCGGTGCCGGCGCGAGCGGCTGGGGCGATATCTTCGACAGCATCTTTAGCGGCAACGGCGCCTGGGGCAGCGATTGGGGCTCGGGCTTTGCCGGGGCTGCGGGCGCTGCCGGTGCCGGCGCGGGCCGCAGCCGTGCTCGCAAGGGCGGCGACCTGTCGCTGACTGTCGACGTGACGGCCGAGGACGCGTTTCGCGGCGTGACGCACAAGGTCACCTACCGCATTCCCTCGACGGGCGAGCAGCAGACCATCACGGTCTCGGTGCCTGCGGGTGCGGTCGACGGCGGCAAGCTGCGCTACAAGCGTCGCGGCGAGTATGGTGTTGCCGGCGGCGAGCGCGGCGACCTGGTCGTGACCACGCACGTGGAGGAGCATCCACTGTTTAAGCGTAAAGGTGCCGACGTGACCATGGAGGTACCGGTCTCGGTCTATGAGGCGGCGCTTGGCTGCACGGTTGACGTGCCGACGCCCGGCGGTGCGACGGTTCGTCTAAAGGTGCCCGCGGGTACCCAGACGGGCAAGAAGTTCCGTTTTAAAGAGATGGGTGCGCCTGACGTTAAGCATCGCGGGCGCACCGGTGCACTGCTTGTCGAGATCAAGGTGCAGGTTCCCACGAACCTGTCCGATGACGAGCGCGATGCCATGACCAAGCTGCGCGAGGCCGACACGCGCGACTACCGCGAGAAGGTCAACCGTTACAAGGCGACATACTAGGGCGGGCGTGGCGCACGCCCGCGCCCACGGGCTTATGATGGACGATAACGAGACGGAAAGGGGTCAGGTAGCATGGCCGAGGACAATAGGAACAAACCGCTGTACATGATCAGCGTGGCGGCCGAGCTGACCGGCATGCATCCGCAGACTCTGCGCGTCTACGAGTCCAAGGGCTTGGTGAACCCCCAGCGCTCGGGCGGCAACACGCGTCTGTATTCGCGTGCCGATATCGAGCGCCTGGAGCTCATCAACCAGCTGACCGACGAGGGCATCAACCTTGCCGGCGTGGTGCGCATTCTCGATATGAAGGAGCGTGCCGAGGAGCGCGAGCGCGAGAACGAAAAGCTCCGCGCCCGCGTGCGCCAGCTCGAGGACGAGCTGCACGAGTACAAGATGCAGAAGAAGATCACTGCCTTGGCCCCGCGCGACGGCTCAGTCAACCCCGAGCAAGTCATGCGCAAACTTTTGGGCGCAGGCGGAGATCTCTAGGTTACGCCGTTCTGCCGAACGGCGTAACGGCTCGACGCTGCGCGCCGCCCAGAGCGACAATTTGCCATTCAAAAGGCAAGGCATGACCAGAAGGTCTATGCCTTGCCTTTTTCATGCCAACTTGTTCGCTCTGGACGCCGCTCGCTGTCCGTCCTCTGCCTGCGGCGTTGCCTTGCTCCGGATACGGTAGGGTAGTCATTGGGGACGTTCTTAAATGACTAGTCGAAAGGGACACTCTTGCACCAAATCTGCCGGCCCTCGCCGGGTTCGTACCTTACTTTACCGAGATAAAGTGAACGTGTAGATTCGTAACCCACTCGCAACCGTTCTATGGCACGATATTGAACGAATGTATGCTATGCGCCCAAATCTTTTGGGCAGAGTGGGAGACAGTATGGTCAAGCTGTACGAGGACGGCATCTACCTGCGTAACGGCAGCGAGGTTGTGCCTGAGGCCGAGGCTGCCGAGCGCGGTATTACGCAGACGCCCGAGGATGCCAAGCGCGGCACCATCGCGTATTCGATCCTCCAGGCACACAATACGTCCGGCGACCCCGAGGCGCTCAAGATTCGCTTCGACGCCATGGCGAGCCACGACATCACCTTTGTCGGCATCATCCAGACGGCGCGCGCCTCGGGCATGGAGCAGTTCCCGCTGCCCTACGTGCTCACCAACTGCCACAACTCGCTGTGCGCCGTGGGCGGCACCATCAACGAGGACGACCACGTCTTTGGTCTCTCGGCTGCCAAGAAGTACGGCGGCATCTTCGTCCCGCCGCACATCGCCGTCATCCACTCCTTTATGCGTGAGAATTTCGCCGGCTGTGGCAAGATGATCCTGGGCTCCGACTCGCACACCCGCTATGGTGCCCTGGGCACCATGGCCGTGGGCGAGGGCGGTGGCGAGCTGGCAAAGCAGCTGCTGCGCGACACCTACGATGTCGCCTATCCCGGCGTCGTTGCCATCTACCTCACGGGCGCCCCGCGCCCCGGCGTTGGCCCGCACGACGTGGCGCTCGCCATCATCCGTGCCGTCTTTGCCAAGGGTTACGTTAAGAACAAGGTTATGGAGTTCGTGGGCCCCGGCATCGCGAGCATGACGACTGACTACCGCAACGGCGTCGACGTCATGACTACCGAGACCACCTGCCTGTCGAGCATCTGGGCCACCGACGAGGACACGCACGCGTTTTTGGCCATGCACGGCCGCGGCGACGACTACCGCGAGCTCAAGCCCGCCGATGTCGCCTACTACGACGGCTGTGTCGAGGTCGATCTGTCGAGCATCAAGCCCATGATCGCCCTGCCGTTCCATCCTTCCAACGGCTTTGAGATCGATGAGCTCAACGAGAACCTCGAGGACATCCTGCATGAGGTGGAGCTCGAGGCTGCCAAGATCGGCGAGGGCAAGACGCACTTTAGCCTGCTCGACAAGATCGTCGACGGTAAGCTGCACGTGCAGCAGGGCGTCATCGCCGGCTGCTCGGGCGGCAATTACGATTCCGTGGTCCAGGCTGCTCGCGTGCTCAAGGGTGCCAACACCGGCTGCGGCGAGTTCTCGCTGTCGGTCTATCCCACGAGCCAGCCCGTGGCACTCGAGCTTACGCGCCGCGGCTATATCTACGACCTCATGGAGGCCGGTGCGATCGTTCGCACGGCGTTCTGCGGCCCGTGCTTCGGCGCCGGCGACACGCCTGCCAACAACGGCCTGTCCATCCGCCACACCACGCGAAATTTCCCCAACCGTGAGGGTTCCAAGCCGGGTAATGGCCAGCTGAGCGCCGTGGCCCTGATGGATGCCCGCTCCATTGCGGCGACAGCTGCCAACGGCGGCGTCCTGACGTCGGCGACCGACCTGCCCGAAGACACTTGGGACGAGGCCTGCGAGTACACCTTTGACGATGCGCCGTACAAGAAGCGCGTGTACTGGGGCTTTGGCAAGGCGGAGCCTGCCGACGAGCTGGTCGAAGGCCCCAACATCAAGCCGTGGCCCGCGATGGAGCCCCTCGGCGACGACATCCTGCTCAAGGTGTGCTCCAAGATCATGGACCCGGTCACCACGACCGACGAGCTCATTCCCTCGGGTGAGACGAGCTCCTTCCGCTCCAACCCGCTGGGTCTGGCCGAGTTTACGCTCAGCCGCCGCGATCCGGCCTACGTCGGTCGTTCCAAGGAGGTCGACGCCGTGGAGAAGCGTCGCGTGGCCGGCGAGGCCGCGGGCGACCTGGCGGCGCTCGATGCCGAACTTGCCGGCGTGTTTGAGGCGCTGGCCGGCGCGGGTGTCGCGGTCGATGCCAAGGCGACCGAGTACGGCTCTATGCTCTATGCCAAGAAGCCCGGTGACGGTTCTGCCCGCGAGCAGGCCGCGAGCTGTCAGCGCGTGATTGGCGGCTTGGCCAACATCGTCCACGAGTACGCCACCAAGCGCTATCGCTCCAACGTGATGAACTGGGGCATGGTGCCCTTCCAGATGGAGGCCGAGCCCAACTTTGAGGTGGGCGATTACGTCTTCGTGCCGGGTATCCGTGCCGCGCTCGATGGCGACCTGAAGGACATCGCCGCCTACGTGGTGCGTGCCGACGGTGCGGTCGAGCAGATTGAGCTCTACATTGCCGATATGACGGCCGAGGAGCGTGCCATCGTCAAGGCCGGCTGCCTGATCAACTACAACAAGTTCAAGGCCGCTGCCGAGTAACGCACTTAATTGTCCGCCCGGGGCTTACCCTTTCCCGCCCGCTCACGCGCTTCGCGAGGGTCGCGTTCGGGAAAGGGTAAGCCCCGGGCTACATTTCTGCGTTCTCGTTGGGTCTTGAGGGACGCTAATAATTGACTGGGACCGCCACAAAGGTGCCTGCCCGGCGGGACCTTATTTCGATGGGGTCCAGGTTATTTCATCGTCAAATAGCCAAGTGCGTGCCGAGCCACTGTTGCGCGCTGTCTGCGGATCGGGCTCGCAAGTTTGTTCGTAGGCATCTTCGGTACACCGATCCATAAAATCGACGACTGCCGTCTGGTCGCCCTCCATGACGTAGATTACGTCGCCATCCGAGATATAGACCCCCGGTCCTTCATTGTCCACGTAGCCGGGGTCGTATGAGACGTTGCACAATCTGCTCCCGTTTGCCGCATCGAGCTCAAGGGTCGAATAATACCCGCCAACCATTTGGCCATTCTTGGCTCGATATATTGCGGCGCCGTACCATCGCTTAAACGTCTTGCCTTTGAGTAAACTGGTTGCCTTGCCGATAAGCTGCTCATCTTGGGTATAGCGCGTGGCTCCAAGTTCGATTCGGGGATAGTTACTGACCCCAAGCGCTGCGGGCGTACCGTCGAAATCGACGGTGATTGAATCGGGTTTGATGATATCGGTGAGGATTTCGATGGGGTAGCTTACGGTTTCAACCGCCGCCTGCGTTGCCGAGGCAGGGAGAAATGCGAGATAGATAATGCCCACGCCGACTGCGGTAATTGCAAACGCTAAGACGAGCAGGCCGATATAGGTGGAGCGTTTCACGGCGGGTACCTCGCAAACAGTATGCATTCATAAAGATAAGTGATACCAGCTTACGACAATATTCAAAAGAAAGCGATCGGTCGAAATGACGGGGCGAAAATGCCCTATTGGGCTTCGATTTGACCTCTAATAGGAATATTTGTCCCACTCATTCTGGGCGAGAGGTCAATAATTGAGTCCACGAGTCTTGAGCGATACTATTCTCACTAAACTCACTATTATCACAGTAAGCACTATAAATACGATAGGGAGGACAACGAGAACGTTGTGACGTGCGATAGCTAAGCCGTTTAAGCCGGACTCTGACCTTGAATCTCCGCCTCTATCTGTGCGAACGGGCTATTGTCGGTTCTCGATTCCATCGCTGCGTTCTCGTTGGGTCTTGGGATCGCCAAACGTAGACTGGGCTTGATGCCTCCTCTTTTAATCGGGGCTGATTCTTCTCTGGACCACCACAAAGGGGACAGGCGCCTTTGTGGTGGTCCTTGGTTTGTCTCGACTTGTAACATCTTGGCCGCTAAAAGTGGGCCTGGTGTTACAGATTTAGATTTTCGACTCAGGTGTCTTCGTTCGTCTCGATTTGTAACAGATAGAGCCCTATTTGCCGACTAGATGTTACAGATTGAGACAAACGGGCGCCGCTGAACAATTCGTCTCGATCTATAACATCTGGAGCCGGAAACGGTCGATAGATGTTACAGATCGAGATAGTTAGGGGACGAGGCCGCAGTGGGTGAGCGTGCCTGCCCCTATCTCTTAATCACTCAGAAAATCTTATATATAGAGACTTAGATTTGTGTATAAGATTGTACAAAGCTGGCAACAATACTTCTCGAACAACGTGAAGCCGCCCCGTAGGGCGGCCACCCCAAGAGAGGTGATTCCATGAGAATCGATAAGCTAGCAATGACGTCGCGCGAGGCGCTGCAGACCGCCATGAGCACGGCTGCCGATGCGCAGGCCGGCGCGGTGGAGCCGATTCATCTGCTGTCTGCCCTGCTCGGTGCCGGCGAGCGCAATATCTCCGTGATCATCGAGCGCATCGGTGCCGACCCGGCTCAGCTCGCACGCTCCACACAGGATGCCATCGACCACGCGCCCAAGGTTTCGGGCGAGGGCCAGCAGATGGGCCTGTCCAACGAGCTCGTCCGCGTCATCGAGAAGGCCGAGAAGAAGGCCACCAAGATGGGCGACAGCTTTGTGGTGACCGAGCATCTGCTGATGGCACTTGCCGAGGACAAGGGCGAGGCCGGCCGCGTTCTGCGCGACGCAGGCGTCACCAAGGAGCGCATCGAGCAAGTCTACGAGGAGCTGCGCGGCGATGACCGCGTGACGTCCGCCGAGGACAAGACGCAGTTTGAGGCGCTGGAGCAGTACGGTCGCAACATTTGCGACCTCGCCCGCGCCGGCAAGCTCGACCCGGTCATCGGCCGTACCGATGAGATTCGCCGCACCATCCAGGTCCTGTCCCGTCGTACCAAGAACAACCCCGTGCTCATCGGTGAGCCGGGTGTCGGCAAGACGGCCATCGTCGAGGGCATCGCCCAGCGTATCGTAGCCGGCGACGTGCCGAGCACGCTGCGCGACCGCGACCTCATCGAGCTCGACATGAGCGCGCTGGTCGCCGGTGCCAAGTACCGTGGTGAGTTCGAGGACCGCTTGAAGGCCGTGCTCAAGGAGGTACAGAAGTCCGAGGGTAAGGTCATCCTGTTCATCGATGAGCTCCACACCATCGTGGGCGCGGGTGCCACCGAGGGCTCCATGGACGCCGGCAACATCCTGAAGCCTGCACTCGCCCGTGGCGACCTGCACGCGATCGGCGCGACCACGCTTGACGAGTACCGCAAGTACATCGAGAAGGACGCGGCGCTCGCCCGTCGTTTCCAGACCGTGATGGTCTCCGAGCCCACCGTCGAGGACACCATCTCGATTCTGCGTGGCCTCAAGGAGAAGTACGAGATCTTCCACGGCGTGCATATCACCGATAGTGCGCTCGTGGCGGCTGCCGACCTCTCCGATCGCTACATCGCCGACCGTTTCCTGCCCGACAAGGCCATCGACCTGGTCGATGAGGCCGCAAGCCGCCTGCGCATGGAGCTCGACAGCATGCCGGTTGAGATCGACGCCACCACGCGTCAGCTCACCCAGCTGCAGATTGAGGAGCAGGCGCTCATGAAGGAGACCGACGATGCCTCCAAGGAGCGTCTGGAGGCCCTGCGCCAGGAGATTGCCGAGGTCCAGGAAAAGCTCAACGTGCAAAAGGCCGGCTGGCTCAACCAGAAGAACGCCATCGACCACGTGCAGGAGCTCAAGGGGCAGCTTGACGAGGCCAAGAGCGAAGAGGAGCGCGCGACGCGCAACGGCGACCTGGGCCGTGCGTCCGAGCTGCGCTACTCCGTGATTCCGGGCCTGCAGCAGCAGATTCAGGATTCCGAGGCTGCGCTCGAGGCACAAAAGCAGCAGGACGGCGAGGGCCTCAACGAACAGGTGACCTCTGATGAGATCGCCGAGGTCGTGAGTGCCTGGACCGGCGTGCCCGTGTCCAAGATGATGCAGGGCGAGCTCGACAAGCTGAAGGGCTTGGAGGGCGAGCTGCACAAGCGCGTCATCGGCCAGGACGAGGCGGTCTCCGCTGTCGCCGCGGCCGTGCGTCGCAGCCGTGCGGGCCTCTCCGATCCGGACAAGCCCATCGGCAGCTTCTTCTTCCTGGGCCCCACCGGCGTGGGCAAGACCGAGCTCGCCAAGGCGCTGGCCGAGTGCCTGTTCGATGACGAGCGTGCGCTCGTGCGTATCGACATGTCCGAGTACATGGAGAAGTTCAGCGTCCAGCGTCTGATCGGTGCGCCCCCGGGATACGTGGGCTACGACGAGGGCGGCCAGCTCACCGAGGCCGTGCGCCGTCGTCCGTACTCCGTGATCTTGCTCGACGAGATGGAGAAGGCTCATCCGGATGTCTTTAACGTGCTGCTGCAGGTGCTCGACGACGGCCGCCTGACCGATGGCCAGGGTCGCCAGGTGTCCTTCAAGAACACGATCATCATCATGACGTCTAACGTGGGCTCCAAGGCTATCGCTGAGCTTTCCGGCAAGGACGAGGAGGAGATGCGCCATCAGGTCGACGCGGCCATGGCTCAGACTTTCCGCCCCGAGTTTCTCAACCGTATCGACGATATCGTGGTGTTCCATCCGCTCGGCATGGCGCAGATCGAGAAGATCGTCGACATCCAGCTCGCCGACGTCCGCGCGCGTCTGGCCAAGGAGCGCATGACGCTTGCCATCACCCCGGCGGCCAAGCAGATGCTCGCCGTGGGCGGCTTGGACCCGGTCTTTGGCGCCCGTCCGCTCAAGCGTCTGGTTCAGCGCGAGGTCGTGGATGCCATCGCCGCCGCTATCATCGATGGCACGGTGCGTGAGGGCGATCAGGTGACGGTCGATGTCGACAAGGACGGCGGCTTTACCGTCGTGTGCGACAACACGCCGGCGGCCACCTACGAGGTCCCCGACGCCGAGTAGGTTTTGGGCCATGCCTTAAAATCTGCCTTTTGAGCCGAACGCCAAGGGCGGCGGATCCGATTGGGTCCGCCGCCCTTTTTCGTGCGACAATCGATAATGTTGAACGGATGCGATGCAAGGAGCTATGCAGATGAAAGACGAGATCAAGACAAGTGCGCCGGCGACCGATGCCGCACCCGCCGCACCCAAGCCTGTGCCTAAGCCGGCACCCAAGCCGCGCGACCCCTACATCCGTGCCGAGAACGAGGACGACGACGGCTACGATCCCTACAGCGATCGCCGCCCCGAGCGCGAGCCAATGTTCGAAGCCGACCCCTGGCGCTGAGTGCCACCAAAAAGGCCACCAAAAAGTTGCGGTGAAATAGGGACTGTTTTGCGGTTTGACCGGCAAAAACAATCCCTATTTCACCGCAACTGCGTTAGGGATTTTTCTACAGGGGGAGGGTAGTCAAAAAAGCTCCGTCCCAAATCGACTGTCTAGGGAGTCGCATTCGAGCTTGGTTGTCCTCTCAGCCACTTGGCATCCTTCGAGCAGTAATAGTGAAAAAACTTGCTTAAGTGTTAATCAAGTTAGACATAATCTTGCTCTCTAATTAATCAAGAATCGCTATAATTTTGATTAGCTAGAGAGCAAGATTGGAGAATCATGGCATTCAACGACTTGATCGCCCAGAAAATAAAGGACTTTGAACAGCAGGGGGTTCTGCAGGTCTTTGAGCGAGACCTTGATCTAGGAAACCCACAGGAGCCAAAGCGCGACAACATCGTAAATGTGATTGTGGGGGCCCGCCGTTGTGGAAAGACGTATCGCCTGTATCAGGAGATGCGGCGGCTTCAGAGCCGGGGCGTCGAGCTTGACCGGATGCTTTACTTCAATTTTGAGGATGAGCGCTTGCGCCCGTATGAGCCATCGTTGCTGGCGGACGTGCTCGACACGTTCTATGCGCTGTATCCTGTTGCTCGAACCGAGGGCGCTTACATTTTCTTTGACGAGATCCAGGAAATTCCCGAATGGGGTGCGTTTCTGCGGCGTGTAGTCGATACGGAGAAAGCGACCGTCTATGTGACGGGATCTTCTTCCAAGATGCTGTCCTCAGAACTTAAGAGCGAGTTCAGGGGTCGTTCTCTTGTGCGAGAGCTTTTTCCGTTGAGTTTTTCGGAATACGTTCGATATAAGACGGGGAGCGTTCCCGAGCCAGATGCGACTTTTTCCCCGAGCGATGCAGCGCTGCTTCGACATCATCTGATCGGGTATCTTGAACAAGGGGGATTCATCGCGACGCTTGAGCAGACGCCCGCAGACGCGATTCAGCTGCTACAGGAATATGCTTCGCGAACGGTCGCTATGGACGTCGTTGAACGTTACGACGTCAAGAACCCTCGCCTGGCGTCGCTGTTCTTGACGCGGTGTATGGCATCTTCGGGACGAGAGCTGTCAGTGAACAAAGTGTACAACGAGTTCAAGAGCAGACAGATACCCGTCAGTCGTAATTCGCTCAGCGATTTACTTGAGTATTATGAGGACGCCTACCTGTTATTTTCTGTGCCGGAGTTCACGCGTTCACTGGCAAATAACATGCGGTCTGCATCTAAGGTCTACGCTGTCGACCCTGCGATGTTTGGAGCATTCTCTCCCGCATCGGCATTGGACCAGGGCCAGAGGCTCGAGACCGCAGTGTTCAATGCGCTAAGAAGAAGGACTCCCGCGGTGAGGGTCGGCTCGGTCTGCCGCCTGCTGATCAAAGAGAAGAGCAAAAGCCATGAGGTGGACTTTGTGGCTGGGGACGCGCTTCTCATGCGGGCTTATAGCCTGATTCAGGTGAGTACGGATATGGCAAGTGAGAAAACGCGCGAGCGCGAAATTGCCGCGCTTGATGCCTCGATGGCCCAGTTCGATCTTGGCGAGTCGGCAATCGTTACCATGGATGAACAGACCGATATTCCATGCGAGCACGGTGTGGTCCACGTAATGCCCGCATGGAAGTGGCTCCTTGCCTAATCACCTATGGACCTGTGGGGTCAGGACCTCCTGGCTCCTTCATCACGGTTGGGGAGCACCTTGCTGTGCCAGGCTAGTCCTGGGCTTTGATGCTCGGCAGGAGAATCTGGGCGAGGTAGTCGGTCTCGAGTTTGGTGGCGGCGTCGGCCTTGCCGTCTTTGCCGACCAGCACGTTCTTGATCTGGCTATAGGTGTAGCGGTTACCGGTCGTAAGCTCGACAAGCTCAATGGCCGTGTCCATGGGGTAGGTTGACACGGGGTTCTGCGTCCGTCCGTTGATGGTCTGGGGCACCACGTACGGATAGACGGGGCCGCTGGCGTAGACGGTATAACCGTTGCCTAGATTGGCCGCGCCCAAAACCGTATCGCCTTCATCGGGCGTAAAGCTCTCGCCCTCGCGCACCGCGACGAGCGTCACGAGCGGCGTATTGGCGTCGTCGCCCAGATAGATGCATAGCGTGCTTCCGTTTTGCCAAGTTGCGACCTTGCCGTACCACTCGACGGGAATATCGAGCTGGTAGAGGTCGGTTGCCTTGTGGCGAGCGTCAGCATCACGGGACGCCTGTGCCTTTTGCGCGCTCACGGCATTGACGGCGGCGTCGCGCCGCGCGGTTGCTGCCTGCTGGAGCACTTTGGCAGCCGCGGCGGAGCTCGCACCGCCCTCCTCGGCATACTTGGCGGCGGCATCGATCTGGTCGTCAGTCACCGTGTCGGCCGAAGGCACCTTGAGCTTAAAGGTGGCCTGGGCACTTAAATCCTGTCCATCGCTCTTAACGGTGACCTGCGTCTTGGTGGTCGGGACGGTATAGATGGTGCCGTCGGCCGCGATGGGGGAGGCAGCGATGGAGAGCGTGTAATCGCCGGGCAGCAGTTTGATGCCGCGGCCGTGCTCGTCAACATAGAGCGTTTCGCTCACGGAGGAGCCATCAGCGTCCTGACCGCTCACCTGTACGGGAATCTTGGAGCCGGCGGAACAGTCGAGGCCCGCGGCATGCACGCCAATCTGCACCGACATCATCGTGTGGGCATTGGCGGCGGTGATGGCAGCCTGCTCTTGCCGGTATCCGTTCCAGGCTGCGTAGCCTGCGCCGCCGGCGACGAGCGCGACGGCCACAACGCCGGCAACCATCAGGTTGCGGCGCTTGGGTGACATCTTGCGATGGCGAACCTCGGCCTCGCGTGCCGAGGGAACGGACGGCAGGGGAATATCGCCCATGGCGATGGTCTCGTCCACGGCTGGTGCGGACCCCAGGCCAGGAAGCTCGCGGGTCAGCGAATCCTCGGCCGGCAAGCTGTCGAGCAAGACGGTTTCTTCGCCCGTGTCGGATTCGGGCTGGTCGTTGGCCTCGCTATCGTCCTCTTTGGCTTCGTCAGGAGCGTCTTTGGCGTCGCTGTCTTCGTCCTCAGTGCCTTCGTGCACCTCGTCCTGCGCGTCGACGGCCGAATCGCTAAACGAGAGCTCGTCTAGCGCGATCCGGTCAAGGCTCTCCAGGGCTTCGGCACATGCTTCCGCATCCTGGGCCGCATCCTCGCGGCCATACGTCTCATCGCTCATATATCCCCCAATGCAATATCGGCTCAACACTGTACCCAAAAATGGAGCCATATAAAGCGCATACGAAATATAAGATCCGATTTAACCTGAGCGCATCGTTCGGCCGCATCCTCGCGGCAGCAAAAGGCCCCCGGAACGCGGACGATGAACTGCACCCCAAAACTTGGACGGCTTAAATAAGAACTACGCCGCAAGGGACTGTCTCCGGAACTCCTCCGGGGTCAGTCCCTTCAGTTTAACCTGGCGCCTCCTCGTGTTCCAATGGACCACGA
>NZ_CABWIF010000016.1:0-32831 GCF_902501475.1 Collinsella aerofaciens | reverse complement strand
CGGTGTCGCGCGGGACCGACAGCGCCTTCGCCGCCGACTCGGAGCCGTGGCCTCGCTCGAAGAGCCCGATCGCCGCCTTCCTGGCCACGATGTCGTGCTTCACCCTCAAGTCGACACGCATAAAAAGCCTCCCATTTCTCATGTCCAAGAAATGGGAGGCAGTTCACACTTCGTGCGGCGGGGGTTTTGCGTCCTGCGGAGTGTTCTGAAAAATAACTTCAGGGCGGGCCCTGCGGCAACTCGGCAGGGGGACCGGACATAAGCGTCTACCTGCGCATTTACAAATTCGTAAATTTTTTTGAAAAAGTGCTTGCACAGTTCTCGAATCATAGGTTATTATCTTCCTCGTTGAACGCGCGGGTCCAACAAAACGAACCGTGAATCAACAACATAGCATGTCGGAGTGGCGGAATTGGCAGACGCGCTAGCTTGAGGTGCTAGTGACCGCTTTTTGGTCATGCGGGTTCAAGTCCCGCCTCCGACACCATCGCATTTGAGAAGCCTCTTCGGAGGCTTTTTTGTTACCGATAGACGGTGGGGTCCACGATGGAAACGCTTGAACGCAACGAGTGGGCAGACGTTGCCCAACTAGTCGAGATCACGAGCGATGCTGTCATCATCTGCGAGCTCGACGGAACCATTCTGCATGTGAATAATCGCTTACTTGGTTTGATGTGCGAAGAACGTGCCGATGTCGTCGGTGGAGATGTTAAAGACGTCCTGTACTCGTCCGCTTTTGAACGTGCGACGGAACATCGTCTGCCATTTGAAACTGATGGCTCCGAGAACGAACTGATGCTCAAGCTGAGTGACGGCTCCTTTATCCCCGTCTTGGTTCGTGCGGGCTCCGTAACGCCTCCACGCATCTTTGGGCGCCGCGCGCCACGTGTTCTGGTGGCGCTCCATAGCATCGAAGAACAGTATTCGCACGACCGTCAGCTCAAGCGTGCGCTTTCGGAGCTTAGAGTGGCGAACAAGCGCCTCTCTGGCACGCTCTCGGTCATTATGAGTACCGTGGGCTCCGATGAGCTGCCCAGCCTACTTGATACCGTTTTGAACCAGCTTGTAGGAACGCTCGATGCTTCGGGTGCCGCTATCTATTTTTCTGAGAGCGGCGGTTTTAAACTTCGCGGTGTTTCCAAGGAGCTGTACGACAGCTACCTGCCTGAGTTTTTGCCGTATGGCGCTGGCATTCCGACGTATGTTCTTCGTGAGTCGCGTGCCTGTCGCTTATCGATTCAACAGGACCTTGAGGGTGATAAGGCCGCCTCCGGTATGTTCATGGACTTGGACAATCGTTCTAAGCACCTGTTGCGCATGCAGGATATGCCTCCGTACCGCAGCGAGATCTGTCTTCCCGTTTTTTACGGTACGCAGATCCTTGGCGTGCTGGAAGTTGGTTGGAAACGCCCTCAGGCACCGCTCGCCTATGACGTTAATGTGCTTGAGGTCATTTGTGATTACCTATCTATCCAGCTGGTCGGCATGGCATCGAGCCTTCGCTCCCGTCGCACGGCCGAGCTTGGCCGCTCGCTCAATGTCTTGCGTGATGAGTTGTTTACCTTTCTAGACGATTCCGCCGCGGCTACCCAGGCGGTATCGTCCGAGATCTGCAATATGCTTAACTGCCATTTTTGCCCTGTTGAGTATGACGCCAGTCTGGATTCCTACGTCATAGATTTTGAAGGCGGCAGTCGCGTTGCCTTGCCGGACGATCCCGAGAAGCTTTTCTTTTCCACGACGGCGCCAGCGGCACGTCTGGGGGCTGGCCCTGATGGCTTTGAGGCATCTGTTTTGGGAGGTGCGAGTGCCGAGGACCTTAAACACGTCCGTATAACTCGCGTTGACGAATCGATGCCTATGGGAGGCTGGCTTAGGGCGCATGGTCTGCCTTGTCAGGGTCTCTACGTCGACTCCGGCATCGAGGCGGGGCGCCCGCGCTCTGAGGGTGATGGCAAGCACAGTAACGACGCGATTGTTCCTGCTTCTGTTGCGAAGAGCCCGACGACGCGCGCGCTGCTGCTTCGTGATGGTAGCCAAGAGCCGATTGATGATCTTGAATATGACTACTTGGTGCACTTGGCGCATGACTTTGAACTGATCTACGAAGGCGAATCTCAAAAACGCGAGGAGCGCCATATCGCTCAGACCCTTCAGATCGGCATGAGAAATTCCCTGGGGGATGTTCCGGGTATCGCAACCGATTCGGTGTACCTGTCGGCCACGAACTCAGCGTTAGTCGGCGGCGATTTCTATACGCTCATCCGTCTTCCCGACGACTGCGCCGTCATGATTCTGGGCGATGTGTCTGGCAAAGGCATTGAGGCTGCATCGATGTCCGCGCTCGTCAAGACGGCCCTGACGGCATATGCCTGGGAGGGCGCTGGACCGGCCCGCATGGCACGCTCCCTTAACAGCATGCTCATGGGCTTCTCGAGGGTCGAGACGTTCGTGACGGCCTTTATCGCCAAGATTGACCTTAAAGCCGGACGCGCAACGTATTGTTCGGCGGGCCATCCTCCGACCATGGTCATTAGGCCAGAGTCGATGCCGCTGGGTGGCGGCGAGGCTCGTGGGGGAGAGGTCGAGCTGCTTGGGTGCCAATCGGGCGTGATCGGTGCCTTTGAGAGCATGGTCTACGAGACGGGCGTGTTTACATTCGCTCCTGGTGACATGCTATTTATGTATACCGACGGAACAATCGAAGCACGTGATCGCTCGGGTGCTTTCTTTGGCGAACAACGCCTTCGCGACCTTCTGCTCTCTGTCTCGGGTGAGGGCGTATCGGGAATCTGCGGCAAGGTTTTGGGCGAGCTTGACCGCTTTACCGAGTCGGCGCTGAACGATGACATCGCGCTGGTCTCCCTTGAGTTTTTACGGGGTCGATCGTAGGTCACGACGCCTGACGGGCAAAATCCCTACGGTTGAAGAAACGTGTGCATCGAGCGAGCTCTTTTGGGGAACCATGGTCGTATGAATGAGTGGAATGGCATAGCGGTTTTGACGCCACCGGGCGATATCGACATCGCCTCGGTGCCCGCACTGCGCCGACGGTTGGATAATTTGATCGACCGGGGCGTGCGTCGTGTTGTCATCAATTGCCAGACCGTGGGCTTTATCGACTCGACGGGTTTGGCGTTTTTGCTTACACGTGCTAGAGAGCTTATGAGGCATGAGGGGCTGCTTTCGCTCGTTAACGCCTCCGATGAGGTCGTTCGCTTTTTGGAAATTGCCCGGCTTGTCGACATCCTTCATGTCGCGGGCCCGGCGCGGGAGTCGATTCCCGCCATTCCGGTGGGGGAGTTGCCGCGATGGAGCAAGAGCGTCGAAGTGCAGCGAGGCATCGAGAATCTCCCGTATTATCGGCACCGTGTGGCCGAGCTCCTCGAATCGCTTCCCCTGAGGCGTGACGAGCGCTACGATGTCGCATTGGCGTCGGGGGAGGCGCTGGGTAATGCCTATGACCATGCAGGCGGTATTGGGTGCGTCCTGACGGTTCAGGCCTATGGCGATCGCGTTGTGGTTGAGGTGCTTGATCGAGGTGCCGGCTATTCTATCGATGAAACGAGCGAACCGGTCGCATCTGAGGAGCGCGGCCGTGGTATCAAGCTTATGCGTATGCTCGTCGATAACGTGGAGGTTGCTCGTCGTACGGACGGCGCCGGCACGCGCGTGCAGATGGTGAAGCTGTTTAGCGGAGCGCTGGAATCGTGTGCCTAGCCAATCGCTTTAGCGCGTTTAGCTACTAAGAACATGCGGCAGACAAGTTTTTTGAAAAAAGTACTTGCGTCTTTTGGACAACTCGCGTAAATTAATAACCCGCAAGCGGACATGGCTCAGTTGGTAGAGCACAACCTTGCCAAGGTTGGGGTCGCGGGTTCGAGCCCCGTTGTCCGCTCCATTGCATTTTCGGACCGTTTAGGCGGTCCTTTTTCGGCGAAGTGGCCAAGTGGTAAGGCAGAGGCCTGCAAAGCCTTTACCCCCGGTTCGAATCCGGGCTTCGCCTCCAGGCAACATCCGGGCGCTCCGGCGCCCGTTTTGTTTTACATATGCGGACATGGCTCAGTTGGTAGAGCACAACCTTGCCAAGGTTGGGGTCGCGGGTTCGAGCCCCGTTGTCCGCTCCAAACGCAACAGCCCGGCTACCACGGTAGCCGGGCTTTTTTGTATCCATCGCATGGGCTCGAACCCGAGAGGGAGCGAGCGTTTTGGGTCGTGGCTGTGGCGTTGTTTGCTGCGAATGTCAGCTTTGGGCGTATCATCGTGGGCATCTCACAAAACCTCGTTGCAAGGGAGGCACGCCCCATGGCTACAGAAAAGTCTTCTTCGCGTTCATGGATGTCCGATGCCGCGATCTATCAGATCTACCCGCGCTCGTTTAAGGATTCGACTGGTTCGGGTCTGGGCGATATCGCGGGCATTACCCAGCAGATGGACTATCTTGAGCGGCTGGGTATCGAGGCCATCTGGCTGAGCCCGTTTTACCCATCGCCTCTTGTCGATGGTGGCTATGATGTGGCGGACTACTGCGATGTCGATCCACGTCTCGGCTCGCTTGACGACTTCGATGACATGATCGCTGCGGCTCACGCGCGCGGCATCAAGGTCATCGTCGACATCGTGCCCAACCATTCATCCAGCCAGCACCCCTGGTTCAAAGCCGCTCTTGCCGCCGGCCCCGGATCGCCCGAGCGCGCCCGTTATATCTTCCGCGATGGTCGCGGCGAGCATGGCGAGCTGCCTCCCACCAATTGGAATGCCAACTTTGGCGGCCCCGCATGGACGCGTGTTGCGGACGGTCAGTGGTATCTGCACATGTTTACGCCCGAGCAGCCGGACTTTGACTGGTCATGCCCTGAGGTTCACGCGCTCTTTTGCGACGTCCTGGCGTTTTGGAGCGATCGAGGCGTCGACGGTTTTCGCATTGATGTGGCGCAGGGTCTCGCCAAGGATCTCGACCGCGATGACCTCGACCGGTGGCATCTCGCCGAGGGCGATGACATGGTTGACGACGGCACCCATCCGCTGTGGGACCGCAATGAGGTCCACGAGATCTATCGCGAGTGGCGCCGCGTGTTCGACCGCTATAATCCGCCGCGCAGTGCCGTTGCCGAGGCGTGGGTGTTGCCCGAGCGCCAGTATCTCTACGCGCGTCCCAGTGAGCTTGGCCAGACATTCAACTTTGAGTTTGCCAAGGCCACTTGGACCTATGATGACATGCGCACTGCAATCGAGAAGGGCTTGAAGGCAGCCGTCGAATCCGATTCCGCCTCGACCTGGGTACTCTCCAACCACGACGTGCCGCGCGTGGCGACACGTTATGCCCTGCCGCAAATCAAGGCGACGCGCTACCATCAGATTGCGCTCGACTGGCTCTTACGTGACGGGTCGTCTTATGACGAGGACCGTGAACTCGGCGAGCGCCGCGCGCGGGCGGCCCTTTTGCTTGAACTGGCGCTTCCGGGCTCGGCATACGTGTATCAGGGTGAGGAGCTCGGCCTTTTTGAGGTGGCTGATATCCCGTGGGCTGCACTCGAAGACCCTACTGCGACCAATACGCACGGACCGAAGCGTGAGAAGGGGCGCGACGGCTGTCGTGTGCCCCTGCCGTGGGTGGCGGCGGACGATCCCGCGCATGGCGGATCGTTTGGGTTTTCGCCGGCAGACGCCGATGCAGCGCCCCATCTGCCGCAGCCTGCATGGTTTTCCGATTATGCTGCCGATAGGGAAGAAGTGGACCCGACATCGATGCTTGCGCTCTATCGTGACGCCCTCTGGCTGCGGCGCAAGCTGCGCGGGTGCGCCAACGATCTTGCGTGGCTCGATCTTGACGGGCGCACCGGTCTTGCGGATGGTGCCGAGGGCGCTGAGGGCGGCGTCATCGCCTATCGCCGCGATAACGGCTGGGCGTGTGTGACGAACTTCGGTGCAGCACCCGTGGAGCTGCCGGCGGGCAGGGTCCTGCTCACCTCATCACCGCTTGCAGACGGCAGGCTCGCACAGGACAGCTCTGCCTGGATCATGCTCGGTGAGATGTAGGGACATCTCGCTGCGAGCCTGCGTTTGTCCGCGCCTTTCGTGACGACTGATGCCCTCGCGAGAGCGTCGCAAAACTTTTTAAAAAAAGTTCTTGCATTTGGGTGGATCATCCCGTATATTAAATCCTCGCAGGCGGACATGGCTCAGTTGGTAGAGCACAACCTTGCCAAGGTTGGGGTCGCGGGTTCGAGCCCCGTTGTCCGCTCCATTTGGGCGTTTAGCTCAGGGGGAGAGCGCTTCCCTGACACGGAAGAGGTCAGAAGTTCAAATCTTCTAACGCCCACCAAATGTTCGCAGCTCAGAGGCTATGTCCTCTGGGCTGTTTTGTTTTGGTCGCCAAATGGGTCGCCAAATTACGAGTTTTTTGGTCTTCCGGGATGCTTCTCAGTCGTCATCCGAGGAAACTCTCGTCTTTTCCGTTTGCATACACATATCTTTCAAGGATTCATGCCGCGTTGCATGGGGCTCGGCAGGACACGACCGCAACATGTTGGTCAAGCATAATCTTTTGGATTCTTTTGGCGTGAGCGGCTTGGTTTTGGTAGGATTTGTCAGCGGCTTGACTAAGGGGGTTTTATAACTGCCGTGCAGGTAGCCGTGTTGGTAACGTTTTACCGACTTGCCAAGAACCCCTCATTTTTAATGCGTCTGCAAAATGACTAATTGCTTTGACCTGCCGAAACACTATATGTTGTGTTTGACCTAAAAAAAGAATACAGGATATAGATGCCTCTTTGTCGTATGATAGATGGCGGACAGAGAACGAAGACCTTAACTGCCTCTTTTGAACGTGTCCTTGAGCCGCTTGATCGGCTCCAGGGAATGTCCGCATGGAGGCTTATGGTTTATCGAGAACACAGATTGCGCGACGGCGCCGCAAGACAGGGGCAAGCCCTGCCGGGCATCGTTTGGCTCTGAAGCGCAATGAGGCTACGACGCGAAAGAGGCAAGAGGATGAAGATCATCAAGCGCAGCGGCACCGAGGTTGTCTTTGACATCGATAAGATCGTCAATGCCATCCGCGCCGCCAACTTGGAGGTCGAGGAGAGCTCTCGTCTAACCGACCGCCAGGTGGTTTATGCGGCGCAAAACGTCGCCGAGGCATGCGAGAACGCGGGCCACACCGTTTCGGTCGAGGAGATCCAGGATTTGGTCGAGGACGAGATCATGCGTCTCGACTGCTACGAGGTTGCCCGCCACTACATCATCTATCGCTATGTTCAGAGCCTGAAGCGCCAGAAGAACACGACCGACGACAAGATCCTGTCGCTGATTGAGTGCAACAACGAAGAGGTCAAGCAGGAGAACTCCAACAAGAACCCGACCGTCAATTCCGTTCAGCGTGACTACATGGCCGGCGAGATCTCCAAGGACCTGACTCAGCGTGTGCTGCTGCCCCAGGAGATTGTGGATGCTCACAATGAGGGCCTGATTCACTTCCATGATTCGGACTACTTTGCCCAGCACATGCATAACTGCGACCTGGTGAACCTGGAGGATATGCTCCAGAACGGTACTGTTATCTCGGGTACGCTGATTGAGAAGCCGCACAGCTTTTCGACCGCTTGCAACATCGCGACGCAGATCATCGCCCAGGTTGCTTCCTCCCAGTACGGTGGCCAGTCGATTTCGCTGACCCATCTCGCCCCGTTCGTCGAGGTGAGCCGTCAAAAGATTCGCGGCGAGGTCGCCCGCGAGCTCGAGGAGCTCGGCGTTTCCGCATCTCCCGAAAAGGTCCGCGAGGTTGTTGAGGATCGCCTGCGTGACGAGATCCGTCGCGGCGTCCAGACGATTCAGTATCAGGTCGTGACCCTTATGACCACCAATGGCCAGGCGCCGTTCGTGACGGTCTTTATGTATCTTAACGAGGCCCGTACGCCTCAGGAGAAGCACGACCTTGCCATGATTGTTGAGGAGACGCTTCGCCAGCGCTACGAGGGCGTTAAGAACGAGGCCGGCGTTTGGATTACCCCGGCATTCCCCAAGCTTATCTATGTACTCGAGGACGATAACGTTCACGAGGATTCCCCGTACTTCTACCTGACCCAGCTGGCTGCTAAGTGCACCGCCAAGCGCATGGTACCCGACTACATCTCCGAGAAAAAGATGCGCGAGCTCAAGCTGTCGAAGGGCGAGACCGCCGGCAACGGCGATTGCTACACCTGCATGGGTTGCCGCAGCTTCCTGACGCCCGACCGTTCGGGCAACGGCTTCAACAATGTCGCCAACGCGCTGAACTATGACCCGACCAAGCCTAAGTACTATGGTCGCTTTAACCAGGGTGTTGTGACCATCAACCTGCCCGATGTCGCACTGAGCTCGCATCAGGATATGGACAAGTTCTGGAAGATCTTCGATGAGCGCCTTGAGCTGTGCCACCGTGCCCTGCTGTGCCGTCATGAGCGCCTGATGGGTACGCTTTCTGACGCCGCACCGATTCTGTGGCAGTACGGTGCCCTCGCCCGCCTGAAGAAGGGCGAGACGATCGACAAGCTGCTCGTGGGCGGTTACTCCACCATTAGTCTGGGTTATGCCGGCCTGTATGAGTGCGTTAAGTACATGACGGGCCACAGCCACACCGAGAAGGAGGGCACGCCCTTTGCCATGGCCGTCATGCAGCGCATGAACGACAAGTGCGCCGAGTGGAAGGCCGAAAGCGATATTGACTTCTCGCTGTACGGTACCCCGCTTGAGTCGACGACCTACAAGTTCGCCAAGTGCCTGCAGCGTCGTTTTGGCATCATCCCGGGCGTGACGGACAAGGGCTACATCACCAACAGCTACCACGTCCACGTGTCCGAGGAGATCGACGCATTCGACAAGCTTAAGTTCGAGGGTATGTTCCAGCAGCTTTCGCCGGGCGGTGCCATCTCCTACGTCGAGGTTCCCAACATGCAGGACAACCTCAAGGCTGTCATTCGCGTGATGCAGTACATCTACGACAACATCATGTACGCCGAGCTCAACACCAAGAGCGACTACTGCCAGGTGTGCGGCTACGACGGTGAGATCAAGATTGTCGAGGATGACGGCAAGCTGGTGTGGGAGTGCCCCAACTGCGGCAACCGCGATCAGGAGAAGATGAATGTCGCCCGTCGTACGTGCGGCTACATCGGTACTCAATTCTGGAACCAGGGCCGAACCGAGGAGATCCGCGACCGCGTGCTGCATCTCTAATACCGCTCCGGGGCTGAGCCGGGAGGGCCGCTTGGGCATTTGCTCGCTATTTCGGACAGTCCTGCGCAAGACGAAGGCCACATTAAGTGGCCTTCTTTGCGTGCGGAACTCATATCGAGCAAAAGCCCAAGCGGCCCTCTCGGCTCAGCCAAGTTGACGTAGCTGAGATACGGCATGCGGTCTGCTCACTCCTCGAAGTTCTAAGCGGAAATGAGTTGACTTGCAACAACGCTTTGCTTGCGATGGCGGTTGAGTTGCAACAAGGTTTTTATTGGACCTCGAACCCTATACTCGATGTTCGCTTCGTTCATTGAGTTACCCTTTGCATGAGGCCGGGACATATCGTCCCGCCCGCAGTTTCGCAGGCCGAAGGCCGAGAATGTTTGAGGACGGGATGATATGTCCCGGCCTCCCGGGAGAGTTACCTATGAATTACGCGAACATTAAGTATTTCGACATTGCTGATGGGGAAGGCGTTCGTACTTCTCTGTTTGTGAGCGGGTGCCGTCGTGGGTGCAAGAACTGCTTTAACTCTGTCGCGTGGGACTTTGCTGCGGGTGAGCCGTTCGATTGTGCCGTCGAGGACAAGATTATCGAGAGCCTCGACCATCCCTTTATCGATGGCCTGACGATTCTGGGCGGCGAGCCTATGGAGCCCGAGAATCAGGCGGGGCTTGTTGACTTTATCGAACGCGTGCGTGCGGCCTATCCCGCGGGGTCGGGCAAGACCATTTGGTGCTTTACCGGCGACGTGCTCGAGGAGCTTATGCCGGGTGGCCGTCACCATACCGAGGCGACGGACCGTATCCTTGCCTGCCTCGATATGTTGGTGGATGGCCCGTTTGTTCAGGATCTGTACGATATCTCATTGCGTTTTAGGGGCTCGAGCAATCAGCGCGTGATTGATATGAACGCCACGCGCGCCCGTGCTGTGCGCGAGGGCGTTGCGCTTTGCGACGCTGTGGAGCTTTGGCGGGACGATCCGGTCTATTCGACCCATACTATGTAGCTTGTGGCCGATGCCAAAGGGCGTGGTACCATAGCGCGAACGCAAAATCGGAAAAGTGAGGCCCAGATGGTCGATCAGGAAAAAGTCGAGGCCGCCATTAAGCTGTTGCTTGAGGGCATAGGCGAGGACCCAACTCGTGAGGGCCTGCTGGAGACCCCGGCGCGCGTTGCCCGTATGTATGGTGAGATCGCCGGTGGTATGGACCAGAGTGCCGAGGAGCACCTGTCCAAAACCTTTGCCGTCGCTTCGAACGATTTGGTTATCGAGCGCGACATCACGTTTTACTCGCTGTGCGAGCATCATCTGCTGCCGTTTTACGGCAAGGCTGCCATTGGCTATATCCCCAACGGCCGTGTCGCAGGGCTTTCCAAGCTCGCCCGCACGGTTGAGGTTTATGCCCGCCGTCTACAGCTGCAGGAGCAGCTGTGTGCGCAGGTTGCCGACGCTCTCATGGAATATCTTGCTCCCCAAGGGGCGATTGTGCTGATGGAAGCCGAGCACATGTGCATGACGATGCGCGGCGTGCAAAAGCCCGGCACCAAGACCGTGACGCTCGCTCGCCGCGGCGTCTTTGAGACTGATCCCGCGCTCGAGGAGCGTTTCTTTAGGATGCTGGGACGCTAACTATGAGAGTCGTCAACGACTTTGCATCGAAGACCGATGAGGGGACGTCGCGTCGCGGCTTTATGGCTTCGGGCTTGGCCCCCTTTGGTGCCATGCCTCGCATTGATTACATTTGTGCCAACGGGCTGTTCCGGCGGCATCTGGGCAACATTGCGCAGTTGGAATCGGGGCGCATCTTCTGCCGCCACGGTATTGACCATCTGCTCGATGTCTCTCGCATTATGTGGATCAAGAATCTCGAGGAGCAGCTCGAATTTGACCGCGAGGTCATCTACGCCACGGCACTTCTTCACGATATCGGCAAAGATGAACAGTATGAATCGGGTATATCCCATGATGTTGCAAGCGAACGCGTCGCTGATGCGATTCTCGGCGGCATGCCCGATGACGTGGCGTTTGAGCCGGCCGATGCCGCAGCCATTAAGACGGCCATTCTGGGCCATCGAAAGCTGCGCGTGAACAGCCAACCGCTTGAGCGTCTGCTCTATGCAGCCGACAAAGCGTCGCGCGCCTGCTTTGCATGCCCCGCGCGCAATGCTTGCAACTGGAGCGATGATAAAAAGAACCTGTCGATTCGCGTGTAGTTAGTTTGCGCGGTCGGGGTTCTAAACGAAGGAGACGATCGCGATGAGCAACAAGAAACTGCCCGAGAATGCAACCAAGACTGAAGGCGCCGAGCTCGCCCGCCGTGGAAGGGGCGAAATATCCACCGCAACGGCGGTGCCCCACGTGAGCTATGACGACCTTCGCCATGCCGACCGCATCACCGTTGAAGGTCTTGAGGTTTTTGCTAACCATGGCGTGTATCCCGAAGAGAACGCGCTGGGCCAGAAGTTCATCGTGTCCTTGGTACTCTATGCCGACCTGCGTGCAGCGGGGGAGCACGATAACCTGGACGCCTCGATTGACTATGGCTCGGTGTGCCACGATGTCGATGGCTATCTGCGCGAGCATACGTTTAAGCTCATCGAGGCTGCAGCTGAGGGTGTGGCCCAGATGCTGCTGCGTCGTTACCCCTTGCTGCTTGGCGTGCGCGTTAAGCTCGATAAGCCTTGGGCGCCCGTCGGTCTTCCCCTGGCAAGCTGCGGTGTCGAGATCGAGCGCGTGCGCTAACCGGTTCTAATATGTCTCTATGGGTGGCTGCTTGAGCCGCTGGGACAGTGCTCTATTGTTGGGGCAGTACGTGTCGAGCAGGGCGTGAAACCGCTGATTGTGGCTTGGCTCGAGCAAGTGGACGAGCTCGTGGGCGACAACCATGTCAAGGCACTCGACGGGGTAGGCGGCAAGTTCTCGTGCGATGCGAATGGCACCGGTTTTGGGCGTGCATGATCCCCAGCGCGTTTTCATGCTGCGCACGGAAACGTGGGAAACGGCGACACCCATTGCGATTTCGTATGCGTGCACCATATCCCGCAGCGCCGATGTGACTTCGGACGTATAGAGCTGGTCAATATGGGCTTGGATCTCACTGGGCGTTAAGCCGTCGAGGGGCGCGTTCCACTTGGCCTGCGGACGTTCGTCTGGCTCGTCGGTACCCATAAAGCTTGCGAACGTGGCTTGTTTGGGCCGCGGTGCGGGTGACTTAAAGTTGTGATCGAGCGCATCTTGTACCGTGATGGGCTTGCCCCAAAGTGCAATGATGGACGAGGGGCTGAGCGGCTCTCGCGCCGTCGCCTGACGTTGCTCGCGCTGGGCAAGCCGGCTGATAATCCAGGCGCTGTTGCGCTTCACAAACGCTTCGATACGCTCGCGGCTGGCGCCGAGCGGTGCGCTGGCGTGGACCTCACCGCTCGATGTGACGCGCAGGTTGAAGTTTTTGACGCGCTTTTTGGTAACGACGACGGGGATGGGAGTCCCATCCGGTTGGGGTAGGAAAAGCGTAAATTGCTGCGTCAAAAGTGGTCCTTCAGATTGGGGACGGGCCGGCATGTCGACCGTTCGGCATGCCGGCCCGCTCAAGGGATGTGAAATTAATAACGCTCAAAGAAGGCAAGCGCGTTGTCGCTGCAGAGTTTCTGCATCACGGTCTTGCCAAAATGCTTGGAAAGCATGTTCTGGAACTCGGGCATCTTGCTGGCATCGGAGAGGAAAGCGGGCACCGTGGCGCCGTCCCAGTCGCCGCCGAGCGCGATGACGTCCTCGCCGCCCAGGTCGAGCCAGTGCTCGATATGTGCCGCCAGCTGGTCGAAGGTGACGTCTGCGGCGGTCTTGTCGGTTGCGTCGTTGGAAAGGAACTCGCTGCAGTAGTTGAGGCCGACGATGCCACCCATGTCGCGAATGGTGCGGAACTGGTCGTCGGTGAGGTTGCGCTTAACGCCGCAAACTGCACGAGAGTTGGAGTGGCTGGCGACGAAGGGACGTGTGGCGTGGGCGACAACCTCGTCAAAGCACTCATCGTTGAGGTGGGAGACGTCAAGCACCATGCCGGCGTGCTCCATCTGCGTAAGTGCCTCGATGCCGGCGGCGGTGAGGCCGGCGTGGGTATCGTGTCCGCTCGCGAGCGGTCCCTGCGCATTCCAGCTGAGCGATGACATGAGTACGCCCAAGCTCTTGAGCACCTCGATCAGCGCGGGGTCCTCGGCAAAGAACGTGGCGTTTTCGATGGTGTGGATGCAGGCGACTTTGCCGTCCTTGAGCGCGGGGCGAATGTCTGCGGCGCTGCGCACGTTGACCATGCGGTCGTGGTTGAGCATTGCCTGGCCGCTCATATGCGCCATGATCTGCGCCTGGAAGCGCGCGGCGTGGGCGGTGGGAATCTCGTCGGGGACAAACGTGGCGAAGCACTGTGCCCATGGCGTGTTGCCGATCTTTACGAGCGAGATGGCGCAGGCGTTGCCCTCGATGAGGTCGAAATCTTGCGGATGCGTTTCGTCGCCGGGGAAATAACCGTCGGTGCCGGCGGTAAAGCGCAGGTCGAGATCGAGCGTGGCCCAGCCGATGCGGTCGGCGGTGTCGCAATGTAGGTCAAATACGGGATATGCCATGGTTCCTCCGGATGCAGCGTTTCTTTGCAAACTGTCCTTGAATTGTATGACTAGGGTATAGTTAGCGCCATATGTTCACGGCGGCCCGCGTTGTGCGCCGCCCTTATCACGGAGGTTACCATGTCCAACCAGGGCAAGAAGGTCAAGACCCATTATCGCGGCACGCTCGACGACGGCACGCAGTTCGATAGCTCCTACGATCGCGGCGAGCCGCTGGAGTTCACCTGTGGTGCCGGTCAGATGATCAAGGGCTTCGACGCCGCCGTTGTCGACATGCAGGTGGGCGAGAAGAAGACCGTGCACATTCCTGCTGCCGATGCCTACGGCGAGCACAATCCCGAGATGGTTATTACCTTCCCGGCCGAACAGGTTCCCAACATCGAGCAGATCGAGAAGGGCATGAAGCTCTTCCTGTCCACGCCGAGCGGCATGCCCGTCCCCGCCGTGGTCATCGACGTAACGCCCGAGGCCGTGACGCTCGACGCCAACCATGAGCTGGCCGGTAAGGACCTCAACTTTGATATCGAGCTCGTCGAGGTCGAGGGTTAGAGTATGCCTGAACGCTTGGTTTCGACGACATGCTTGGGAAATCTCAACGATCCGTCCTATGAACTCCTGCTTCGCCGGAAGCTGGGCGGCGTCTTTGAAGTTGACGAGCTGCTGCTCGATTGGGACCAGGCTGATGTATACGCGTTTGTGGGCGTGACGGAGCTGGGGCGCACGGTCGATGTTCGGCGGGATACTGTCGACGGCGGTCGTCTTGTCGACGGCGACGTGCTCGCCGTCGACCGTTCGGGCGTGGTGCCCGTGGCGGTTGTCGTGCGCCTGCGCAGCGCCGAGGTTTATTTGGTCGAAGTTGACCGCATGGACCCGATTGCGCTCGCGCATGCGTGTTGGGAGATCGGCAACATGCATGCGCCGCTCTTCCGGGGCGACTCGGACGAGCATACCGTGCGCATGTATACGCCGGTGCAGCCTGTTTTGGGCCGCATGCTCCGGGGTGTCGAGGGTGTTCGGCTCTCGGTGGTTACCCGTGAACTCGATACGGACCGGCGCTTTGCGTCGAGTGCGGCGGAGGTCGTCGTGAGCATGGCTCCGGACTTTACCATCGTAAAAAAGACGCGCGGCTAAGCGCGCGTATGCGCAAGACGGGCTTTGAGGGGCGACCAATCAAGGTCCGTCTTGCTGTTGATGAGATGCTTTGGGGGGGGGGAAGCATATGGGTCTTGAGGGAATCAAGCTGATTGCATGCGATTTGGACGGCACGTTGCTGCATCCGGGGGAGCGCGAGCCGCGTTCCGAGGCCTTTGAGCTTATCGATGAGCTGCATCGTCGCGGTATCGTGTTTATGCCGGCGAGTGGTCGTCAATATGCGAGCTTGCGCCACCTGTTTGCCCCGGTGGCCGATGAGCTCGCCTATGTATGCGAAAACGGAGCCCTGGTGATGAGCGAGGGGCGTGCCGTTGTCAAGCGTTCCATGGAGCGTAGCCTTGCTATGGATATCGCGAATGCTGTGGTTGCGTATCCCCATGCCGACGTGACACTCTCGTGTGAGGGGCACCTCTACACCATGAGCGGCAACGATGCGTTCGTCGAACATTTGCGCTATGAGGTCCACTGCGATGTGGCGGTGGTCGACCGTCCCGAGGACATCGACGAGGGCGTCATTAAGATTGCCTTCCAGACGCCCGAGGTGGATCAGCCGGCGGCCCTGGAGTATTTCGAGCGCCTCTTTAGCGACCGTGTTGACGTGATGACGTCGGGAACCGAATGGACGGACTTTATCGGTTTCGGTTCGGGCAAGGGCTCCGCGCTTGCCGATTACGGTCGTGCCTTGGGTATTTCGCCCGATGAGATGATGGCGTTTGGCGATAACGAAAACGATCGCGACATGCTCAACGTCGTGGGCCATCCCTATCTGATGGAGAACTGCAACCCCACCATGCGCGACATCAACGACCGCGTCCGTTGCGTGCGCACGGTCGAAGAGGAATTGCATCGCCTGCTCGCTGAGTAGATATTTGGGACATGCCTAGAAATCTATTTTTTGCTGCAAAGCGCGGAAAGGTGGATTTTAAGGCATGTCCCGAACATCTACCGGCAGTCGGGGCAGAGACCCTCGAAGATGGTGTAGTGCGACGTGACGTGCCAGCCAATTTGCTCGGACGCCTTGGTGTCGAGCTGGGCATCGAAGGGGAGCGGTACGTCGATGACGCGGCTGCACGAGGTGCAGATGATATGCGCATGCGGCTCGATCGTGCGATCGAAGCGGCTGCCGCCCGGCGTCTTGATGGAGAGAATCTCGCCGGCGTCGGCCAAGAGATTGAGGTTGCGGTAGACCGTACCGCGGCTGATTTTGTCATCCTGCGCGCGCACGACGTTGTAGATTTCGTCGGCGGTGGGATGGTTATAGCTTTGGCGCACGGCGTCAAGAACCAGCTTTCGCTGCCTGGTATTCCTTCTTTGCACCGCCATGCGCCTCGCCTCTTTTCTATTAACGGTCGTAGGTAAATGATACCGTATTTAGCACACAATACTAATAATGAGGACTGAAACCGTCTTCATTGGCAAGTGGGGCTCGGGCCTGGGCGTCTACGAGGCGAAAACGCGTTCCCATGCGCTCGTAGGAGACATGAAGCGCCTCGAGATGAGATAGGATGTTTGCCGGAGCTCCCTGTATCTCCATCTCGACTGAGCCGTCTTCCATGTTACGCACCCAGCCGGTGAGTGCGCGTGCCTGCGCGAGGTTGGTGTTGGTAAAGCGAAAACCAACGCCTTGGACTTGCCCCGTCCAGTGCAGGAAATAGCGCAGGGGAGTGTCTTGAGTGGCCTCGTCGCTTGCGAGTACGGTAAGCCTGCGGCGCAGCTCGAGCTCGAGGTTTGATGGTTTTTGAGGCTCTCGACTGCCGCCGGTGACGCTGGAGAAGAACGTATCGAAGAAGCCCATCGCTATGCCTGCTTGCCTGCGTCGGCCGGGAAGGTTATGCCGGCCTGCTGGCGCACGGCATCCATGATGCGCAGTGAGACGAGCGTGACATCGCGGTAGTGGCCAAGCTCGTGACGTCCTGCCGGGGTCTCCCAAATCTCTTCCTTAACGTTATCGATGCCGCCGATGGCGGTGATAAAGTCTGTGAGTTCGTATTCCATAGTGTTGCTCGATTTGGGCAGGTCGAGCACGCGGCCGTTGTCGCCCTGTTCGCGCGGTGCCTCGGTCGCCGAGCCGCGTACGACATCGCCGCGATAGTCGATGCGGACGTTGCGGGGCGTGGACAGATGGTCGATCTGGATAGTGCCACGCTCGCCTTCGATCTGCGAGGGCAGCAGGTCATTCGTAATTTTGGAGTGCGCGAGCTCGACGGAGATGCGGCCTCCGCCATAGCTGGCGAGGATGGAACCGCAGCCGTCGATGGGGCCGTGCGTGAGCTGTCGCGTGGTGGGGTCGAGCAGAGTAGTCATGCTCGTAAGGCCGGAGGGCATGCCGAAAATCTCGACCATGGGCTCGACGGCGTAGACGCCAATGTCCATGAGGGAACCCGATGCCATATTGCAGTCGAAGATATTGGTGGCGCGTCCCGCGAGAATCTCGTTGTAGCGCGAGGAATACTTGCCAAAGCGCAATGAGGCGCGGCGGATGGGGGCGATCTCGCCCAGGGCGTCCTCGATGGCGTGGAAGGCGGGATCGTGGAGGGGACGCATGGCCTCGAGGGCCACGACACCTGCTGCCTCGGCAGCGCGGAAGACTTCCAGCGCCTGCGCTTCGGTGGCGCAGAAGGGTTTCTCGACGATGACGTGCTTGCCGCCGGCGATGCAGGCAAGGGCCTGCTCGTAGTGAAGTGCGTTAGGGCTGCCGATATAGACGGCGTCGACGTCGGCGGCTGCCGCGAGCTCATCGAGCGACGTAAAGTTTCGCTCACCACCGCGCTCGGCGGTAAAGGTAGTACCGCGATTGGCGTCGCGTGAAAGCGTGCCCACAAACGCGGCTTGGTCGTTGGCGTTGACGACTTGGATAAAGTTGTCGGTGATCATGGATGTGCCGATGGTCGCGATGCGCAGCATACGTCCCCCTTGCGTTGTTTGGTCTACAGGATGAGTGTAGCGCGTGGGGATATAAAGCTGCGCGAAAACGCTATTACAGGTCGCTCTCGTTAAAGCCGGTGTCGATATCGAGGTTGCTGCCGTCGGCCGCCGTGGTGGCAAGCTCGTCGCAGCGCTCGTTGAGCTCATGGCCGGCGTGGCCCTTAACCCAGATGAACTCCACTTTGTGCTTGCTCCTTGCGGCAAGCAGGCGCTCCCACAAGTCGCGGTTCTTGACAGGCTGCTTGTTGACGGTCTTCCAGCCGCGTTTTTTCCAGCCGTCGATCCAGTGTTTATTGAAAGCGTTGACGACGTACTGCGAATCGGAATGGACCTCGACCTCGCAGGGGCGGTTGAGCGCCTCGAGCGCCACGATGACCGCCATGAGTTCCATGCGGTTGTTGGTGGTCTTGGCGTAGCCGCGCGAAAGCTCGGAGGTGAAGGTCTTGCCGGCGGGGTTGGTGTATTTGAGCACGGCGCCGTAGCCGCCGCGTCCCGGATTTGATCGGGCCGAGCCGTCGGTATAGATGATGACCTTCACGGGCTTCCTTTCGTTGGGTACGTTTCGTGTGAGTGACCATTGTAGCGCCATGCCCGCCGGGGACTAGCAATCTACGATTTCTACCCCGTCTTCCGACGGTTAGTTGGCATGGATGATGCGGTTGAGCTCGTCGAGGTATTGCTGCAAGAGGGAAGAGGGCTTGCGCTCGTTGTGCATGATATAGCCTACGTGCATCGTTGGGGCGTCTGCTAACGGGATCGATGCCATACCCCATTGCATTTCATTGGAGAGGACACCGGTCGACAGGGTGTAACCGTTCGACGTGATAAGTAAGTTAGTAAGTGTTCCGCGGTCCGAGATTCGTATGTTGCGGTCGCAAGGGATATAGCTAAAAGGTTCCTCGGCGTAATAGAAGGAGTTCGAGGTGCCTTGCTCAAAGCTGTAGCGCGTATAGGGTGTAAGGTCGGCAAGGGACAGCTGTGGGCGGCGTGCGAGCGGGTGGCGCTCGCTAACGAAGACGTGGACCGTCGCGTCGAAGAGGGGATGGAAGCTTGCGCGGGCATCGGCGAAGGCCTTCTGCAGAACGCGGGCGTTAAAGTCGTCCAGATACAGGATGCCGATGTCGCTGCGAAACGCGCGGACGTCATCGATGATCTGCGATGTGGTGGTCTCGCGCATGATGAACTCGAACTTGCTGTCGCGGCAGCGCTCGACCACGTTGACAAAGGCCTCGACCGAAAAGGCGTAGTGCTGGGCGGAAATGGCGAGGCGGGCTTGCGGGGTGCCGCCGTCCTCGTAGCGCGCCTCGAGCATGTCGGCCTGCTCTACGACCTGGCGTGCATAACCCAAAAGCTCGGTGCCGTCGTTGGTGAGTGTGACGCCGCGGCTGGAGCGCGTAAAGATCTCCAGGTGGAGTTCCTGCTCCAGGCTTTTGACGGCGTTTGAGATGTTGGACTGAGCGGTATAGAGGCGCTGAGCTGCGGCGTTGATTGAGCCGGACTCTGCCACGGCAATCAGAAAACGAAGCTGCTGAAGGGTCATCGATGCCATCCTTTCGATTGATATCTATAAAACCGATAACAGGTTAGCGCTTTTAAGTGATTGACCGAGCGAAACAATGCTCGTACTATTCAAAACACACAAAGGCGGTAGGTAATTAAACCGACCACGGAACCGGGATGCGAAAGGAGGCCCGCATATGTATTGCTTACCAAGACGAATGCCGGGCTCCTGTTTGCGCCCGTCGGCGTGATCAGGAGACAGCGACTTACTTCTCTCTAATTAATTTACTTTTGTTCGATCAAGGAGATCATCATGAGCCAGTTCATCAACAACCCCGAGCACACCTTTGGTTTCGATACCCTGCAGCTTCACGTTGGCCAGGAGAGCGCCGATCCCGCATCCGACTCCCGCGCCGTGCCTATCTACCAGACCACGAGCTATGTGTTCCGCAACTCCCAGCACGCCGCCGACCGCTTTGGTCTTGCCGACGCCGGTAACATCTACGGCCGTCTGACCAACTCCACCCAGGGCGTCTTCGAGGACCGTATCGCCGCACTCGAGGGTGGTGTGGCAGGTCTTGCCGTTGCCTCCGGTGCTGCTGCCATCACCTATACCCTGCAGGCTCTTGCCCAGGCCGGTGACCACGTGGTGGCTCAGAAGACCATCTACGGTGGCTCCTACAACCTGCTGGAGCATACGCTCTCCCAGTTTGGCGTCGAGACCACGTTTGTCGACGCTCATAACCTGGAAGAGGTCGAGGGTGCCATCAAGGACAACACCACGGTCATCTATCTCGAGACGCTTGGCAACCCCAACTCCGACATCCCCAACATCGACGCCATCTCCGAGATTGCCAAGAAGCACGGTCTGCCGGTTGTCGTCGACAACACCTTCGGCACCCCGTATCTGTTCCGTCCGCTGGAGCATGGTGCCAACATCGTCGTCCACTCCGCAACCAAGTTCATCGGCGGGCACGGCACTTCGCTGGGCGGTGTGATCGTCGACGGCGGTAACTTCGATTGGAAGGCGAGCGGAAAGTACGCCCAGATCGCTGAGCCCAACCCCTCCTACCACGGCGTTTCGTTTGCCGAGGCTGCCGGTCCCGCCGCCTTCGCGACCTATGTCCGCGCTATCCTGCTGCGTGACGAGGGCGCCTGCATCAGCCCGTTCAACGCCTGGGTCCTGCTCCAGGGCACCGAGACTCTGTCGCTGCGCGTTGACCGTCATGTCGAGAATACCAAGAAGGTCGTTGAGTTCCTGACCGGTGACAGCCATGTTGCCAAGGTGAACCACCCGAGCCTGCCTGAGCACCCCGACCATGAGCTCTACAAGCAATATTTCCCCAACGGCGGTGCCTCGATCTTTACCTTTGAGATTAAGGGTGGCCAGGAGGCCGCCTGGAAGTTCATTGATCATCTGCAGGTGTTCTCGCTGCTCGCCAACGTGGCCGACGTCAAGTCGCTCGTCGTGCATCCGGCTACCACCACGCACTCCCAGCTCTCTGCCGAGGAGCTCGCCGAGCAGAACATCACGCCCTCCACGATCCGTCTTTCCATCGGTACCGAGAACGCCGAGGATATCATTTGGGATCTGAAGCAGGCTTTCGCCGCGCTGGACGAGTAAGGCGACTTGTGCAAGGACCCCTTGCGACTCGATAGGTATAACCGCATAAAATGCCTGCTCAAGGCGCCTGTACGAACAATGGTTGCACAGGCGCCTTTTTTGCATAGAGAGGGCGCAAAAACAGGGTTTTTGACACGCTTTATGCATTCGAGTTGTGGAAAACTCCTGTTGAGAGGATGTGAGTTTTACGCAATTGACGTGCGCCTTTTGAGTAAAACCGCAGGTCGCGATTTGCTCGGGGTACTATGCAGCGCGATCGAATCACACGCAGCTCAAACGCAGCAAAAACGCACTACGGAGGTTTCCAGCTACATGAGGATCGATTCACGAAAACCGAAAGCCGCCGCCCTTTCCGCCGCTCTGACCGTGGCACTTTTGGCGGGCGCCGGTGCAACTGATGCCCACGCGGCAACACTATCCGATACGGTTGGATCTACGCCGTCCGAGACGACGCTGGTACAGCCCGTTGACTATCGCGGCGATGGTTATGGTTCCATGCAGGAGTGGAACGCCTCGATGGAGGCCAAGCGCGATTCCCTGGAGATGCGCGCTCAGATCATCATGAATATGTATGGCGACTATGCCACCGATGACGAGCGCGCTGTGCTGCAGGGTTGCATCGACGGTGCGGGTAGCCTGTTGACGATGGGGGAGGTCGACGCCAAGTCGACCGAGCTCGATGAGCTGCGCACTGCGCTTGAGGATGCCAAGCGCCAAGCGCTCGAGGCTGCCGCCGAGGCGGAGGCTGCCGAGGTCGCCCAGGCTTCGTACTACAACGCCGGTTACACTCCGTCCTACGCGTCTGCCGCGTCCTACGCGAACGGATCGGGCCTGACGCGCTCTGCGGGTGTCAATAACTACAACGGTCGCCGCGAGACCTATTACAGCAGCAATGTGCTTTATCACTATCGCACGGGCGAATGGACTCAGGATTCTGAGGGCTTCTGGCGCGATTCCGACGGCTATTACGTTGTTGCCGCGGGCGATATGGCCCAGGGCTCGACCTTTACGGGCTCCAAGGGTGATTGCAAGGTCTATGACTCCGGCTGCGCTGCCGGAACCACCGACTACTACACCGGTTGGTAATTTTTCTGCATCACGGATATTTGGCGGACGGGCGTCTTTACCGAGCTTTAGGGCAACGTAAGGACGTCCGTTCTATGTATGCGTTTGAGTTAACAGAGCCCTTACCGTGGCGGTACGCTGGGCGAATGGATGCGGAGCACACTGGTTCTTGAGAAATAAGGTCTTTCTCTTGGAGGAAGTGGTCTTGTGAATGCTCGAGATATTACCGTTGCCGCCGTCGCGTTGATGCTTGGCTGCCTTGGTCCCACGGCCGCGCTCGTCGCGGGCATGCAGGGGACGTGCGGGGCTGCTCCTATCGTGGTCGGCGTGCTGATCGCGGCCACGCTGCTGGGAAGCGCCGGTGTTGTCCTTTGTCGCGACGATGAGGACGAGGTTCCGGAGTCGCAACGCTAGCTGTTGTGAGATTGACCGCCGGTCATAGACGAAGATGAAAGCCGCCGTAAGGGGAGTGCTCCTTGCGGCGGTTTTGCTGTTAAGGCTGTTGAATGCGGCGCGTTGGCGTTACCAGCTTGCCTCGATATCGCGAATGCGCTGATAGAGCCATTCGTTCTGCGGAACCTGGATATCGTGCTTGGCCGCGAGGCGGCGGACGGTGTCCGCGAACTCCTCGACCTCTGTTTTGCGCTGCGCGATGCGGTCCTGAGCCATTGAGGGCATACCGGCGGGGTCGATTCCCTCGATGAGGTGCACCATTTGCGTCAGGTCTGCTTCGGTCAGCTCAACGCCCTCGGCGTTGGCAACCGCAAGCGTCTCGCGCATGGCGGAGACAAAACAGCGGCGCTGCTCGGAGCCCGGCTCCGTGGCGCTTCCGTAGGTCCCGCCGTAGGCCATGCAGGTCTGGTTGATGCCGTCGTTGAGCATGAGTTTGGCCCACATGCGGTGCGCAATATCGCGCTCGACGGTATGGGCGATGCCGCAGCGCGTGTAGAGCCCGTCGATAGCGGCGACGGTCGCGGGGTCCGTGCCGGCCGCCGCGCCAAAGCGGATCTCGCCCGCATTGGTAAAGGTGAGCGCGCCGTTGAGGAACACGGCGTCCATGCCCTGGCAGATACCAAGAACGGTATGCTCCCAGCCAAAGCGTTCGGCAATCTTTTGCTCGCTCGTAATGCCGTTGCATAGCGAGGCGATGAGCGTGTTGGGTCCCACGACGCGCTCCATAGTCTTGAGTGCTTGGTCGAGACCGGTGGTCTTGACTGTCAGGATGACCAGATCGGCGGGCGTCGCCTCGCTGGCGCGGACGGACGTGAGATCGCAGGGCTTGCCGTTGACAGTGAGCGCATCGCCCGCGTGACGCTCAAAACGGGTGTCATCCATGACGTATTCGACGGCGTCGTTGCCGAGCGCCCGGGCGATCATGCTGCCGTAGAGCAGGCCGACGCCGCCCTTGCCGATAAAGGCGACCTTGTTGATCTGCATGTGAATCATCTCCCCATGTAAAAGGCGCCCGCGTAAGGGGCGCCTGATGGATTGTATGCTGCCAGGGTGATTGGTGGGTGCGCGGGGCGGCTGTTATAAAAAAGAAACGTTTGCCTGGACGCTACGCTGCAGGGCAGACCGCAAAGACGCGGGCGGGGTATCCGACGCCATCGCGGACCTTGGGGAAGGTGCAGAAGATGACGGCACCCGTGGCGGGAGGCTCGTCCAGATGGTCCATGACCTCGATCTGATAGCGGTCGACCGAGAGGATGTATTGCTCGCCGGGGTAGGGGTAGGCGTCCTCGCGCGTGGTCATGCCCGGCTCCTTTCATCGGGCTTTTTGCTGATGTTAAAGCGGTGCCGTGACAGCTCGATTTCTGCTGCGTTACGATACGTTCTCGATTGCGATTCCACGATGTTTCGGCTGCGTGACCATTGTGTTTCGCCTTGCCGGGGCGCTGATGGCGAAGGGAGGGGCCGTGCAATATCGCGTTGACCCCAAAAGCGGCAACCGTATCTCGGCGTTGGGTCTGGGCTGCATGAGGTTTCCCGGTGCGCCGGGACGTCCGGATGCGAAGACAGCCGATGCCATCATTTCCCGTGCGGTGGAGCAGGGGATTAATTATCTGGACACCGCGTATCTCTATCCCGGTAACGAGGCGTGCGTGGGCGCCTCGCTTGAGCGCTTGGGGCTGCGTGACCGGGTGTTGCTGGCGACCAAGTTGCCGCATGCTTCGTGCAAGTGCGCGGAGGATTTCGACCGGTTCTTCGATGAGCAACTGCGGCGCCTGCGGACCGACCATATCGACTATTACCTCATGCATAACATTACCTCACCCGCCCAGTGGGAACGTGTGGTGGCGTTGGGCATTGAGGACTGGATCGCGTGTCAAAAGGCGGCGGGGCGCATTCGCCAGATTGGTTTTTCGTACCACGGCAGCGCGGTGGATTTCCTGACGATGCTTGACGCATATGACTGGGATTTTTGCCAGATACAGTACAACTATGCCGGCGAGCGTTACCAAGCGGGAACGGCAGGACTCATGGCGGCTGCGGAGCGCGGGCTCGCGGTGTTTGTGATGGAGCCGCTGCTGGGCGGGCGTTTAGCGGGCAAGCTGCCGCCACGGGCCCGCGCTGTGCTCGATAGTGCCCGTGACCCGCATTTGCGCACTCCTGCCGCCTGGGGTCTTTCGTGGGTGTGGAATCATCCTCAGGTGACGATGCTGCTTTCGGGTATGACCGATATCGCGCAGGTGGATGAGAATTCGTCACTGGCAGACCTCGCGTTGCCGAATTCGATGACTGCCAACCAGCTCGACACGATTGCGCGCGTGTTGATGGAGTTTGAGAAATCGAACCGTGTGCCCTGCACGGGATGCGGCTACTGCATGCCATGTCCCAAGGGTATTAACATTCCCGGCTGCTTTGCCGCTTACAACGCGAGCTACGCGCACAGCTGGTTTACGGGGCTGTCGCAATACTTTACGGCGAGTGCGGTGCGCACAAGCGAGGCCAAGCTGGCGAGCAATTGCGTCAAGTGCGGCAAATGCGCGCGCCACTGCCCGCAGCATATCGATATCCCCGAGCGTCTCGATGACGTGCGCCGGCGCTTCCAGCCGGGCCCCGTAACGGCCATGCTTAAAGTCTTCGGCAAAACACGCTCCTCATGACCCTTTTATAACTTGCGGTGGAATAGTTCCTGTTTGCGGCAGAATAGGGGCCAAACAGGAACTATTCCACCGCAACTGAAGGGGGCTGTCGTGGGCCATCGGGATTCATGTGATGATTTGCGTGAGGTTCGTTGGGGCGTTTTGGGCGCCGGGCGCATTTCGCATCGATTTGCATCGTCGCTCAAGAAGGCCGGCGGGGCACGGCTGGTGGCTGCGGCCGGCCGCACTCCTGCACATGTCGAGGAATTTTGCCGAGCGTTTTTGATCGATGCTGCGCATGGCCATGCCTCGGTCGGCGATAACGGCAATGCGGCTTATGACGCGCTGATTGCCGACCCCGATGTCGACGCAATCTACTTGGCTCTTCCGCATGGCATGCATGCGCGTTGGGCCTGTCGCGCGCTGCGCGCCGGAAAGGCCGTGCTGTGCGAAAAGCCGGCCGTTTTGAGTGAGGAAGAGGCTCTCTCGATTGCCTCCACCTCTCGTGAGCGTGGCGTGCTGTTTATGGAGGCGATGAAGAATCGGTTTTGCCCGATGCGCACTCGCGTGAAGGACTTGCTTGCGTCGGGTGAGCTTGGCCGTATTGTCTCGATTGAAAGCGTACAAAAGCTCGATTACGGCGAGCCTCCTTCGGGCTATCTGCTTGATTCGTTGCAGGGCGGCTGTCTATATGACATGGGCTGCTATGCGGTCGGTTGGTTTGAGGATTTGCTCACGGGCGCGTGCGAGGTTTCGTCCCGTGAAGTTCGCTGGCGTGACGTATCGGGCGACCGCGTCGATTGGGCCGATGAGATCCATATGAGCGTCGGCGGTATACCCATTCATATGGTGTGCGACGGCAAAGCAACATATGAAAGCCGCTTAACGATTGCCTGTGAGCGGGGCTCGTTGGAAATCGAGCGTCTCCATCGCCCCGAGCTCGCCCATGTGAAGTACTCCGACGGACGAACGCTCGAAATAAATGCCCCGTTTGAGGTCGATGATTTCTACGGCGAAATCCAGCATGCGACCCAGCTCATCCGGGCGGGGAAACTCGAGAGTCCCGTCATGCCCCTTGCCGCCACGCAGCGCTGCGCGCGCATTATCGATGCGATTCGCTTGAAACTTTAGTGCGTGGGGGCATGGCGCCAGCGCCTGGAATGCCTTGGAGGCCTTTGCCCCTGATGCCCCTTTTATAACTTGCGGTGGAATACGGTCTGTTTGCGCCAAAATAGGGCACCAATAGACCGTATTTCACCGCAACTGATGAGGGGGAGTTGGAGATGCTGACGATCGGGTGTCATCTTTCGACGACGAAGGGCTATCGGGCAATGGGAGAGACGGCGTTGTCCATTGGCGCCAATACCTTTGCGTTCTTTACGCGCAACCCGCGCGGTGGCAAGGCAAAAGACCTTGACATGGATGACGTGGCGGCTCTGCGCGAGCTTATGGCGCAAAACGACTTTGGACCGCTGGTGGCGCATGCCCCGTATACCTATAACCCCTGCTCCGCTAAGGAGCGAGCGCGCGAGTTTGCCCTGGAGGCCATGGCCGAGGATCTGCAGCGCATGGAAGCACTGCCCGGCAACTACTACAATTTTCATCCCGGTGCGCATGTGGGACAGGGGGCAGACGTCGGCATTCAGATGATTGTCGACACGCTGTGCCAGGTGATGTTTGAGGGACAGCAGACGACGGTATTGCTTGAGACCATGGCAGGCAAGGGCACCGAGGTGGGCCGTAGCTTTGAAGAACTGGCGTGCATTATCGAGGGCGTTGCCGCCAAGTGCCCAGAGCTGTCCGATAAGCTGGGCGTTTGTTTGGACACCTGCCATGTGAGCGATGCCGGCTACGACATCATCCATGATCTGGACGGCGTACTCGACGAGTTCGACCGCGTGGTGGGTATCGATCGCTTGCATGCCGTACACATCAACGATTCGAAGAACCCTTGTGGCGCCCATAAAGATCGTCACGAGTGCATCGGCAAGGGATACCTTGGCGGCGAGGAATTTGGTGGCGGTATGCAGGTTATGCAGAATATTGTATCGAATGGCCGTTTGCGTTCGCTGCCGTTTATTTTGGAGACTCCGAACGAACTTGCAGGTTATGCAGCTGAAATTAGACTATTAAGGTCATTGCAGCAGTAACGACTGTCACAAAGTAGAGTATTCAATTCACGTTATGGGTTTGTTTCAATCAGTTTTCTCATTGCAGATTCGTAATTCCGGGTGCATAATAGCCAACAGTTTTTGCAGACCTCTGAATCAAACGAGGTCACCGGAAGGAGACTGATTATGAAGCTGAAGAAGCTTGGCGCATTTGCCGCCACGGGTGCTATGGCGCTCGCCCTCGCTCTGACGGGCTGCGGCTCGTCCAACGCCACCTCTGGTTCTAATGCCGGTTCCAGCAGCTCTGACGACGCTAAGGTCGAGAAGGTCGACGGCTCCAAGGAGTACGCACTCGTCAAGGACGGTACGCTGACCGTCGGCACCTCTGCCGAGTACGCTCCGTTTGAGTACAAGGATGACAACGGCGATTATCAGGGCTTTGACCTTGAGCTCATCAAGGCTATCGGCGACAAGCTGGGCCTGGATGTCGAGTATGTCAACAATGACTTTGACACGCTTGTTCCGGGCGTCGCTTCGGGCGCCAAATATGACGTCTCCATCGCGGCTATCACCGACACGCCCGAGCGTGAGAAGGAAGTCACTTTCTCCGATTCTTACTACATGGACGATCAGGCTATCGTGACCAAGGTCGATAACACCGACATCACGGCCGACAACTACAGCGAGAAGCTCAACAACGCCGACGCTACCATCATCGTCCAGTCTGGCTCGACCGCCGAGTCCTTTGCCCAGGAGAACTTCCCCAAGGCCAAGATTGTCCCCTACAAGGACGCCACCGAGTGCTTCAGCGCCCTGCAGTCCGATAAGGGCGACGCCGTAGTCACCAACCGCTCCGTTGCCAGCCAGCTGACCGCCGAGCAGTTCAACACCTGCCAGACCATTAAGCAGATTAGCACCGGCGAGGAGTACGCCATCGCCATCAACCAGGGCAACACCAAGCTCAAGGACGACATCAACCAGGCCATCAAGGACCTGACCGACGACGGTACCGTTGACGCCCTCATGGCTAAGTACAATATCAAGTAAAATAGCTACTTGATTGCTCGCGGGCCCTTTCCGCTTTGGCGGAGAGGGCCTTTGCGCTTCTCTTGACGGAGAGCATTTCCGTCTCGTTTTGCCGGCAACTTCTACGATAGGAGCCACCTTGTCTCGACTGAACAAAGGGGCTGCGGAGCAGCGTTTTCCACTGCCCGCCTTGCTCCAAAAGCTAGTCTGCGTCATGGCCGTGGCGCTCGCGCTGGTGTGTGTGGGGACATATGCGCCCACGACCGCCCAGGCGCTTGAGACCGCAAAGATTACCGCCCGACCCAACACCGGTTCGGGCAGCGCTGTGGTCGGCGGTACCGAGACGCGCATTACCTGGGAGGTCCAGGCCGATGCCGATGAGGAGCTGAGCGGTCTTTCGCTGACGTTTGTCGACGGCACGACGTTTGGTACCGATGACACGCGATTGACGATGCTCTCGGGCGAGGACCTCATGGATCGTACGCCCATGAAACCCACGTGCAAGGCTGACGGCCAGACGCTCAAGATTGACTTTGGCGAGACGGCGCCTGCCGGCGGCTTTTTCCGTGTCGAGGTTTATGGTGTGACGTTTCCCGTCGAGGGCGGCGATGAGGCCTTTAGCGGCACCTATACGCTCGCTGACGGGTCGACCAAGAAGATCTCCAAGATTCCGTCGGTGGAGATCAAGGGCGTGACGGCCTTCGATAACTTCCTGGCCGATCTTAAGGAGCAGCCGTGGGTCGAGGCCTGGAACTCCAATATGTTCCTGCGCCTGTTCTTGAACCCGGTCATTTTGGTCCAGAGCCTGCCGATCGTCTTCAAGGGCTTCCTCATGTCGCTCTCGATCGTGCTTGTGGCGTTTCCGCTGGCAATTCCCTTCGGTTTCGCCCTATCGCTCATGCGCATTTCCAAGTCGCGCATCCTGCGCTGCCTTGCCGGTATCTACGTGAATATCATTCGCGGTACGCCGGCATTCCTGCAGATCTATATCGCGTTCTTCGGTCTGCCGTTGGCCGGCGTCAAGGTTGATGACTACGTGCTCGGCGTCATCGTCATGGCCATGAACTCGTCTGCGTACCTGTGTGAGATCTTCCGTGCCGGTATTCAATCGATCCCCAAGGGCCAAAACGAGGCTGCTCGTTCGCTGGGCATGAACGCGTTCCAGACGCTGCTCTATGTCATGATTCCGCAGACGTTCCGTAATGTCCTGCCTACGCTGACCAGTGAATTTATCCTGCTTTACAAGGATACGTCTCTGCTTGCGGCCGTGGGCGTGGTCGAGATCGTCATGAATGCCCGCACCATCGTGGCCACGACGGGCTCCATCACGCCGTATGTGGTTGCCGCCCTGTTCTATCTGGTCATCACCCTGCCGCTCGCTCGCTTGGTGAGCGGTCTTGAGGCGAGGCTTTTGGGCACGACCGAGACCAAGAAGAAGCGTCCCGCCAAGAGCGCCGGACAGGTTGTCGCGACGCCTGCCGATCACATCGCCGGTCTGTAAGGAGGTCCTATCATGAGCGAAACCAATAACTCGAACGAGGTCGTCGTCAGTATCAAGAACCTCCAGAAGGCCTTTGGCAATAACGTGGTCCTGCGCGATATCGATCTAGATGTGCACAAGGGCGAGGTCGTCGTAGTCCTGGGCCCTTCGGGCTCGGGCAAGTCGACGATGCTTCGCTGCATTAACCGCCTTGAGGAGCCCACGAGTGGTTCGATTGTCGTCGAGGGCGTGGATGTGTGCGCTAAGGGCGTCGACCTCAATAAGGTACGTACGCACTTGGGCATGGTGTTTCAGCAGTTCAACCTGTTCCCGCACCTGTCGGTCAAAAAGAACGTCATGCTTGCGCAGCAAAAGGTGCTCAAGCGCAGCAAGGAAGAGGCCGAGAAGATTGCCATCGAGGAGCTCACCAAGGTCGGTCTTGCCGAGCGTATCGACTTTATGCCGAGTCAGCTCTCGGGCGGCCAGCAGCAGCGCGTGGCCATCGCCCGCGCCCTGTCGATGAATCCGCACGTGATGCTCTTTGACGAGGCCACGTCGGCACTCGACCCCGAGCTTGTCCGCGACGTCCTGGGCGTTATGCGCGACCTGGCACGTGACGGCATGACCATGATCGTGGTGACGCACGAGATGGGCTTCGCTCGCGACGTTGCCGACCGCGTCGTCTTTATGGACGGCGGCGTTATCGTGGAAGAGGGTACGCCGAGCGAGGTCTTCGACCACCCCAAGAGCGAGCGCACCAAGGCGTTCTTGGGCAATATCTCGTAGCGGCGCGTCGAAGTTGTCGATATAACAAACGGGGACCGGATAGTATCCGGCTCCCGTTTTTGTTTGGGCATGAACGACTGTTGTTGTGCGGTGCTCGGCTGTCAGTTGCTTTGCGACTTTCTGACGGCTTCGTTAGGCCAGCTCCGCTCCCAGAGCCTTGCAGGCTGCCTCGCCCTCATCGTCGGGCGCATCGTAGCAAATGACGGAATCGACGACGTTGACGCCTGCCTCGTCGGCATCGGCCTTCCAGTTGTCCATCCACTCGCCCTCGGCCCACGAATAGGAGCCAAAGAGGACGACCTTCTTGTCGCCGAGGGTCTCCTTGACTTCATCCCACATGGGCTGGAACTCATCGTATTCAAGCTCCTCGGAGCCCATAGCGGGGCAGCCGAAGGCGAAGGCATCATAGTCGGCGACCTTGTCGGCAGAGAAGTCGGCGCAGGGGATGACTTCGGTCTCGGCGCCCGCGGACGTGCTGCCTTCGGCGACAAAGTTTGCCATGGCCTCGGTGTTGCCTGTGCCGCTCCAGTAGACGACTGCGATCTTGCTCATATGTTTTCCTTTCGGTTGTGCGGCGTGCGGCCGCGTTTTGTATGCTCTATCGGGTTGCCTGGACAAGTTGTTCCAGGGTGCAGCCCTGTTGATAGATGTAGGTAAGGTATTGCGTGCATGCGCGATAGGAATCGAAGGTCGTGAGCGCCTGCTCAACGTTTGTGTATACCTTCCATGCGCCAAAGACCTTATAGTTTTCGCCGTGCTGGACGATAAACTGATGGACATCTTCGTGGGGATAGCCCAAAAAATAGCCAATTTCGTGGGGGAACTCGCAGGTGCAGTCTTTGCTGCAGCTAGCTTGCTGGGGTAGTGCGCATCGAGTCTGGCTGCAGGCGCATTCCGCGACGTTATTGCTCGCGAGCGTGATGCGTGATGCCAAATGCACAAGGCATGTCGAAAGGTCTCTCGTGTCGTAGCCTTCCGAGGCGAGCGCCGTTTGGGCGCGAGAGTCTTCGAAATAGGTGGTGAGGCTTTTGGCTCGGTACACGTACACGAGCGCTCCGCAAGGCCGCCAGACCAAAACACTCAGGTGGATGCCGAGCGGGTCAAGCTCGTGGTTGCACTGGGCGATAACGTTGAGCAGGCGTGCTCGGCGTTCTGCGATGGCTTCGGTTGCGGTCGAGCTGTCCCCGTGGGCGTAGGTGCCTGGATAGGTAAAGAGCGATGCCGGCTTGATGCCCGCGAGCGTGGGAGAGCAGTTGCGCACGACCGCTGCCTGAAACGTTGGAATGTCTATGGTTCGGGTCACGGCGCTCCTTACGGATCTAAACTGTTAGCCTAGGAAAACTTATACACGAAAGTAAGCCTTGGTCAACTAAAAAGTTTGAATAGGGAAACTAATTGACCGAACGGACATGATTTTGGGTTAAGATGGAGACACCCCATGGGGGTATCTAGATAGGGCTATTTGAAAGGGGAACGCATGAGTGACTTGCTCAACCCTGCAGATATCATCGTGCTGGCCGTCATTGCTGTCGGCATGTTTTTTGGACTGCGTCGCATTGCCGCTTCGACACACGGGAAGAGTTGCTGCAGCGACGGTGCGAGCGGCAAGAAGGCCAAAAAGGTTGTTGTGGTGGATACCGATGCGTCACACTATCCCTATAGCGATGAGCTGCTCATCGGCGGCATGAGCTGTGACGGCTGCGCTCAGAACGTAGCCAATGCCCTCAATACGCTTGATGGTGTGTGGGCAACGGTGACGTATACGGACCACACGGCACGCGTGCGCTCGAAGCGCCCGGTTGATCGCGACGCACTCGAGACGGCGGTGAGGGGTGCGGGCTATTACGTTATGAAAATGTAGGCGTTGCCCTCTCCGGTGGGAACCAGCCTCCTGCCCATTGTGACTATCGGCATCCAAAAATTTGCGCAAAAATAACCTTTAGATGCGGCAAAAGTGGAGTTTGGTGACGGTTTGCGCGGAATTCGCTACCAATCGAACATCTATTAACCCGTCCAAAAAATTACAGGTGTATATTTATACGCCGATTATTGCTGTGCTCAGATTGCAATTAACCGTGGACAGAAATGAAGAATGCTAAAACTGGGCTTTAGGACAGGGGGTGTTCCTATAGTTTTGTCAACTGGGCAATGCCGTTTTCGAGATTGAATCGCGACATGCTAACGCCAGGCCTTTCGGCCGATGGGCTCCAATCTGTTCGGAGCGCTTTTACTAGGCGGCGTAG
>NZ_CABWIF010000015.1:0-33618 GCF_902501475.1 Collinsella aerofaciens | reverse complement strand
TCCGTTCGATTCATATGGTTTTAGTATAGGAAAAGGAATTTCTCGGGGCCGCCTCTCGGCGGCCTTGCGAAAAACAAATCCAAGTTAGACCATTTCAAATGGTTCGATGTCTGCCCGGATGCGACACATCTGGTGTGTCCATCCTCGCAGTATCCGGTTCTCAAGGTGCACGCCTGCGCTGGTTCCCGGTTCCACCGGGCCGCGCGGCAAGGAGATATATTGCCAGACCGGAGGGGCGCCGTGGGCGGGAATCTGGGCGTACACATTTCCTACACATCTTGTGATCCGACTAACGTTTGCCAGCCGTCAACTACCGCTCGCCGAGCATCTCTTTATATAAGGCAGTCTCATGGTTAAAGCGGATACGTCCCCCTAGCTAAAGCACAGCCAGCATCGAGCAACTCATCACGTTCTTCCACCGAGAACCCCTCGGCGTAGACGCGCACCACTGGTTCGGTCCCGCTAGGACGGACCAGCAGCCACGTGTCATCCTCGAATGACAGACGCAAGCCGTCCATATGACTAACGTTTTGCGGCACCTTGCCACAAATCGACTTGGGGTTTACGCCCGGCAGCAGGGTTCGTAACGTTTCGGCATCTTCGGCCTCAAGGCGCAAATCGCGTCGACCGTAACTCGTCTTACCAAAACTGTCCTCGAGTTGGTCGACCAGAACGCCCAAAGGCGCGTCCGTCTTTGCCATAAGCTCACACAGAATCAGACAGGCAAGGATTCCATCGCGCTCGGGCATATGCGCGGCGATGCCGATACCACCGGCTTCTTCGCCGCCTATGAGGACGCCGCCCTTCTTCATCTCCGCCGCTATATATTTGAAACCGACTGGTTTGACGGTCACGCGGCAGCCAAGCGCCTCGGCAATGCGACGTACGAGCGTCGAGCATGAAAGATTGACGACGACGCGCCCCTCCAAATTACGAAATTGAACCAAGTCGCCCAAAACGAGCGCAATGATCTGATGCGGATGTATATATCTGCCGCGCTCGTCAACCGCGCCGATACGGTCGGCGTCGCCGTCGGTCACCAGGCCAGCGCAAGCTCCGTCCTCGACAACCGTGCGCTCGCAAGCGTCCACCCAAGGCTCAACGGGGTCGGGGCAGATATCTTCTTGGTCAGACGCCTGCCCGGCGTGAATCTCGTGCACCTCAACGCCAAGCTCGCGCAGCAAGTCGGCTAGATAGCCCTGGGCTGCGCCGCCCATGGGATCGACAACCACGCGCAGGTGCGCGGCGCGGATGGCTTCGGCATCGACAAACGATGCCACCGCCTGCATATAGTCAGGAATGATATCCGCGGTGCGATATTGCCCCTCGATCCCCATTGGCTCGGGAGCCATAGTCTCTTCGAGCTCTTCGATGACATCCTGGTTGGCGGTCGAGCCGTCACCCATGCGAATCTTGAGGCACAGATAGCCCTGCGGATGATGGGACCCCGTCACCATGAGCGCGCCGCACGCTTCACCGTCATAAGCCGCCGCCCACGTAAGGGCAGGGGTCGGGACAGGTCGCGAAGCGAGCACGGCGTCTAGCCCGTGCGCTGCTAGCACACCCGCCGCAAGCTCAGCGAACTCGCGCGCCAGGGGCCGGGTGTCGAACCCTATATATACCGTTTTGCCCGGATTGGTCTTTTGCCACAACTCGCCGACGGCATCGGCGATACGGGCAACGTTATCGGCAGTGAAGTCCTCATCGACGCGAGCGCGCCAACCGTCAGTTCCAAAATGAATTATCGCGCACACGCGCAGACACCTCACAGTGTTTGGATCATGGTACGCATGGGGTATACCCGCAACATGCACTCGGCAACCTGCCGGCACCAGCATTCACCATTTGGGCAAATGCTGCCGAGGACATGCAAGCAATAAAAAAACCGCCCCGTATGGAGCGGTTTTGCCCTTTATATATCGAGCGCCTCGGCCATCGCGGCCGTAGTGATTGCCGTGGTTCCACAGCAACTGCCCACCATTGCGGCACCGGCATGTCTCCATTCGATGCATGCGCGCGCGAAAGCTTCGGGGTTCTCGTGCCATACGGGGCCATCCTGAGTCTGGACCGGATCGCCTACGTTGGGACGCACCGTGACGGGAGTAGTCGCCGATGTAACCATCCTGGGCACCGCCGCGTTCGCGGCCGCAAGCGAACAGCAATTAACACCAACCGAGTTTGCGCCGTGTTTTTCGGCGTACAAAACGGCTGCCTCGATGTTGAGGCCATCGCCCAACAGGTCGCCTTTATCGTCAACGACAAAACTCACCAGAACAGGCATGCCATCGGCGGCATCTCGGGCGCCGGCAAGCATGGGCTGCAAATTACGGATAGACGTCACCGTCTCGATCAGCAGACCGTCAACGCCGGCATTGAGCAAGGCGTGCGCCTGTTCGCGCGCAATGCCTCGGATTTCACGATACTCGGCAGAGTCCTCGGCAAACCACTCAATACCGATCGGGCCCATCGAGCCTAGCAGCAGCTGAGGGTGCGCCTGGCGGGCATCGTCGACGGCCCCGCGATTGACCTCCGCCACGGACGGCGCAATCTGGTCGTGCTTGAGGGCATAGCTCGATGCCTGAAAGGTGTTGGTAATGAGCACCTGTGCGCCGGCGGCGACATACAAGCGATGGATACGAGAAACGGTCTGCGGCTCTGCCAGATTCCAAAACGCCGGTGGAATGTCGGCGGCATCGTACTCACTCAACAGAACACTGCCCATGGGACCCTGCGCCAACAAGGTCTCGCTCGACAAGCGGCGCGTAAGTTCCTCGGCACCAAACCGGTTGTAATAACTCGTATCCATATATATCCCGCTATTCCTCGACGCTGATTCCCTGCTTTTCGAGATAGGCGAGCCAGCGGTTCATCGTGTCCTCGGAAAGCGCATGCTCCATCATGCAGGCCTCGGAATCGGCTCGCTCAAATTCGACACCGAGCTCCTGAACCAAAAACGTGCGGATGAGGCGATGACGGTACCAGATAGCCGTGCCAACCTCGCGGCCGCGATCGGTCAGGACTACCTTGCCGTAGTGCGATTGCTCGACAAGTTCGGATGCCTTGAGCGCCGAAACCGCTTTATTGACCGATGCCTTGGAGACGCCAAGGCGCTGCGCGATGTCGACCGATCGCACGCCGTTGGTTTCCCCCTCTTCGCTTTCAATGCGAACCATGCACTCCAAGTAGTCTTCGTTCGCCACCGTCAGATGTAGTTCGCGCGAGCTATTTGTCGTATCCATGATCTTCCGTCCCTTCTGCATTCAATGGCTGATTCTACCCCATCCAAGCGTCGTGGTATGCCGTGGCATACCGTGCTAGAGTTCTTGTTGCACACGACGACCAAGATTGGAGCGGTCTTTATGGAAAACACCACCACGAGCCCCGATGTCCTCGAACGCTTTTTGCGCTACGTCCAGATCAACACGCAGTCCGAGGATGCAAACTGCGACCAGGTACCCTCGAGCGCCGTTCAGTTTGACCTTGCCAACGTGCTGGCTGAAGAGCTGCGCGAGCTTGGTGCGGAAGATGCCCACGTGACCGAGCACGCCTATGTCTGCGCGCATATCCCCGCAAGTGCGGGCGCTGAGGACAAGCCCGCCCTGGGCCTGATCGCCCATCTCGACACCACCGAAGTTGCACCGGGCGCCGGCGTGAAGCCGCACATCGTACACTACGAAGGCGGCGACCTGGTCTGCGGCACGGTTGACGGTAAGCCCGTTGCCATGAGTACCGCCAAGCTTCCCGCCCTGAATGACCTCGCGGGTGAGGACCTGGTCTGCAGCGATGGCACCACGCTGCTGGGCGCGGACGACAAGGCAGGCGTCGCCGAGATCATGTCGCTTGTCGCGCGTATCGCTCAGGACCCCTCTCTGCCCCATCCCGCACTCGGCATTTGCTTCTGCCCTGACGAGGAGATCGGCCACGGAGCCGAGCTGTTGGATATCGATACCTTTGGCTGCAAGTACGCCTACACGGTCGACGGCGGCCCCATCGGCGAGCTGGAGTGGGAGTGCTTTAACGCCGCCGAGGCGACCGTCCGCTTTGAGGGCCAGTCCATCCACCCGGGCGACGCTAAGGGCCGTATGGTCAACGCAGGCAATCTGTTCTGTGACTTCAACGCGTTGCTCCCCTACGTGCAGCGCCCGGAGTATACGGAAGGCTACGAGGGCTTTTATCACCTTGAGGGTGTATCTGCGACCGTCGATCACGCCACAGCGCGCTATATCGTCCGCGACCATGACGCCGCCAAGTTCCAGCAGAAACTCGACCTTGTTGATGCCGCTGCCTCGATGCTCAACCAGCGTCTGGGTGAGGAGCGCGTGACGGTCGAGATTAAGCAGCAGTATCGAAATATGGCCGAGATCGTTCGTGACTATCCCGAGCTTATTGATGTTGCCAAGGAAGCCTACCTTGCCTGCGGCGTTGAGCCCCAAGTGCTGCCAATTCGTGGCGGCACCGACGGCGCCCAGCTGTCGTTCCGCGGTCTGCCCTGCCCCAACCTTTCCACCGGCGGCTATTGCTACCACGGCGTCAACGAGTTCGTCCCGGTCAGTTCGCTCGTCAAGATGACCGACGTCCTGCAGGAGCTCGTCGCCCGCTTTGCATAAGCCTGGCTGCATAAGCCCAAAAGACGAATCGCCCCGTCCTCAACCAAGAACGGGGCGATTTTTTTACTGCAACGAGAATAGGTTGACGCACGCCAGCCTCTTAACGCAAGGAGTGTCCCAAACTGCCGGCACAAAAGGAACGTCCCCAAGTGCCAAGTGCATCAAGAGTGTCCCCTTTGACCAGTCGTTTAAGAACGTCCCCAATGACTACCCATGTGCCAAGTGTTACGCCGATGTTTTGGCACCGACAGCGAAAACCCGCCAGAGCGAGCAAGGTGCCTTGAAACGAGGCGGCATTGATCTTTTGATCATGCCGCCGAAGTTGAAAGGCAGATTGCCGCTCTGGCGGGTTTGCAGCGTCAAGCGGTTACGCGGTTTGGTAAAACCGCGTAACTTAGTAGTTGGCCTCGTAGCCGTTACCGTCGCCGGTGGGCTCTTCGTAGTAGTCCGAATCGCTCGAATCGCTTGAGCCATCGGAATCGTCAGAGCTGACCGATGAGGTTGCGGTACCGTTTGCGTAGTCGTCAGACGTGTTGTTGTTCAGGTCGCCGATCGTAGAGCTAGAACCGTCGGAAAGACCCATGGTGTTGGGACCCTTGGGATCCTTGCCGGCATCGACGCGCTCCATCATTTCCTTGAGCTCGTCCTCGTAGACAAAGACGTAGCTCACACCGTCAATCATGGTGCTGTCGTCGGCGTACGAGGGCAGGTTGGCCGAGTAGATACCGTCGACATCCATACCGCGCATGGCGTTGACCGTAGCCACGATATCCTGAACGCTCATATCGGTTACGAGCATATCGGACAGCGAATTAACCAGGCCAAAGATCTTCGTGGCATCGAAGTTATTGAGAATCTGGTTGGCAAGGGCGCCAAGCACCTGACGCTGGTGGCGCATGCGCGTGTAATCGCCGTCGGCATAGGTGTAGCGGCAGCGGGCATAGGTAAGGGCGGTGGCGCCGTCCATATGTTGCTGACCAGCGGTAATCTTAATATCCAGGTGCTCGGGGTCGTCAACATCATCGGTTGCGTTAATGTCGATACCGCCAACCGAATCAATCAGCGCCTGCATACCGTCGAAGCTGACCTCGGCATAGTGGGAAATCTGAACACCGCACAGCTCGTTGACAGCCTCGACCATGGCCTCGGCGCCGCCAACGGTATGGCAGGCGTTGATCTTCATGGTCTCGCCCTTGTACTCGACCTTGGTGTCGCGCGGAACGGAAATGAGCGTCGCCTGCTTTTGCGTGGGATCAATGCGTGCCAGGATAATCGAGTCGGCACGGTACGTATCCTCGCCCGGACGGCCGTCGGTGCCAAGAAGCAGCACGTAGAACGGATCCTTTGCCTCATCGGTGTCAACCAGAACCCGACGCAGATTGTCGGTAATGACATTAGAATCGCCGAGCTTGCTCATAATGGTGGCAAACCACAGGCCGGCAGCGGTAGTGGCACTCAGCAGCACGCCAAGCACGACAATGAGCGCGACGTGACGAATCGTGTGGCTACGACGACGTTGGCGAGCGCGCTCGGAATAGCGAGCCACGTTATCGCGACTGTAGATCTTGGCCTGCGCACCAGTTGAGGGTCTTCGGGCGGTGGTATCCGCGAGGGGCTTTTTATTAAACATAGGCAACCTGTATTAGTAGATGACGGGATCGGGGACGGTAGCATGCTCGACATGCGCGCCAAGCGCCTGCAGCTTTTCGACAAACCGCTCGTAGCCGCGCTTGATGTGATGGATGGCCGAAACCTCGGTCGTCCCGTCGGCGATCAAGCCCGCTACGACGAGGGCCGCTCCGCCACGCAGATCGGGCGAGGTAACCTGTGCACCTGAGAAGCCCTTGACGCCATGAATCATGGCATGATGGCTCTCGATACGAATGTCGGCACCCATGCGCACCAGCTCAGAGGCAAACGTAAAGCGATTCTCGAAGATGTTCTCGGTGATAACGGAGCTACCATCGGCAAGGGCGGAGAGCACCATAATCTGCGCCTGCATGTCCGTCGGGAAGCCGGGGAACGGAAGCGTCTGGATGTCGACCGGCTTGATACGCTCGGCACGGTTTACATGGACGCCATCCTCGACGCGCTCGCAGTCGATACCCATGAGCTCCATCTTCTTGAGCACCATGCCCAAGTGAATGGGGCAAAAACCCGTGACGTCGACACCGCGATCGTCGGCCATCAACGCACCGGCGACGATAAAGGTGCCGGCCTCGATGCGGTCGCCCACTACGCGATGGGTAACGGGATGCAGCTCTTCCACGCCCTCGATGGTCACGACAGGCGTACCGGCGCCGACAATCTTAGCGCCCATCTCGTTGAGCATGTTGGCGAGATCGACGATCTCGGGCTCGCGGGCGGCATTGTCGATAACCGTGGTACCCTTCGCGCGCACGGATGCCATAATGAGGTTCTCGGTCGCACCGACACTGGCGAACTCGAGCGTGACGGTGGTACCGCGCAGACCTTGGGGCGCATTAGCGTTGATGTAACCGTGGGCGGTATCGAACTCAACGCCCAGGGCCTCAAGACCAAGAATGTGCATATCGATCTTGCGAGCACCCAGGTTGCAGCCGCCCGGCATGGCGATCTTGGCGCGATGGAAGCGACCCAGCAGGGGTCCCATCACGGCTGTGGAAGCACGCATCTTGGCAACGAGCTCGTAGGGGGCCTCCCAAGAATCGACCTGAGAGGTATCAATCTCGAGCGTGTGCTCGTCGAGAACATCGATCGTAGCGCCCATGCCCTTGAGCACCTTGCCCATCACGTGGACATCGGAAATATCGGGCACGTTCTGCAGCGTCGTCTTGCCCGGCGCCAGAAGCGTTGCCGCCATGAGTTTGAGTGCGGAGTTCTTGGCACCCGAGACGGGCACGGAGCCTCCGATGGCGTGGCCACCCTCAACGCGGATAATATCCAAGGTCTACCCTTTCAAAAAGCATGCCCGGGATGGCTGGGCCATCCCGGGCATGATGTGTTCGCAAATGGTCGAACGCTAAATCGTTTGACTATTGGGCAAGCTTGAGCTTACACCATGCGATTTCATTATAGAGGTAGGCGCGGCGTGCATCATCCTCCGACAAATTACCCAGCTTCTCTTCAAAACCTTGAATATCAGCTTTAAGCTTGTCGGCATCGACGGTCGCCAAATCGCAAGCGCGCTCGGCGAGAACGGTCACGACATCGTCCGCAACCTGGGCATAGCCGCCGGCCACGGCAAACGTGTGGTCGACAGTGCCCATGGCCTTATCGGAAACGCGAACGTAACCGCGGTCGATCGTGCAGATCTCGCTGGAGTGAGCGGGCAGGACGCCAAACTCGCCATCCGTGGACGGAATCGACACAAACGCAGCGTCGCCCTCATAGGCGCAGCTCACGGGGCACACGATGCGGATACGCATAACCTACTTCTCCCCCATCTTGCGGGCGCGCTCGCGCACGTCCTCAATCGTGGAAGCATAGCGGAAAGCCTGCTCGGGCAGGTCATCGGCCTTGCCGTCGACAATCTCGGCGAAAGAGCGGACGGTATCCTCGACGCGGACGTAGACACCGGGGTTGCCGGTGAACTTCTCGGCGACGTGGAAGGACTGCGAGAGGAACTGCTGAATCTTACGGGCACGGTTGACCGTAAGGCGCTGCTCCTCGGACAGCTCGTCCATACCCAGAATGGCGATGATGTCCTGAAGGTCGGAGTACTCCTGCAGGAGCTCCTGGACCTTGACGGCGACACGGTAGTGCTCCTCGCCGACGATCGAGGGATCGAGAGCGTCGGAGGAAGACGCAAGCGGGTCGATAGCCGGGAACAGGCCGAGCGACGAAATGCTACGCGAAAGAACCGTGGTGGCATCGAGGTGCGTAAACGTCGTGGCAGGCGCCGGGTCGGTCAGGTCGTCTGCGGGGACGTAGACAGCCTGGACGGAGGTAATGGAGCCCGTCTTGGTCGAGGTAATGCGCTCCTGGAGGTCGCCCATCTCGGTTGCCAGCGTGGGCTGGTAACCAACGGCGGACGGCATACGGCCCAGCAGTGCGGAAACCTCGGAACCTGCCTGGGAGAAGCGGAAGATGTTGTCGATGAACAGCAGAACGTCCTGGCCGCGATCGCGGAAGTACTCAGCGGTGGTAAGGCCGGCCAGACCGATGCGCAGACGCGCTCCGGGCGGCTCGTTCATCTGACCATAGACCAAGCAGGTCTTGTCGATAACGCCAGACTCGCTCATCTCGAGGAACAGGTCGGTGCCCTCGCGGGTACGCTCGCCGACGCCGGTGAACACCGAGGTGCCGCCGTGCTCCTGGGCGAGGTTGTTGATGAGCTCCTGGATCAGAACGGTCTTGCCGACGCCGGCGCCGCCGAACAGACCTGTCTTGCCGCCGCGGATGTAGGGCTCGAGCAGGTCGACGGCCTTGATGCCGGTCTCGAAGATCTCGGTCTTGGTGGTGAGCTCGTCGAAACGGGGCGCTGCATGGTGGATGGGGTAGAACTCCTCCACCTCGGGCATGGGCTTGCCGTCGACGGGCTTGCCCATGACGTTCCAAATGCGGCCGAGCGTCTTGGGACCAACGGGCATCTTCATGGGCTCACCGGTATCGGTGGCGATGAGGCCGCGCTGCAGGCCGTCGGTCGAGGACATGGCGACCGTGCGGACGACGCCGCCCGGAAGCTGGCTCTCGACCTCGAGGATCGTGCTCAGATGACCGATCGGGGTCTCGGCCTCGACCGTGAGCGCGTTGTAGATCGAGGGCACCGCGCCGTCAAACTTGACGTCGACGACAGGGCCGATGATTCGCACGATGCGACCATCACCGGCAGTCGTCTTCTTGGTGGCTTCCTCGACCGCAAGCTTTACGGTGTTATTAGCCATTACTGTTCCTCCAATGCTGAGGCTCCGCCGACGATCTCGTTAATCTCGGTCGTGATCGAAGCCTGGCGCACGCGACTATACGTGCGGGTAAGGGTCGAGATGATCGCGGTGGCGTTTTCCGTCGCGGAGTGCATGGCCTTGCGGCGTGCACCCTGCTCGGCAGCCGCCGAATCGATCAGGGCCTGGTAGATGACCGTCAGGATATAAGACGGCACAAGCTTGCCGAGAACATGCTCGGGAGAGGGCACGAACTCGAACGTGGACGAGATGCGCTTAGGGGCGTCGGTCTCGTTCTTACGCGGACCGTGGGCCATAGCGATCATCTCGGGGTCGAGCGGCAACAGATGCTCGACGCGAAGCTCCTGATCCACGCGGTTCTTGGCGTGGTGGTAGACAAGCTCGACACGGTCAAGCTCACCGGCACGATACGCATCGCAGATATGAGAGGAGATCATGCGGGCCTGATTGAAATCGGGCTCAGAAGAGTTGCCCTCAAAGTGCATGACAACGTTTGCGCGGTCACGGAAATACGTGGCCGGCTTACGCCCGCACGCGATGATCTCGCATTCGATGCCGTCGTTCGCCCAAGAAGCGGCGAGCTTTTCGGCCGTGCGCTCCACCGTCGTATTGAAACCGCCGGCAAGGCCGCGGTCCGAGGCAATAACGACAATCAGGCCATGCTTGACGCTCTCATGCTTCTGCAGCATGGGATCGGTGCCCGAACAGGAGGCGTCGCCGGCGACCGTCAACATGACGTCGGTCAGCGCCTCCTTATAGGGCTCGGCCTGCTTGGAGCGATCGAGGGCACGACGAATCTTGGCCGTAGAGACCATCTCCATCGTGCGCGTGATCTGCTTGGTCGTGGTAACCGAGGAGATTCGCTTCTTAATGTCGCGAAGGTTGGCCATGGGGCTTAGTTCTCCTCTGATCCAGAAACATCCGAATGGTGCTTGGCCATGAACTGCTGCTTGAAGTCGCCGATGACGCGCAAGAGCTCAGCCTTGGTGTCATCATCGATCTTCTTGGCGCGAACCTTGTCGAGCAGCGAACCAAAGCCATTGTCCATGTACTCGATGAGCTCGGCACGGAAAGGCAGCACGTCGGCGATCTCCAGGTCATCCAGGAAGCCCTCGTTGCCAGCGAACAGCGTAACGATCTGCTCGCCAACCTCAAACGGCTTGTAACGCGGCTGCTTCAGGAGCTCGGTCATGCGAGCACCGTGGGTCAGCTGCTTCTGAGTAGCCTCGTCGAGGTCGGAGCCGAACTGCGTAAAGCCAGCGAGCTCCTGATAGGAAGCGAGGTCCAGACGGAGGTTGCCGGCGACCTGCTTCATGGCCTTGGTCTGCGCATCGCCACCGACGCGGGACACGGAGATACCCACGTCGACTGCCGGGCGCTGACCCTGGAAGAAGAGCTCGGACTGCAGGTAGATCTGACCATCGGTAATGGAAATGACGTTGGTCGGAATGTAGGCCGAGACGTCGCCGTCCTGGGTCTCGATGATCGGCAGTGCCGTCATGGAGCCGTAACCGTTCTTCTTGGACATCTTGACGGCACGCTCGAGCAGACGAGAGTGCAGGTAGAAGATGTCGCCAGGATAGGCCTCGCGTCCGGGCGGACGATGCAGCGTCAGCGACATCTGACGGTAGGCCACAGCCTGCTTGGACAGGTCATCGTAGATGACGAGCACGTGGCCGCCGGGGTTGGTCTCGCCGGCGGGCTTGCCGTCCTCGCCGTTGTACATAAAGAACTCGCCAATAGCGGCACCGGCCATAGGCGCGATGTACTGCATAGGGGCGGAATCGGCAGCGGTGGCCGAAACGATGATGGTGTAGTCGAGCGCACCGTGCTGAGCGAGGGTCTCGCGGATGTTGGCAACCGTGGAGGCCTTCTGGCCGATGGCGACATAGATGCAGACCATGCCCTTGCCACGCTGGTTGAGGATGGCGTCGATGGCGATGGCGGTCTTACCGGTCTTACGGTCACCGATGATGAGCTCACGCTGACCGCGGCCAATAGGCACCATGGAGTCGATAGCGAGCAGACCGGTCTGAACCGGCTCGCACACCGGGGTACGATCGATGACGCCGGGAGCCTTGAACTCGATGGGGCGACGGTGCGTGGCGACGATGTCGCCCAGGCCGTCGATGGGCTGGCCGAGCGGATTGACGACGCGGCCGAGCATGGCACGGCTCACGGGGATATCCATAACGCGGCCAGTGGTGCGGCACTCGTCGCCTTCCTTGATGGAGTCGACGGCACCGAACAGAACGGCGCCGACCTCGTCACGGTCAAGGTTCTGGGCAAGGCCGAAGACGGTCTCACCGGTATCGGAGCTCTTGAACTCCAGAAGCTCGCCTGCCATGGCGCTCTTGAGGCCGGAGACGCGCGCGATGCCGTCGCCTACCTCGTCGACCGTTGAAACCTCATGCGTATCGACCGTCGCGGAGAGGCTCGTGAGCTGCTCCTGCAGTTTCTTGGCGATATCCTGGGCATTGAGGGTTTCGGACATTAGGCTTCACCTCCGTACGAATTAGCAGAGTTTGCGAGGGTCTCCTGCGCGATGCGCAGCTGCGTCTTGACGGAAATGTCACGACGCTCGCCGCGGGCCTCGAGCACCAGGCCGCCCACGATAGACGGGTCGACCTGCTCGATAAGGAATACCTTGCGGCCGAAGTCCTGCTCGCATTTCTTAGTGATGGTTTGACGCAGCTCGTCGTCGAGCGGGATCGCCGTGGTGACGGTCACGCCCACTACATCCTCGTCTTCCTCGGCAACATACTTAAAGGCAGCTGCCACCTTGGGAAGAAGGTCGAGCTGGTCGCGCTTGGACATGGTGTCGAGCACGGCGATGATCTCGGGGCTGGCAGAGGCCAGGCGCTCGACCATCTCGAGGTCCTCGAACACATGGTTCTCGGCCTTGGCGGCTTCCAAAAGGGAACGCGCGTAGGTCTCGAGCACCTTGTCCTGATAGCGGCTAGTCGGCATTCAGGCTACCTGCTTCCTGGATGTAGCGCTCGATGAGCTTCTTCTGCTCGGCATCGTCCTCGAGTGCCTCGCCCACGATCTTGGTGGCGACGGCAACGGACAGGTCGGCGATGGAGCTCGCGGCACCGGCGTAGATGGACTTGCGCTCGTCCTCGACGGTCGTATGGGCCTTGGCGATGATCTCCTCGGCCTCCTTGTGAGCAGCCTCGATGATACGGGCACGCTCGGACTCGGCGTCCTTACGGGCCTCGAGAACGATGTCGGCAGCCTGACGACGGGCGTCGGTGACGATCGAGTCGGACTCAGCGCGCTTGGCGATAGCCTCCTGCTTGGTCTTCTCGGCCTCGTCGAGGCTCTCCTCGATCTTCTTGCCGCGCTCCTCCATGGTTTTCATGATGCCCGGCAGGGCGACCTTGGCCAGCACGATCCAGATAATCAGGAAGGCGATAAGCGCCGGGATGAACTCCGCCATCTTAGGGATGAGGATGTCCGCACCGGCGGCGCCGTCCTCGGCGAACGCGGAAACCGGCATGAGCAGCGCGGCCGCGGACGCGGAGAGTGCGATCGCGCTCTTCTGGGATGAAAGATTCATACTTGACGCTCCGTGCTATTTAACGATCAGCGCGACAACGAAGCCGATCAGAGCCAGAGCCTCGCCGAAGGCGGAGCCCATGATGAAGACGGTGAACACGCGGCCCTGGACCTCAGGCTGACGGGCCATAGCACCCGTAGCACCCAGAGCAGACAGGCCGATAGCAAGACCAGCGCCGATAACACCAAGACCGTAACCGATAACTCCCACGATTCCTCCTTTGTCGTGCGTGTCTTATTTCACGCAGGATAACCTTTTTATAACTGCCGGGCTCCATGGGTACGGGCACCGGCGGTTTAACGAATTGCCTTACCATTAAGGCGCGAGCGGAAGACTACTCCTCCTCCGCGACCTCCTCTGCCTCGGAGACATACACGGCGGTAAGGACCGTGAAGACGTAAGCCTGGATGGCGCCGACCACAAGCTCGATCGCATAGATCAGGATGAGGATGGCAAGCCAGGCCAGCGAAGGCAGGGCGCCGACGGCGTGGGCCGCGGAAACCTGCTGAAGCAGCGGCTGCATGAACATGCTCGCCATGATGGCGAACGAGCCCATGACCACGTGTCCTGCGAACATGTTGCAGAACAGACGGACGGCAAGCGTGATGAGGCGCAGGAAGGTCGAGAAAAGCTCGACGACCCACACGAGCACGTTCATCGGGAAGCTCACGCCCTGCGGGGCGAGGCTCTTGATGTAGCCGATCACGCCGTGAGCCTTGCATCCGTAGTAGATGAAGTACACGAAGGCGAAGATGGCGAGCGCGGCGGTGGAGCCGATTGCACCGGTGCCGGGCTTCATTCCCGGGATCAGGCCGATCATGTTATTGATCAGGATGAACAGGAAAAGCGAGCACAGGAACGGGAAGTGCTTCTTCCAGTTCTCACCCACGACGCCCTTGCCGATATCGTTCTCGACGTACTCGATGATGTACTCGAAACCGTTGACGAAGAAGCCCTTGGGGACCAGGGTCTGCTTCTTCTTGAACACGGCCAGGACGATCAGGAGCACGATCGTGGAGACGATCAGCCAAAACGAGTACTGCGTGATGCCGCAGCTCAGATCGCCCACGACAGGGGTGGAGCTGAACTCGCTGACCAGATGATTAATCTCATCAGGCAGCTTTTCAAAAATTTCCACGACTTACCTTTCGACCTCATGAGGATCTCGTAGCGCCTTGGCGACGCGAACCGCGCAGGCGGCCATAAAGGCCACGAAGCCGATCGCCTCGCCCAGGAGGAACATGCGAAATGCCTCTCCGAACAACACAAACACAACCAAGGTAAAGACGAGCAGAGCGATTGCCGAGACCGCCAGACTCACCATACCCTTGAGCATGTCCGCATTCTGCTTATCGTCAAGAACCGGCTTGAGCGTAAAGACAAAGGGAAGGAAGGCAATCGCGCCCGCGATGGCACCTGCAACGATAGCGAGCAGATCGGCTATCTGAAACACTGGCGTCCTCACTTTCCTTTTTTATCGCCTCACAGGACAGTTCCCGCCAAACATTGGTGACTATTGTACGAGCCAATCGCTAAAGTACAACCGAAAAAGCATCGGTTAATACGCACCTGTTCGTTTTCTTAAGACCTTCTTTATGCCGCAGGTACGGTAATACGTTTTTCTCGAACCCTGCGGGGCAAAACGTCCGTTAACAGGAGTGCGCGCGGTCGTCTTTTGTTCGACCGCGCGCACCATTTCTTCGTATTTTCGACGTTAGCCGGTATGGCCCAGAGATTACAGCGTGCCGTAGATGCGGTCGCCGGCGTCGCCCAAGCCGGGAACGATGTAGGCAGCTTCGTTGAGATGGCCGTCGATGGCGCAGGTATAGATATGCACATCGGGGTCCTTCTCAGTCAGCGACTTGAGGCCCTCGGGGGCCGCGACGATGCACAGCATGCGGATGTCCTTGACACCGCGCTCGCGCAGGTAGCTGATGGCCATCTCGGCCGAACCGCCCGTGGCGAGCATGGGGTCGACGACCAGGCAGATGCGCTGGTCGATATCCTTGGGCATCTTGCAGTAATACTCGTGCGGCTCGTGGGTGACCTCGTCGCGCTCCATGCCGATGTGGCCCACGCGAGCGGAGGGCACCAGGTCGAGGATGCCGTCGACCATGCCAAGGCCCGCACGCAGGATGGGCACGATGGCGAGTTTCTTGCCGGCGAGCTGTTTGAACGTGGCGGTAGTGATGGGGGTCTCGACTTCGACGTCTTCCATGGGTAGGTCGCGCATGGCCTCGTAGCCGTCAAAAAGTGCGAGCTCGCGCACAAGCTGGCGGAACTGGTTGGTGCCGGTGTTTTTGTCGCGCAGGATCGACAGCTTGTGCTGGACGAGCGGGTGGTCGACAAGCGTCACACGGGACGCGTCGTAGGTGACGGTCATGGGTTGATTGCTCCTTTCGTTGCGGCCGCAAAACGGCCTTGCTGACAAGGCGCGAAGCAATGTTGCCACCGCACGCCATGCATTAGTTTAGCGGTTTGTTATATCGAGCAGCCCATCACAGCCCTACTGTGCGGTGCTGAGCGAGCGCCTGACTGCATCACGCCAGCCCGCAAGGTTTTGCTCGCGGCGCTCGGCGGACATGTGGGGAAGGAAAGTCCTAACGATCTGGGCATTTTGCTCCAGTTCTTCCAGGTCTTCCCAATAGCCGACGGCAAGACCCGCCAAGTACGCGGCACCGATTGCCGTGGTCTCCACCGTCTCGCATTGCAGCACGGGGATATCCAGCAGGTCGGCCTGGAATTGCATGATGAACTCGTTGCGCGAGGCACCGCCATCGACAGACAGGCGCTCGATCGAAAGCCCCACGTCCTGCTCCATGGCACGCAGCACGTCGTAGCTCTGATATGCCATGGACTCGCAGGCCGCACGCACAATGGTCGCGCGACTCGAGGCACCGGTCAGGCCGCACACGATACCGCGGGCACGCGGGTCCCACCAGGGAGCGCCCAGGCCAGCGAAGGCGGGGACGAAGTAGCAGCCCTCGTTGTCGTTGATCGAAGCGGCGAGTTGCGCGGACTCGCTCACACTCGAGATGATGCCCATGTTGTTGCGCAGCCAGTTCATGGTGGAACCGGCAGCAAAGATGGAGCCCTCGAGTGCATAGCTGATCTTGCCGTCCGCGGCGATACCGATCGTGGAGACCAGACCGTTCTTGGATTCGACGACCTCGTCGCCGGTGTTCATGAGCATAAAGCAACCCGTGCCATAGGTGTTTTTGGTCTGGCCGGGATGGAAGCAGCAGTGGCCGAACAGCGACGCCTGCTGGTCGCCCGCCACGCCCATGATGGGCGGCATGTTGGTCATGATGTCGCTCGCGACGCGGCCGTAGTCGCCCGAGCTCCAACGAACCTCGGGCATCATGGAACGTGGAACGTCAAAGAGCGCCAGCAGGTCGTCGTCCCAATCGAGCGTATGGATATTAAAGAGTGCCGTGCGGCTGGCATTGGTGTAGTCGGTGGCAAAGACCTGACTGCCGGTGAGGTTGTAGATGAGCCAGGTGTCGATGGTGCCGAACATGAGGTCGCCCGCCGCCGCGCTCTCACGCGCACCGTCGACGTTGTCGAGGATCCACTGCACCTTGGAAGCCGAGAAATACGGATCGAGCGTGAGTCCCGTGCGGGAGCGCACCAGCTCTTCTGCGCCCCGCTCGACCAGCTCGTCGATCAGAGGTGCGGTGCGACGGCATTGCCACACGATGGCGTTATAGATGGGTTGGCCGCTTATGCGGTCCCACACCACCGTGGTCTCGCGCTGGTTGGAGATACCGATGGCGGCGATGCGGTCAGAATGGATGCCGCTCTTAAACTGGACCTCCATCATCACGCCGATCTGGCTGGCAAGCACCTCCATGGGGTCTTGCTCTATCCAACCGGGACGCGGGAAGCTGGTTTTGACGCTACGACGTGCCTGCGCGACGATGCAGCCGTACTCGTCGACGATGGTCGCAAGTACCGAGGTGGTGCCGCAGTCGAGCGCCATGATGTAGGAACCGCCAAAGTTAAACGAGGCATCTTCCATGCCCAGGCTGCCCAGATTCAACGACATCGCTTACACCTTTCTATTGCATCGGGTCGGACAGGACCCGTTCGATCTCTGATGCGGGAAGTGCGCCTTGGCGCAGGATCTGGAGCCCGCCGTGCTGGAACGACACGATGGTCGAGGCGTCGCGACACGGGGTCTCGCCGGCGTCGACGGCAACATCGACCCCCTCCAGGATGCGACCTTCGACGGCGGCAAAGCTTGCCGGCGAGGGCGCGCCGTGTGTGTTGGCGCTCGTGCAGGCAAGGGGACTGCCGCAGGCGCGGATGAGCGCTTGGACCACGGGAGAGGCCGAAGCGCGCAGGGCCACCGTGTCGTCGGCAGCACGCATAAAGGTCGGCACGCAGGGAGCCGCCTTGACCACGATAGTCAGGGCGCCCGGCCAGCATCGTCGCGCAAGTACGCGGGCATCTTCCGGGATATCCACGCCATAGCGGTCGAGCGCCTCGACACCATCGACCAGCCAAGCGACGGTTTGCGTGAGTTCACGTTGCTTGAGAGTGAAGATACGGCGGTAGCCGGTACCGAGCGCAGGGACCGCGGCGCCATTGACGGCAGCCTGCGGATCGCGCGGCCACGATGGGAATTCGCCTGTATCTTGGGGCACGGCGTCCGAGAAGGCGTTGACCGCCACGGCGACACCGTAAACCGTCTCGGTCGGGATCAGCGCCAGGCCGCCGCGGCCGAGCACCTCGGCCGCGCGCTCGACGGCAAGCCGATGCGGCTCGCGCGTTCCCTCATATACCCGATAGACCGTCTGCATGTGTATGCCAGCCCCTTACGCTCTGGTGCAAGTTTGTTTACTGTGGGGCATTCTCGCACGAAACGTTCAACCTATTTGCCCAGAGCGCATGTTGGTTTGGTGAGCGGCTCTAGTAGTCGGTGAAAGTGAGGGGGTTATTGGACTGCGACGAACTTCTTTGGCCTGCCGGCGTGGCGTTCTTGGGCGGCGTAGCGCTCGATGCTGTCTATCGTTATCATCCGACGGCCGTCGACAAGTTCAACATCGAGCTTTCCGGCTTTGACCAGCGCGGTAATCCGCGGAGCGGAGACTTTGAGGTCCAGCGCTGCGTCTTTAAATGTTCGGCACGCCGCTTCCCGAGCGTCCTCGTGGTCGATTTCGACTGAAAGGGCCACGACCTCGGCCGAGCGTTCGTACCCTGCCGGAGTCAAACCGTTGTTGAGGTCGTCGGCCAAAAACGCCATCAGTGCCTCGGTGGCATGGGCAATCGCTTCTTCGCGCGTATCGCCATCGGCAAAGGCGCCGGGAATCTGCGGGAAGCTGGCGCAGTAACCGTCGTCTTCTTTTATGAGAACGCAGTCATAGGTAAATCGCTGCCTCATTTTGCCTCCAACTACCATTCAGCTTGGCGACGAATACTTGCCCACGTGCCCTTCTTTGGTCGATCACCACCAGAGCCGTTCACGGTGACAACACGGTCACCAGAAACATACTTAGCATGACTACCGACTTGCGCGACCTTCACGAATCCATCGTGCTTGAGTAGGGCGATGATTTCCCGAAAGGTAGGAGGTTGCATGGGCCGACCTCTTTCAGCCGTCCTAATTATAAACTACTTTATAATTTTTGCTAACCAGTTAATAAATATTACTGGCGCTGTTTGGGCTCGGTGACGATGGCTCGGACGATGCGGGGGCGATCGGTGAGGTCATGGACGATACGCACGTCCGAAAGGCCTGCCTGGCGACAGAGCTCGGCCGCGGCATCGAGGGCACCCTCGTAGAGCTCGCAGGCAAACAGGCCGCCGGCGCGCAGCATGTAAGGCGCCGCATTGAGCAGGCGGCGGAAGATATCGAGGCCGTCGGCGCCGCCCTCGAGCGCCAGGTCGGGCTCAAAGTCCTTGACCTCGTGCGGCAGCGAGCGCATGACGTCGGTCGGGATGTAAGGCGGGTTGGAGACGAGCACATCAAAGGTGCCCCACTCTTCGCGGGGAATGGAACTCACCAGGTTGGTGAGGCTAAAGGCAACCTCATCTGCCGTGAGGCCGAGGGCGTCGCGGTTTTTGGTGGCCAGATCGATGGCGCGCGGCTCGATATCGGTGGCGGTGCAGGTAACGTGGCCGCGGCGCTCCCAGGCAAGGGAGAGCGAAATGCAGCCCGTGCCGCAGCCGACCTCGAGAACGCGGGCAGTGCAGGGCTCGGTTGGGGCAGGCGCAGCGGCATCCTGAGCTGAAGCCGTCTCCTGGCCGGCACCCTCGATGGCGATGCCGTATTCGTCGAGCTCGGACTCGGCGGCTTCCGCGACTTCGGCTTCTGCTGCCTGCGCGGCTTCCTCGGCCTCGCGGTCGGCCAGTTCCTCGGCATAGGCGCGGCTACCCAGTACGTCGCCGCCTAGCGCCGCCTCATCGGCAGCCGTCAGGTTAGCGGCACGGCGCTCGGCGGTCGCCCGTTCGTCTGCCAGCGCGGCCTCAGCCTTGCGTGCCTCCTCGACCTCATCGTTCCAAGGCAGCTCAACACGCTGACGGGCAGCAGCCTCGGGGCTCAGCACCTCGGCATCCAGATAATTGAGGACTTCCTCGACGAGCATCTCGGTTTCGGGGCGCGGAATGAGCACACCGGGGGCGCACGCGACGTCGATCATGCGAAACTGCGTGCTGCCCGTGATGTATTGCAGCGGCTCGCCCTTAGCGCGGCGGACAACGGCCGCATGCATGGTCTCGAGCTGGGCCGCGTTAAGCGTCTCGTCCATACGCATATATAAGTCGATGCGTGCCAAACCCGTGGCAGCGCAGAGCAGCCACTCGGCAGAAAGACGGGGGTGCTCCTCGCCGCGCTCGGCCAGGTACTCCTTGGTCCACTCGAGACAACGCTTGATGGTCCAAATCTCGTTTGCCATGGGGCCCTCCCCTCTTAAGCGCCGGACGGCGCGCGAATGTCGGAGCAGATTGTACGCGAGGCCAGCGCTTGGCAAGGGGCGATTGCAGGCGATTATCGAGAATCAGCCCAGATTTTTTGTTTGCCCCCGTCCAAAGTGTTCATTCGCCGACGTTCATATCAGCATCCGTCAAGCTTTTGGCAAGGTTGCCCCCAACCTGACCAATATCTAACCAAACGCTTGCCACATCACTTGACGCGCGACGCGTCAAAAATCGCCCCTCGACTTCTTGGACGATTTTTCGAGCAATATTATCAATAGCAGATGAAGGCTGTTAATTACTTTGAGCAGGTAGGCAGCTTAATTTCTAACAAAGCAGATTAAATAAACTCGAAAAGTAATTTACCCAACCTAGTCATTTAAGAACGTCCCCAATGACTAAAATGCCATCACAGCCGACTGAATAAAATATCAAGGCAATGTCCCCAATGACTCCCTACGGATCATTTGACAACCAAGAAAACGCCGATGTTTTGGCAATGCCAGCGAGCGACGTCCAGAGCGAACAAGTTGGCATGAAAAAGGCAAGGCATAGACCTTCTGGTCATGCCTTGCCTTTTGAATGACAAATTGTCGCTCTGGGCGGCGCGCAGCGTCGAGCCGTTACGCGGTTTGGCAAAACCGCGTAACCCACTACACAGCCTGCGCCAGCTTCTCGGCTCGCTCGGCGGCGGCGAGTGCCTCGATCACGGTGCCGAGCTGATCGCCCAGAAGGACGCCGTTGTAGGTGGAGTTGAAGCCGATGCGGTGATCGGTCACGCGGTCCTGGGGCTGGTTGTAGGTACGGATCTTCTCGGAACGGTTGCCATGGCCGATCTGGCTCTGGCGCTCGGCACCGAGCTCGGCCTGCTGCTTCTCGAGCTCCATCTCGTACAGACGGGCACGCAGCATCTGCATGCAGACCTCGCGGTTCTGGATCTGGGAGCGCTGCTCCTGCGACTGCACCACGGTGTTGGTGGGCAGGTGGGTAATGCGCACGGCGGAGTAGGTGGTGTTAACGCACTGACCGCCAGGGCCGGAGGCGCAGTAGGTGTCGATGCGCAGGTCGGACTGGTTGATCTGGACGTCGATCTCCTCGGCCTCGGGAAGCACGGCGACGGTAGCCGTGGAGGTCTGAATGCGGCCCTGGGACTCGGTCTTGGGGACGCGCTGGACGCGGTGCACGCCGGACTCGTACTTCATGACGGAGTAGACGCGGTCGCCCTCGACCTTGAACTCAATGGACTTAAAGCCACCGGCCTCGCTGGGGCTGGAGTCGAGCACGGTAGTCTTCCAGCCGCGCGACTCGCAAAAGCGCTGATACATCTTGTACAGGTCGCCGGCGAAGATGGCCGCCTCGTCGCCACCGGCGGCAGAGCGAATCTCGACGATGGTGTTCTTGTCGTCGTTGGGGTCGCTCGGGATGAGCATGTACTTAATGTCTTCCTCGAGCTGGGGGAGCTTGGCCTCGTTTTCGGAGATGTCCATCTGGAGCATCTCTTTCTCATCGGCATCGGTGGTATCGTGGAGCATTTCCTTGGCGGCCTCGATGTCATCGAGCGCGCCGATGTACTCGCGCGAGGCGGCGATGAGGTCGGACTGGTGCGCGTACTCCTTGTTGAGACGCGTGAACTCCTTAATATCGGAGGCGACGGCCGGGTCGGAGAGCTTCTTCTCGAGCTCCTCGTAGGCCTTGATGATCTTTTCGAGCTTGTCGCGCATGGCGGGACTCCTTTATATGCGTGAAGGTGAAAATCGGCAGAGTTGATGGGGCGCGCGGCGCCGCTGCGGGGGTAAGCCCGGCTAGAACATGTCGATCTTCAGATACATGCGCATCCCTTCGCGTATGGGGTACATAGTTGCGGTCTAACCCATACATGATAGCGTGCGCAGGCAAACCTGCATATAACCCGCACGGATTGATTGGTGCAAACAAACCTGACCCCATTGCACCAAGGGCTTGCTTTTTGGCTAGAGCGTGTGGAGCAGGGCGATGAGGAAGCGGATGCCCTGGAGGTAGGCGCGGCGGGTGATGCGCTCGTTGGTGCCGTGGACACCGCGCTCGCACTCGTCATCGTCTACCACAAAGGCCGAGAAGCGAATGCACTCAGGGCAAATGTGCTGGTAGTTGGCAGCGTCGGTCGCACCGATCACGGTCGAGGGCACAATTGCCACTGGCTCGAATGATCCGTTTTCCTCCGCCCCCTTTGGGTCGCGGAAGTAGCGGGCGGCAATGGCGCGAACGGTCTCGAGCCCCGGTCCACCGACACGCGGAGACGGCGAAGGCTCGGAGCTGCCGGGGCCGAGTTCGACCTCCACGCGCCCGGCGAGGCCCGCCGCGGCAACGACCTCGCGGCAGCGCGCCACAACGTCGGCCACGCTCGTGCCCTCGAGCATGCGGAAGTTGATATTAGCCCACATATCCTGCGGCATTACGTTGGCGCCGGTGCTGCCGCCCTCGATCTGCGTGGGCGCGCAGGTGGTCGTCACGAGCGGGTAGAGCTTCTTGCTGGCGAGGCACTCGCGCACGATGGTGTCCTTGTTGGAGGCAATCTCGTCGGCCGTGTAGAGCCCCAACTCGACGAGCTGGGCGGCAAGCAAGTCGGTCACGCGCGTCGGCCACTCGATATCGCAGATTGCGGTGATGGCACGGCTGAGCACCTCGAGCGATGTGCCGCCGTAGGGGTTGGACGAATGCCCGCCCTCACTCTTCGTCTTGAGTACGATATCGGCGTAGCCCTTCTCCGCGAGGTCGGCATGCATAAGCCAGCCCTCGCCCGCGCCATACTCGGCAGCCGAAACAATACGGTAGTCGCCCTCGTCGATCAGGTACTCAAGCTCAATGCCACGCTCCTCGAGCACACGACCGATCGCCCCCGCGCCGTACTGCGTAGTCTCCTCGTCCTGGCCAAAGGCGAGCAGCAGGGTACGCTTGTGCTCCCAGCCGTGTGCGAGCGCATACTCAACCGCCTCGAGAATGCCTGCGACCTGGTCTTTCATATCGATGGCGCCGCGACCCCAAATGTAGGTGTCGTCCACATGTCCGCTAAAAGGGGCATGCGTCCAGTCAGCCTCGGTGCCGGGTACCACGGGAACCACGTCCATGTGGCCCATGAGCATAATGGGCCTGAGGGCAGGGTCGGAACCGCTAAGCGTCACCAATAGCGAATGGTCGATAAGCTCGACCTTACCCGCCGTAAATACGTGCGGCCAAGCCTGCTGCATATACGCGCGCAGGTCGTCGAACGGCTGCCAGTCCACCGCCTCGGCATCCATACTCGAGATGGTCGGAAACGACAGCACGCGGCCCAGGCGCTCGCACGCACCAGCCTCGTCTATATCGGCAAAATCATCCTCATGCGCAAAAAAGCGCCAAACCTCGGCCATGACATCCTTTCGATTGTGACGACAAGGGCCGCCCCACCGGAGCGGCCCTGCCACATAAGCGTTTGCGGTCGGCTACTTGTCCTCGAGATAACGCGAGAGGAACTCGCGGGTACGTTGGTGTTTGGGGTTGCCGAAGAGCTCGGCCGGCGCGGCATCCTCGAGCACTACGCCCTTGTCCATAAAGACCACGCGGTCGGACACCGTGCGGGCAAAGGCCATCTCGTGTGTGACGACCACCATGGTCATGCCGTCGGCAGCGAGCTTGCGCATGACCTCAAGCACCTCTCCCACGATCTCGGGGTCGAGTGCGGAAGTCGGCTCGTCGAACAGCATGATCTGTGGATTCATGCATAGGGCACGAGCGATGGCAACGCGCTGCTTTTGGCCGCCGGACAGGCGACCCACGGCGGCGTGCGCGAACTTCTCGAGCCCCACGCTCGTCAGATGCTCCATCGCGACCTTCTCGGCCTCGGCCTTGCTCATCTTTTTGAGCGTGACGGGCGCGAGCGTGCAGTTGTCGAGCACGTCCATGTTGTTGAACAGGTTAAAGCCCTGGAACACCATGCCGATGTCCTCGCGCAGCTTGTTGATGTTGCAGCGCTCGGCCGTGAGGTCCTGGCCGTGGAACCAGATGTGGCCCGCGTCCGGGGTCTCGAGCAGGTTGAGGCAGCGCAGAAAGGTCGATTTGCCCGAGCCTGAGGCGCCAATAATAGTGACGACCTCGCCGGGGTTAACGGACAGGTCGATGCCCTTGAGCACCTCGAGCGAGCCGAAGCTCTTGCGCAGGCCCTCGACGCGGATGAGCGGCTCATTGGTCTGTGCGGCGGCCGCAACGCCGGTAGTAGCGGTATCTGCCATGATGATTCTCCTCGTCTTGAGCCTAGTTGGAGCTGGGCAGCGTGGCCGGAGCCTCGGCACCGAGTTTTTTGCCAAAGGCTTCGAGCAGGCGGCTCGCCACGAGCGTCAGGATTAGGTAGACCACGAGCGCCACGCAGTAGACCTCCATCTGGCGGTAGTACACGCCGGCGACCGTGGTAGTAGCGTACATAAGGTCGAACACGCCGATGACCGAGAGCACCGACGAATCCTTGATGTTGATGATGAGCTCGTTGGTGAGTGCCGGAATAGCGTTTTTAATGCCCTGGGGGAACACGACCTTGCGCATAGCCTGCCACTGCGACAGGCCCAGCGAGCGCGCTGCCTCGGCCTGGCCGGGATCGATGGATTCGATGCCGCCGCGCAGGACCTCCATCATGTAGGCGGTGGAGTTGAGCGAGATGGTGACAAGGCCGGCGGTGAAGGTACTCCAAATCTGGTTGGCCTGGGCGGTCTCGAAGCCCATGCCACGCAAAACGGTGAAGCCCGCGTAATAGATGAGCAGGCCCTGGACCATCATGGGCGTGCCGCGCACGATGGTGGAGTAGATGGTCGCAAAGCCGCGGCCGATACTCTTAAAGAAGCGCACCAGGTCGTTGTCCACGCGATCGAAGGTCTGAATTCGCAAGAACACAAAGAGCAGCGCCAGGAAGAATGCGATGACGGTGCCGAAGGTCGCAAGCGCGATGGTGATCTCGATACCGCGAATGAAGAAGTCCCCGCTCTTGTAGGTCATGTAGACCAGGCTCGACAAAAAGTCGCTGGGGTTGGAATCCGAGACAATGCTCACCTGCACCAGGTCGATAAACGACATGACGCAGCGGTCCACGAAAAAGATCGCCGCGATGGCGACCACGACGTAGCTGCCCAGGCATGCTCCACGACGGAAACGCTCGGATGCGAACGGCGACTTTTCGCGATAGTCGCTCCAGTGCATAAGCTTGGTGACCAGCGCCGCCGCCGACACGACGAGCCACGCCCACAGGATCGCCCAAAGGCAATCTTGAAACACGCCCGTGGGGGCCAAGAAGCTCAGCGGCGTGGGGTTGCGCTGGCTAAACGCCAGGCCGAGCGCCGCGATAACGCTCGTGCCCAGGTATACATAACGGTGGTCGGCCTTGATAAAGGAGGCCAGGCGATTGATGGTTTTCATGCTGCCTCCCTATGCCGGCTGACGATCGAGGCACGCGTCCCACATTTGGTCGCGCTCCTCTTGGCTAATGCCCTTGAGTGCCTTGTCGATGAGCTTAAGCAGCTTGTCCGAGCCCTTGCGGCAGCCGACGTTTGCCGTGACCTCCTGCTTAAAGCCCTCGCCCTCGGCAAATTGAATCGGCACGATACCCGGGTTTTGGGCCATATAGCCCTTCTCGTTCTCAGTGTTGTAGGTCACGGCGTCGCAGGTGCCCTGCAGCAGGTTCGAAAACACCGTGGGGACCGAATCGACCGGGTTCTTGTGGACAACGCCCGGAATCTCGTCGATGACGGTATCGAGCATGGTGTCCTTTTGGCCGAGTACCGTGGCACCGCTAAAGTCGCTGAGCTTGGTCGCATTCTGGTAGGGGGAACCCTCTTTTACGAACAGGCCAAAGTAACCGATAAAGTACGGGTCGGAAAAGCCGACGGACTCCTCGCGCTCGGGCGTGGCGCTCATACCGGCGATGATGAGGTCGATTTGGCCGTTGTTGAGCGAATCGATAAGACCCGAGAAGCTCTGCTTGACGGCAACGGGCTCGCCGCCGAGGGCCTTGCAGACGATCTTGGCGATCTGCACGTCGTAGCCATCGGCATAGGCGCCCTGCACGTTGTCGATGGGGATGGTGTACTCGCTGGCTTCGGAGACCTGCCAGTTGTACGGGGCGTAGGCCGCCTCCATGCCAATGCGGATCTTGTCCTTGCCGATCACGGAATCGGACAGGTCGTCGCGACCGCCGCCCGTCGTGGGCTGAACTACTTCCAGCGTGGAGGGGCGCTGGCAACCGGCAAGTGCGCCGGCGACGACAGAAGCGCTCGCAGCGAGAGCGCTACCCAAAAAGATGCGACGGCTGCACACCGGCTGTGGATGCGCGTCGCGTTGATGGGGAGAATGCATAATCTGCCTTCCCTGTTGAATCGTATGCTGACGACTTAACAGGATACCGCTCAGCGCTACCTCCAGCAAATGCATATATAAATGCATATATGCAAGTTTACGAACTGAAAACGATTGGTAGTCGTTGGGGACGTTCTTAAACGACTAGTCAAACAAGAACGTCCCCAACGACTAGGCATGAAAAAGGCAAGGCATAGACCTTCTGGTCATACCTTGCCTTTTGAATGACAAATTGTCGCTCTGGGTGGCGCGCAGCGTCGACCGGCCCGCCGTTCGTCAGAACGGCGGAACCTCTAGAGCAGGGTGACGCTAAAGCTACGTTTATCGGTAGCGCCGGGAGCCAAGGTGATGGTGTTGACCTTGTGCTCAAAGACATCGTCCTCGGTGTCCATGGTGGTATGACCGGTCCAGGGCTCGAGCGCCACAAACGGAGCGTCGTTGGCGGCAGACCACACGCCGATGTACTTAAAGCCCTCAAAGTCGATCTTGACGCCGTGGCCCGACTTGCGGCCGCGCAGTGTGAGCGTGGAGCCCGGGGTATCGGTGAACATGATGGCATCGTTATCGAAGCTGCGGTGCGTGATGGGCAGCACGTCCGAGTTATCGGGAGCCTTGTAGCTACCCTCGAACGTCATGAGGCCATCGGGCGTGATGATGGGGGCCTCGTTGGTCCAAGCCTCGGTAAATGCCAGCTCGTAGTCCTCGAACGTCTCGTCCTCGGCACCGGGGGCGGGTACGTTAAACGCGGGGTGACCGCCCACCGAGAACGGCAGGTCCACGTCGCCGGTGTTGGTGACGGCAAAGGTCTGCGTGAGCGTGGCGTCGCCGGTTAGGGCATAGGTCATGTTGAGCTTAAAGTGGAAGGGGAAAGCCTTGAGCGACTCAGGCGTGTCGGTGATCTCGTAGGTGACGGACGAGCCGTCCTCGGAGACCTCGACCAGCTTGTGCTCGACGATGCGCGCGAGGCCGTGACGCGGCATCTCGCAGGTGCCGGCCGCAGACGTCGCCGTGTTGTTGCGCAGTGAGCCCACGATGGGGAACAGGATGGGCGCGTGCTTGCCCCAAAAGGCGGGATCGCCCTGCCACAGATACTCGTTGCCGTTAAGGGCAAGGCTCGTGAGCTGGGCACCCATGGAATCGATGGCCGCGGTGAGGCCGCCGCGCTTGATGGTGGTGACGGTGGACATGCTACTTCCTCCAAAAGTAAACAACAGTGTCGAGGGCTATTGTCCCACTCTTGGCGGCAAGGAGAAGCGGCAGGCGCAGTTATTGAGCGATTGCGTAAAGGTCGAATCCGCCCTGCGGCGTGCTGTCGACCGTATCGGGCGCCTGCGAGTTAAAGCTCACGGGAACCATGCGCTTTGAGGCGCGGAAGCGCGTGCCATCGGTGGCGACGGGCGGCTCGTCGACCGTGAGCTCGTAGTCGCCGGGCTTGAGTTCGATGCCGCCGCCAGCGGAGTTGACATATTGATACTCGTCAATCGCCTGCCCTTTGAGCGTGCGGCCCGCGATGTGGATGAGCATCTGGCTGTCGCCGCGGGCGGTGTCCCATGTCGCACCGTCCTTGACCTCGACCGACACATGCACCGAGCGCGTGCGGCTGAGCGATTGTTCGACAGACATCTCGACCTTGGCGGCATCTTTGCGCTGCTGCTCCACATGGCTCCAGACATTTCCGATCGCCGAGCAAGCGATGACGCCGGCCATGAAGGCGATGAGGATGGGGCCGAGCGGAGAGCGGCGGGCCGCGTCTTCCTCACGAGCTAGGTTGGGGCGATGCGTGGGGGCGGGCGCCTGGGCACCCTGCGCGGGCACGTCGAGAATGCTGAAAGATGCCGTACTGCCGGGATCGATGTTATGGCGCGGCTGCGGGGTCTTGGCCGGCGAGATGGACATGTCGGCTGGCTCGCCGAGCGTGGCCGTAGCGTCGGCCTTAGCCTCGTCGGCCTCGGCCTGAGCCCAGGCCTGTTCAAAGGTTAGGGGTTCGGCGGAGTCGGAAGCAGCATCCGTCTCGACGGCATCGTTGCCGGTCTCGTCCTCGTCGCTCGACACGTCACGCGACGCGGGCTCGTCCCACCCCTCGTCCGGAGCCTCGCCCTCGCTATACCACCATTCAAAGTTATCGATATCCATACGGGGCGCCCCTTAGGCCTCGCAAATAAACACTTGCTAGCCTTATACCCCCAGACGGCACTGGAGCTCGCCGGCACAGACAGGAAAACCGTCACAACATTCGACGCTTTTCCTCGATTTCGAGATTTTCGCCGAATGTTGTGACGGTTTGGGCGACCGGCCGGCAGCGCAATGTGACAAAGAGACTGTCCCTTTGTCACATTCTGCTAGAGTTGCAGGGATTGAATCTCGCTTATTCATGCGACATTGGAGTGACAACCTTGACCGCCGCAACCACGCCTAAAAGTAAGTCAACCGCCGCCGCGCTCTCCCCTGCGCGCACCAAGCTCTGCCTGGCGCTGCTCGTGCTGTTGGGATTCTCGCTCGGCTGCTCCGAGTTCGTGGTCATCGGCATCGAAAGCGACTTGGCAACGGAACTCGGCGTATCGCTTGCCACCGCAGGCCAACTTATTAGCGTGTTCGCACTGATCTACGCCATCGCCACGCCGGTGCTTGCGCTCAGCACGGGACGTTTTCGCCGCTACCAGCTGCTCGTGTGCTACAGCATCGTCTTTGTGCTCGGCAACCTGGTCATGGCGTTGGCGCCCAACTTCCAGGTGCTGTTTATCTCGCGCATCATCTTGGGCTCCGTCTCGGGCGCACTGCTCGCCGTGGGTGTGACGTATATCCCCGAGCTGCTGTCCCCGCAGCAAACTTCGCTTGCCATCTCGGTAGTATATGGTGCGTTTTCCGTGGCAATGGTCTTTGTCACTTCGATCGGCAAGTTTGTGGCCGACACGCTCGATTGGCACGTGGCCATGTACGGCACGCTGGCCTTTGCCGTTCTGATCTGCGGGGCGCTCGTGGCGTTTATGCCGCGCGCTGGGCAAACCGACGAGCCTGCCACCTTTCGCGAGCAGGCGGGGCTGCTGCGCGAGCCGAGCATCATCACCGGCATGCTCATCTTTTTGTTTGGCGTGGGCTCGGTCTATGTGTTCTACGGCTACGTGACGCCTTATCTTGAGCAGGTGCTGGGTATGGGCACGGTCGAAGCCAGTACCACGCTTATGGCCTACGGCGTATTCTGCCTGATCTCGAACATCCTGGGCGGATGGATCGATGCGCGCTTTGGCATGAAGGCGCTACTCGTGACGTTTGTGCTGCAGGCTGCGGCGTTACTCGGGCTGTTTGCCGTGGGCGGCACCATGCCGCTCGCGTTGGTCTTTGTCTTTAGCTTGGCGTTGCTCATGTACCTGTTCTCGGTATCGTGCATCACGCACTTTATGGATGTGGCACGCAGCCGCCACCCCAAGTCGATGGTACTCGCAAGTTCGGTTGAGCCCATGGCGTTTAACGTCGGCATCTCGTTTGGCACCGCAGTGGGCGGCGCCGTGGTAAGCGGAGTTGGCATTGCATATGTAGGCGCGGTCGGTGCCGTGTTCTCGCTTGTGGCCTGGGCGCTCACGCTGGTGACGATTAAGTTGGCTCGCTGGGAACGCAAGAGGACGATGGCGCAGGCGTAGATGCGATACTCGAGCTCGATGATGGCGATCGAAAGGAAACCGCATATGCAACGTGTACTGTTCATCTGCTATGGAAACATCTGCCGCTCGACGATGGCCGAGTCGGTGTTTACCGAGCTCGTGCGCCGCGCTGGGCGCGAGGCGGAGTTTGCCATCGATTCCGCGGCGACCTCGACCGAGGAGATCGGCAACCCGCCACACCACGGTACCGTTGCCAAGCTACGCGAGGTCGGGATTCCCGTCGTCGCACATCGCGCACGTCAGGTGCGTCGCGCGGAGTATGGCGACTGGGACCACATTGTCTATATGGACGACGAGAACGCCCGCGCCCTGTACCGAATTTTTGGGAAGGACCCCGATGGCAAGATCTCGCGCCTGCTCGATTGGACCGATCGCCCCGGCGACGTGGCCGACCCCTGGTACACCGGCAATTTCGACGCCACCTACCGCGATGTACTCGCCGGTTGCACCGCCATGCTCGAGCAGCTGTAGGCGCTCGGGCGGCGCGGGCACACGGGCCACGCCATCGGCATAAAACGAGCGTGGATTTTCTCCCACTTTGAGCGTTCGAGTGCGCTCTAAACGGGAGAAAATCCACGCTCGTTATCTCGGTGGGAGAAAATCCACACTCATGAATGTGACAAAGGGACTGTCCCTTTGCCACATCCGGGACCGGCCCTAGACCGGCTTGACCTCCAGCTTTATCCCCTCGGCGCAGGAGTCGCCCAAAACATCCGAAAGGGCCCAGGTCGCATATAGCGGCAAATAGAGAACCGCTCCGTTGCGCTCAACGTTGCCTCTCGAGAAAACAATCCCGAGCCTTACGCCATATTCAGCCGTATCAAGCACATGACCGAGCGCAGCGTGCGCGTGGTAATAGGAGCCCGATTTAACCTCGATCGGAACAGCCGTCCCATCCGGTCCGTCGACCACAAAGTCCACTTCACCGCGCTTTTTTGTCTGATAGTAGTAAAGCTGGCGATTTTGGGCAGCCAGCTGCTGGGCCACCACGTTTTCGTAAATGCCGCCCAGATTGGGCTCCTTGCTATCAAGATACGCCGCTTGGGCGACTCCAACGGGGTAGCGCGCCATCAACATGCCCGTATCCGATTGATATAGCTTGAACTGCGATGGCCGTGCCGTCTTGAGCAGGGGCGATTTTGGCTCGGTTACGATATCGGCTTTGAGAGCAACGCCGGCATCGACAAGCCATACAAAATCTCGCTGATACTTCTCGTAGTGAGCCTTGGGGTCAATGGAATTGAGCACGAAGCGCTTGTTTTCGCCCTCGAGCATAATAGGGAGCTGATCGTAGATGCTCTGCACCTGAAGGGCACGCCCGCTTGCATACTTGGAAATATCCCGACGGTACTGTTCGTTGAGCTCGGACTGTAGCTGACGAACAGAGGCAAGGTCACCCTGCGTGTCAAGGAAACGCTGCACGACCTCTGGCATTCCGCCGACAACGGTATAGGTCCTGAAGTTTGCCATCATCGCGTCATGAATGTAACCAGGAATGGGCTTCTCGTTGATGCACGCGTCGCGTATCGTTTGGCGAGCCCCTTCGCTCACCCCGATTGCCCAGCAAAACTCCTCAAAATCGAGCGGGAACATCCTAAGCTCGTGGACATACCCCACGGGATAGGACCTGACGCCCTTGAACTGGGTCCCGAGCATTGACCCCGAAAACGCCCAGTGGCAGCGCCCATCCTCAACAAGGAACTTTGCCATCGTCATGATGTCGGGGGCCTCTTGGACCTCATCGATAAACACGAGCGTTTTGCCTGGTGCAATCGACTTTCCCGAAAGAAGCGTCACCCTGCTGATGAAATCATCGGCATCCCGCGCCTCGAGAAGAGCATCTTTTGCCTGGCGATTTTCCATGAGGTTGAGCTCAATGCAGGTTGCATGGCTGGCTTTGCCAAATGCGCGAATCGAATAGCTTTTGCCGATCTGGCGAGAACCCGTGATGAATAAGGCCTTTTGCTCGGTAGACTTCAGCCAACGCTCCAGCTCTGCCGCTATTTTCCTACGCAGCATAGGCTCTCCCCTCAGTGTCATCAAATGAAATGCAAAGTTCTATGCGCTTGATTATCGATGAAATGTAGGATTTTTAGAACCTAAAATCGGATGAAATGCAGAGATTTAGGATTATAAGCAGAAAGAAGGGGCAGCCCCGGCGAATGTGACAAAGGGACTGTCCCTTTGTCACATTGCGCTCGACTACTCGTCGACGATCTCGGCAAGCCAGACGTTCAGCGTATCGACCTCGGGGCAGCAGAACTTTGCCGTACCGGGCTCGTTGCCAGGCACGGTTCCGCCATAGCGCAGGATATCGATATAGGGAAAGCCCACATGGCAGGCCATGGCGCACATCTTGCCGCGATCTCGGTCGAAGTCAAAAACGTCGCCCGGCTTGTGCCCGTGATGGCAGCGGCATGTGCCCAGCTGGTCCACGCAGCTAATGCGAATACGTGGGCGCCTGCCGCGCGGGGCACCGAGCGGCTTGTTCTCGCCCGCCGCCTCGGTGCTGCTCTCGTCGGCGTTACTCATGGTCAATCACATCCAGGCAGGCCTCGATGGGAAGGCCGGCGGACTTATCCTCCTGGTCGGCATTGCGCTCGATGAGCTCCGCTACCACACGCATGGCATCGCTCGTCGCGCGCTGCAGGCTCCAACCGGCCATAACGCGGCCGACAAGCACCGCCGAGAACGTGTCGCCCGTGCCCGGAAAGTAGACCGGAATCAGCTCGAAGGGAATCGTGAAGTACTCCCCCGCCACATGGTCGTAACCGATGACGACATTCGCACCGTCGACCACAGCGCTCGTAATGACCACCGACTTGGCGCCCAGGACACGCACGGCATCCACAAGACCGCGGCCCTCATCGGGCGTGATTTGCTCGGCAATGGGCGTATCGGTGAGCAGGCAGGCCTCGGTGTAGTTTGGCACCGCATAGTCGGCGCACTCGAGCAGGCTGCGCATGAGACCGATCGTGGACTCGGGCACGCCGGCATAGAGCTTGCCGTTGTCGCCCATGATGGGGTCGACGAACACCTTGGTGCCCTTTTGCGCGCGACGGTGGCAGAAATCCGAAATGATGCGCGTCTCTTCCTCGGTCACGATAAAGCCGGTGGAGATGGCGTCGAACTCAAAGCCGAGCTCCTCCCAAATGGCGAGGCTCTGGCGCACGTACTCGGTGGTGTCATGGATGTAGAACTTGGGATAGTTGAGCGTATCGGACACCAGCGCCGTCGGCAGGTTATGGATACGGTAGCCCATGTGCGACAGCACCGGCAGCATTGCAGAAAGCGCGACCTTGCCGTAGCCGCACATATCGTTAATCAGCAGCAACTGAGTATTCTTCATGAGGGTCTCCCTTGGTTCGGGCACGGCGCGGCAGCGCCATAGTGCGATTAAGTGTAGCGCAGGGAGCACGGCAGGCGGGCGCTGCTGCCGTGGAGGTCGAATTGTTGCGGAGAGGTTACGAAAACGAGGTAGTCATTGGGGACGTTCTTAAATGACTAGTCAAACAAGAACGTCCATTACAGTCGAAATTGTCAGCCCGGGACCGTCTCGGGCTACGATTGAGGCGCGCCCAGAACGGGCCGCCGACCGGGCGCCCGCGCACGGCCGAACGTCCCTGCCCCCGAGAGGGCCC
>NZ_CABWIF010000014.1:0-34322 GCF_902501475.1 Collinsella aerofaciens | reverse complement strand
GGGCCCTCTCGGGGGCAGGGACGTTCGGCCGTGCGCGGGCGCCCGGTCGGCGGCCCGTTCTGGGCGCGCCTCAATCGTAGCCCGAGACGGTCCCGGGCTGACAATTTCGACTGTAATGGACGTTCTTAAACGACTAGTCATTGGGGACACTCTTGAACAGGCAACATTCAAGGAGTGTCCCCGGATGCCGGCACTTAGGGACGTTCCCAAAGTGCCTGCACATAAGGAACGTCCCTAAGTGCCGACTATCGAATGGCGCCGCCGAAATTATCGAACAACCTGTTCAAAAACACGAATGGATACCACCGCGACTATACTAGAGCGCAGCAATAGAAAGGACCCCGCTTTGAGCATCACGCCCCTCGATAGCATTCGCCGCGCCATCGCGCACCGCAATGGCGTCGCCGACCCCGCCGTAGCGGGCAGCGGCACCGCAAGGGCCCAGGGCGGACGCATCGAGAACGGCCTGTTCCCCGCCTCGCACACCGCCGAGGAGCTCGCACGCATCCAGGAGCTGAGTCAGCGCAACGCCGGCGGACCCGATAGCTGCCAAGCCACACGTCGCCGGCGCGAACGCGATTGGGAGCCCGGCCCCGTCCGCCGCATGGTCAACGCTTGGTGGAACCGTCTGCTAGGCGCCGTCTACGGCGGCGGGTTCTCCACGCAAGAGGCTGAATACGAAGAGCACGCCACCCGCCGCGATTACCTTTGGAACACTCTCGGCACCGCCGTGTGGGGCTTGGCGTTTCCGCTGCTCACCATCGTGTCCACACAGCTCGTGGGCGCCGAAGAAGCAGGCAAATTCTCCATCGCCTTCGTCACCGGCACGCTCATCATGATCGCATGCAACTACGGCGTGCGCAATTTCCAGGTCTCAGACATCGACGAAAAGACGTCCTTCGCCTCCTACCAGCTCAATCGTTGGATCTGCGGAGCGCTCGCCCTAGGCTGCGGCCTCATGTATAGCAGCGCCCGCGGCTATGACGCGCAGATGGCGACGATCGGCCTGGGCGTCTACCTCTACAAGGTGATCGACGGCGTCGCCGACGTGTACGAAGGCCGCCTGCAGCAGGCCGACAAACTCTACTTGGCTGGAATGAGCCAAACGCTACGCTCCGTCGGCGTCATCGCGGTCTTCAGCGTGGCGCTGTTCCTCACGCGCAGCATGCCCATCGCGGCCATGGCCATGGGCATCGCCGCGATCGCCTCGCTCGTGCTGGTCACCGCGCCGCTCGCCCTGCTCGAGACCGAAAAATCGCGCCGCGTGAGCCTTCGCGAGGTCGGCCACCTGTTTGTCCAGTGCGCTCCACTCTTTGGTGCACTGTTCTTGTTCAACCTCATCGAGAGCATGCCCAAGTTTGTGATGGAAGGCACGCTGGCATACAAATATCAGCTGTACTTTAATGCCCTGTTCTTTCCGGCGCAGGCTATTTTGCTGAGCATTGGATTTATCTATAAACCACAGCTCCTGCGCTTGTCGAGCATTTGGGGTAATCCTCGCAAGCGTCATCGCTTTGACCTGATTATTGTTGCCGTTATGGCGCTGATCGTGGTCATCACCGGCGTGTGCGCCGCATTTATGGCAGGCCCCGGCATCCCCCTCATGAGCTTTATGTACGGCCTCAGCTTTGAGCGCTACCGTACGCTGGCGTTGCTGATGGTCGTCGCCGGCGGCGTCACCGCGGCCATCGACTTTATCTACGCCATCATCACGGTGCTGCGCCACGCTGGAGACGTCACCAAGATCTACCTGATCTGCTTCGCCGTAAGCGTGGTGCTGCCGGTGATCTTGATTAAGCTGCTGGGTCTGATGGGCGCCGTGGTGAGCTACCTAGCCATCATGGCCCTACTCCTGGTGCTACTGATTATCGAGTACGCCCGCATCCGCCAACGCATCGAACGCGACCGCAACCCATACGGCGCCTAATTAGCTGCCCGGTCACCGGAATTTGCGATGGAATCACCCCGTCTGGGGTCTCGTTGCGGACAATATTCATCACGCAAAACTAAGTGAGTAGACTTTTACCGAATCCCCGACCACACCAACAGAGCACAAGTCTGTGACCTGCGGTTTTATTGAGGCAAATATGTTGGGTGCTCGGCATTTCCAAAAAAGTCTACTCACTTAGCCAGCGGGCAGCCAAAAAAGAACCGCCGCGACGTCGTTTGACTCCGTTGCGACGGTTTTTCGAGCATTTTCGCGCTGTCGAGGACGCAGACGCTCCTCATTTCTAGCGCTTACCGAGCAAGAAGGCGCTACTCTCCGAAAGTAGTCAAAAAAGCCCCGTCCCAAATTAGCTACGGTAGATCGGCGGAACAAGGTTATTCGCCCGGGTTGATGTTCGCGTAGAACTCGGCCCCGTCGTCCAGGCGCAGGATGCCCACGCGGCCGAACTCGGAGCCGGTGGCGGCAGCGCAGTCGATGTCGATGCGATCGGGCACACCGGCGGCATCCTCGCCGCCCAGGCGCACGATCTGCCCGCGGCCCGACTCCTCGTCGAGCCCCGCAAGACCACCGACCTCGCAATAACGCCCGAGCGACACCGTTGGCGTGTGACCGCTCACCACGACCGGGCCCTTGCCCTCGGCAGAAAGCAGCCCGGTCGACGCATCCCAATAGCCATGACGAATCCACAGCAGGTCATCGGACGACTGCACCGCAAGCATCTGCTGCAGCAGCTCGCGATCGGCACCCACCGCTCCAACGCCATCGGCACAATCGACGCCATGCTCAAGCAAAAACGCGCGCGCCGCCTTCATCTCGATTCCAGCATGTACCAGCAGATACGGGCGCTCCTCGGTCTCGACCACCGCGTAGAGCGGCAGCGCGGCCATCCATCGCACGAGCTCCTCGTATGCCTCAAATTCCATGTCGTTGAGCTGCTCGCACGTCGTCCAGCCACCGTTGATATCCCAGGTCTCGGCATCGAGCGGATCCTGACCAATGATGGCATCGAGCATGATCTGCTCGTGATTACCCTTGAGCACGTGGGCGTTGGGCAGCGAGCGCACGAGCTTAATAACGCCGACCGGATCGGGCCCGCGATCGATCATGTCGCCCAGCACGTACAGCGTGTCGTCGGACGTCAACGAGATCTTAGACAGGGCCTCGTCAAGCGCACGCACGTGCCCGTGAGCATCAGATGTCACATAGATCGCCATGGTACGCCTCTCCTTGCATTGCGGCCGAAGCCCGGTGCCGCAACTAAAACTTCAAGTTGAACTTAAACGTTACCCATTGTACTCCGTTGCAATAAAGCTGGAAAGGGTTTCCGAGCAGAGGCAAAGACGGCAGCCGTCTATGACGATATCGCGCACGCGCGCAATCCAACCCCATAAACCCACCATCTTTGGGTACAAATAACCGCAGACAACTGACCGTGGCACGCCAACCACCCAGGAGCGGACACTATCCATGAACCAGATCCTTCTCTTTATCGGCCTCGTCATCATTTTGTGCCTGACCATCAAACCCGTCGGCAAAAAACTCCCCTTCCCCACCCTGCTCATCTTTATCGCGCTGGGCATGCTGTTGGGCGTCAACGGCCCGACGCATATCGACTTTAGCGACTACGCACTCACCGAAACCGTCTGCAGCACGGCGCTGCTGTTCATCATGTTCTACGGCGGCTTTAACACCAATATCGACCGCGCCAAGCCCGTCGCTGCGCCGGCGGTGCTGCTGAGCACGCTCGGCGTCGTCATCACTGCCGGCATCACCGGCATGTTCGCCCACTTCGCGCTGGGGTTCGACTGGATCGGTGGCCTGCTGCTGGGATCGGTCGTGGCATCCACCGACGCGGCGAGCGTCTTTAGCGTACTGCGTGAGCACAGCCTGTCGCTGAGAGGTGGCACCGACTCGCTGCTCGAGGTCGAATCGGGCTCCAACGACCCCGTCGCCTACATGCTCACCGCCGTGCTCGCCACACTCGCGGCCGGCGGCGACATCAACATTCCCGCACTGCTGACCAAGCAGATTATCCTGGGCGTGGGCCTGGGCCTTGCCATCGGCTGGGCGGCGGGCCGCCTGATTGAACGCGCGCACGCAACGGCCAAGGACGCGCAGACCATCTTTTTGTTCGCCGTGGCCATCGTCGCCTACGCGCTGCCAAGCTACCTGGGCGGCAACGGCTTTTTGGCTGTATACCTGGCCGGCATTGTGCTGGGTGCGAGCGACATCACCGGCAAGGTCGAGATGGCGCACTTCTTTGACACCCTCACCGAGATGGCAGAGATGACCATCTTCTTTTTGCTGGGCCTGCTCGTTACACCCGCACGCCTGCCGCAAATGCTGCTACCAGGCCTGGCACTCATGGCGTTTATGCTCTTTGCGAGCCGCCCCATCGCCGTAGGCATGCTGCTGGCGCCGTTTAGGACGAACCCTCGCCAGGTTGCGCTCGTAAGCTGGGCGGGTCTGCGCGGCGCGGCTTCGGTCGTCTTTAGTCTCTTTGCCGTGGTGGCCGGCGTTCCCGGCGGACACGACCTATTTGACCTGGTGTTTGTGATTGCCGTGTCGAGCATTGTGGTGCAGGGCTCGCTGCTACCGGCGGTGGCGAAAAAGCTCAATATGATCGACGCGGAAGGCGACGTGCGCCGTACGTTTAACGATTACCGCGACGAGGACGGCATGTCGTTTGTCAAGTTCAAGGTGGGCGCGGGCCATCCGTTTTCCGGACGCTCGCTCGCCGATATTGGCAGCGCCACGGACATGCTCGTGGTCCTGGTGCTGCGCGATGGCGCGCACCCGGTGCTGCCCAATGGCGATACCGTGATTGAGGAAGGCGACCTATTGGTGATGGCTGCCCCGACGTTTGAAGAGCGTGCCGAGGTTACGCTGCGCGAGGTCACCGTGACTCCCCACGGTCGCCTGGCCGGCCAGCGCCTGCGCGATGTGCCGCAAGGCAAGCATCCGTTTATTGTGGTGATGCTCAAGCGCGAAGGCCAGACGATCATCCCCGATGGCAACACCCTAATATACGCCGGCGACGAAGCCGTCATCGCCACGCTCGCGTCGTAGTGACCAGGAAGTGGCTAATTTGCGACGAAGAGATCAAGCGCCTAGAGAACCTCATGCCTTCGCTCGCAGATTTGGATTTGCCTGAGGAGTAAAGCACCCCTCCCCCATGTAACCATCCTGTAAATCATAGCGGCGCAGTCGAGTTTTACCGTAATGCGGTCGCGCCTGACGCTCCACTGTGCTAAAGTATCCCGAACGTCCAAACGACTACGAGGGGGAACTAGAAGATGGCACGTGTGCACAACTTCTCAGCTGGCCCGGCCGCGCTGCCTACAAGCGTGCTCGCCGAGATCGCCGACGAGATGATGGACTACCGCGGTTGCGGCATGTCCGTGCTCGAGATGAGTCATCGATCTAGCATGTACCAGCAGATTATCGACGACGCCGAGGCAACCCTGCGCCGTCTGCTGAGCATCCCGGACAACTACCGCGTCCTGTTTTTGCAGGGCGGTGCCACGCTGCAGTTTGCGGGCATCCCCATGAACCTCATGCGCCGCGGCCGCGCCGGCTACATCGTGACCGGCAACTTTGCCAACAAGGCATACAAAGAAGCCGCCAAGTACGGCGAGGCCGTGCTGCTCGCGAGCTCCGAGGACACCAACTTCGACCGCATTCCCAACATGGCCGACATCAACGCGCGCATTGCCGACGAGGCCGCGGGCGACGGGCTCGACTACGTCTACATCTGCCAGAACAACACCATCTTTGGCACCATGTACCACGAGCTGCCCAACTGCGGCGACGTGCCGCTGGTCGCCGATGTCTCGAGCTGCTTTCTGTCGCAGCCGCTCGACGTTGAGCGCTACGGGCTCATTTACGCCGGCGCGCAGAAAAACGCCGGCGCCGCGGGCGTGACCGTGGTCATCGAGCGCGACGACCTCATCGCAGATGGCCCCGCTTTTGCGCAGACGCCGCAGTACATGGACCTTAAGACCCAGGCCGCCAAGGGCTCCATGCTCAACACGCCCAACACCTTTGGCATCTACGTGTGCGGCAAGGTGTTCCACTGGGTCGAGCAAACCGGCGGACTTGCAGCCATGGCCGAGCGAAACTGGGCCAAGGCCAACCTGCTCTACGGCCTGCTCGAGCACAGCGAGCTGTTCCATGGCACCGCGCAGGCCGACAGCCGCTCCATCGCCAATGTCACCTTCCGCACCGGCGATGCCGAACTCGACGCGGCCTTTGTCGCAGGCGCGGCCGGGCACCAGATCCAAAACGTCAAGGGCCATCGCCTCGTCGGCGGCATGCGCGCCAGCGTGTACAACGCCGTCACCATGGAGGACGTGCAGGCGCTGGCCACGTACATGAAGGACTTCGAAGCGCAGCATAGTTTGAGTCCGCGATCTAACTAGCCCGCAGCACGCGGGCCGACCAGCCATCTCAAACCACCCTGTTTAGATCAAAACCTGCTAAGGAGTTTTTCCATGCGTAAGATTAAGATCATCGACGACATCACCAAGGACGGCAAAGTCGAGTTTGGCGAGGGCTACGAATTTGTGAGCACCGCCGAAGAGGCCGACGCGATCCTGATGCGCTCGACCGACCTGCACGGCTACGAGCTGCCCGAGGGCATCCGCGCCATCGCCCGCTGCGGCGCCGGCGTCAACAACATCCCCGTCGAGGAGTACGCCAAGAAGGGCGTCGTCGTCTTTAACTCCCCCGGCGCCAACAGCAACGCCGTTAAGGAGCTCGTCCTAGGCATGCTGGTGCTCTCGAGCCGCGGCGTGGTGCAATCGATGAACTGGGTGCGCGACAACGCCGACGACCCCGAGATTCAGGTCGATGCCGAGAAGGCCAAGAAGGCCTTTGTGGGCCGCGAGCTCAAGGGCAAGCGCATCGGCGTCATCGGCCTGGGCAACGTGGGCTCCAAGGTCGCCAACGCCTGCGTCGACCTGGGCATGGACGTTTACGGCTACGACCCGTTCATTTCCGTCGAGCACGCGTGGGTGCTGAGCCGCGAGGTGCAGCGTGTGGGCACGCTCGAGGATCTCTGCCGCGGCTGCGACTACCTCACCGTACACGTGCCCAGCAAGGCCGACACCATCGGCATGATCAGCACCGAGCAGATTAACCTGCTGGCACCCGACGCCGTGCTCATCAACTACGCACGCGAAACCATCATTGACGAGGACGCCGTCGACGCCGCCCTGCGCGAGGGCAAGCTCAGCTGGTTTAGCTGCGACTTCGCCACGCCCAAGACCGTCAAGATGCCCAATACGTTTATCACCACGCACTCGGGCGCCGGCACCGGCGAGGCCGAGGCCAACTGCGCCGATATGGCCATCAGCGAGCTCAAGGATTACCTGGAGAACGGCAACATCGCACACAGCGTCAACTATCCCGCCTGCAGCATGGGCAAGGCGCGCGCCGCGAGCCGCATCGCCTGTCTGCACGCCAACGTGCCCAACATGATCGGCCAGATCACAGCCATTCTCGCCAAGGACAACGCCAACGTGCAGCGTATGACCAACGAGTCCGCTGGCGAGAACGCCTACACCATGTTCGACACCGATGAGCACCTGGACAGCAGCACCATCGAGGCGCTCAAGCAGATTCCGTCGATGTATCGCGTGCGCGTAATCAAATAGCGCCGGCTGATCTGACGGGCAGTTCCCCATGTGGCCTGCCCGTTACTGACATTGAATGCCCGCGGGGGCGCCTTTCGCATGAGAGGCGCCCCCGTTTTTGTAAGCACTCCATTAAATGCACCGAGCCGCTTCTTGGCATACAATCTGTATGTTGACCTAACTATCTGTGAGGTGCCTATGGTTGATACAGATTTTGCTTGGCGGCTTACGCAAAGACTCGTGCGGATCGACAGTTCCGACCCAGGTGCGTATGAGGGCGAGATTGAACGCTATATCAAAGCGTTGGTTGAGGAACGGTTAGCGCAGCTGAGCCATCCGGTACTCGATGCCGTGCAAATTGCAGAGCTCGAAGCACTCCCCGGGCGCCGCAACCTTATGGTCACCGTGCCGGGACTGAGCGACGAGCCACGGCTCGTCTATATCTGCCATATGGATACCGTTACGCTGGGCGATGGCTGGGACGCGGACATTCCGCCGCTCGGAGCGATCGTGCGCAACGATAAACTCTATGGCCGCGGTGCCTGCGATATGAAGGGTGGCCTGGCCTGCGCCATTGCCGCACTGGTCCATACGCTCGAGCGCGTGGCGGCAGAAGGCGAGCTGCCCCGCCGTGGCTTCTCACTCATTTGCTCGGTCGACGAGGAGGACTTTATGCGCGGCTCAGAGGCCGCGATCGATGCCGGCTGGGTCGGCTCGCGTGAATGGGTGCTGGACACCGAACCCACCGACGGACAGATCCAGGTGGCGCACAAGGGGCGCACGTGGTTCGAGATTGAAATGGCTGGCGTAACGGCGCATGCGAGCCAGCCGTGGAAGGGCGCGGATGCCGTCGCCGCCATGGCCGAGGTCGTGTGTTCGCTCCGTCGCGCGTTTGTGGCGCTGCCCGCGCACGATGAGCTGGGGCCTTCGACCATCACGTTTGGCCAAATCGAGGGCGGATATCGCCCCTATGTCGTGCCCGACCGCGCCAAAGTCTGGGTCGACATGCGCCTGACCCCGCCGACCGATACGGCCGCCGCGATGCGCATGGTAGAGCAGGCCATCGCCGTTGCCGAAGCCGCGGTCCCCGGCTGCCATGGAAGCTACACCGTGACAGGCGACCGCCCCGCTATCGAGCGCGATCCAAGCTCTCCTCTTCTAGCCGCGCTCAAGCGTGTCGCCGATGACGTGACGGGGGCGGACACAACCGTCGGCTTCTTTACCGGCTACACCGACACCGCTGTCATTGCCGGCAAGACAGGTAACCGCAATTGCATGAGCTACGGTCCCGGGTCGCTCGCGCTCGCGCACAAGCCCAACGAATATGTGCCCCATGCCGATATCGTTCGTTGTCAGCAGGTGCTGATCGCGCTCGCCGATAACGTGCTCTGGGACGCGAGCGGCCAAGTTGGGGCATAATAAGCCGCGAACAAACCGACTCGTGCGTTAGGACCGCCCATGAAAGCACTTCCGTTTCCCTGCATCCGCCCGGCTCAGGACCGCGTGCTCGAGGCGCTGCCTGCAATGGGCAGCATCCTGAGCGGCAACGATGCTCTGCGCGGAGCCATTGCCGATGGCCTGATGCTCAAGGACCCGGGTGCGGCGTATTACGTGTACGAATGCTCGGGCGAGCCGGGGCGCGTAACAGGTGTCGTGGCGATCTGCCCGACGAGTGTACTTGCGGGCGGCAAGGGCGTTGCCAGCGCTGACGTGGCCGCCGCTGCGCACGCGATCGCCGAACTCAAAGTTCAGCCTCGTCCCGTGTCGCTCGCCTACGAGGCCTCACCCGTCATGGATATCATCCTGGGCGCCGCCAAAGAGGGCGCGTCGCTCTACGCCGTCACCGACCCCGCGGGCATTACGCACCGCGCGTGGGAGGTCAAGCGCGAGGACGCCGTCGGGGCCATCCGCGCTATGCTCGACCAAGCACCGGAGCCAGCACTGGTCGACGACCCTACCTACGCTGCCGCGCTGGTCGGGGCATCACAGCTCCTGACCGACGATGCCCGTGCCGCCGGCACCTACACGGGCAAAGAGCCGTTCAACTTTGCCGTAGCTGTACTCTTCCCCGCCGCGCAGGTCAGCGGCGGCGTGCCGCAGGTTCCGACGGGTCTGCTCACGCACCAGGTCGCGCGGTTCTAGCAAGACCAGACCGTCCAGCACAAAAATCGGCAGCCCAACAAACAGGAGGCGGAGATGCAGCAGGTACATGCATCTCCGCCCCTTTTGCGTCGAGAAGTTATGCCGGCGACCCGTGCCGCCGTGCTCGCGTTATCCGCGCTGCGGACCCGCAGTAGCCACGAGCGGTTCAAGCCCCAGCTCGCGCGCGTAGTCTTCCTGCGTAAAGACTTCGACCAGTTCAAACGTACCGGCCGCATCGTCAAACGCAAAATGCAGCACTGAGCAGTTGCCCGGCACGCGATCGCGCTCGTCGGCCGCCGCACCCCTCACGTGGTCCATGAACTCCTTGATGGCCGAGCCATGGCTTACCGCGAGCACGCACGTATGGTCCGGACGCTGCATAAGCTCGGTCAGCGTCGCCACCATGCGCTCGCGCACCTGCATCTGGCCCTCGCCGCCAAACTGGCGATAGAAGTCGCGCCACGGGCGCTCGGGCATGAGCATCACGCGCTCGGCCTCAAAGTCACCAAAGAACCACTCACGCAGGCCGTCCAGGCGCTCGTACGCCAAGCCCGGCCACAAGTTGGCGATAGTCTGCTCGGTGCGATGAAGCGTGGAGGTGTAGGCATGATCGGGCTCAATGCCGCGCGCACGTAAAAACATGCCGGCGCGCGCCGCCTGGTCGCAGCCCAACTGCGTAAGCGGCGAGTCACTCCACCCCTGAATGATACGCTTGAGGTTGAATATCGTCTGTCCATGACGGACCAGATACAGATCTTTATTCATAGGGGTCCTTTCGTTCGTCACCAATCAAGGAGCGAAAACGCCCCGTCGCAATAGCCAAAATGAAGCACGGCACCGTTGTCGGGTAGCTCCCCCTCGCCAGTCACATACTCAAGAAACTCCTGGCAGGCTGAGCCGTGGGAAACCGCCAGCACGCAGTCGTGCTGCGGCCTGGCCATGATGCGGGACAGCGCCGCGACCATGCGCGACTGAAGCTCACTTTCCGACTCGCCACCAAAGGCAACCGGATAATCACCCCAGGGCTGCGGCGGCATCTCGCGATTTGATGTGCCCTCCAGCGAGCCAAAATGCCACTCACGCAGGTCATCGACCAGCTCTATGGAACGGCCCTCGCCAACGATAAGCTCGGCCGTATGCCGCGCCCGGCCCAACGGCGAGGAATACACATGATCAAAGGCCACGCCACGCGCCGCAAACGCCGTACGCGCCGTCAGCGCCTGCTCGCGCCCGCGCGCCGTAAGCGACGAATCGTGCCAGCCCTGCAAAATGCTCTGCACATTGAGCTCAGTCTGCCCATGCCGAACCAAATACAGATCTGCCACACACCCTCCCCTCGTACCACCACAAAGGGGACAGGCACCTTTGTGGTGGTTTACCGCCGGATCACACCGCGGTGACACTCAACTACACCAGCACGTCGGCGAGCGAACGCTTGGGTACGTGGTGCACCTGCGCCTCGTCGCGCCAATAATTGATGGAGCCGTCGGGGTTGGAATCGATCGCATCGATCACCTGCGTCTCGGCCGGAACGCCAAACGCCATGATCAGCTTGAGCTCATACTTGTCGTTATCGAGCCCCATAGCATCGATCGCGTGGGGCGTAAAAGCCTTGAACATGCAGGCAGCCACCTCGGGCGTGGCGCTGCGGGCGGCGAGCATCATCGTCTGCGCGGCAATGCCCGTGTCGACCTCGGTAATGGGAGCGGCGGGCTTGCCCGGAACGGCGCGCTCGGCAAGAATCGCGATGTAGCCGGTCGGGCGCTCGCCCTCATCGGGACCCGACCAATCCTTGAGCGCACCGGCCCATGCAAGCTCGTCAAACACGCGAGCGCAGTCCTCGGAACCGCTCACCACATGAAAACGAAGACGCTGAGCATTGGCACCACAGGGAGTCAGGTGCGCCAGCTCCGCCAGCTCAAGCAAAAGCTCACGCGGCACGCGCATGGACTCGTCAAAGCGACGGCACGTGCGGGCGCAGCGAACCAACGCATCAAACGCGTCCAAGCCGAGCTTTTCGCAACCCTGCTTTGCCATCGATTCGACACTCGACGGTGCCTCAGGAACTGCTTCGTTCATAGGGACCCCCAATACAAGCCAATTGTCCTTAGGAAAATCTAACCTAAAACGTAGGCAAATACGAACAGGGCTGCAATGTTCTACACCTGTTGAATAGAAAATCGCGACGTGGGGAACAACGGAAACAATTCGGGACCTTTGGGTTACGTTTCGCCCTCCCCGACCCATACGCCAGCGCCTGTAGGCGATACTGGTTGTAACGATCAAGGCTTACGCCGCACGGAAAGGAGACATTATGGGCATCTTTAAGAACGATGACCAAAAATCGAGCCAGTTTGGATTTGACGAGAAAAGCATGGCAGGCAAGGCCGTCAAGGCCGTGCGCTGGATTTACGCCATCACGGGCGTCTTGGCGCTCGTCGCCGGCATCGCACTGCTGTTTGCGCCCGCCAAGTCCCTCGTCTTCCTAACGACCGTCTTGGGCTTCTACTTTGTGATCACGGCCGCGATCAGGCTGTTTACCGCTGTTTTCGAGCCACTGCTGCCCACCGGCTGGCGCGTGACGAGCATCATCTCCAACCTACTCATTATCTTGGGCGGCGTCATAATCCTGCGCAACCAGGCCTTCTCGACCGCGACGCTCACCACGATGGTGGTTATCGTGGCCGGCTTTGGCTGGATCGTCGAAGGTGTCATGTCCATTCTGGAGTCCGAGCTTTCGTCCAACCGTGCCCTCGCCATCCTGAGCGGCGCGCTCTCCATCATCGCCGGCATGTTCGTGTTTATCTATCCGCTGTGGTCGGCCAAGATGCTCGTCATCTTTAGCGGCGCCGCACTGCTGGTGTTTGGCGTAACGCTGATTGTTCGCGCTATTCAATTTGGCAAACTGGTGCACTAGATGCCGCGAACGCTCTTTATTGATGCAGACGCCTGCCCGGTCACGCGCGAGTCGATTGACTGCGCGCGGCGGGCGGGCGTCGCCGTCGTTATCGCCGGCAACAGCACACAGAACCTGGAACGCCACATTCGCCGCGACGATCCGCGCGACGTCGAGCATGCGCGACGCGGATTTTGGGTCACGACGCTCGATGTGAGCGTGGGCGCCGACAGCGCCGACTTTGCCATTGTCGAACGCCTGCAGGCGGGCGACGTAGTCGTGACGCAGGACATTGGCTTGGCGAGCATGGTGCTCGGGCGCGATGCCGCCGCCATCGGCGTGCGCGGGCGCGTCTACGACAAAGCGACCATCGACATGCAGTTGTTTATTCGCCACGAGGAAAAGAAGGTACGCCGCGCCGGGGGACGCACTCGCGGACCGGCGGCATTTACCAGCGAAGACCGGGCCCGCTTTAAACGCAACCTCACCGAGCTGCTGCACTACCCAAGGTAGATTTTTGGGACATGCCCGGAAATCTGCTTTTTTGCTTTGGGCGGTATGAGCGCTCAAAATCCATGGCTCAACAAAAAACGGGCTTCAAAATGCCATGCGTCGCCGCATTGTGCAGACGCCGAGCATGGCCATTTTGAAGCCCGTTTTGTTAGGCCCACTTAGAGGCCGAAGGCGGATAGGATGAGGCCCCAGCCGGCACCGATGACGTACATCATGATCAGGAACAGGACGTTTTCGCGGGCGCTGCGGTTGGTGCGGAACAGCACCAGGTAGCCCACGCCGGCGGAAATGAGCGTGCCGGCGAGCATCGGCGCCAGCTGTAGCGCGCCCTCCAGGTACAGCTGCGTGATAACGACACTAGCCGAGCAGTTGGGGATCAGGCCGACGAGTGCCGAGCCCAGGACCGCAAGCGTCTCGTTGCCGCGCAGGAACTGCTCAATTGCGGACTCGCCGAAGGTCTCGAGCACGGCGACCAGAATCAGCGTCACCAGAAAAATGAATACCGAGACCTGCACGGTGTGCGAGATCGCGCTGCGGATGATCGACAGGACGGGCGCGCCCTCGTGGGAATGGGAGTGACCGTGACCATCATGGTGTTCATGTTCGCCCTCATGACCGTGATCGTGGCCATGTCCGTGGTCGTGCTCGTCCTCGTCTTCATCGCAACCGCAATGGTCGCGCTCGCACAGCTCGTGGATGTGGTCGGCGCTCACGCCCGCCTCGGCCACCTCGTCGATGATGTCACCGCCGCTGTGGTCGTCGTGCGCGCAGTTCACATGAGCCGAATTAGCAGCGGTCCCCAGCACGGTACGGCGAATCGCCGCATGCGCGCGAGCGTTACGACGCAGGCCGCGAATGGCGGCGTCCACGATAAAGCCCGTGACCAGCGCGATCAGTGCCTTCGAAGCCAAAAGCATCGCCATGGTCTGCACGGGCACCTGCTCGGCGAGCAACAGCGGCAGCATCTCATCGGAGGTCGAAAGGAACACCGCCACCAACGTGCCCAAGGTCACGACACGACCGGCGTACAGCGTTGCCGCCATTGCCGAAAAGCCGCACTGCGGCACCATGCCCAGCAACGAGCCAACCACGGGGCCCGCGGCACCGGCACGCTTGATGGCCCCGTTAACGCGGTCGCCCGCGACGTGCTCCAGGGTCTCGAGGGCCAGATACGTCACCAACAAAAACGGCACCAGCGACAGCGTGTCCGTGCCAGCGTCGAGCAAAATATCAATCAGCAAATCCATGAAGGATGGAACCTTTCGTGTCTTTCGGCAGCATTGTAAAAGTCCTAGCGGTCAACTAGGGTATTGTAGTTGACCTAGGCGTGGTGCCAATAGTTGCCCATGGTAAACTATCATCTCGCCATAACTCAATGCCACCGAGCCGCGCGACGCGGCCCGTCCAAGGAGCAGTCTATGAACGTTTCGCAAGCACTCGAATACGAGCGCCAGCCGTTTATTCCCATGTTTATCTATGGCGATCACGGCGCCATGGAGTCCGAGCGCCAGAAGGGCGAAGAGGCCCTCAAGGTGCTCGAGACCGAGTACTTTACCGCCGAGGGCGACCCCAGCTTCGACTTTGCCACCGTGCGCGACCTGGCTGACCGCAACCGCGACCTGTGCGACCAGATTGGCGAGGCGCGCCTGCGCAACGTGACGCCCGCGACGCTTTCGCGCGGTCTGTCCGACGCCGACACCTGCGCCGCCATCGGCAAGATGCAAAAGCGCACCGCCGCGTCCGTCATGCGCGAGATCCGCGGCGACCGCGACGCGCTCGGCGTGGCGTACGCCCGCAAGCCTATCCAAGGCACAGTGCTCGGCATCGACATCGAGACCACCGGCCGTGCACCCGAGCGCGGCTACATCATCAACGTGGGCTGGGAGATCATGGAGCTCACCAGCGACGCCGTCCCGCACGACGCCGAGGCACACTACTGCGGCCTGCCCGATATCTACCGCGGCGAGGATGTGCCGCTGTCGAATATCCACCACATCACCTGGGACGACATCGACGGCAAAACGCCCTTCCGCGAGAACAAAGAGCTGCAAAAGCAGCTGCTCAAGCTTATGAAGAAGTACCCGTACATGGCGCACAACGCCGCCTTTGAGGACAGTTGGTTCAAGATCCACCTGGACGGTTACGCCGAGGCACGCCGCGCCGGCAAGATCATCGTCATCGACTCGCGCCAGATCTGCCGCAGCCTGGATGCCGACGTCCGCTCGCTCCCCCGCGAATCCGCCCCCGCCGCGCTCGAGAACTGGGCGCGCCGCCGTGGAACCCTCGCCGCCGACGCCAACGAGCAGCATCTGGGCCTCGACGACACCGACCTCATGCTCCGCACCGTCCAAGCCGAGTTCAACCTCAAGAACCTGTTTGCCAAGTAGAAACGTCTACGACAAACCCCGGGGGTAGATCACGAGCGGCCTCGCAGCGGAAAACCCCGCAGCGGGGCCGCCCTACGTTCCACAGATAGATCTGCCATCACAAATTCTGAACCCTCATTTTGAACGATTTCGGCCAATTCCCGACACGTAATTCGTTGTCGGATGGCGATGCATCGATATCAAATGTGCAGCAATTGAGTATTTCTATGCTATAGCCAAGCTGCGAAAACTTTTATTTAGGGCATACCAACCCATAATTGCGTCAAGCTTTTGGACAGCATTTGGTTAGACCTCTAAAACGACTTTTTCACTCAGCGCCATCAACACGGCATTAGCTGACACGATATATACCATGAGTATCGTATTGTCACATACCACTGCAAAAGCGGTCTACCAGGCCGCGCATTCGGTGTCTGCGAAAGGCATCGAGTCCTGTAACCCTGCCGCGATTTACGGATCATGTCCCACCGGAACGCTCCTTGACGCAGCCGCAGAATGGCTCACCAAACATGATGTTTCCCTCGACGCGAATGATTCCCTCGAGGTGATGGTGTTTGATCGCAGGAATGCGCGCTATGCAATGAACTGTCAATGCCACGTTTCTTCAAAACGATTCTCGAACTCACGCTTTATAGAGCTCAAAGATGGCATCTTCATTGTTGGCGTTGAGCTTTGCGCACTTCAGGCCGCCACCTATCTTTCTTTTCGCGAACTAGTGGAGTACTACTTTGAACTGTGCGGCGCTTATTCCCTTGGAACCGACTCTTCCACCTCCTATACCGAGCGTTTCGCGCTCACCTCGACCGAGAGGTTAGAGCAGTTCTTTAATTCCATTACCAGATGCGACGGTCTGGCCCTTGCCCGAAAGGCGATCCAATGTGTGCGCGACGGATGCCGGTCTCCCATGGAAACGGCATTTGTCATGATGCTAACGCTGCCCAAAAGCGAAGGAGGGCTTGGTATTAAGGGAATTGAGACCGATTACGAGGTGCAGGTCACCACTGCCGCAAAGAATCTCACGAGACGCAAAAAGTTCTTTATGGATGCGTATCTAAAGAAATCTCGCACAGACATTGAATACAACGGTTTTTATCATGACGCGGAAGAAGACCGCGCCATCGATGAGGAGCGCAAGAATGCACTTGCGTCCATGGGGTACGGAATCATCACCGTCAGCCGTTATTCCTTTATGCATGCCAGCTCTTTTGTTAGGGTCATGGAAGCAATCCAGCGGAAAGAGGGCGTACGCCCCTCGCGTCTGCCAAAAGACTTTCAAATCATGCAAGAGGACCTGAGACAGTTTGTGCTCAGAAGGTTTATAGAAGAGAAAAAGCGAATTCAGAAGCAGCTTCGCCAGGATTCCGAAGAGCGTCAACGAATCGACCTCGAAAAAGCAACACTCGAAGGCATCACGCTGGATGACCCGACAATTAATGAAGTTCCGACAATCGATGACATGCAGACTGTCGAATCCAACAGCCCATCATTTGCTCAAACAAGCAGCCTCGCGCCCGAGGGCAGGATCTTCGGGGCCGGAAGCTAGACCGGCTAACAAGGTGGGTACCCTAGCGATGTGCAAAATTGCGAGTATTCAGCAGGGTCGGGTGTCTATCACCCTCGAGTGGATCCAAATGTGAAGCGAAATCACTCTTGCGTGAGAGCGTTAGGCAACATTTGAGGAAGAACTCATCGGATTAACACCCTAAGATAACTCTTGAACTGCATTATATGACCTGCAATAAATTAGCAGACCCCCTATAGTTGCAGAATACTCCATTTTTTGCACGGCACGAGGGTACCCACCTTGGCATCGACTATCAAAAAACGCTCAGTCCGGGATCTCGTCCACTATTCCCCATCATTTTGTACAACAAATTACCTGAACGTCATTGACATATGAACATGCACTCATATAATCGAAAGTAAATTATATGAGCGCATGTTCATATGAAAGGATATTGCAATGAGCATCCGCGTTGATGAAACGAGACTCGACATCGAGGCCACCGAACCCGCGATCCCGACCACCTGCTCGCCCGAGGACCTTCCCGACGAGGAGCTTCTCTACGACCTCGCCGACCTGTTCAAGGTCTTCAGCGACACCACGCGCATCAAGATCCTCTATGCCCTCATGGGCCGCGAGCTCTGCGTGGCAGACATCGCCGAAGCGACCGAAACCTCGCAGTCCGCGGTGTCGCACCAGCTGCGCACACTCAAGCAGTCGCACCTGGTTAAATTCCGGCGCGACGGGCGCAATATCCTCTACTCGCTCGCCGACGACCACGTCTACACCATGCTCAACCAAGGCATGAGCCACATCTGCGAATAGCGACCAACCACGGTACCAGCGCGGCCTGCACCCAAGCCGCAAATACAGAGAAAGGAACCCACCATGAAAAAGCAGTTTAAACTCGACGAGATCGACTGCGCCAACTGCGCGCGTGAGCTTCAGGACGAGCTGGCCAAGCTCGAGGGCGTCAAATCCGTGTCCGTCAACTTTATGACCCAGAAGCTGACGCTCGAGGCTGATGATGCTGAGTTCGACGAGGTGCTCAACCGCGTTGTAGAGTTTACGGCCGACGCCGAGCCGGACTGCGAGATCATTCTCTAGCCCAGGTTTACGCCAACCTGCAAGGCCGCGATTGCCGCGGTCTTTGCTCGCGAAATTATATGAGCGAGTGTTCATACATTCAAATGGGAGGATACGAGTCATGGCCACCGCCGACCCCAAGAAGAAAAAGAAGAAGCGCAAGAAGAAAGAGTCACTCGAGCATAAGCGCAACCGCATCCTGGTAGCGCTGGGCATTTTTGCCGTGGTGTACGCCCTCGATGAGTTCGGCACCCTCACCGCCGCATTCGGTACCCCGGGCGACATCTACGCCAGCTTTATGCTGTTCCTCATACCGTTTTTGATTGCCGGCTACGACGTGCTGCAAAAGGCATTCAATAACATCCGCCGCGGCAAGGCGTTCGACGAGAGCTTCCTTATGGCCGTCGCGACCATCGGCGCATTTGCCATGGTGCTCTTCCCCGATACCGACCCGCACATGGCCGAAGGCGCCGCCGTCATGCTGTTCTACCAGGTCGGCGAGCTGTTCCAGGCATATGCCGTGGGCAAAAGCCGCAAGTCGATCAGCGCCATGATGGACATCGCGCCCGACTACGCTAACGTCGAGCAAGCCAACGGCACGCTCGAACAGGTCTTTCCCGATGACATCGCCGTCGGCACCGTGATCGTGGTCAAGCCCGGTGAGCGCGTGCCTATCGACGGCGTCATCGTCGAGGGCGAAACCCAGCTCGACACCGCCGCGCTCACGGGCGAGTCAGTCCCTCGCCCCGCCAAGTCCGGCGACGATATCATCAGCGGCTGCATCAACATGACGGGGCTCATCCACGTGCGCACCACCAAGCCCTTTGGCGAGTCCACCGTCGCACGCGTCCTGGAGCTCGTGGAGAATGCCAGCGAAAAGAAGGCGCGCACCGAGAACTTCATCACGCGCCTTGCCCGCGTCTACACGCCCGCCGTCACCGGCGCTGCCGCGGTGCTCGCGCTCGGCGGCGGCCTGGTCACCGGTGCCTGGCCCGACTGGATTCTGCGCGGCCTGACTTTCCTGGTCGTCAGCTGCCCGTGCGCGCTCGTGATCAGCGTGCCGCTCAGTTTCTTTGGCGGCATCGGCGGTGCCTCCAAGCTGGGCGTTCTCATCAAGGGTTCTAACTACCTCGAGACGCTCGCCGATGTGGACACCGTCGTCTTTGACAAGACAGGCACCCTCACCAACGGCACGTTCTCGGTGGTCGCGGTGCACCCCGAGGCAGGCTATACCGAGCAATCGCTGCTTGAAGTCGCAGCGCTCGCCGAGTCATTCTCCGACCATCCCATCGCGCAGTCGGTACGCACCGCCTTCCAGAGCGAGCTCGATCCCAAGCGCGTAACGGATTCCACTAATGACGCGGGCCACGGCGTGACGGCAACCATCGACGGCAAGTACGTCGTCGTCGGCAATGCCAAGATGCTTGCTGCGGCCGGTATCGACGCTCCCAATTGCGAGGTTGTCGGCACGATCCTCCATGTGCTCGTTGACGGCGTTTACGCCGGCCACATCGTGATTGCAGACACCGTTAAGGCAGATGCCGAGCAGACGATCCGCGACCTGCACGCTGCCAGCGTCAAGCGCACCGTCATGCTCACGGGCGACCGCGAGGAAGTGGCTGCTGCGGTGGCCAAGCAGCTGGGGCTCGACGAGTTCCACGCGCAGCTGCTGCCGGGCGACAAGGTCGAACGTGTTGAAGCGCTGCTCGCGGCCGAATCGGGCAAGGGCAAGCTCGCCTTTGTCGGCGACGGCATCAACGATGCGCCCGTGCTCACCCGCGCAGACGTTGGCATTGCCATGGGCGCTATGGGTTCCGACGCCGCGATTGAGGCCGCCGACGTGGTGCTCATGGATGACAAGCCGTCCAACATTTCCCGCGCGATCCGCGTAGCGCGCAAGACCATGACGATTGTTTGGCAGAACATCATCTTTGCGCTGGGCGTTAAGCTGCTGATCCTTGTGCTGGCAGCGCTGGGCATCGCCAACATGTGGCTTGCCGTGTTCGGCGACGTAGGCGTGGCGATCATCGCCATCCTGAACGCCATGCGCGCGATGGGCGTCAAGAACTTGTAGCGTTCGTGGGCTGTCCGGCCGGGGCCGGGCTTGGTTTTGAAAACGTCCTCGACCAATGAAGTGCCCCCGTTCTGCTCCTTCGGAGCTACGAACGGGGGCACTTCTGGTCTGCGGAATGTTTTCAAAACCAAGCCCGGCCCCGGCCTGCGGTAACGTTGCTGGCGGTTCTTGGGCATCGCTTGCTGGTGGGGTTCCTTGTCTGAGTTGGACTTAGTTGGTGGGACCACTCGTCTCAGTCGCTGTCCCGCGCCGTTCCGGCGCGGGAGGCGCGCCGCTGCGGGAGTGCTAGTCGGTCATTATTGACGCCGAAGCACCGTCCCGTCCCAGCATCGCCCTCAGCTTCTCGAAGCTTTCCTCGCTTAGGCAGTGCTCCATGTGGCAGCCCTCTTGCGACGCGACCTCAGCCGAAACACCCGCATCCTCTAGCAGCCCCACGAAAAAGCAGTGACGCTCCCACATTTGGCGCGCGACCTCCAGACCACGCTCCGTCAGATGAACGTCGCGCTTGCCCATTTCGACATAGCCGTTGCTTTCCAGCGTCGCCATGGCCTTGGAAACGCTCGCCTTGGTTACGCCGAGGTGCTCCGCGACGTCGATCGAGCGCACGATGCCATGACGTTCCGACAGAACGTAGATCGATTCGAGATAGTCTTCTCCGGATTCACGTAGGGCCATGGGCCGCCTTTCGCGATGATTGCTAGTTAGCCTTTGGATACTTTCCACGGCTTACTTTACCGCAAAAGTTGCCCATGTCTTACTACTTTGCATAAAAGTTAGCCGTGTTTCACAAAACGTGCGGGATGAAACAAACTGGGGACGCCCCGAAAGGAGTGTCCCCAGGTGCCGGGTCGTAGCTACACGAGGCCAAAGTGCTTGGCGGCGTTGTAAATTCCGTCGTCGTCCACGGCGGTCGCTACGTAGGTCGCCGCAGCTTTCACCGTGTCCTGTGCGTTGCCCATGGCCACACTTGTGCCCACGGCCGAGAACATCGACAGGTCGTTCTCGCCGTCGCCAAAGGCAATCGCCTCGCTCGCGTCGATACCAAGCCGCTCGAGCGTCGCCGCCACGCCCAGGTCCTTGCCGCCGTTAGCGGGAATAATGTCGCAGAACAGGTCGCACCAGCGCGTGGTGAGCGAATGCGACACAGCGTCGGTCACGATATGTTCGTCGGCAGGGTCCACGAAGGCGCAGAACTGATAGACCGGCGCGTCAAAGGCATGCTCAAACGGCTCCTCGTGGTAGACGATTCCCGCGTTGCTGCCAGCCGTCACCACGCGCTCGGACAGACGGTTCACAAACGAGTTCTCGCCCTGCATGCACAGCGAGTCGTAGCGCCCCTGCGCCACCTGGTCCACAATCACCGCGACGTCGTCCGGATCGATCGGGCAGCTGCGGTAAACCCCCTCGGCATCAAAGCAGTGCTGGCCCGAAAGCGTAATGTACGCATCCCAGCCCAGGTCGAACAGCCAGTCCGGCATCTGGTAGGTCGGACGGCCCGTGGCGATCACGCACGCAATCCCCTGCTCGCGAAAGCTGTCGAGCACCTGCTGCGCCGACGCCGGAATCCGGTGGGTCTTAAAACTCAGCAGCGTGCCGTCGATATCGAAAAACGCGGCTTTGATCATTCTCGCCTACTCCTCGCCCTCGAGCTTTTCGCTCGCCTCGAGCCACGCCATCTCCAGCTCGTCCATGGCAGCGTGAGCCTCGTCGATCTTTGCCTGCTGCTCGCCGAGCACCGTATAGTTGGTGGGATCGACCTGGGCCATTGCTGCCTCGGCCTCCTCAACGCGGGCGCGCTGCGTCTCCATCTTGCGCTCGAGCGAGCTCACCTCACGGCGAAGCTTCTGGCGCTCGGCGTTGGAAAGGCCATTGGGCTGACCGCTTGCCTTAGGCTTTTCGGCCGCAGCCGCCGCGGCACCGGTGTCAAACGTGCCGGTCTTGGCGCTCGGCGCGCCCACGGGCTCGCCCTCGGCGGTAGCGTTGCACAGGCGCAGGTACTGGTCCACGCCGCCGGGCATATGCGTCAGGTGGCCGTCGAGCAGCGCCCACTGCTGGTCGGTCACGCGCTCCATCAAGAAGCGGTCGTGCGTCACCAGGATCAGCGTGCCGGGCCAGCCGTCCAGCAGATCCTCGACAATCGCGAGCATGTCGGTATCCAGGTCGTTGCCCGGCTCGTCCAGGATGAGCACGTTGGGCTCGTCCAGGATCGTCAGCAGCAGCGACAGACGACGGCGCTGGCCGCCCGAAAGATCGCCGATGCGGCTCCAGAGCTGCTGCGTCGTAAAGCCCAGGCGCTCGCAGAGCTTCTCGGGCGAAGTCTCCTTGCCGTCGATGACGTAGTACTTCTTATAGTTGCTGAGCACCTCGCGGATCGTGTCGCCCATGTAGGGCTCGAGCTCCTCGAGCTGCTGCGACAGCACGCCAAAGCGTACCGTCTGGCCAATCTTCACGCGGCCGCGCGTGGGCGCAATTTTACCCTGGATCACATCAAGCAGCGTCGACTTGCCAGCGCCATTCTCACCCAAAAGACCATAGCGGTCGCCCGCACCAATGAGCCAGGTCACATCGGAGAGCACCTGCTTGGGCGCGCCGCCGGCATCCGCATAGCCGGCGTCCACGTCGACCACGTCGATAACCTGCTTGCCTAGGCGGCTCACGGCGAGGCGCTTGAGCTCCAGCTCGTCACGCATGGGCGGCACGTCGGCGATCAGCTCGCGAGCGGCATCAACGCGAAACTTGGGCTTGGTGGAACGCGCCTGGGCGCCGCGGCTCAGCCACGCGAGCTCCTTGCGTGCCATGTTGCGACGGCGCTCCTCGGTAACTGCGGCCATGCGGTCGCGCTCCACGCGCTGCAGGATATATGCGGAGTAACCGCCCTCGAAGGGATCGACCTGGCCGTCGTGGACCTCCCACATACTGGTACAGACCTCGTCCAAGAACCAGCGGTCGTGCGTGACCACGAGCATCGCGCCCTGGCCGCGCTGCCAACGGGCCTTTAAGTGACGCGCGAGCCAGTTGATGGTGCGCATGTCCAGGTGGTTGGTGGGCTCGTCGAGCATGAGCACGTCGTAGTCGCCGATCAGCAGGCGCGCGAGGTCCACGCGACGGCGCTGGCCGCCCGAAAGCTCGCCCACCGTACCCTCCCAGGGCACATCGCTAATAAGGCCGGCCAGAATCTGGCGCGTACGCGGGCTCGAGGCCCACTCGTATTCGGGCGTGTCACCGACGACGGCATGATGCACGGTGTCGGTATCGACCAGGTTATCCTTTTGGCCGAGCAATCCAATCGTCGTGTCGCGGCGGTGCGTCACGCGGCCGTCGTCGGGCTCCAACGTGCCGGCGAGCACGCTCAGCAGCGTCGACTTACCGTCGCCGTTTTTACCGACAATACCAATACGGTCGCCCTCGCCCACGCCGAGCGTAACGCTATCGAAAATATGCTTGGTGGGAAACTCTAGGCTGACGGAATCGCATCCCAAAAGAATCGCCATATGCCCTGCTCCTTCGTAGAAATTCAACGTTGTCCATGATAGCAGCGAGCCCCACCCCAAACCACCACGAAGGCGCCTGTCCCCTTTGTGGTGGTCGTTTCGGTCGCAGAGCAAAAGGCGGGCCATCTCCCGCAAGAGATGACCCGCCTCTCCAATCAGTCCTGCGGCAACCGTGGCCGCTGCAGGCCTCAAGCATGTCCCGGACTAGGAGAACATGCCGGTGAGGTAATCATTCAGCCGCTTATCCTTGGGCCGTTGGAAAATCTCGTCAGTCTCGTCGTACTCGACCATATCGCCCATGTAGAAGAACGCCGTGCGGTTGGACACGCGCGACGCCTGCTCCATGTTGTGCGTCACGATAACGATGGCGCGGTCGGCCACGATCGATGACATGAGGTCCTCGATCGCCAGCGTCGAGATGGGGTCGAGCGCCGAGCAGGGCTCGTCGAACAGAATCACGTCGGGGTTGAGCGCCAGCGTGCGCGCGATGCACAGACGCTGCTGCTGACCGCCCGAAAGCGCATAGGCGCTCTTATCGAGCTTGTCTTTGACCTCGTCCCACAGCGCCGCGCCGCGTAAGCTTTCCTCGACCATGCGGTCGAGCTCGTCACGGTCGGTGATGCCGTGGCGCTTGGGCGCAAACGTGATGTTGTCGCGAATGGACTTGCGGAACGGGTTGGGCTGCTGGAACACCATGCCAATGGAACGGCGCAGCTCGTAGGTGTTTTCGGTCTTGGTGTTCACGTTGCGCCCGCGATAGTTGATCTCGCCCTCCACGCGGCAGCCGCGAATCTCGCGATTCATAAGGTTGAGGCTACGCAAGAAGGTCGACTTACCGCAGCCCGAAGGCCCAATGAGCGCCGTGATCTCGCCCTTGTGGAAGTCGAGCGACGTATTGTGCAGTGCATGGTGGTCGTCATAGTACACGTTGACGTCCTTGGTGGAGAGCACGACCTCGTCGTTCACGGCCTTGCCGCTTACGCGCACGCGCCTCTCGCTCTCCCCCACGCTCGACAGGAAGTCCTGGGTCTCGGACGATGCCGCTTCGGTTGCGGGCGTTGCTTTCATCTCGCTCATTCGGCCGTCATCTTCCTTGCCAGTTGCTTGCCCACAATGCGGGCGATTACGTTAAACAGCAGCACGCAAATCATCAGCAGTGCAGCGGTGCCCCAGACGATCTGCTGGGCCTCGGGGCTGCCCTCGCCATAGATCTTGTAGATGTGCACGGCGAGCGACTCGCCGGGACGGAACACGTTCCAAGCGCAGGTGGGGCTCGACAGGTTAAAGCTCAAGAAGTTCAGACGCACCGGCGAGCTCATACCCGAGGTAAAGAGCAGTGCTGCGGCCTCGCCAAACACGCGGCCGGCCGAAAGCACGATGCCGGTCACGATGGCGGGCATGGCCTCGGGGATCAGGATGTGCAGCGTAGCCTCCCAGCGAGTGAGGCCCATGGCCAGGCACGCATCGCGCTGGGCCTGCGGCACGTCCTCGAGCGCCTGCTGGATCACGCGCACCAGGATGGGAATGTTGAACATGGTGAGCGCGACGGCGCCGGAGATGATGGAGTACTTCCAGCCCAGCTGTACCGAGAACACCAGGAAGCCGAACATGCCCACGACGATGGAAGGCAGCGAGGACAACGTCTCGATGGCGGTGGAGGCGATGTCGCGGATGGGCCCATTCGGCGCGTACTCAACCAGAAAGACCGCGCCGCCCAGACTAATGGGCACCGAGATGGCTAGGGTGATCAGCAGCAGATAGAACGAGTCGAACAGCTGATAGAGCACGCCGCCCTGGGTTCCGTTGGCGCGCGACGGCTGCGTGAGAAAGCCCGGCTGGAACAGCGTCGAGACCCCCTCGAACAGGATATAGGCCACCATGGAGACGACGATGAGCATGACGATGGCGGCGATTGCCGTCAGCACGCCCGTGGCGATGCGGTCCTGTTTTTGGACGCGCCCGAGTCTCGCCTCGTCGATATGGATGCGCGTGCTAGCCACGAGCCTTCGCCCCCTTGCGGCCGATAAGGTGGATGATCAGGATGAAGATGAGGCTCATGCCCATCAGCAGCAGACCGAGCGCCCACAGAACATCGTCCTGGGCCGAGCCCTCGGCATAGACCGCCATAGACGTGGTGAGCGTGGTGGTGATGGTGGACGCCGGCGACAGCAGCGACGTCGGCATGGCCTCGATGCCGCCGATAACCATGCGCACGGCGAGCGTCTCGCCAAAGGCGCGGGTCATGCCAAGGATGACTGCGGTCATGAGCGACGGCATGGCGGATTTGAGCACCACGTGCCAGATGGTCTGCCAGCGGGTGTAGCCCAGCGCGAGCGAGCCCTGACGGTAGCTGTCGGGCACGGCGCGCAGGCCATCGACCGAAAGGGTGGTCATGGTCGGCAGGATCATGACGGCCAGCACGATGGCGCCGGGCAGGATGCCCAGGCCCGTGCTCACGTGGAAAACGCTCTTCATAAGACCGACGACCACATGAAAGCCGATCAGGCCAAAGACGACCGAGGGAATGCCGGTCAAAAGCTCAATAAGCGGCTGAAAGATCTTGGAGCCAAATTTGGGTTGGATCTCGACCGCAAAGATGGCAGAGCCGATGGCGATGGGCAGCGCGATGAGCGTGGAGAGCACCATGACCGCAAAGGAGGTGACGATCAAGGGCAGGGCGCCGGTATAAGGCAGGCCGTTTTGGCCGTGTTGGCCAGGTCCCACTTGGTGCCGGTGAAGAACTCGACGACCGAAACGCCGTCCTTGAGAAAAGCCGAGAGGCCCTTTTGGGCGACCATAAAGATGAGCGCGGCAACGACAAGCGTCACGAGCGCAACGCATGCGCCCGTGACGCCCAGGCCCACGTTCTCAAGGTCGCGCTTTGGCAGCTGTTTTGCCATTGCAAACCTTTCCGGGGCGGTTACTTATTTAGCAGAGACCTTGCCGCTGGCGTCCTTGACGACCTTCATGGCAGAGACGGGGATGAAGCCCTGCTCCTCGACAAGCTTGCCCTGGACGTCGCCGGAAAGCATGAACTCCAGGAAGGCCTTGGTGGCGTCGTCGGCGTCCTTTGCGCAGTACATGTGCTCGGTAGCCCAGATCTTGAAGGAGTCGTCGGTGACGTTTGCACTCTTGGGCTCCACGCCCTCGACCTTAATGGCGTTGAACTTGGAGTCATCGAAGTGCGAGAAATCGAGGTAGGAGATGGCGTTGTCGGTGCTGCCCATCTGAGTCTGGACGTCGCCGGACTTGTCGAGCTCGGCATCGCCCTTAAAGTCGACGGTCTCGTCGCCAAAGACGGCGGCCTCGAAGGTGGCGCGGGTACCGGAGCCGGCCTTGCGGTTGAGGACGACGATGGTGGCGTCGTCGCCGCCGACCTCCTTCCAGTTGGTAATCTGACCGGAGAAGATACCCTTGAGCTGCTCGAGGGACAGGTCGTCGACCTTGACGTTCTTGGAGACAACAGGACCCATGCCCACGACAGCAACCTCGTGGTCGACGAGGTTCTTGACCTGGTCGGCCTCGAGCTTGGTCTCGGCGAAGACGTCGGAGTTACCGATGGTAACGGTGCCGGCGGCGACAGCGGTCAGGCCCTTGCCCGAACCGTTGCCCGAGCCGGAGACGGAGACGTCCGGGTTGGCATCCATGAACTTCTCGGCAGCGGCCTCGACGAGAGCCTGGAACGAAGAGGCACCGTCGTAGGTCACCTCGCCGGAGACGGACTCGGCAGCAGCGGCGCTACCCTTGTCGGCGGCGTCGGATGCGCCGGAGCCGCCGCAGCCAACGAGACCGAGACCGACGATGCTGACAAGACCACCAGCGAGGCCGAGGAACTGACGACGAGAATAAGCCTGATCGAGCATGATCTTCCTTTCATACATGCGACTCGCGGGCACCCTGCCCGCTTTGCTGTTTGGAAAGATACGACCCCGACCGGGCAGCGCCCGCGCCAACTGCGGTTTTTTACGGGCATCTGATAGACCCTTACCGCAAGCTCTGTCCAGCCTTTACAAACGGATAACAATCCAGCGCCGAACATGGCGCACCTTTTACACCAAAGGAACGTCCCCAATGACTACCCCACCGCAACAGAAAAAGCCCGGGCCGAAGCACCGGGCTCGTAATGCAAGTTTGTATCCAAGCAGGATATAGGGGTTTCCCAGGTGCCCGAGATTGCCCCGAAAGAGGAGCGCCGCGTACTTTGGTACGCAAGCGACGGTTTGAGGGGCAAGGTCGGGTGCCTGGGGAAGCCCTACAGCTCCAGTTCGTTGAGACGAAGGATCGCCACGATGTAAATCTTGAGCGCCTGCTTGAGCTGTTCTTCGCTGGCACACTCGTTGGGGCCGTGCATCTGGCCGCCCCATGCGGGCAACTCCAGGCCAGTCTCCTCGGGGCCAAACGACACGGCGCGGGCAAAATTGCGCGCATACGTGCCGCCGCCCATGGCAAAGGGCTCAGCATGCTTGCCCGTAAACTCGTTATAGGTATCAATAAGCGCCTTCACGGCCGGATCGTCGGCAGACACCGAGAACGGCACCTTAGCGCGACCCAGCTGACACGTCACGCCAAAACGGCCCACGAGCGGGTCGAGCTGCTCGCGGATGGTATCGGCACTGGTGCTATCGGGGAAGCGCACGTCGATGACCTGCTCAATATGGCCATCCGCCACGCGGATGACGCCAGCGTTGCAGGTAAGCGGGCCAAACGCCGGACTCGTCGCATCGATACCTAGGCCGCGGCCATAGGCATCCGCGTGCACAAAGGCCAGGAACTTGACGAACTCGTGCTCGGCAGGCGTCAGCAGGCGCTCGTCGCGTGCACCAAACGCGTCCTCGGCCTCGCGCAGATACGACACGATCAGGCCGACGGCGTTGATGGTGCCCTCAGGCATCGAAGCGTGGCCGCCAATACCGTGGGCGAAAATCTGCGCATGCCCGTTATCAAGCGCCGTGATCTCCAGGCGGTCGGCGTTCTCAACGGGCGCCGGCAGCTCATCGGCGGCAATCGCAAGCTCGCAGATGGACTGCGACGGAATGGCATTGCTCGCCTCGGAGCCGCTCCACGACACGATGCGCCCGCCGTCGATCTTGGGGCTCACAAACGTCGCCCCAAACTGGCCCTTCTCGGCATTGCAGACCGGGAACTCGGCATCGGGCGTAAACAAAAAGTCGGGGTCTGCGTGATTCTCCAGATAATGGTGAACGTCGGACATGCCCACTTCCTCATCGCAGCCCAGCAGCGCGCGGAAGGTATAGCGCGGCACAATGCCGTGCTTGAGCAGGTAGGCACCGGCGTAGAGCGACAACACCGCCGGACCCTTGTCATCAATCACGCCACGGCCGAGCAGCCAGCCCTCGCGACGCTCCATCGCAAACGGGTCGGTGTTCCAGCCGGGGCCGGCGGGCACCACGTCCACGTGGCAGATGGTCGCGAGCTGCTTGTCGCCGCGACCCGGGATATCGGCAATGCCCACATAGCCCTCGTCGTCGCTCGTCTGGTAGCCGAGCTTTTGCGCAATGCCGAGCGCGCAATCGAGCGCATCACGAACCGGGCGGCCAAACGGCGCGCTAGGCTCCGCATCGGCAGCAACGGCTACGGACGGATAACTCACCAGCTGCTCGATATCGGCGACGACGTCCTCCCAGACCTCGTCGACATACTCGGTAACGCTCTGCTCCACCTGATTCATGGACGACCTCCTTACCAATGAGCGACGGGTACGCCCGCCCCTCACATCAAATACTTATATAGCGAAAAGTTTAGCAAGCTCGGCCACCGAGTGCACCACCGCATCGGCGCCCGCAGCCTCGTGCTCCCCCGGCGCCGCCGCACCCGAATAGATGCCAATGCACGGCACGCCCATCGCGTGCGCGCCCTCGACGTCGTTAAAGCGGTCGCCAATCATCACGGCCTCGTCCGCGGTCGCGCCCAGGGCCGCCAGCGCATCGCGGACCGAATCCGCCTTGGTCTCGCGGCCCTGCGGCGGATTCATGCCAACCACGACCTCAAACTGAGAAAGCCCCAGTTCACCCACCATGTCAACGCACTTTGCCTCCATGCGCGACGTCGCCACGGCCAAGCGCTTGCCCTGGGCGACCAACCCATCCAGCAGCTCGGGGATCCCGTCGAACACGGGATACTCCTCCGGTCCCAGCTCGTCAAAAAAGGCGCGGTACTCGTCGGCCACCACAAGCGACTCCTCGCGGGAGAAGCCATAAAAGTCGTGAAAACTCTTCCACAGGGGCGGCCCGATCATGCGACGCAGGTCACCCATCTGCGCCTCCGAAAACCCGCGTGCAGCCAGCGTCTTGCGCGTCGAGGTCATCACCGCCCGACCCGTATCGGCCACCGTGCCATCAAAATCAAACAGCACGACCGGCCGCTTGCATATCTCCAGCGCCTCCATCGGCATCCCTCTTCCCCAGTTGACGATTTCCACACCGACACTTCAAACTGTTGACTATTCAACAATTTAACCTAGCAATGTAGAGCAACTCCACTATACTTGTCGCACTTTGCTCTCAGAAGGCGGCGCCGTCGCGCCCCAACGAAAGGTGCAATTATGTCTTTTGCCATCATAACCGACTCCACGTCGGACATCTCCCCCGCCCGCGCCCAAGAGCTCGGCATTTACGTGATTCCGCTGCATGTGATTATCGAGGGCGAGGACCTGCTCGACCAGGTGCAGATTACCGCCCAGGAGTACGTCGCGCGCATGGCCGGCTCCGAGCAGCTGCCGCACACCTCGCAGCCGAGTGCCGGCGAGTTCAAGGAACTCTTTGACCGCGTGCGCGCCGACGGTCACGATAGCGCCATCTTTATCTCGCTGTGCAGCGAGTGGTCCGCCTGCTATGCCAACGCCAGCCTGACGGCCGAAACGCACGAGCTCGACGTGCGCTGCATCGACTCGCGCACCGGCTCGGGCGCCGAGGGCCTGCTGGTGGAGTACGCGCTGGCCATGCGCGAGGACGGCCGCAGCCTGGACGAGACCGAGGCGCAGATCCGCGCGACGCTGCCCGACGCCCACCTGCTGCTGATTCCCCGCACGCTCGAGAATCTCGTTAAGAACGGCCGCGCGCCCAAGCTCGCCGGCCAGCTCACGCAAATGCTCAACATTCGCCTGGCCGTTTCGCCGGAGTGGAAATCGGGCGAGATCAAGGCCATAAAAAAGGGCCGCGGTGCCAAACGCATCGTTACCAACACCATGGCCGATTGCCTCGCATTTTTGGCCGAGCATCCGGGCTCCAGCGTGCGCGTGCTCACGACCGGCGCCGCCGAGGAGCAGGAGCTCGTCAGCCAAGCGCTCGCAGGCCAAGACTATGTAGACGCCGGCACCGGCCCCATCGGCTGCACCATCGCCACCCATGTAGGCGTCGATGCCATAGCCATCAGCTACTGCCCCCGCTACCAGCCCATCCACTAGGGACGCCCACATCAGTTGCGGTGAAATAGGGACCGTTTTTGGCTTATTAGCTGTCAATCAATCCCTATTCCACCGCAACTTGGAAATCGGCGATCAGCCCAGCGGACCCTGAAACAGCTCCTGATGAGTGCCCATTCTCACCAGCCTAATCACTGGGTTAGTCTTATGGGGAAGATAAAGAACGACCACATCGACCAAGCCATCGGATAGGTGGAAATCGATGTGGCCGTTGTAGTTTCCGCCCGGGTTTGAGAGCTCGTGGGCGCCATACTCCGCCGGAAGTGACCCATGAGCCACAAGCTCTGCAACCGCCGCTTTAAACTCACTTTTTAGCTGCGGATGCATGCGCATCGTTCGTTTGTAGTCCACCTTAAATTGAGCCTCGACTTTAATCTCGAACATCGCTATTCCTCATCGAGGAATGACATAAGCTCATCAGCGTTATTGAATGACAGGCTATCGTCCGGCAAAATCCCCAACTCATGAGCCTCGGCAATCACCATGGCGCGCCTCGTCGCCTCGTTGGGCACCTCCGCCCTTCCTACAATCTCAAAAGGAATCTTTCGCTGATTTACAAGCTGCCGAACGGCAAGATTGAGATAGGAATTGAGGCTGAGGCCGACCGAATCCAAGAACTCAGTCGCCTGTTCCTTGAGCCCCTCTTCGATGCGAACCGTCGTAGGCTTAACCGTTGCAGTAGACATATGCGACCTCCTCGCCTCGTCTTTTGCATCAGTATACCCAATATAAATGGCAATCTGATGTTAGATAACATCAGATTGCCATGCGTATTCATGTCGCGTGGGCACGATTGATCTACATCAGCCCGCTCAGGGCGATGTCGACGGCTTCGTTGAGGTCGTCGGTGATGTGCACGAGCTCGGGATCGAGCGGGCTGATCATGCCGGCGTCCATCACCGGGCCGTTGAGCCAGTCGAACAGGCCCTGCCAGTACTCGGTGCCCACCAAAACGAGCGGCATACGCTTGACCTTGTGCGTTTGCACCAGCGTGAGCACCTCGAACATCTCGTCGAGCGTGCCAAACCCGCCGGGAAACACAATAGCGCCCGAGCTGTATTTGACGAACATGGTCTTGCGCACAAAGAAGTAACGGAAGTCCATGCCGAGGTTCACGTATTTGTTGAGCCCCTGCTCGTGCGGCAATTCAATGCCCAGGCCAACTGACTTACCATTGACGCTCGCCGCTCCCTTGTTGGCCGCTTCCATGATGCCGGGGCCGCCACCGGTGATAACCGCCACGCCGCGCTGGGCAATCTTACGCCCGACGGTGCGCGCCGCCTTGTAGAGCGTATCGGTCTTGGGCGTGCGGGCGCTACCGAAGATGGTCACCGCAGGTCCGAGCTCGGCAAGCGCGCCAAAACCGTCGACAAACTCGGCCTGGATGCGCAGTACGCGCCACGGATCGGCATGCAACCAGTCGGTCGACTCCTCGGGCGCCAGCAGGTTAGCGTACGTATTGTCCTTAGGAATCATCGGGCCGCGCATGACCACGGGGCCGCGGCGGTACGTCTCGTCGTAGGCAGGCTCGCCCTCGACATTCTCGTTCTTAATCATGGGTACTCCTATCGAGAAAAAGAAAACGGGCGGGGTCGACGCCATGCGTCAAACACCCGCCCGAACATCAACTATTCGGTATGGTACCCACGATGCATCATGCGCTTGCAAGGCATCGGTCAGCGGTCGCGCAGACAGTGTTAGCGAACGCGACGACCGGCCGGCGCTCGCCCCTTGCCGTTGCCCGCGCCCTGCAAGCGCCCGCGCCGCCCTTAGTAATCCACCGCCGCAGGGCTGTTCATCCAGTCACTCACGAACGCGCCGTAACGACCCTCGATAATGGCCTGGCGAGCACGCTGCATAAGGTTGAGCAAGTAGTAGATGTTGTGCATCGACAGCAGAATGCCGCCGAGCATCTCCTTCTGCGTGACCATGTGGCGAATGAGCGCGCGGCTGTAGCCGCCCGTGCACACCGGGCAGGTGCAGGTGGGATCGATGGGACCATCGTCGTGCGCAAAGCGAGCGTTGCGGAAGTTGAGGCGACCCTCGCTGGAGAACGCCGTACCCATGCGGCCCGTGCGCGTCGGCAGCACGCAGTCGAACATGTCGATACCCACGCCCACACCGCGCACGAGGGTGGTGGGGTTGCCGACGCCCATCAGGTAGCGCGGCTTGTGCTTGGGCATGTACTCGCTTACGAGCGGTGCCAGGGTCTCGAACATGGTCTCGTGGTCCTCGCCCACCGAGTAGCCGCCAATGCCGTAGCCCGGGAAGTCGCCGCACTCCTCCAGATGGCGCAGCGAGCGCAGGCGCAGGTCCAGATGCATGCCGCCCTGAACAATGCCAAAGAGTGCCTGGTCATCGCGGGTGTGAGCTTTATAGCAGCGCTCGGCCCACATGCTCGACAGCTCAACCGCGCGCTCAACGTAGGCGCGCGTGGCAGGATAGCCGGGGCACTGGTCGAGCTGCATGCAGATGTCGGAGCCGAGCTTCATGGCGATTTCCATGTTGTCCTCGGGCGTCCAGAACACGTGGCGGCCGTCGTAGTCATTGACGATAAAGCGCACGCCCTCGTCGGTGAGCTTGACGGCGTCGTTATGGCTAAAGACCTGGAATCCGCCCGAGTCGGTGAGGATGGGGCCGTGCCAGTTCATGAACTTATGCAGTCCGCCCAGCTCGGCGATGGTATCCTCGCCGGGGCGCATGGACAGGTGATAGGTATTGGCAAGCACGATCTGGGCGCCGAGCTGTTTGACGGTCTCGGTAGGAATGCCCTTGACGTTTGCCTTGGTGCCCACGGGCATGAAGATCGGTGTCTCGATGTCGCCGTGCGGGGTGTGCAGCACGCCGGCACGCGCATGCGTCGTCGGGTCCTCGGCGATCAGGTCGAATTTAAAAAGGCTCTGGTCCATAAACTGGAACTCCTTGGTTGCGGTTCATACGCAAACCATTATACGGGCAACCCGCAAGAAGCACCGACTCGACAGAAACTGATGCAAAGGGGTCATAGTCGTTTAAGAACGTCCCCAACGACTAAGTCATTACCAACAACAAAGGTAACGCCGATGTTTTGGTACCGACAGACACTATGACCCAATCCGAGGGCACTAAAAAGATAGGAGCCCCCGCTCGTGACCGCGGGTCGGGGCTGCGACAATGATGTTGAAGTGCCATAGGCGCAGCCGCGCCGCAACGAGGTTGGGAGGC
>NZ_CABWIF010000013.1:0-36251 GCF_902501475.1 Collinsella aerofaciens | reverse complement strand
TCTCCCATCTCCTCGTATTCGCGGGCCCATCTTCTCAGCGTCGAATCCTTTATGCCGAGTTCCTCCGATAGGCCTTTGACCGTCATTTCCCCGGACAGGACCACCTTTGCCGCCGAGACCTTGAACTGCCTGTCGTATCGCTTTCTTCTTTGGGTCATCTTGAACACCTTTCGCTCTTAACTAGGTGTCCAATTCATCATACCCACTCCAATCCCCCAGCGACGACCGGTAGTCGTCCGGCGTCGCGCCACCGAGCGCGTCGCTTGCCCGCTCGGAGTTGAAGCGCCCTATCCACGCGCCGAGGGCCTCGATGAACTCCCCGGGCGACCAGCCGGACCAGTCCCTCCCGTGGAAGAACTCCTTCTTGAGCAGGCCGAAGAAGCCCTCCATCGCGGCGTTGTCCGGGCTGCAGCCCTTGGCCGACATGCTCCTGACCAGGCCGTTCCGCTCGCATATCGATATCCAGCCCGGCCAGCGGTAGTGCACGCCGCGGTCGGAGTGGATCACGGGGCGCTCGCCGGGCGCCAGCCGGGAGCACGCGTCCGACAGCGTCGAGTTCGCGAGGTCGGCGTCCGGGTGCTCGCCCGCCCGCCAGGCGACGACCGAGGAGTCGAAGCAGTCCCTGATGGCGGACAGGTAAACCTTGCGGCCCGTCGGCAGCCTGAACTCGGTTATGTCGGTGAGCCACAGGAAGTTCGGCAGGGCCGAGCGGAAGTCGCGGCGCACGAGGTTCGGCGGGGCGGGGGTCACCTCGCCGCCGTAGGAGCTGTAGGCGCCGGCCCTCCTCCTCATCCACCTCGGGACGAGCCCCTCCTCGCGCATGATGCGCCGGACGACCTTCTCGGAGACGCGCACGGGGTCGTCGAGCTCGCGGAGCCTGCGCACCACGAACCGGTAGCCGCGCGCGCCGTCGCCGTCCTCCAGGAACACCCGCCGCACGACGTCCCTCAGCGGCGCCAGGCGGTCCGGCCTGGCGATCGCGCGGCGCTGGTAGTCATAGGAGCTCCTCGATATCCTCAAGAAGCCGGTGAGTTCTCTCAAGGACCACTTCCCCGCAGGCCTCAGGCGGTCTATCACCAGGGTCTTCTCCCTGTTCGACATCCCGTCGAGGCTCTCGGCTTTTAAAACGTCCTGCACCGCCCTCAGCACCGCGTTCTCGAGCCTGAGCCGCTCGATCAGGGCGTCCTTGTCCTCCGGGTCGATGTCGGGGTAGTCGGGGCCGTCCCCGACGAGTCGCGGCAGGTTCATTCCTCCACCGGCCCTTCCCGCGGGCTTGCGCACGTCCCTGATCCAGCGCCAGACGGACGTCTTGCCGGGCCCGCCGAGTATCTCGGTTATCTCCATGACGGTGAGCCCGGCGCCGCGAAGCGCCCTGGCCCTCTCCACCATTCTCCTACTGTATGCCATGCGGACTCCGTTCCGGACCTCAACGGTCCAACTTTTTGTCCGCAGTCCCGCGCCGATTCCGGGATGTAGTTTCCGGAACGGGGTCGTTTGGGAAACCGTGTCCCGTTTCGAGCCGAAATTCTGGGACACAGTTTCCAGCGAGGTCCCATTGGGAAAGTTTGACCCAGAATTTGCCTGGATAGTGGGACACACTTTCCGGAGGGCTGTTCCACCGCAACTTCGAAGAGTGGCTATACGCTGTATTACAACGGCGTAAATCTGCTACACTAGTACAACATGCCTCCGTAGCTCAGGGGATAGAGCACCGCTCTCCTAAAGCGGGTGTCGTGCGTTCGAATCGCACCGGGGGCACCAGAAGAAATTGCAGGTCAGACGGTATAAATCGTCTGACCTGCTTCTGTATAGATAGGCCTAAATAGACGATAGAGGGGTGAAAAAGGGGTGAAAGAAAGTTCTATGAGGAAAACAGCTCGCCTACATATTTCACTCCGATATTTCGCCCAAATATCCGGTTTTCAACCCTTTCCACAGTCTGCGGGCTTATAAGAAGCCCTCCGCCTATGGAAAGCGTTGAAAACCTAGGGTGACGTTGCTGCGAGAAGGGCGAGTTTCCAACAGCCCCCGGTGTCTCCGGGTTACGCTTGGGACCCTCCGACACCGAGGACCGTTGAAAACTCGCCCTTCTGCTAGGCAGGCATTTTTTCTAAGTAGGCCAGTTGCTTCAGAAGCAGCTGGAGAGTAATTGACATTCCAAATAATTCCATGAAAGTGAAGTCTGGCTCGCCACCGTTTACAGAGGGAAGCATAATTGTCTGGCGTGCCATCCTTGTAGCATTGAACTTGTACAGATAGCCAAACTTGCTCTTTTGCTGCTGGATGGCGACTTTTAGGAAGAGGTAGATAAACTCGTTGCCCTTGTTGTTCTTGACGTGAAAGCGTTTAACGTCATCGGAGAAAATGCACTCATAGGGGTGGTAGAACCCAAGGCAGACGCCATTACCGTTATAGTTCACGCCAAGGACATTGTTGTCGAGCGACGAATTCTTATCAGCCGTAAAACCGGCAATCCCGTTGCTATTGTCAAGCGCCCCAATAAACGGTCGTCTTCCATACTTTCGGTTACGAGATTCCAAGCGCCTCCCGGAACGAATGTCGAATATTTGGCTGATTGAGTACGATTTCCAATCTCTTTCGTGCAGTGAGGAGTGGTCGATCTCGGGGTTATTTACTCTCTCTCTCTCTCGATGGAGACGATGCGCTTTATCAGGAATTCGCGGCAGCGCTGGACTTGAATGGCTTCTCGCTCACGGATGTAATCCTCCATGAACTGCCAATCGGGATTGCTGGACTCATCGATGGGAAGCATTACTCGTAGCAAATTGAGCCGTTTTAGGCTGATCGACCTTCCGTGGCCGAATAGCGTTCGCTGTTTAGAAATGGATGCGGCCACGAATTGCATGGCATATCTTGAGAGGTTTCCGATTGAGTCTCTTGGCCTTAAGTCCGTTACGTGGGTGTCGAGAGCGAATTCCATTGGTTGGTAGTATGCGAGACCCGCTCCGCCATCGCCGTCGTTGTTTAGAGTGATGGCGTGGCCACGATGAAGTCTTTCATTTGGGATAGAGACAAAAGCCTTTACGCCGTTGTCGCAGTTCCGAGCGGAAATAAGTGGAACGTCTCCGACCTGAAGAGAGGTCATGTTTTTTTCGGTGCCGCGAGCCGGTTGAAATAAATCCGAGATTTTAAAGGGTGCCCAATCCCTGTTATTCAAATCGAGCATCGGGGCCCTCCTCGAAGAGATAGCTACGACCATGAGAAACCATGTCTAGCTGGAATGTTAGATAATCGGCTATTGCCTTCTCGAAATCCTCTTCGGTAGGTATCTCATCGTTGAAGTAATAGAAGCTGTGCAGCCACTCGTCATCTGGCTTGACGGTCGAGCTGACGCAGAATTTCGATGGGGCGTCTTCGCGGCCGTTCCAAACGTCAAGAAGATGCTGCTTTCTGTCCTTTGCAGAGTCGCCTTCGACCAGGCCGACGTGCGCCCTTACCTCATAACCATCATCCCTAAAGTCGATGAAACGGCATTCCTTTTCAGGGTCATGTGGCTCGCCGGCGGTGAACACGGCTATGACGGGATTCGTTCCGACCCCATAGAATGTATCGGTGTTGCACGTAATAACGCCTTCGAGGGTGTGATGCTTGAGGATGGAGACCTTGAACTCCTTCTCGGCTTTGCTTTTTCCGGTCATGGATGATTGCGGAACGATGACCGCCGCTCTCGCACCTATTGTGAGAGAGTCGAGAAGACGTTCCACAAAAGATAGCTCGTATTGGCTTGGATCCGCTTTGGTTCCTTGGCTGTATGGAGGATTCATCAGCCCGACCGTTGCCCCTTTGAGCTGTATCTGGGCAGGGTTTTGCTTGAGGAAATCGCAGCATTCGAGGTTACTGTTTCCGTCTCGCCTAAGAATCATGTTTGCAGCCGCGACTGCAAACATATTGCTTTGGAGCTCGATGCCGTGAAGGCGCTTTTTCTTAATGTCTTTGCGTTGCTGCTCGCTGGTTGCAGAAGAAAGCATGCGATGCATGGCGGCGATGAGAAATCCCGCCGTTCCGCATGTTGGGTCAAGCACCGTATCCGAGGGCTTAACATCTACGAGCTCACACATAAGGTCGCAGATATGCTTTGGTGTGAGCACGATGCCGAGCGTTTGGCCATCCCCGCCGGAATAGCTCATAAACTCGCCGTAAAAGCGGCCTATGAAGTCCTCTGAAGTCTGCTGGTACTTGATGCTCTTGAAAACGTGTTCGTTAAGAAAGTTCGTGTAATAGTGCAACGGGGTCATCCCGAGGGTATCGTTGACCTCGTTCAGGCGGAAACTTGTCTGTATGATGCCGAACTCAGCAAGCAGCTTGTTTTTCTTGACATCTGGTCCGACGTTGGAACGTGTGAGTCTTCCCCGAATGGCGTTCATCAGCTTATCGCCGTCGCGCATGCCCTCGGTCTGGTCGCCGGTAAGGGAGTCGATTGAGAACCCGCCGTATTCGATTTCATCCAAAGCGAGAAGGATGCCAGCCACTACGAGGGCCTTATCTTGGTCCTTGATGGAGCCGTAGGTGCGAAGATATTCGTGGAGCTCTGCCGCATCCTTGAGAATTTGTTCGGTGGTCTTCTCGACGTCGGTTGGTTCGTCAAGAACATACCGTGTGTAGTATTCAACGATGTTGCTCGGTGAGAGCCAAGTGAACGATTCGAGGTCTGGGAGCCTCTTGTAGCCTTCTCGGTCATTCACGAACACGGGAGATATGGTGTGATGCTTGGAGTCCCCTGAAACACCAACGGCGAAGACCTCAGTGAAAGGGCTCTTCTTTGCGATGTGCGAGGCGTAGTGATAGGCACCGTTGACGGCATAATCGGTAACGGCCTCGGTGCTCATGTCAAGGATGCCAGAATCTGTTAGCTTTTCATGTCGGCTTTGGCTCGCCTTATCTTCGATGACAAGAACAAAGCGGCCAATTTTCGAAACGTATTCAGGATAGCCAGCGTTTCCCGTTCCGCGCTTGGATGCGTCCTTGAGGGCGTTGTCGATTTCTTTGATGCTGCTCCCCTGTGATGTGAACTCAATATCACACTCGGTGAGCCTGTCGGCAACCCAAAGGTCGAGTGCGGCTTCTTTCCTGGCCATGTGAAATCCTTTGATAACGAGCTGGTGCGAATTGAATCGCGACAAAGATATCCAACAGTTTAACCTCCGGCTATAGAGCAAAGGAAAACTACTTCCAATCGGAATTATCGAACGGTAGAGATTCGAGGTTGTCGCGTAGCGATCGGCCTTGAGGCCGATGGGTCCCGCTTATGGGCGGGACCCCCGCGACGCACAGCGTCGCTCTCGCTGCGGCTCCCTGGCAACGCTCCCCAGGGTCGCGTTTCGTCCGCCTACGCTCACGCCGGCCCCACCCGCCGAACGGCTTCGCTCGATGGCTTCCAGAAGTCGCCATCGCTCCGCCGTGGTCGCCGGGCGGGGCCTCTCGCGCCGGGTCGCCGAGCGCCGTCGTGCGACGCTCCCCATGGGTCGCGTCTCCTCGGCGTCGGCTCAACCGGCGCTCACCTGCCCGGGCTCGCGTTGCCTCAGCAACCGGCTCGCTCCGTGCAGGCAAGATATGGATTCCGTTGCACGGAATCATCTTGCCCGCCTGCGGCGGGACGGCGAACCGCTCCGAGGTCGCTCTCACCGAAGGGCAAAAGAAGGGGCCGGGACGCCTGTTGCGTCCCGGCCCCAAGCGCTCAGTCGTCGCGCCCGTTCTGGTTCTCCAACGCCTTTCGCTCAAGCTCCCAGAACGCCCGCATCGCCGTCGCTATCCCGCGCAGCGTGAAGCGGACAGTGATGCCGGTCGAGCGGTCGACGGCGAAACCGAGCCTTCCGCCGTTGACCTTCCTCACGGCCCCGAGCGACTTCGAGGGGAAGCGGTACTGGAGGCTCCCACCCTTGGACTTGGCGAGCTCGATGCCGTCCCGCCTGAGCCGCCGCTCAAGCTCGCCCATCCGGTCGGGACAGTCGCGCATGCGCCCGACCTCCTCGATCCGGCGGGCGACCGCGACGCGGACGCGGGCGTTCTCCGAGCGCTCGGCCTGCCCCTTTCGGGCCATGTCGCGCTCGGCCCTGCCGGGTTGCCTCGCGTGGACGCGCGAGTTGGCCTTGCCGCGCTCAAGCTGCCTGAGGCCGTACCTTTCGTCCAGGGTACGGACGGTCTTCACGCGTGATGCCGCCGCCTTTCGGGCGGGGCCCTCGTCGAGCCTTCGGCCGGTTTCCAGATCACTGCGGTTGATGCCGAGGTGCACGGCGTAGCGGTCGGTGGCGTCCGCGCGGCAGCGCTCGCGGTGCAGCACCATCACGACTTCCTGGTTGGGGTAGCGCTCGGCCACGTACTCCCTCGCATAGCGCATGCACAGCTCCGGCGTCATCTTCCCGCCGTTGAGGTCGCACTCGTCTGGGAGGAACCCGAGTATCTGGTGCTGCATGTAGGTACACTTGGCACCGGCCTTGCCGGGCCTGTCGTGACCCATGGCCGCCCTCGTGTCTGCCATCTCCTGAAACCAGCGGTCATCGTCGATGATGTTCTGCGTGCCGTGGGCGAGCGCCTTGTCGCGGTCCCAGGAGAGGTAATCCCTGAGTCTCGCGAGGTGCTTCTCACTGCAGACGCTCGTCTGCTTTATCGCCGTCATGGTCGCCTCCTAATCGAGCGAGAGCCCACTGAACTTGCCGTCGCCCGCGTCCCCGGTCCCCTTCTCGGGATCGGGCCATTCGGGGCACCAGGTGGGGGCCTCCTCGCGCATCTTCTCGGTGGCGGAGGCATCGAGCCGCCGCTGGTACGTGCGACGCCTCTCCGCCTCGTGCTCGGGGGTCCCGAGGTCGAAGTGCTCCCTTGTGGGCGTGTTGGTGCAGTCGGTGACGGGGGAGCGAAAGACGCCGGCTCGACATGCGGGCATACCGTTGTCCGCGTGCTTCACGACGATGATCCCGTCCCGGTCCGGGGCCATGTCGCGCCACTCCCAGGGGTGTATCACGTCGTCTGCGCTCTCGCTGTAGGACGTCGAGGAGGACGTGCCTGACGCGGCCCTGCCGCTGCTCGTGCCCTGCGTGTGGCGCGTGGTCTTGCCGATGAGCTCGGTGAAGTACCGGCGATCCTCCTCCTCTGCGAGCTTCATGGCGATCTTCACACCGCAGTTCGCGAGGATCTTCCTGCGGCCGTCTCTCTCGCCATACTTATTGAGCTGGGATACGCCCTGTGTCGCGCCGACCCAGAACGCGCCGTAGCTGCGCGCCAGACTGAGGAGGGCGGGCAGGCACTCGACGCGGGGGAGGTTGCCCCACTCGTCGCCGAGTATCTGCACGGGGCGGGGGAGCCTGCCGCCGTTCACGTCCGCGACCGCCTGGACCGAAGCCCAGAGCTGCGAGAGGAATATCGCCGCGATGCAGTTGTAGGGTGAGCCCTCGTCGAGCACGTGGAGGAAGACGGCGCTCTTCTCCGTGAGTACCGTGTGCGGGTCGATGTCGGAGCCGGAGGTCATCCAGGCGATCGGGGCGGAGGAGAACGGGCGCAGGGCGACCTTGAGCGTCGAGAGTATGCTCCTGAGCTCGTTGCCGCCGGAGGATATGAACTGGGACGCCCTTCCCTTGGCGGGGTGTCCGCTTGGCAACGAGCGGAAGACGGCTTTCAGGGGCTCGGATGGGTCGTCGCCCTCTGCCTCGGTACCGCGGTCCAGGACCTCGCAGACGGTCGCGAGGTGCTTTGATTCCTCGGGACACTCGTCGGACATGGAGACCAGCAGGACCAGGGCCGAGAGCAGGCCCCTGGCCGATGCCGTCCAGTGCGAACCCTTGCCCCTCTCGTCGTCCTGCACCACGAGTTCCGCGATGGCGTCCGCTGCCTGCTCAGCCTCCTGGTCGCGCTCCTCGGCATGGAGGTCGAGCACCTGTTTGAGGGGGTTGAACCTCTGTCCCCTATAGGGGTGCTGCGTGTCGAGCAGCAGGACGCGGTAGCCGCGACGGGCAAGCTCGTCGCCCGTGAGCTCTATGAGTTCGTTCTTCACGTCGGAGACGACGAGGGTCGCGGGCTCGGAGCCGTTGGAGGCGTCGCCGTAGCTGAGCAGGTCGATTGAGGGGAGGTAGAGGAAGCGTGACTTACCTGACCCAGTGGCCCCTGATACGAAAATCATCTTCTTCGGCTCGTAGAGATAGCAGGGTTTGCCGCGATATTTGGTGAAACCGTAGACGAACCCGCGCGACGATGGAATCGTCGAGCCGTCCCAGGTCATGGACCCCTTCACGACCTCGCGACCCGTCTTGACGTGGGCGTCGCCGAGCACGCCGCCGTCCTCGGCCCTCGCGTTGAGGGCGGTCGAGTAGGCGATGAGAGCGCAGATGCAAAAGGCGAGGAGGAAGGTCAGCAGGGTTCCGAGCGGGCAAGCGGTGAACGCACCCGTGAGCCACCAGCCGAGGACGGTATCCACGCCGAACGACGACGGAATCGCAGCCGCGCCTAACGGCGTCCCGGCGATGAAGCCGTCGACGGGGACGGCGAGGACGGGGCATGCGAGGATCGCCAGGAGAAGGGATGAAATGAGTGCTGTGGGCACCTTGGTTTTCATGATCATTCTCGATTCTTGGAGATGAGGTTCGATAGCTGCGAGGCCGTGCTCGATACCAGGCGGACGGTCTCCGCGAGCTGTTGGGCCGTCTGCGTATCCACGCCATAGGCGTTTGCGGCACGAATGGCCTGGTTGAGGTTTCCGCCCTGCTTCTTCATCTGGTGGAGGATCTGCCGCAGCGTCGTCTCGTCGGCGATCCTGACGGGCTTCTCCCCGATACTAAGGGCGGCTTCGCGCATGAACGTCGATGGGGCCATACCAAAAGAGGAGGAGCGCGCCATGATGGCGGCACGCTCCTCCTCGGTCATGCGGACGTTTATATGCGCGGTCTTGGCTTTGCCACGCATGGGCTAGCCCCTGTCGTGGAAGGTGGCGCGCGCACCGTCGAAGTCGAGTCGGGACTCGCCCAGCGTGCCGTAGCGGTTCTTGAGGGTGACGAGCTTGAGGGGCGTGCCGGTTGCGGGAGACTCGTAGGGCCACTCGGGCTTGTCATTGTCATCGGCGAGGTAGAGCACCGAGTCAAAGCCGTACTCGACAGCGGAGGAACCACCGAACATGGCGAGGTTGGGCCTGACCGACTTCCCGGAATCGTAGGACTTGCGAGTGGTCGAGCTCAGTGCGATGACGGGAGAGCCATAGAGGTTCGAGATTTCGCGGAGGCCCTTCACGCATGCTGTGATAGCCAATCGCTCGTCGATGAACTGCTGGTCCGCCGTGACGCCGCAGGCGAGGAGCTGGAGGTAGTCAATGAAGACGATGGGGACCTCGCCGCGCTCGCGTGTTACCAGTCCGACGAGGTTGGAGAGCTCCACGGTGTTGAGCGGGCCGGTGATGCAGAGATTGGGGGCGATCTGGGTGCGATATTTGTCGAGTGCAGCCTCGAAAGTCGCGTGCTTAGGGTGATCCTGGGTCGCGCAGCTGGAGACCTCGGACAACGCGACTTTGCCGTCGCTGAGACGCGCCAGGCTCTTCTCGATCAGTTTGTGCGCGGGAAGCTCGGCGGAAACGTAGATTACCGGGTGCCCGTCTGCCGCGAGCTTGTCGGCCTCCTGGAGTGCCAGTGTTGTCTTGCCCTTGCCCGGGGCGGTCCCGATTGCGTAGTTGAGCCCGGGGTAGACACCGCCGAGGATGCTGTTGAGTGCGTTGAGCCCGAAGGAGGCGATGGGCTTGTCTTCCTGAAGGGCGTGGACGTGCTCGTCGAGCACATCCAGCTCGAAGACGAGGGGATTGGCGTTCGGGCGCTGCATTACTCGCTCGCCCCCTCTGCCAGCTTGTGGAAGTAGTCGAACAGGTCCTCTTCCATGACGAAGTACTGGTTGGCGATGCTAAAGCAGTGGTGGGTGGACTTCATGAGCTTGATGGCGCTGGATTGTCCGATGCCGGTGAGGATCTGAACGTCCAGGCGGCTCATGATGCGCTTGGTGCCGACATGGCGCAGGTTGATGCCTGCGGAGATGGCGTCGGTCTTGGGGTCATCTGCAAGATGCATGATAAACTCCTTGTTTGGGGCGCTCGGCTCCTCTTCGAGGTTTGGCGACTAAGAGAGGGGAGTCGGGTGCCGTTTTCTATTGCCAGTCGGAGCAGACCGTCTCCAGAAGGTCGCTCCATTTGCGGCGCAGCTCCGGGGTGTCCGGTGGTACGTGCTTGTTGCCGCACTTGTTAGCCGAGATGGTGACGCTCTCTTCAAGCGCGGAAAAAGCATCGGCGAGATAGGCGCATGTTGCGTTCAGGCATCCAATCTCGTCGAAGTACTCAACTGCGAAGCGAACGAGGGCTGCTACGGGCGCTCGATTGAACTCCGTCGAGCACTCGTCCATCAGCGAGCGTCCGTACTTGACTGCACGGGACGTCTCGTAGTCGAGAAGGGGATTCGAGGGGTCGCTCCGGGTCTCGTGTTCCATGTAGTCGAGAACAGACTCGAAGCAACGTCGAAGGTGCGGTATGTCCATTGCACCGGTGTAGAGCGCAGTGCCGCAGCTCCTCTCGTGAATGAGCCTCGCTCCGAACTCGATTATGGGCTTATAGTCCGCTTCGGCGACGGTGCCGATTGCGCCGGTGACGTTCGAACGCAATACGTCCGACACACTCGTGAACAGGCTATCACCGCTGTAGACGTTGAGCATTCTGTCCCTCGCGAACGCGGACGCGGGAAGCACCTTCTCGAAGACGAGTCCGATGATGGTTTTCGATTCGTCAGTTGCCCGCAGGTAAGCCTCGTCCGAAACCATCTGTGCGAAGGGGGCCCTGAGATTCTCGGGAATGCGAATTCGCTTCTCAGCCTTCTTTGCCAACGCCACTTATACTCACCTCCTTCCATTCAACTTGCGAATAATGTATCACCGTTCAGTCGATATGGCCCATGCGAATGTCACTAATAGCCCACGATATGGAGGAATAGTGAAGTATCCAGTTGAAATAGCTAATTCTTAGATGAAAGCGATTCAAATACCTCAGCTGCGTTTCGGTCATTTGCCCTGATTGCATGGGTGTAGAAGTTTGCGGTTGTGCTTGCGGACGCATGGCCCATTCTCGCTTGAACGGTCTTTAAGTCGACGTTGCTCGCAACAAGGGCCGTTGCTGCCGTGTGCCTCAGGCCATGGGGGACGAGCCCTGAGTATCCGGTGCCTCGTGTGTGCAGTTTGCCGTTGCGCTTGAACTGGCTTGTCACGTTGGCGTACTCGCCATAGCCGTTGTCGACGCAGAAATCCCTGAACCAGCGTGAATAGTTGTGTCCATCGGGTCGGGTGATGCTGACGTGAAGGTTGCCGTTTTCGTCCTTATGCGTGCTGAAGGCGTGAACGAGGGGGTCAGAGTTTCTCTGTCTTAGCCCGCGTTGCTCGAATAAACTGCGCTGCCGCATCTTCCAGTCGTTTAGATACGCGGCCAGCGAAGAGTCTATAGACAGGATTCGCCTGCTCATTTCCGATTTTGGTGCCCTGAGCGTTTTGTCATTGGTGTACTGGCGGATGATTCGGATCTCCATCGCCTCGGGGTCGTAGTCTTCCCAACAGAGCCCCAGGGCCTCGCCTTTCCTGAGTCCTAGGTGGAATATGAGCATGGTGCAGACGGTCATCGGCCCCATGGGTTCGGATAGCAGGCATTTGGTGAATTGGGGCAGTTCGTCGGGTGAGAGGAAGTTACGCACTCTAAGGTCTGGCTTTGGGAGTTTGATGCTGATGCATGGGTTGCGCCCGATTAGCTCATTCTCCAGTGCGTCCTGCATGACCTGTTTGAGCTTGACGTGGATACGACGAATCTCGGCCTCTGTGAATCTTCCGGTTGAGATCGCTTCAGCATACGCCCGTTTGATCTCGTCGGGCCTCAGTGCGCCGAGGGGCATGTCGCCGAACAGCTCGCGTATATGGCGCACGTCATATTCCTCTCTTTGGAAAGAAAGAGGGAAGCCGAAGGAGCTTTCTCGGAGCCGATGGAAATCCTCAGCGTATCCGGAAACAGTGGTCGGCATGTCGCTAGCCGGTTCATAGGTCTCCAGCTCCTTCCGGTAGGCATCGAGCGCATTCGCCACCTCACCGGGCCAGTTCTTCGGGTTTTTGCTCTTGCAATGGATGGTTCTCTTGGGCGTCTTTAGGTATCTGACTCGTTTCCCGTTCTTGCCGGATTCGGGGTCGCGACCGAGAGAGAGAAGTAGATGCGAAAGGAACCGGGTTTTCCCTTGATCGGTTCGGAAGTGCCTTTGGCTGTGGGTTTGATTCTGGTTTCCATGGGTCTCCAGGGGTGGTGCGTTGGGTTAGCCTCGGGGGCGGGGCTTTGAGGGCCTCGCCCCCGAGGCTAACCCAAAAATTTCACCCCTGCAAGTCAAAATGAAGGGGTGAAGGGGTGTAAAAAGGGTGAAATAGAAAACTAATCAAGAAGAGCAAAAACGGCAGAATAGCTAAATTACCTGCGGAAACAGAGATATTGATGAAAATGAAAAACCGCAGGTAGGGTAAGAGCTCATGACCTCCTAAAGCGGGTGTCGACGGTTCGAATCCGCCCGGGGGCACCAGAGAAATATCGAGCCCGGTACCGCTACGATGCCGGGCTCTTCTGGTCTAAGGGCAGGATTCGAGCCGTCGACACCCGCGTCACTCATTTCCCCGCGGGGGAGTTTTCGAATCCGCCCGGGGGCACCAGAGAAATATCGAGCCCGGTACCGCTACGGTGCCGGGCTCTTCTGGTTTAAGGCATGCCGGAGTATTCGCTGCTTCAGCTAAAGAAAGCGCCCGCTTGCTGGGGGAGCAAGCGGGCGCCTGTGAGCGAATATGTTTGCGGCGAGAGCCGTGATGAGCGGTGGGGTGGCGACTAGTTGGTCGTACCGGAATCGTCACCCGTGCCCGAGCCAGAGCCCGAACCCGAGCCAGAAAGTGCGACTGTTAGCGTGATCGTGCTGTCGGTGGACTGCTTGCCGGTGGGGGAGACGCCCGTAACGGTGGCATCCTCGTTACCGCTCACGGGATTGCCGTTCTGGTCACAGAAGCCAATGTTATAGAAACCGGCGTTGTTGAGCGCGGTAACGGCGGCGGAAATGCTCTTGCCGTACAGGTTGCCCGGGACGGTGGCCTTGCCGGACTTCTTGGCAATGACGACGGTAATCGTGGCGCCGGGCTTCTGCTTGCCGCTGGGGTTCCAGCTGATCACGGTGCCCTCGGTAACCGAGTCGTTCTCCTGGTAGCTCACGTCGACGCCAAAGCCTGCCATATCGAGGGCGTTGCGCGCCTGGGCCTCGGTCATGTCGGTCAGGTCGGGGACGGACGTGGTATCCGGGCCGCTCGAGACCTTGTACGAGATGGCCGTGCCCTTCGCGACTTCCTTACCGGCTCCGGTGCCCTGCTCAAAGACCTGGCCCTCATCGGCCTCGTTGGCCTCCTCGGAGGCGTTGCCCTTCAGGCCAACGCTTGCCAGCGCGGCTTCTGCCTGGTCCTTGGTCAGGCCGACAAGCTGGGGAACCTCAACCTTCTCGGAGGGCTTGGGGCCCTTGGAGATTACCAGGTTCACCTTGGTGCCCTTGGCCTTCTTGGTGTTGCCGTTGGGCGTCTGCTCGGCGACCTTGCCCTCGTCGACATCGTCGTTGTAGCTTTGGTCGATGGTGCCGACCTCGAGGCCGGCTTCCTTGATCAGCTCGAAGGCAGTCTGCTGGTCCTTGCCCAGCACGTCGGGCACGGTGACCTGCTCGCCGCCAAAGAGTCCTGTGGCAAAGGCCACCACGATGCCGATGACGGCAACGGCTGCCACCACGGCGGCGATGATCTTGTTCTTGTTGGATTTGGGCTCTTCGACCTCGTAGGAGCCGGTGGAGCCCGAAACCGAGCTACGGGCGGTATTCTGGCCGCTCACGCCCGAGACGGGACGCACCATGGCGCGCGTCTGATCGGAAAGCTCGCGAGTCTTGGTGGCGCCCAACTCACCGGGGGCACCGATGATGCGCGTGGGCTCCGAGACGTTGACGGCACGGCCCGACAGGTAGCTGTTGAGCACCTGACGCAGCTCGTCGGCGGTCTGGAAGCGGTTTGCGGGGTCCTTCTCCATGCACTTGAGGATGATGCGCTCAAGGTCGGCGTCGACACCGGAGTTGATCTGGCTCGGCGGAATAGGCAGCTCGTTGACCTGCTTGAGTGCGACCGAGATAGCGTCGTCACCGTCAAAGGGAACGCGGCCGGTGGCGCACTCATACATCACGACGCCCAGCGAGTAGATATCCGAGGTGGGGCCGAGGTCCTGACCACGGGTCTGCTCGGGGCTGACGTAGTGGGCGGTTCCCAGCACGTTGTTGTCTTGCGTGAGATGGCTGTTCTTGGCGCGCGCGATGCCAAAGTCCATCACCTTGATGTTGCCGTCGGGCAGCACCATGATGTTCTGCGGCTTAATGTCGCGGTGGATGATCTCGTGCTTGTGGGCGACCGAAAGTGCGGAGCTGATCTGCGAGCCGATCTGGGCGACCTTCTTGGGGTCGAGGGCGCCGTGGCTCTTGATGCCGCTCTTAAGGTCGGTACCGCGCAGGTACTCCATGACGATGTAATAGGTGTCGCCGTCCTTGCCCCAATCGTAGACGCCCACGATATAGGGGGAGGAGAGACCGGCTGCTGCCTGGGCCTCCTGCTTAAAGCGTGCGGCGAAGGTTGCGTCGCCAGCATACTGCGGCAGCATGATCTTGACGGCAACCGTGCGGTCGAGGACCTGGTCCTGTGCACGGTAGACGGTCGCCATGCCGCCTGTCCCCACCTTATCCTTGAGGAGGTATCTTCCCCCGAGGACCCTCTGTTCCATTCCTGCTCCTAACATAACTATTCGCTCAACGATGTGTGTAGTACCTATGATGTGGCCGCTGGGGCCGTGTGGCGCGTTGCCGCTAACTCTTCGGCCGCGGCGCGCCTCGGGTGTCCGATTCGATCATGGGCATCACGCTCCCTGTGCGGCAAGCGCCGCGGTCAGGACGATACCGGCGATCTTAGCGGCCTTGACGTCATGCTTGTCGAAATCCTCCAAGGCCACCGAGATGGCGACCGTGGGTGAATCGTAAGGTGCAAAGCCAACGAACATTGAGTTGACGTTGGTGCCGCCGGTCTCGGCCGAGCCGGTCTTGCCGGCGACCTTGACGCCTGGGATCTGGGCATCGGTGCCGGTGCCGGACTGGACGACGGCAAGCATGGCCTGCTTGACCTGGTCGGCCGTGGCGGAGCTGACGGCCTGGCCCAGCGAGCGGGACTGCGTGGTCTTGACCACGGTTCCGTCCGGGGCGAGTACCTGGGCTACAAAGTACGGGTCCATGACCACGCCGCTGTTAGCGATGGCGGCGGCAATCACGGCGTTTTGCATGACGGTGGTCTGCGGGCCGGGCGTATGGTCCATGCCGACAGGCTGGCCGGCGCCGGCCCAGGCGGTCTCCCACTCGGTCATGAGCGACGGGTCGGCCATGATGGAGGCCGCGGAGGTCAGGTCCTGGCCGAGCTTTTGGCCGTAGCCAAAGGCGTTGGCAAACTGCACGAGCGTGTTTGCGCCAACTTCGTTTGCCACCTGGCCAAAGACGACGTTGGAGGACACGGCAAAGGCCTGCTGCAGGCTGATGGTGCCGTAGCTCTCGTTGGCATAGTTGGTGACCGGTGCGTTGCCGATGTCCATGGAGCCGGGCGCCTGGTAGGTGCTGGTAAGGCTGGCGGTACCGGTCTCGAGTGCCGCGGAAAGCGTAACGACCTTAAACGTTGAGCCCGGCGTGTACAGCGCGTCCATGGCGCGATTGTACATGGAGCCGTCCTCGCCGCCGCCCGTCTGCAGCAGGGCATCGATGTTGGTGTTGTCGTAGGTGGGCGAGCTGGCACATGCGAGCACCGCGCCGGTACGCGGGTCGATGACCACTACAGCGCCCTTAAAGCCCTTGAGTGCCTGCTCGGCCGCCGTCTGGATGCGCGAGTCGATGGTGAGCTTGGCGGTGTTGCCCGGCTGGGTCTGGCCCGCGAGCGACGCGATGGCGTTGTTCCAGCTGGAGTAGTCCTTAGAACCGGTGAGCGTGTCGTTCATGACGCTCTCGATGGCGGTGGTGCCATACTGCTGGCTCACGTAGCCAACCACGTGCGCTGCCAGGTTACCGTTGGGGTAGGAGCGTACGTAGGTGCCGTCCTCCTGTTGCAGCGACTCGGCCAGCGTCACGCCGTCGGACGTGATGATGGAACCGCGCTGGATGTACTTGGAGCGGGCGATGGTGTGGTTGTTGGTCGGCATGTCCTGATAGTCCTTGGCCTTAATGACCTGGACATAGGTGAGGTTGCCGATAAGGATGGCGAACAGCGCCGTAAAGGCGAGCACCGCACGGGTTAGACGGTTGGCGAGCGCCACGCGGCCGAGTACACCGGATTCAGGCGTGTCGAGCAGGCGACGTCGCATGCGCGAGCCGACGGAATGGCTGCCGCTGCCGTAGGAAGACGAGGTGGCAAAGCGCGTGCCCGTCGGGGCGGCGGCAGATGCGACCTGATCATCGGTGATGGCGGCCATGGTGCCGGTGCCGGTAAGCTCGGCCTCGCGTCCGGTAGCCTCGTCACCGGCGCGCAGCAGGAGCGCGACGATGATAAAGCTCGCCAGCAGCGAGGAGCCGCCCTGGCTCATAAAGGGCAGAGTGACGCCGGTCAGCGGGATCAGGCGGGTGACGCCGCCCACGATCAAAAAGGCCTGGAAGCTGATGGCTGCCGTAAGACCGGTGGCGCTAAAGGCGGCGAGGTCGGATTTAGCGCGGGCAGCTGTGGTGAGGCCACGCACGGCAAAGAGCATAAACAGGATGAGCACGGCGCCGCCGCCCAAAAGACCCATCTCCTCGCCGATGGCCGAGAAGATAAAGTCGGACTCGACGACGGGGATGTTGTTGGCCATCCCGTTGCCGATGCCAACGCCGACCAGACCGCCGTCGGCAAGCGAGAAGAGCGACTGGACAATCTGATAGCCCTGGCCCTGGGCGTCCTTAAACGGATCGACCCAAACCTGGAAACGCACCTGAACGTGCGACAGGAACTTGTAGGCGCCCACGGCTCCAACGGCTAAGAGCGCAAGGCCGATAACGACATACGAAAAGCGCCCCGTGGCAACGTAGAGCATCAGCAAGAAGATGGTGTAGAACAGCACGGCCGAACCCAGGTCGCGTTCGAAGACGACGACGAGCAGGCACACACCCCACACGGCAAACAACGGCAGTAGCAGTCGCAGGCGAGGGATCTTAAAGCCCAAGATCTTGCGGTTGGAGATGGAGAGCAGCTCGCGGTTCTCGGCCAGGTACCCGGCCAGGAACAGCACGATAAAGACCTTGGCGAACTCGCCGGGCTGGATGGTAAAGCCCGCGATGCGAATCCACAGCTTGGAGCCCGAGATCGTGGTGCCGATAAAGATAGGCAGCATCAGCAGAATGATGCCGATGATGCCAAAGGTGTACTTGTAGCGCATGACCACGTCGAGGTTTTTGACTAGTGCAAGCGTTCCCACCATGAGCGCCACCGAGACAAACAGGATGATGAGCTGTGAGATGGCGAGAGCGGGGGCGAGACGCGTCACGAACGTGATGCCGATGCCCGAAAGTATAAATACGATGGGCAGGATGGCGGGGTCGGCACCGGGCGCCAAGATGCGCACGGCAATGTGGGCCGCGGCAAAGGCGGCAAAGAGGCCGATCGGTACGGCGAGCGTCTCAAAGGAGATGGCAGCGCCCGCGGTGAGGACGTACATCGCATACAGCAGGATGACGGGGAACGCCGAGGCGATGAGCAAGAGCAGCTCGGTGTTGCGGCGACTCATAAGCGGCACTCCCTTTCTAATTCTTATCGGAGGCTTCGGCCTCGGCGGACTGTTCGGCGGTTTTCTCGGAATCTGATTCGGAGGTCGATCCCTGATTGGTGTTGTCGCGAATCGTTTGCGCGTCGATCACCTGGCGGGTCTGCTCCTCGTCGATCTGGTGGCGGTACTTGGATATCGTGTCCTGCGCATCGTCGACACTTGTTTGCGGAATGCCCGCCTTGAGGCGGTTTTGCGTGTCTTCGGGCAGGTCGGACAGCTTAATGCTGGTTTCGCTTTCGAGCCAGTGGAGCTTGAGTCCGAGCGGCTTGCCGGGCAGGCCGCGCCAGACGGCGACATTGCCCTGGTGGGTACCCAGGTAGTACGAGCCGGTGACACCCGTGTAGGCCCAGATGCCAGCTGCCAGCACAAAGACGAGGGCCAGGATGGCGGCGATGGTAATGTTGCGGCGACGCACGCGTTGCGCCTCGCGCATAACGCCATCGTCAACCAGGTCAACGACTACTACGGTCACGTTGTCGTGGCCGCCGGCGGCAAGCGCCGCGTCCACTAGGTTGTCGACGCAGATTTGCGCGGTTGAGGACTGCGTGGCGATGTTCTCGATATCGCTGTCGGGAATCATGCTCGAAAGGCCGTCGGAGCACAGGATCAGGCGGTCGCCTTCCTCGATATGCAGAGTGAAGTGGTCGGCATACATGGCGGGGTCCGAGCCCAGCGCACGGGTGATGACCGAACGGTTGGGGTGGACGCGAGCCTCGTCTGCCGTGATCTCGCCGGCGTCCACGAGCTCCTCCACGTAGGAGTGGTCGCGGGTCACGCGGATGAGCGTGCCCTCGTGGAGCAGGTAGGCGCGCGAGTCGCCCACGTGGGCGATGGCGAGCGTGTCGTTTTCGATATAGGCGCAGGTGGCTGTGCAGCCCATGCCGGGCTTGCCCAGGCCGTTCAAGGCGGCCTCGATTACGGCGGCGTTGGCTGCCTCGACGGCTGCGGCCAGGCGTGCTGCGTCGGCGGACTGTGGGGCCGTCTTGGCTATAGTCTCGACAGCGATAGAAGAGGCTACCTCGCCGGCGGCGTGACCGCCCATGCCGTCGCATACGCAAAAGAGCGGCGACTGCACCAGGTAGGAATCCTCATTGTGCGGGCGCACACAGCCAACGTCGGAGCGGGCGCCCCACATGAGTTGCGTGGTGGTGCCGGCATCATAGGTCGAGTCGGTCTCGATGCGCTCCTCGGTCAGGGGCTCAAAGCTCATGGTCGAGCCGGGGTCTTTGAGCTTGGCCTCAACGGCGGCAACGTCGATTTCGGCTGTGTCACCGGGAGAGACGGTGTCGGTCTCGGCGTTTGATTCGGAATCGCCGGTGTCCGGGGAGTCGGACTCCTCGGACACGCGGGCGGTCGACTCGTCGTCTTGCGGGCTGACGTCTATAGGCTCGGGCGCCGGCGTAGGCGCGGGCGCAACCTCGGATGCCGGGGCTATGGGAAACGCCGGCGCGGCGGGCTCGGGTGCCGCAAACACCGCAGCGCTCTCGTTGATTGCCGCGGCGACGGGCTCTGCAAAGTGAGCCGGCGCCGGGGTTGCTTCGGGCGCTGTGGGCTGTTCCGCAGCATGTGCGCCGATGGGCGCCGCTACGGCATCCTCTTCGTCCTCGTTATCGGCGAGATCCGAAATATCATGCGTTACATGCGAAAGAGGCAGGGAGAACACGGTGTCCTCGGGTTCCACGGGTGCGGAGCCCGCCGGAGCGGCGTGGGCCGGTGCAGCTGCGGCGGCAGCCGGTGCCTCGGTCATGGTTGCGGACTTGTTCTCCTCGTCGATCATCGACGGTTCACCTTCATGACCACGTCGCCAATCTGGACTTCGTCGCCCTCACGCAGCGTCGCGGGCTCCACGAGCTGGCGGCCGTTGACGAGCGTGCCGTTAAGCGAGTTGAGGTCCTCGATGATGAGCGCCGGGCCCTGCAGCGAAAAGCGCGCGTGCGAGGCCGAAACGAACGGTTCGTTGATGCAGATGTCCGAAGATGGCGAGCGACCGACGATGACGGGGCCGAGCATGTCTACGTGGATGCCGCGGATACCGCGCGGACCCTTGTCCACATCAATCGTCCAGATAGCCGAGTCGCGGCGCTGCCCGCGCACAAGTCCCACGCCGGTCTTCATGACGGCGAACAGGAAGATATAGAGCAGGGCGACCAGGACGATGCGGCCTGCAAAAAGGACGATATCGATGTTCATAAGCGACTATCCCCTAAATTCAAAGGTACTCAGGCCAAACGTCAGCAGATCGCCGTTGCGCAGCGGGCAGCGCGTAATGCGGCGGTTGTTGACGAGCGTGCCGTTGGTGGAATTGAGGTCCTCGATCGACCAATCCGAGCCCGTAAAGGTGAGCTGGGCGTGGCGGCGCGACACGTTGGGGTCGCGCAGGGCAATGTCGGAAACTGAGCGCTCGCGACCGATGGTCACCTGTGCGGAGGTGATGCTATGGCTCTCGCCGCTCACGACGTCGACGAGCTGGGCGAGCGGGCGCTGCGGGGCGCGAGTGCTCGCCATGTTGGAGGCGATGCCGGCTGCAGCGCCTAGGCCCACGGCGGCACCGGTCGCGGCGGCTCCGCCCATGCCGGCAAGCGCGTCGCGCGAGACGGTCTGCGGCACCGGGATAGGAGCGGCGGGGTCGGGGACGCTAGGCGCGAAGGGGTCTGCCACGGCAAGCGGGTCGGGAGCGGCGGCGCGAGGCGTCGGCTGCTGCTGGGGCATGGCGGCGGGGCGCTGCTGCTGCGGGGCAGCAAACTGCTGCTGGCCGGCGCGCGGGGCGCTGGCGGCACGGCTTGCCGCGGAGTTGTTCTGGCCCAGGCCGTTCTGATAGGCGCGCTCTTCTTCGTACAGGCGGCCGAGCGTGGGGGCATCGACGTTCTCGGCAAAGACCGAGAACTTGCCGGCGCGCAGCTGCGGATCGATCATAAAGCGCACGAGGGGCTCGCCGACAAAGACATAGCGGCGCTTTTCGGCCTGCGCCTTCACGAACTCGCGGACCTCGCGCGAAAGCTCGGGGTAGAACGGGGCGAGCATGGGATCGTCGTCGGCGGCGATAAGGATGGTATAGAGTGCCGGCGCCGTGTTGACGCCGTTAATCACCAGAGTCTGATCCTCCATGTCGCGAGCGGCCTGCTTGGCAAGCTTCTTAAAGGAGAACGGGGCACGGGTGGCACCGAAGATGCCGGCCACGTGGTCCTCGAAGATGTTCAGGAAGTTCACGAAAGATCACTCTCCGTATAGGTTCTTTGGTATCCGAGCAAATATAGGCATATCCCAACGATTATAGAGGATAGGATTCCCGCAACCGCCGCCTTGGCGATGACCGCGGCTGCAAGGCTGGCAATTTCCATATGGTGTGCAAGACAGGACGCCGCTGCGCAGCCGATGCCGGTGACAGCGATGGCGGCGATTGCGGCAAGGTTTGAGCCCTGATTGGCACGCTTGGCATGGACATTGAGCAGCGCAGATGACGCCGCGGCAGTTGCCGCGACCAGTACAAAGGCAGCCCAAAGGAGCGGGTCTCCCAGCGCTGCGGCAACGTTACCGAGCCCCAGCACGCCTCCGGCTGAAAGCGCGACCGTGGCCAGACGGGCAAAAAGCGCGCCCATGCCCGTTGCCGCGGCGGCGTTTGCCGGGCCGAGCCAAAATGACGCGACGCCGGCGGCGACCCCAGCTGCCAGGAAGGTATTGCCGGTCAGACAGCCAAGCGCGAGCGCACAGGTGAGCGCGGCGCTCGCGGCAGCCTCGGTGCGACCCCAGGCGATCCACCAACCGGACATGGCAGCGGCAAAGATCACCGCGACCGGCAACATCGACAGGATGCCCTGCGCCTGCATGGTGGCGTTGGCCATGAGCACCAAAAAGCCCACAGCCGAGATGGCCGAGCCGATCTGGGGGGCCAGGCCAGCCGCCGCGCCGATCGCGATGGCCGCAATGACCAGGCCGGGAAGCGCCGCGACCCCGGCCGTTTGCATCAGCAAAAAGCTAAAGGTGCCGCACGTTAGCGCCGAGATAGCGCGCATGGTGTAGTCGCGCGCATGGCTCCAGCGCGTGCCCGCCCAGCCGAGTGCGGGGTCGACCTCGATGGCGTTGTCCTCGTAGTGCGACGGCTCGATATCGTCGAGCTCCTGCTCGTCATCCGAAAGCTCGCCAACCATTTGCTCCAGGCTGCGACGGCCTTCGCGCACGCTGCCCAGACCGGCAAGGAGCTGGTCGCAAAATGCCTCGATGCTGTTGGGGCGGTCCTGCGGCATGGGGGAGAGCGCGCTCATGAGCGCGGCCTCGGCTCCCGGGGGAAAGTGTGGTATCAGCTCGCTGGGATAGGTGGCGCCGCCGATGATGCGGTCGAGCGAGTCGGCGGGCGTGGCCGCCATAAAGGGAGCGCTGCCGCACAGGCCCTCGTAGATCACACAGGCGAGGGCAAAGACATCGGCGCGCTCATCGACCGTGCCGGTCTCGATATCGAGCTGCTCGGGCGGCATGTAGCCGATGGTGCCGCCTCGCGAGCCGCCAAAGCCACCGGCGGACGACAGTCGCGCCATGCCAAAGTCGGTGAGCTTTACATTGCCCGAGTGGTCGATGAGCACGTTGGCGGGCTTAATGTCCAGGTGGAGTACGCCATTACTATGGGCGAAGGTGAGCGCCTGGCCCAGGGCATCGGCAATGGCTGCGGCCTCGTCAAGGGTAAGTGAGTGGCCGTCCACGCGGTGCAAAAACTCGGCCAGCGACATGCCATCGACATATTCCATAACCAGGTAGGCATAGGCTGTGTCGTGCGTAAAGTCGATGACCTGCACGATATTGGGATGTTGAAGCATGGCGGCGGTGTGCGCCTCGCGCAGGACATCCATGATGTCGCTGGCGGGCATGCCGGCACCGTTGATAAGGGGGATGCGCTTAATGGCGACGCGGCGGCGCAGGTGCGTGTCGCGGCAGATCTCGATGGAGCCAAAACCGCCGGTCGCAAGTGTCTCGAGCGGCTGGTACCGCTTGAGCAGCTCGCGAGAGCTGGTGCCCTCCAAAGGAACGTCCGGCGAGAACCGGGCGGTATGTTGCGGGAAAAGCGGCATGGCCAACCCTCGTGCGTTTAAAGTTCGTTTGCGAGCGGCGGGCGCGGGGCCGAGCCATTCGCGGTGGCATAGATGCTGCTAGTGTAGCACGCTCGGGCGGATGGCGAGGATAACGGGATGCGAGGCTGCCTGTCTGTCTTGGCCTTAGCGCTTCTTCTTGTTCTTCTTCTGCTTGCGCTGCTTGCCCTTGGTCTCCTGGGGCTTGTCGCCCTGTTTGGCTTCGGCAGCGGCCTTTTCTGCCTTCATCTTCTTGCGCTTGGTCTCGATGCGGAGTTTTTTGTTGATGCGCGCCTTAAGGAAGGTGCCGAACTGCTCGGCATCGCCGCGAATAAAGGTGTCCTTAGGGATCGTCACGCCCTGGTCGGCGAACATGGCCACAAAGATGCGCTCGCCGTCGAGTACGTGGTCGAGCTTGTCAAACGGGAAGAACTGCGACTTGCCGCTCTTGCCCCAAACCATCAGGCCGTCCTCGTTGGCGGCGACGCGGCGATAGCGGCCACCCATGGACTCGTCGGCCTCGACGGCGTCGATAAAGTCGCGGGCGAGCGTGTGGTGCAGGTTCTTGCTCCACCAGGCCAAAAAGGCGCCGAACACGATCAGCACGACGCCGAACTTGATCCAGCTGCCGCCGGCCAGCAGCATGCCGATGCCGATGAGCGCGGCAATTGCCGCGGCGACATACAGCGAGCCACGGCGCCTGGGCGAGGCGACCAGGCGCGCAAAGTCGGTGACCAGGTCGTTTTCGTACTGGTACTCGTTGAGGTACAGGATGCCGTCATCGGCCGCGGCCTGCTCTTCGAGCGTGACCTCGACCTGGTCGGCTGCTTCGGAGGGAACGAGGTTGCTCTCTGCGTCTGCCATGCTCTTTAGACTCCTATCGCGGCGGGCTCGCCGTACGGGTTATTATGAATGCAGTATGCCGTGCGACCGCATGGCCGTCGCGGCAACAAGTCTCAGTATACCCGGGGGAGCACCCATGGAATCGTTGTACCGAAAGTATCGCCCGCTCACCTTCGACTCCGTGGTGGGCCAGCAGCATATCGTCTCGACGCTCGAGCACGCCATCACCGAGGGACGCCTGTCCCACGCGTACCTGTTCTGCGGACCGCGCGGCACGGGCAAGACCACCATGGCGCGCATTCTGGCCAAGGCGCTGCTGTGCCGTAATGCCGAGGCAGCGCGCGCCGAGGGTGCAAGCGGCTGCATGCCCGACGGTACTTGCGAGGAGTGCGAGCTCATCGCCGAGGGCAACCACCCGGATGTCTACGAGCTCGATGCCGCAAGCCGCACGGGCGTGGACAATGTGCGCGAGGAGATCATCAACTCCGTCAACTTTGCCCCGGTGCGCGGCAAGTACAAGATCTATATCATCGACGAGGTCCACATGCTCACGACGGCGGCGTTCAACGCGCTGCTCAAGACTCTTGAGGAGCCGCCGGCACACGTGATCTTTGTGCTGTGCACCACCGACCCGCAAAAGATTCTGGAGACCATCCTCTCGCGCTGCCAGCGTTTCGATTTCCATCGCATCGGCAACGAGGATATCGAGCATCGCCTGGCATACGTGTGCGAGCAGGAGGGCTTCGATTACGACGATGAGGCGCTGGCTATCGTGGCGCGCCATGCCAAGGGCGGCATGCGCGACGCGTTGTCCACGCTGGAGCAGCTGAGCGTCTTTGGCAACGGTTCTGTGCATGCGGACGACGCCCGCTCGCTTTTAGGTGAGGTTTCGGACCAGATTTTGGGCGAGTTTTCCCGCGCCATTGCCGATCGCGATGTTGCCGAGCTCTATGGACTGATTCGTGCGCAGGTCGAGGAAGGAAACGACCTGCTGGAGCTGACGCGCGACCTGGTGGCGCACGTGCGCGACGTGTATGTGGCCTGCGTTGCCGGTGCCCGTGCCGAGCTGTTTGAGGGCGGGGCCGAGCAGGCCGAGGCGCTTGCTGCCGAGGCTGCTGCCTTTGGCGAGCATCCGGCCGACCGTCTGGCCCGCGTGCTGACGGTGCTCGATGATGCCGCGCTGGAGATGAGGGGCGCGAGCGACGTGCGCCTGGTGCTCGAGATCGCTTGCACGCGCCTGGCACGTCCCGAGGCCGATTTGACGATTGAGGCCCTGGCCGAGCGCGTGGCGCGCCTAGAGGCCATGGTCGCCAACGCCGCGGTGCCGGCGAGCGTGGCTGCTGCAGGTGCTGCGCCTGCAACTGTCTCGGCTGCACCTGCGACGACACAGCAACCGACGCTGATTTCGGGTGCCCGAGCTGCTACTCCTGCGGCGACCGTCGCCCCCGCTGCTACGTCCGCGCATCAGGGTGGCATGCCATGGGACCGCGGCGCTGCTGTTCCGGTTGCCCAGCCTGCGCCCAAGTCCGCGGCTCCTGCGCCGGCGCCCAAACCTGTAACGCCTGCACCTCAACCCGTTACGGCTCCGGCTCCCGTGCCTGCTGCATCGACCGTGCCGGTGTCCAAGCCCAATACTGCCGCTCAGGTTGCTGCCGCCGGCGCCGCCGAGACCCCCGCGGTCGAGGATCCCGGCGAGCTCCAGCGCAAATGGGCCGAGGTCGTCGAGCGCGTCAAGGCTCGTCAGGCTTCCTATGCAGGTCTGTTGCTCAACGCCCGCGCCACGGCCGACGACGGCTCCAAGCTCACCGTCTCGTTCCCTGCGGGCTCGACCTTTGCCATCAAGATGCTCGGACGCGCCGACACGCAGTCGGTGGTCCTGCCGACGGTCTGCGCGGTCTTCGGTCGTCGCACCGTCGACTACGTCCTGGATGGAGGTGGCACGCCGGCTCCTCAACATGAGGAGCATTCTCCATCTGCACGGGCTGCGGCATCTGCGGACCCGCAACCCGTGTCCTCGGCGGCCCCTGCATCCTCGAGCGCCAGCGCGACGCAGCCAAAAGCGGCGCCGGTAGCGGCACCGACCCCATCGGCGCCTGAACCCGCTGTGCCCAAACCGGCTGCTCCGATCCCCGCGCCCAAGCCCGCTGCCGCGCCCGCGCCCAAGTCATCCGACCTGGCTAAGGCCCCCTGGCTGCGCTCCGACAATCCTGCCGGCGCTCCCGCCACGGGCAAGCTCCCGACCGAGCCCGCGCCCCGAGCGCCCGAGCGCGCGTCCGCTCCCAAGGCTCAGCCCGCCGAGCTGTCTGCGCCGTGGGAATCCGAGCAGGTGCCCTACGACGACACCATGGTCGGCGGTTTTGCTGCCGATGCCGGCGGGGACGATCTACCCCCGTTCGACGTGCCGGGTGCGGCGTCCGCGCCCAAGCCCGCTGCAACTGCCCCCAAAGAGGAGGACGCCCCCGCTGCCCCTTGGGAGTCCAACCCCGGCGCCGGCAGTCCCTTCGGCCACCAGGGCGCAGCCCCGAGCATCCCGCAGACCGAGGATGAGGCCAAGGCCCTCATCCGCAGCGTCTTCGGCCAGGCCACCATCTTCAAACCGGTGGAGTAACCGTGCGGGCGGGTATGCTGCTCAAGAAGAGATCTCTTTGCCCGGGCGCATCTGTATTTCGGACATGTGCAACGCGGTGCCGTGTATCTCGCATTCGAGCAGACAGGTACGTGACGGTCGGCCTAGGATGCTGAGGTCGATACGATATGTCGCATGGCTGTCCGTGTGCTCGACTTGCTCGGCGTTGACGGTTGCTCCGATTGTCGATAAAGAGCCTAGTTCGGCATCGACAATCTTGGAGTCCTTTATCTTGACCTTGAACTCTTGGTAGAGGGACGGGCTGTTGTAGTAAATGGTTCGAGTTCCGTCGGTGCACTCATCGGTCGCTTCCCATTTGACGATGGGCTGGTCCGAGCTGGCTATCAGCAGTTCTGCTCCAAAGGCTATGGCATGGGTGATGACAACCAGCAATGCCCAGCCGACAAAGAGATAGAGAACCAAATATGCAACGGGGTGTTTTGAGCGGATGTTTTGGAGCACGTCGGGGGCATTCATGGGGCACCTCCAAATTGCTATCTATGGCAATCAAATTATACCTCGCCGTCATGAGCGCCGCCTCGAGTAGTGGCTCGGCATTTAGCCATTTAGTGGTACGCATTAAATGTCGGATTCCGGCTCTACAAGATTTAGCTTTAAATATTATGCAGATGCGAATTATTCAACTTCGCATAATTTTTGGGTGCGGCTTGCACTCCAGGACATGTATATCGACTGAGGTAGCGTGTCCGCCCCGTTCGCTGGCCTCGCGCCGTGGTACGATTTTTGAGTTTGAAAGTCCCGCCGTGCTCCGGCTGCCCTTGCAGCTCGGCGTGCGGCCGCACGTAAAGGAGCCATCATGGCCGGTATGAACATGCAGCAGATGATGAAGCAGGCTCGCAAGATGCAGGAGCAGCTTGCCGCCGCGCAGGAGAACCTCAAGTCCCAGACCGTCGACGCCTCTGCCGGCGGCGGTATGGTCAAGGTGACCGTCAACGGCGAGATGGAGCTCGTCAACCTCACCATCGACCCTGATGCCCTCGATCCCGAGGACGTCGATATGCTGCAGGATATGATCATGGCTGCCGTCAACGAGGCCGTCCGCGGCGTCAACGAGCTCGCCAACAAGCAGATGGGCGCCATCACCGGCGGCCTCAACATCCCGGGCATGCCGTTCTAAGACACGCATATATATGAGTGCGAATCACAGTCTGCAAAAACTGCTCGATGAACTGGGTCGTCTGCCGGGCATTGGTCCCAAGTCGGCCCAGCGCATCGCCTATTACCTGCTCGAGGCCGATGCCGAGGAGGCCCGCCGCCTGGCCGAGGCCATCCTGGAGGTCAAGCAGGAGGTCCACTTTTGCAGCCGTTGCTTTAACTACGCCACGGCCGACGAGTGCTCCATCTGCCAGGACCCGATGCGCGATACCACTCGTATTTGCGTGGTGGGCGAGCCGCGCGACGTCCAGGCGATCGAGCGCACGGGCAGCTACCACGGCCTGTACCATGTGCTGGGCGGCGTGATCAGCCCCATGGACAAGATTGGCCCTGAGCAGCTGCACATCCGCGAGCTGCTGGCGCGTCTGGGCCACGAGGACATCCACGAGGTCATCATCGCCACCAACCCCAATATTGAGGGCGAGACCACGGCGAGCTATCTGGCCCGTACCATCAAGCCGTTGGGCGTCGAGGTGTCGCGTCTGGCAAGCGGCCTTCCCGTGGGCGGCGACTTGGAGTATGCCGACGAGCTTACGCTTGGCCGCGCCATAGAGGCCCGTCGCGCGATTTAGGTGGCGAGCCTGCTCCTGCTGTATGTTTTCCTCGCGACTCACGGGGTGGTCATAATTTCCCCGTGCGACTGTGAGTTTGTTGTGCAACAAAGATGCTTCGTATCCGCTTATCGCATGGATGCTTCCGCTCGCATCCTTAATTTGCCCATTCGTTGCGCAACCTTTTGGGTTCGCTGATACACTCAAATATGGATTTGAATGAATGCGCCGCTTCTGAGCGGCGTGTTTTTCTTGGAGGAGAACGCATGCGGCCCGGTGGCACTCAGACAAAGCGCGGCGCCGCGGTGCGCATGCGACGCCGACTGGGCTTGGCGCCGCGGGCGTACGCACTGCTATCGTGCTCGCTGGTGCTGGTCATAGCTGGCGTTTCTGCCTATGGCATGACCGTGCCGTCCATGATGCAGGCGCATGCCGCACGCGAACCGCGCGTGGGGCATGAGGTCAAAAGTGATCTGGGTACCACGACTGGATATGCTTGGGCAAGTGTGGTCGCGCATATTGTGTTTGGCACTGACGATGCGGACGGCGCCGAGGCCCCGGACAACGAAGTCACGCTTGCCAATGGCAAAACCATCGTGCTCACCAACACCAAGATCATCGATCGGTTGTCCAACAATAGCGTGGCGGCAACGGTGAATAAGGTCGAGCAGCAGAAGGAGCAGGACGCCCAGCAGTCCGGAAAGCCCGGTAGCTCGGATACTTCTGGCTCCGGCTCGGATTCATCGAGTTCGGGCGGCGGCTCTGGGTCGGGTTCCTCTACCGGAGGGTCTGGAAACGGCGGCTCGACGGGCGGCAACACTGACAACGATACAAACTCCGGTGGCCTTTCCGCTGCTGAAGAAGAGAGCATTCACAGTTGGCTTGTGACCAAGTACAACATGCTCGACGGCTATGTTTCTCGTGCCAATGACGTGGTCTCGACCTATAACTCTACGGGAGATCCCAGACCGTGCGACAGCCTGGCGAATGACATGTTTGCCATCCGTGCTGAGTTCGGTCGACAAAGGTTCTCGACCGAATCTAAGTGGTATCAGCAGTATGCCAATCTGTGGGGCTGTTACACCAACCTATGTCAATGGGTCGGCCATTACGGCGATGATGACGTCGCGCTCGGTAACTTCAACAATAACGTGGCGGCGCTTGCCCTATGATGACCGATCTTGCATCCACCACACCACAATCGCTCGGTCGCGATCCCATGGTCGGTCTGCGCCTGGCGCGTGTCGACGGGTTTGAGCCGGCCATTGCGCTCGGCCAGGACGAACTGCCTGCCTATCTGCGTCGTTTTACGATGCTGTTTGCCGACGATGCCACCATGCGCCGTGGCGGTATCGGCCGCGTGACGCGTGCCGTCAACGCCCAAGGCGAGGCCGTGGCACTCAAACAGCTCATCTTGCCGACGCGCGATGAGTTTGACGACGATGCCGCTCACGAGGCGCTGGTCGCCAAGTTCAAGGCGGCGTTTCGCGAGGAATACGAATGCCATCGCGCCCTTTCGGGCCTTAAGGGCTTTCCCCGCCTCTATGGCTGGGGCGAGGTCGACGGTGTGCCTGCAATTGTCATGGAATGGGTCGAGGGCGAGACGCTTGCCCGCTTGCGTTCGCGACTTGCCGTGGACGATGCCGGACGCCTGTCGCCGCTTGTGGCGGCGCGTCTGGGTCGCGACCTGTTCGATCTGCTCTGCCGTATGAGCCTGGTGGGCGAGGGCTTTGTCCATCGCGATATCTCGCCCGCTAATATTATGGTGCGCACGGCGCGTCTACCGCTTGACCGGCAGCTTGCCGAGGGCACCTTTGACCTGTGCCTGATCGACTTTGGCTCGTCGCTGGCGCTTGAGCCTGCGTCGGCCGTGGCCGGTACCGGCGGCAAGGCATCCTTTACCGAGCGCTATGCCACGCTGCGTCGCGCGACGGTTGCCTATGCCCCGCCCGAGATGCTCACCGACGATATTCCCGACCTGAGCGCTTTACGTATGTCGCCGGCGATTGACGTCTATGCCGCGGCAAGCACGGTTTACGAGCTCATTGCCGGCGTCGCGCCATACGAAGCCGCGCCGAGCACTTCGGGCGCCTCGGGTTCGCGCAAAAAGACGCGCGACATCGCGAGCCCCTACCGTCTCAAGATGGACACGCGGCCCGACTATCCCATTGGTGCCCATGCGCCCGGTTGTGATTTGACTCAGCTGCTTCGTCGTGAGCCCGATGTGGCGCTCGCCGCGGCCGAGCAGGCCCAGCAGCTAGGGCTTGAGCCGGATTCCGAAGAGCTACGCGATGCGCTGGCGTTTGTCGATGCCCAGCTGTTCGACGTGGTGATGGCCTGTCTGTCCAGCCATCAAAAAGATCGTCCCGAGCCGGCGGCGGTCGAGGCGGCGCTCTCAGCGTTTTGTGACCACTATGCGCAAAATGTCGGCCGTTCGCTCCGCGGCGAGCCGCTCACGCCGTGCCCCATGGATGCGTCTGGCCGCGCGGTTCGTCGCGCGCTGATGGTCGGCGCGACGGTCGTCTGTGGCGTGGTTTGGGCTGTGATCGTGGTTTCGGCCGCGCTGCTGGCGTCGGGCGCTCGCGTGACGGCGACTTTGGGATCGCTCGTGTGGTCTGGGTCGCTACCGGGTATTATTGCCGCACTGGCGTTGGCGCTGCCAGGCATAGCCGGCGTTGCCGCGGGGGCGCTTGCGCGCGATCGGCGCTCGGGCTTCCTGCAGGGTGTGCTTGCGCTTTCTGCCTGCGAGGTTCCGGTGCTGGTTGTGGCTGCATGTAGCGTATTTTCCCAACGCGCCGTGATGGGCGGCCTTGTTGCCGCTCTGGTTGCAACCTATACGCTTACGTGGTTTTTGCTTGCGATGGGCTTTGCCTTTGAACTTCCCGTTTCGGCACCACGACGCACAAAAGCCCAGATGGCGACTCCGCTTGCCGGTGGAGCCGCAGCTGCCCGTACTTTTGGCGGACCTGTCGAAGTATCGTCCGATTCTATTTCTACGACTAAGGAGGCCTAGGTCATGGCATCTCAAGTTGAGCTCACCCCATGCGGGGCCATGTTTGACATCTTTAAGCGCGCGGCGCATCTGAGCCATATCGAGCTGTGCGGCTTGGTGCTTTCGTCCCGTCCGCTCGCCGACGGCCGCAGCCCACAGAGCCGAGCCGCCGATCGCTCTTGGGTTTCCCGCTTTATCGTTCGCGCGCCGGTCGGCACGCTTCAGCATCGCTACTTTGCCGAATACGGTACCTCGGCTGCGCGTATTATGTCGCAACTGGCCCTGCGCCAGCGCAATCCCATGGACTCCACGGCTGTGATCAATATGGTGTGCGGTCCTGCAGGTGAACCGATGGTACGCGCGCTCGAAGAGTGCCACCAGGACACGAATCTCTATCGCAACGCGCTCGATCGCCTGTCCCAGGCGGCGGAACTCATGCCCGCCGAGCGCGCCGAGGCCGTGCTGGTGCTGTTTGTCGCCGTCGGTTGTTCGGCGGATGTGCGGTCCTCGATGAACTATGCCATCGACTACGCGCACGCGACCTGTGGCGGAGGCACATCCACGCCGCGTTCGCTTGGCATGTCGATGACCGCGGGCGAACGCGAACCCGCCCCGGCGCACCCCTTGGGCTTGCTGCGCGTACAAAACAGTTTTGTCGTGAGCGCCCCGCGCTGGATTCAGCCGAGTGAGCAGGGTGTTGAGATTGGCGCGCTGGCCACTGGCGAGGGCGATATTACCGACGTCGGCGACGATGTCTCGGCCCGCCATGCCCATATCTGGTGCGATGCTCAAAATATCTGGCCCGTCGAGGACTTGTCGTCCACCAACGGAACCGTGGTGGTAAACGGGGCCACGCGCGTCTGCATTCAGGTCGAACCCGGCCGTTCCGCCCAACTCAATCCCGGCGACGAGCTCAAGCTCGGCGAATCCACTACCTACGCCATTCTCTTCGGTGCCCTTTAGCCAGTCCTGCCAAATGGCCCCTCCGTCCCCAAGGGATCATTTTGCTCCCGGCAGTCACCCGAGGTAAACCTTTACCGCCCGCCTATATTTGCCGAAATTACACTTGACGGCGGGGTACAATAAACCCGCATGCGGATTTCCGTTGCGGGCGCTTCCCATCGCCGGGGCGTGCCCGGGAGCATCCGGCATGCGGCCTTTGCGGCGCTCGGTCATGTGCAAGACGGGTAGCTGGGCTTGTGGAGCGCGTGCAGCCCTCCTCGCCTCGGCATGCCTTCTCTCCACGCCATGTACCTGCTGCTGAGCCTGCCTGCCAGATGATTGGAAGCAACAGCGAAAATCCCATCACGCCAACATCCCGGCGATCGCCGGGGCCTGTATACCTATATGAGAGGAGAGGGGTATATGGCGCGTAAGTTTAAGTCTATGGACGGCAACGAGGCGGCCGCATATGTTTCGTATGCGTACACCGAGGTAGCGGGAATCTATCCCATTACGCCGTCCAGCCCGATGGCCGACCATGTCGACCAGTGGGCGGCCCAGGGTCGCAAGAATATCTTCGGCACCCCGGTCAAGGTCGTCGAGATGGAGTCCGAGGCAGGTGCAGCCGGTACCGTTCACGGTTCGCTGGGCGCCGGTGCTCTGACCACCACCTACACGGCTTCTCAGGGTCTGCTCCTGATGATCCCGAACATGTACAAGATCGCGGGCGAGCAGCTCCCGGGCGTCTTCCACGTCTCCGCGCGTTGCGTCGCTTCCCACGCCCTGAACATCTTTGGCGATCACTCCGACGTCATGGCCTGCCGCCAGACCGGTTTCGCCATGCTCGCCGAGGGCAACGTCCAGGAGGTCATGGACCTCTCGCCGGTGGCTCACCTTGCCGCCATCGAGGGTAAGACCCCGTTCCTTAACTTCTTCGACGGCTTCCGCACCAGCCACGAGATCCAGAAGGTCGCCATGTGGGACTACAAGGATCTGGCCGAGATGTGCGACATGGACGCCGTCCAGGCTTTCCGCGACCACGCGCTCAACCCTGAGCACCCGCACACCCGCGGCAGCCACGAGAACGGCGATATCTTCTTCCAGAACCGTGAGGCCTGCAACAAGGTCTACGACGAGCTTCCCGCCGTCGTCGAGGGCTACATGAAGAAGATCAACGAGAAGCTCGGCACCGATTACGGCCTGTTCAACTACTACGGCGCTCCCGATGCCGACCGCGTCGTCGTGTGCATGGGCTCCTTCTGCGACGTGCTCGAGGAAGTCATCGACTACCTCAACGCCCACGGCGAGAAGGTCGGCCTGGTCAAGGTCCGTCTGTTCCGTCCGTTCTCCATCAAGCACTTCGTCGACGTTCTCCCCGAGACCGTCCAGAAGATCGCCGTTATGGACCGTACCAAGGAGCCGGGTTCCATCGGCGAGCCGCTCTACCAGGACGTCGTCTCCGCTCTCTACGAGGCCGGCAAGACGGGCATCAAGGTCGTCGGCGGCCGTTATGGCCTGGGCAGCAAGGACACGCCTCCCGCGTCCGCGTTCGCTGTCTTCGAGGAGCTCAAGAAGGACGAGCCCAAGCGCGAGTTCACCATCGGCATTGTCGATGACGTGACCAACCTGAGCCTGCCCGAGGCCGAGGATGCGCCCAACACCGCAGCCCCCGGCACCATCGAGTGCAAGTTCTGGGGTCTGGGTGGCGACGGTACCGTCGGCGCCAACAAGAACTCGATCAAGATCATCGGCGACCACACCGACAAGTACGTCCAGGCCTACTTCCAGTACGACTCCAAGAAGACCGGCGGCGTCACCGTCTCGCACCTGCGCTTCGGTGATTCCCCGATTCGCTCGCCGTACTACGTGACCAAGGCCGACTTTGTCGCCTGCCATAACCCCAGCTACATCGTTAAGGGCTTCAAGATGGTCCGCGACGTCAAGCCGGGCGGCACCTTCCTGGTCAACTGCCAGTGGAGCGACGAGGAGTTCGCCGAGCACATGCCCGCCGTGGCCAAGCGCTACATCGCGAACAACAACGTCAACGTCTACCTGATCGACGCTATCGACCTGGCCGCTAAGGTCGGCATGGGCAAGCGCACCAACACGGTGCTCCAGTCCGCCTTCTTCGCGCTGGCCAAGGTCCTGCCCGCCGAGGACGCCCTGCAGTACATGAAGGACGCGGCTACCAAGTCCTACATGAAGAAGGGCCAGGCTATCGTCGACGCCAACCACAAGGCCATCGATGCCGGCGCTACCGCCTTCCGTAAGTTCGAGGTTCCGGCCGACTGGGCTACCGCCGAGGATGCCGCTCCCGTCGAGCTCTCCGAGGAGACCAAGTCCGCTATCGCCCAGCAGGTCAAGAACCTGCTCGAGCCCATCGATCGCATGGACGGCGACAGCCTGCCTGTTTCCGCCTTCGTCGATTGCGCCGACGGCCAGTTTGAGCTGGGCGCCTCCGCATACGAGAAGCGCGGCGTCGCCGTGGTCGTTCCCCACTGGGACGAGACCAAGTGCATCCAGTGCAACCAGTGCGCCTATGTGTGTCCGCATGCCACCATCCGTCCGTTCGCGATGACCGAGGACGAGGCTGCCGCCGCGCCCGAGGCTACCCGCACGCTTGACGCCATGGGCCCCAAGGCCAAGGGCATGAAGTTCACCATGGCCGTGTCCCCGCTCGACTGCATGGGCTGCACCAACTGCGTCAAGGTTTGCCCCAAGGGCGCCCTCGAGATGGTTCCCACCGAGCAGGAGATGGACCAGCAGCCCGTTTGGGACTACATGGTCGAGAACGTCTCCGAGAAGAAGGAGCTCATCGCGGCCAACGTCAAGGGCAGCCAGTTTAAGCAGCCCTACCTGGAGTTCTCCGGCTCCTGCGCCGGCTGCGCCGAGACCGCCTATGCACGTCTGGTGACCCAGGTCGCCGGCGACCGCATGTTCATTTCCAACGCCACCGGCTGCTCCTCCATTTGGGGCAACCCCGCTGCCACCGCTCCTTACTGCAAGGACAAGGACGGTCACGGCCCGGCGTGGAACAACTCCCTGTTCGAGGACAATGCCGAGCACGGTCTGGGCATGGCCGTCGGTTACGAGGCCGTCCAGAAGAAGCTGATCGCCGCTACCCAGGACATCATCGCTGCCGATGGTCCGTCCGATGAGCTCAAGGCCGCCGGCCAGGCTTGGATCGACTCCGTCAACGACGCCGAGGCCTCCAAGACCGCTGCTGCTGCCTACGTTGCCGAGCTCGAGAAGTGCGGCTGCGACGCTTCCAAGGCGATTCTCGCCGACAAGGCTTACCTCACCAAGAAGTCCTTCTGGATCTTCGGCGGCGACGGCTGGGCCTACGACATCGGCTTCGGTGGCCTGGACCACGTCCTGGCTTCCGGCCACAACGTCAACGTCTTCGTCTTCGACACCGAGGTCTACTCCAACACCGGCGGTCAGGCCTCCAAGGCCTCGAACCTGGGCCAGGTCGCTCAGTTCGCCGCTGCCGGTAAGGTGACCAAGAAGAAGTCCCTGGCCGAGATTGCCATGAGCTACGGCTACGTCTACGTGGCGCAGGTCGCCATGGGCGCCAACCCGGCTCAGACCCTCAAGGCCATCCACGAGGCCGAGGCCTACGACGGCCCGTCCCTCATCATCGGCTACAGCCCCTGCGAGATGCACTCCATCAAGAAGGGTGGCATGCAGAACTGCCAGGCCGAGATGAAGAAGGCTGTCGAGTGCGGTTACTGGAACCTCTTCCGCTTCAACCCCGAGGCTGCTGCCGGCAAGAAGTTCTCGCTCGATTCCAAGGAGCCCGCGGGCGGCTATCAGGAGTTCCTGATGAACGAGGCCCGTTACGCTTCGCTGACGCGTTCCTTCCCCGAGCGCGCCGAGGAGCTCTTCAAGGAGAATGAGCAGGCCGCTATGGACCGCTATCAGCATCTGCTGAAGCTCAAGACGGTGTACAACGAGGCCTAGGTCTCCCACCGCAGGATCTGAGGGCTAACCTTCGCGGACGTCCTCGGACATGAAAGAACCCCCGCTGCGCATTGAACTGCCTCCCATTTCTTGGACATGAGAAATGGGAGGCTTTTTATGCGTGTCGACTTGAGGGTGAAGCACGACATCGTGGCCAGGAAGGCGGCGATCGGGCTCTTCGAGCGAGGCCACGGCTCCGAGTCGGCGGCGAAGGCGCTGTCGGTCCCGCGCGACACCG
>NZ_CABWIF010000012.1:0-36453 GCF_902501475.1 Collinsella aerofaciens | reverse complement strand
GGGCACGCCCGGTCCCGTTCCGAACCCGGAAGCTAAGCCCCATCGCGCCGAGAGTACTGCGGGGTCAGCCCGTGGGAGGCCAGGGCGCCGCTGACCGGTGGACGGCACCGAGCCGTACGCTTGAACTGAGAAGGGGGAGGCCTCGCGGCCTCCCCCTTTTTTTGCGTTTACGGGCTTTTGTCTCACATAGTAGCTGTGTTTTATAACCCTCGTTTGTCGCATCTTCTGTGAACGGGCTACAATAACTTAGTCTGTGCGATATGGAGGTGAACATGGCTGAAGCTGGTATCGGCGTTGATATCGTCGAGATTTCCCGTATGAAAGCAATTCTTGAAAAGACGCCGTCGTTTGCTCGGCGTGTGTTTACCGAAGAAGAGCGTGCGTATTGTGATGCATCATCGCGTCCCGCTGCTCACTATGCCAGCCGCTTTGCTTCGCGCGAGGCGGTACTTAAAGCTCTCGGCACGGGTTTTAGTCAAGGCGTGGGTCGCAAGGATGTTTCGGTAACGCGTGATAATCTCGGCAAACCGAAGGCGCTGCTTTCGGGCCGTGCACTCGAGATCGCTCATGAGCTGGGTGTTGTTGAGGTCGCTCTTTCCATTACGCTTACAGGAGACTTAGCCGTTGCGAATGCCATCGCGATTACCGAAGATGCTCGGCCTAAGCCAAAAGATGAAAAGGTGAGCACCAAGAAACGCGTTGCGCAGACATTTAAAGAGGCTCGCTCTGTTTTAGATGAGCTTGAGCAGCTGCAGAATTCAGCATTGACGGAGCACCTGGGCGATGCTTCGCAAGATACGCTAGGAGCATAGATGAAACCGGTTTTGAGTACCGAAGAAGTCGTTCGTCTCGAGGATATCATCGAACGCGAAGGGACTTCGAAGGCCGAGCTTATGGAGCTAGCGGGTGAGTTTGCCGCCAACGAGGTCTTGAAGCTCAATCCCGATCGGGTTCTCGTTCTGGTCGGTTTTGGTAATAATGGCGGCGACGGTTGGGTTGCCGCCGATATCCTGAGCCATAAGGGTGTGGACGTGGATATCGTTTCTCCGGTTGAACCGGATGAGATTCCTGCTGCTCTGGCACGTCATGTTGCTCGTCGTACTGCCGGCCGCGATGTGCACGTTTGCGTCGGCCCTTCGCGTGACGAACTCGAGGTTTTGATCGATAAGGCCGATGTTGTTGTCGATGCCATTTTTGGTACCGGTTTCCACGGGAATCTGCGTGCGCCGTTCTCCATCTGGATTCCTACGGTCAATGAATGTGCCGATTGTGTCGTATCCATTGATGTCCCCTCGGGCCTGAATGCCGAGACGGGCGTTGTTGATGACGACTGCATTCGTGCCGAGCATACGGTGACGATGATTGCGCCCAAGATTGGTCTGTATAGCGCTGATGGCCCTGAGTATGCTGGCGATTTGATCTGCGGCAATCTTTACGACCGTCTTGACGAGGTCATCGATGATGTCGACCACGCCGCCGAGATTGTCGAGCCCGGTGACTTAGTTGATTACTTTGCTCCACTTCCTACGAATATCGATAAGTATTCCCGTGGCTCTGTGCTTATTGTCGCCGGATCTGCGCAATATCCTGGTGCTGCCATTATGGCGGCCAAGTCTGCAGCTCGCGCGGGTGCTGGTTACGTGGCAGTCGCGGCTCCTGACGCCTGCGCTAATCTTATTCGCATGGCACTCCCTTCGATTCCCGTCTTTGCTATTCCGTCTGATTCCCGCGGCTCCTTTGGCGCCGCTGCGCGCATGACGGTGTGCGAGATTGCAAAGAAGTACAGCTGCGTACTGTGCGGTCCCGGTATGACGACGTCTGCCGGCGCTATGCAGGTGGTTTCGGGTTTGCTCGAGCTTGATGTACCGCTTATTTTGGATGCCGATGCACTCAACTGCCTTGCTAAGATTGCCATTGACGGTATTGATAGTAACCCCGAGATGTATCGTCGCGAGCAGCCGTTGGTTATGACGCCGCACTATCGTGAGCTTTCGCGTCTGGTTGCCGGTGACGAGGTGAACGACCTTGGTACCGCGATTGCAGCCGCGCAGAAGGTTGTCTGGGCTGCAGGCTCCGACAATCTGGTGGTCATTGCCAAGGGGCCGACGACGGCTATCTGTGGCGTTGAGCGTGTACTGCTGCCGCTCTCGGGTCCGGCTTCTCTGGCAACTGCCGGTTCGGGTGATGTTCTCGCGGGTATTTTGGCCGGCACGCTTGCCACCATGCGCGACGAGATGGATCGTTGGGAGTTGCTGTATTCGTACGCCGTCGCACTTCACAGCTACGCCGGTTTTGCCGCGGCGACGGAGTATGGTGAGAAGAGCGTTATCGCGACCGATCTTATCGACTTGATCGGTCCTGCCATGGAGCTGGCGGCAAAGGATGCGCTCGAAGATCTGGGAATCATGGACGAAGGGTCGGATGACTAATCATGAATAAAGCCGATTTGACGCGCTGGTCCTGGGTCGAGATCGACCGTGGGGCGCTCCGTCGCAACACGAGGGCCTATAAGAACTTGCTGAATCCACGTCAGCGCCTGTGCTGCGTGGTCAAGGCCGATGCTTATGGTCATGGAGCTGTTGAGTGCGCCAAGATCATGTATTCGGCCGGTGCCGACATGTTTGCCGTGGCGACGGTTAACGAGGGCGTTGAGCTCCGACAGGGCGGGATTACGAAGCCCATCCTCATCCTAAGCGAGCCGCCTATCGAGGCCATTTCGACGTTGCTCGAGTTTGATATCATGCCCTCGGTCTATACGTCTGACTTTGCTCTTGCGTATGGCGAATGTGCCGTCGCGGCGGGCAAGGTGGGCAAGTATCATCTCGCCATCGAGACAGGTATGAATCGTATCGGCGTACACTACACGCAGGTGCTCGACTTTGTCCGCGGTATAAATTTCCATCGCGGTATTCAGTGCGACGGCGTATTTACGCACTTCGCCACGGCCGATGAACCTTCGGGCTGGGACTACAAGCTGCAGTGTCAGCGCTTTACCGAGGCCGTTCAGGCCATTAAGGATGCGGGTTTTGAGTGCGGTATCGTGCACTGCGCCAACACGCCGTCCTCGATGCTCGACCCCTCGATGCATTTTGATATGATCCGCGCCGGCGTTGGCTTGTATGGCATGCAGCCGTGCGAGCTGAGTGGCCGCGTGATGCAGCTTGATCCCGTTATGAGCGTCCATGCGCGTGTGACGCGCGTGGCGCACCCTGCGATGGGTGAGGGCGTGGGCTACGGTTTTACCTACCGCGTACCGCGTACGCGCGTTCAGATCTGCACGCTGCCGATCGGTTATGCCGATGGCCTATCGCGTACGCTTTCCAATCGTATGGATGTGCTGTATCGCGGCGAGCGCGTGCATCAGGTTGGCAATATCTGCATGGACCAGTTTATGGTCGCCATTCAGTCCAACCCGGCACACGAGATTCCCGAGGCCGAGTATGGTGACGAGATGATCATTGTCGGCCGCGATGGCGATGCCGAGATCACTATGGACGAGATGGCCCGACTGCGCGGAACGATTAACTACGAGGTCGCCTGCGGCTTTGGCATGCGTCTCGACAAGGTCTACGTGTAGGAGCCGCTATGGGCGTCATGCACATCCCCGGTCATAGCCATCAGGCGCCACGTGAGGTCGCACTCGAGGAGATTGAGGCCGTTCTGGGCGATTGTCACCTCTGCCAGCTCTACCAGTCGCGTCACAATATCGTGTTTGGCGTGGGAAACCCCCGCGCTCGCGTCATGTTTATCGGTGAGGCGCCGGGTCGCAACGAGGATTTGCAGGGCGAGCCCTTTGTGGGGGCGGCAGGCGAGGATCTCAACGGCATTTTGTCGCTGGCGGGGCTCAAACGCGAAGACGTCTACATTGCCAACGTGCTTAAGTGCCGCCCGCCGGGAAACCGCAATCCGCGTCCCGAGGAAGTGCTGGCTTGCTCGCCGTTTTTGCGTGAGCAGATTCGAAGCATCTGGCCTGATATTATCGTGACGCTCGGCAACCCCGCGACGCACTTTGTGCTTAAGACCGAGATTGGCATTACTAAGCTGCGCGGCAGGTTCCACCAGATGGGGCATTTTGTAGTAATGCCCACTTTTCATCCGGCAGCAGCGCTGCGCAATCCGGCGTGGCAGGAGCTGCTGGAGGAAGACTTTAAGATGCTGGGCGATTATCTGGAGCGACATCCCGCACCAGAGGACGCCTCGGAATAATAAGGAGCATATATGTCCCTGGAGCGCCTGGGGGTAGGTACTTACAAAACGACTTGCGCTGCCGATACGGAGTACTTTGGCGAGCTAATTGCACCGTGCCTTGAGGACGGAGATGTGCTCATCCTGACCGGTGGCCTGGGAGTGGGCAAAACTCACTTTACCAAGGGCGTCTCGCGCGGGCTGGGCGATGGGCATATGGTTACGAGCCCTACGTTTGCGCTCATGGCCGTTCACGATCAAGGTCGTATTCCGCTGTTTCACTTTGATCTATACCGCCTGGAGCATGCCTACGAGCTCGAGGATACGGGCATTTTCGATGTGCTGGGCTATGAGGGTGCTTGCCTGCTGGAATGGGGCGAACAATTCCAGGACGAGCTGACGGATGAGTATCTTTCGGTGACGCTCAAGCGTGATGAGGGCGACAGCGATGTGCGAACGATAACGCTTGAAGCGCACGGTGACCGCGCAATGGAGCTTTCCCATTTGATTGATAAGGCTGTACAAGATGAGCTTGCATAACGACAACGCGCTGGTGGTGGCGCTCGATACCTCGACCGACATGCTTGCCTGCGCGGCAAGCTGGATTGATGGGCAGACGGGCGAGGCGAAGCTCGTGAGTGGCGACCACATGTGTCGCCGTCACGCCAACGTTGAGCTCGTGAATACCGTTGATGGCGTGCTGGCTCAGGCCGGTCTGGATCGCAGCGATGTTGGTTGCTACGTGGTCGGTCGCGGCCCGGGGTCGTTTACGGGTGTGCGTATCGGCATCTCCACTGCCAAGGGCCTCGCGCGTGGTGCCAATGTTCCGCTGCTGGGCGTGTCGACGCTCGACGCTTGCGCTTGGACGGCGTGGAAGGCTGGCGTGCGCGGCAAGCTTGGTATCTTGGCCGATGCTATGCGCGGTGAGGTATATCCGGCGCTGTATATGCTGGTCGATGGGGGCCCCGAGCGTCAATTTGAGCGCGAACACGTGGTCAAGGCCGCCGTGGCGCTCGATGAGTGGCGCCAAGCAGCGGACTGGGACCAGGTTCAGCTGACCGGTGACGGTCTCGTGCGCTATGGCAAGCTGCTGGGTGAGGACGAGACCGTCCGCTGCGTGGAGCGCGACCTGTGGTGGCCTTCGGGCGAGGGCTTGCTGCTCGCGCACGCTGCGGGTGACGGCGATCCGGCTCGCGTCCTGCCGATTTACACGCGCCTTTCTGATGCCGAGGAAAACGAGCGCAAGCGTCTTGGTCTTGCCGAGAGTGCGCAGAGCGAAATTACGGGCGTTGCCGATGAGCTCGCCGGTCGTCATCTGCAGTTCCGTCCCATGGGCGCGGCGGATGCCGAGGGCGCGAGCGCGCTAGAGGCTGCCTGCTTTGAAGGTGCCGGACACAAGGCGTGGACGCCGGGCATGTTCCTGTCCGAACTGGGCGAGGACGTCGCTGCGCCGCGTAGTTGGTGGGTGGCACACGACGACGGCAAGCTGCTGGGCCTTGCCGGCGGTATGGTCGTGGACGGTGATGTGCAGATTCTGGATGCCGCCGTCGACCCGGCACATCGCCGCGAGGGCATTGCCCGCAAGCTGCTGTCGCATGTGAGCTATGATGCCCAGATGCTCGGCTGCACCACGGCTTCGCTCGAGGTCGAGGACGGCAACGAGGGAGCGATCGCGCTTTATAACGCTCTGGGCTTTACCGAGGCTGGCCGTCGCCGCGGTTACTACGGTGTTGGCAAAGATGCCATCGTCATGACGGCGCCGCTGCCCCTGGTGCTTCCGGTCGACAACGCTTCGCCCGAGCCGACGGCGGCTGAGCAGCGTGTATGGCCGCTGCCTGCGCCCGAGCGAACCGTTGAGGAGCGCGCTGAAATTGAGCGCCGTCGCCTAGTGCTCGCTATCGAGAGTTCCTGCGACGAGACGGCCGTGGCGATTATCGATGCGGATGGCAATATGCTGGCCAACCAGGTGTCGACACAGATTGATTTTCACGCCCGCTTTGGCGGCGTGGTGCCCGAGATCGCCTCGCGCAAGCACGTTGAGGTCATCGTGAGTGTCGTGGATGCGGCGCTTGAAGACGCCGCAGCGTCGCTGGGCCTTACGGGCGGAGCCATTGCGCCAAGTGAGCTTGCCGCTGTGGGCGTGACACAGGGTCCGGGCCTGGTGGGCGCGCTCGTGGTTGGCGTCGCCTTCGCCAAGGGCTTTGCGTATGCTGCCGGCAAACCGCTGGTGTGCGTCAATCATCTGGAGGGTCACCTGTTTGCCAACCTGTTGGCGCAGCCCGACCTTAAGCCCCCGTTTATCTTTACGCTCGTTTCGGGCGGGCACACCATGCTCGTGCACGTAAAGGCATGGGGCGACTACGAAGTGCTTGGCGAGACGCTGGACGACGCCGTAGGCGAAGCCTTCGACAAGGTGGCAAAGGCACTGGGCCTTGGCTATCCCGGAGGTCCCATCATCTCCCAGCTTGCCGAGACGGGTAACCCCAAGGCGATCGATTTTCCCCGCGCGCTTAACAGCAGGGGAGACTACCGCTTCTCGCTTTCGGGCCTCAAGACGGCGGTGACGCTCTACATCGAGCAGGAGACCAAGGCCGGGCGCACGATTCATCTGCCCGATCTGGCGGCCTCGTTTGAGGCGGCGGTCTTTGACGTGCAGTACAAGAAGGCCAAAAACGCCCTGCATGCCACCGGGTGCAAGGAGTATTGCATCGGTGGTGGCGTCTCGGCCAATCCGCATCTGCGCGAGATGATGATCAAGAAGCTCGGGCGTCAGGGGATCCGCGTGACGGTGCCGCCCTTATCTGCCTGCACCGATAACGCCGCCATGATCGCGGAGGTCGCTCGCCGTAAATTCGACCGAGGTGAAATCTCGCCGTTCGACGTCGACGCCGATCCAAACATGACGCTGTAGTCGTACGGGTGCGGTCCCCGACCGGAGGGGCCGGATATAAGGTTTCCTGCTCTACAGTCCTGCGCAAGACGAAGGCCACATTAAGTGGCCTTCTTTGCGTGCGGAACTCGCGATAAAGCTTATATCCGGCCCCTCCGGTCGGGGACCTTTCTGTATCGATATAGCTTCCGAGCTGGTTTGGCGTCGACAACGTCCAGCAAGGTTAACAAGCCAGCGTCGAATTTCCGGCGTTCTTTAGCTGAAAGAAAAGTTAGCGTGCGGAGCTTTGCTCCGCACATTTGGGATGGGAGCTCCTCGGGGGCGGGGCGGACGCCTACCGCCATATATGAACTTTATCGCGAGTTCCGCACGAACAGGAGGCCACTTAATGTGGCCTCCGTCGTGAGCAGGACTGTCCGAGCAGGAAAGTTCATATATGGCGGCAGGCGTCCGCCCCGCCCCCGAGGAGCATCTCTCAAGCAAAAACTGTCGTTCGGTAAAGTCCGAGGTCAGTGGCGTTTTATACCGAGAAATTCAAAAAAAGTTGAAAATTCATTACATATTTGCGTTGACTTTAGGTAACTAAAGTTTCATACTCCTTTTCAACCACTGGGGGATGTGAACACGCACGGATCGTTCGCATCATGATTGAAGAGGATTTCTTAGACATGTTCACGCATCAGCTAAACATTATCAGCGTAGTAATTATCTGATGCGGGTTAGCACATACAGCTAGCCCGTACGATAACGGGCGGCTGATGAAGATGAGGGCCGTCGAGCGCAACCGACGGCCCTCATTTTTTATGTCTAGGAAGTTCTTTTTAGAGGAGGAAATGTAATGAACGGAGTTTTGCTCATGGTTGTGGCCGCGGCGGTGCTCGCCTGCGGCTATCTGGGCTACGGCCGCTGGCTGGCCAACAAGTGGGGCGTTGACAAAGAGGCCCTCACGCCGGCCAAGCGCATGAAGGACGGCAACAGCTTCTCGCCCGTCTCTGCCTTCACCGCGTTTTCGCACCAGTTCAGCTCGATCTGCGGTGCTGGTCCTGTCACGGGTACGATCGTCGCCATGGCCTTTGGCTGGCTGCCCGTCGTGCTCTGGGTCCTCGTCGGCGGCATCTTCTTTGGCGCCGTCCACGACTTTGGTGCCCTGTACGCTTCGATGAAGAACAACGGCAAGTCGCTCGCTCAGCTCATTGAGAAGTACATCGGCAAGACCGGCCGTCGCCTGTTCCTGCTGTTCTGCTGGCTGTTCTGCATCATCGTCATCGCCGCCTTCACCGACATGGTCTGCAAGACGTTCATGTTCACCCCGGCCGTTGACGCTTCTGGTGCTGCTACCGGTGCCATCGACTTCACCAAGTCCTATGCCGCCGGCTGCGCTGGTACCATCTCCATCCTGTTCACCTTCGTCGCTATCGCCTTTGGTTGGGCCCAGAAGAAGTTCAACCTCACCGGCGCTGCCGAGTTCGTCACCGGCGTGGTCCTCATGGTTCTCATGTTCGCCGTCGGTATGCAGTTCCCGGTCTACCTGGATAAGTTCCAGTGGTTTGCCGTCGTCATGGTCTACCTGGTCTTTGCTGGCGCCATGCCCATCCAGATGCTCAAGACCCCGCGTGACTACCTCACTTCCATCATGATGATCGTCATGATCGTCTGCGCTGTCCTCGGCATCGTCGTCCTGGGCGTCAACGGTCAGGCCACTATCACCGCTCCGGTCTTCACCGGCTTCTCCACTGCCTCCGGCATGATGTTCCCGGTCCTGTTCGTCTCCGTCGCTTGCGGTGCTCTCTCCGGTTTCCACAGCCTCGTTTCTTCCGGCACCTCTTCTAAGCAGGTCGAGAAGGAGCAGGACGCCGTCAAGGTCGGTTACGGCGCCATGATCGTCGAGTCCTTCGTCGGCATCCTTGCCATCATCGTCGCTGGCATCATGTTCTCCGATATGAACACCGCCGGTACTGGCGCCCTCAACGCCGGTGTCGCTTCCACCCCGTTCCAGATCTTCGCCGCTGGTATCTCCCGCGGTATGCAGGCCTTCGGTGTTGACGGCACGCTCGCTACCGTCTTCATGACCATGAACGTCTCCGCTCTGGCCCTGACCTCGCTCGATGCCGTCGCCCGCATCGCCCGCACCTCGTTCTCCGAGTTCTTTGCCCAGACCAACGACGCCCTGGCCATCGAGTCCAAGGCCGGCTACATGAAGGTCCTCGGCAACCCCTGGTTCGCCACGGTCGTCACCCTGCTTCCCGGTCTCGCCCTCGCTTTTGGTGGCTATGCCAACATCTGGCCGCTCTTTGGTGCTTCCAACCAGCTGCTCGGCGGCATGACCATGATCACCCTCGCCGTGTTCTGCAAGTGCACCGGCCGCAAGGGTTGGATGCTCTACGTGCCCGTCGTCTTCCTGCTCTGCTGCACCTTCACCTCGCTGGTCCAGAGCGCTATGGGCTGCATGGCCGCTGTCCAGGCTTACGGCTTCTTCGGCACCATCCCGGCTACCGCCACCACGGCCGCCGTCTCCGTCGCCGCCACCAAGGGCCTGCAGCTCGTCTTCGCCGTCCTGCTGATGGTCCTGGGCCTTATCGTCGCCGTCAACTGCCTCAAGGAGTTCTTCGGCAAGGAGGCTGGCTCCATGCCTGACGAGGAGCCCGAGTGGTCCGAGATGGGCAAGGCCGAGTACGGTCGCGCCGCTGCCGCCGAGGCTCCCGCTGACGCCGAGGCCGCCAAGGCCTAGTCAGCTTGATGGACTAACCGTTCCATCCATATGACTCGGAAAGATCGGGTCCGCGACTTCGCGGGCTCGGTCTTTTTTTCATGCGAAAGCGGGTGACGCTCGAGTGTTCTCGCAGATGTTTTGCGTGGATAAGGGCGCGCGTTGTACCATATAGACGTATATGTGTACATATGAAAGGGGCCCCGTGGCCAAGACGGTATATTCCGATAATCAAAACAATGTCGATGCTTTGGCTGAGCGCCTGAGCAGCCAGACGTCGCTTTCTGCTGAGCGTGCCAAGCTGGTTGCCTACGACCTGCTTTGCCGCAAGGCGCTCAAGATTAAGTCGAGTGCGCTGGCGCAGATTTTCCGCTCCGTCGATAAGGAGTGCGACACCAAGGCGATGCGCGATGAGCTTATCGCGGCAAATATCGTGACCAAGATCGAGGGTAGCGGCATTAACGGGCGCCCGGCGTTCTATACCATCAATGCCGAGATCCGCGATGTCCAGGAGCAGCCTGCCGAGTCCGTCGAGGATTCCGCTGACGTGCCTGCTGTGGAAGAAGTTGCTCCGCGTGAGCATGTCGATACCGATGAGTTGCTCGATGAGAACGTCGTGCGTGCCTTTACGGCCAAGGCAGGACGCGGCGGTTTTGGCGGAGGTGGCAAGCGCGATGCGCAGCGCCGCGCCCAGCAGGAGCGCTTCCGTCGCGCCGTTGCTCGAAAGGGCGAGACGGATGCCGAGGCTGTTGAGACCGAGGTTGCTGCCGAGTCGCAGAAGCCCACGAAGGAGCAAAAGCCCGTGGAGGCCCAAGAGCCCAAGCGCCGTCGCGGTGCTCACTTTAAGGCTGCAGCGCAGGATGCCGCGCGTGAGGTCGAAGAGTCTTCTGAGGTTGCAGACGATGTTGAGGAGTCTGCCAAGAAAGCTCCGGGTTCGTGTCGTCCCGGCCGCGGTTTTGCGGGACGCGCGTATCCCGTAAAGCGTCAGGAGAAGGGCGAGTCGGTTTCGACCACCCAGGACGAGAAGGCCGTTGAGCCGACGGCTCGCGAGCAAAAGCCTGTTGAGCCGCAGCTTGAGGTTGATGCCGAGGCCAAGGGTCAGCAGCCTACTGATGAGCAGACGGAGCGGGGCGCGTCGAGCAAGCCTCGCCGCCGTCGCCATCGTGGGGGCCGCAGTTCCCATGCCGAGACTGCAACCGAGAAGACCACGCCGCAGAACGAGGATGCGAAGGCCGAGGTTTCTTCGGGGCAGCCTAAGCGCCAGCCGGCGAAGGAGAGCAAGTTCGATCGTCCGCAGAAGCAGGCGTCTATGCCGAAGCACGAGCGCAATTCCCAAGGCGATTCTAAGCGCAAGTCTCAGAAGAAGCCGGAGTCTGCCGCAGCAGATACTGCTGCCCAGCAGCCCAAGTCGTCCGTCCACGGCGAGGTCTCGGCGTTTGCCCTTGCCCGCGTTTTAGGCAGGCAGCTGCTCAAGGTTGTCCCTACGCCTACGGCGCTCTCTAAGATCAAGGAGCAGCAGACACAGATCGTAAAGGTCGAGGGCAAGGACGGCAAAAAGGCTCCGCAGCGCACTCAGCACAACGAGATGTCCAACCGCAAGATTGCCGAGGAAATCGCAATCATCCAGGCCTGGATCGAGCAGAACCGAGGTGCCGATACGCCGGTTGCCTCGCGCCGCCAGCGTGCCTACCAGATCTTTAACGACGAGAAGGCTTTTGACGGCAAGCACGGTGAGCGCCTGATCAGGCGTATGACCGAAAAGGGCATCAGCATGCAGGCGATCAAGGTCGCGCCCAATCGCCCCGTGCACTTTACGGGTTTCTTTACGCTGGGCGCCGACAAGCCGTTCATTATGGTCGAGAACCTGGACACCTACGACGAGATCGTCAAGCTGCTGCGTGGCCGCAAGCACGCCAAGCTCTTTGGCATCAAGGTGGGCGGCGTGATTTTTGGCGGCGGATGCAAGGCGAGCGTCTCGCATGCCCTGGACGATTATCTGGCCGAGATTGGCTATCGCTTTAGCTACGTCTACTACGTGGGCGATATCGATCGCGAGGGCGCGCGCATCGTCGAGCAGACTCGCAATGCCAATGTGGTTGAGATTCGCCTGCATGCCGGCATGTACCGCGCCATGCTCGCCGAGCATAAGCGTCGCGTGAAGGCCGGCGGAGAGTGCGAGCCCGCGGCTGCCAACCAGGGTGTGCCGCAGAACCTGGCAGCGACGATCAAAGATCTGCCCATGGTCACGCGCGTGCAGTTCCGCAATGTGCTGCGCGAGGGCGGGCGCATTCCGCAGGAGATTCTGATGACCGCAGACTATCGGGATGGCGACTCGGGAAGCTTCGACCGCATGCTGAATAATTAGTTCCGCCGTTCTACCGAACGGCGGTCCTCTCGACGCTGCGAGGGTCCCTGGCACGGCAATCTGACGTTCAACTTCGGCGGCGCGACCAGAAGGTCAGCGCCGCCTTGTTTCACGTCACCTTGCCATACCAGGGCCCCTCTCGCTGTCACGTCCAAAACATCGAGGTCACGTGGCCTTCTTTGCGTGCGGAACTCGCGACAAACTTAATGCCCGGCCCGTCGGGGCCACACGGCACGTTGTAGAAGGCGGCTCGCTTTTCGGAATTGGGCTGATATTTCAAGATGTAAGGCGCTCTTGGTCCTAATGGGCTTGGGGCGTCTTCGCGTTTCCTCAGCTCCGCACCCTTGCGGGTTCGAATTCCTCCGCTTGGCGGCGTTGACTCGATTTTCTTAACGCGAGGAGTTCTCGGTCGATGTGGGACGGAGGGATTCCGCGTCCGCCTGCCGGCGGCCGCGCCCCGCTGCGTCGCTTCGCTCCTTGCGTGCTGCGCTGGAAAACGCTTCGCGTTTCCTCAGCTCCGCACCCTTGCGGGTTCGAATCCCTCCGCATGCCCACGAAAAAGCGCTCCAGGTTCATAAGAGCCTGGAGCGCTATGTTCTTTGGGGCTGGGACGGAGGGATTCGAACCCCCAACAGCCGGCACCAAAAACCGGAGTTCTACCGTTGAACTACGTCCCAATGTGTGGTGTTGCCCAAAAGCAACTCGTTTAGTTTACCTAATCTGCGAGGGCATCGCAAACGCCGTCGAGTAGGCGTACGGCGAGCGTCTGCGCGTCGCTGGCCGTGAAGGTGCCGTTGTAGCGCGTCATGCCCGTGAGCTCAATGCGAATGCGAGCCGGCTTCTGCTGCGCGGCGACATTGGCAGTGCGGATGCGCTGGGCCAGGTTGTGGCACTCGGCGAGGGCAATCGTGGCGCGCGGCGCGGCGTCGGCGGGCAGCTCGTCGCTTGCGATCTCGAGCACCAGGTCAACGTCGGTTGGGACCTCGGAGTCGCAGAGCATCATGCCGCTGTTGTCGGTCGTTGCCGTGGCGATATTCCACATGCGCGACGCAACACTGCGTGCGATGGGGTCCTCGCCGATAACGGCAATCTGGAAGCGCTCGAGCACGTTGGCGGCGCGAGCAAAACCGATGCGGGGCTCGGCTTCGGTGACCGAGGGCTTGCCCTCCCACACATGGTGCAGGCGGTTGATGTAGGCGTAGGTGTCCTGGAAGGCCATGCCGTCGGCAAACAGGCCGACATTTTCCTGGAACTGCTGCAGGGCGGCCTCGGTATGCGGACCAAAGTAGCCGTCGTCTTCGCCACAGGCAAAGCCCAAAACGTTGAGAGCGCGCTGCAGGGCCTGCACATCGGCGCCATGGAAATTGGGCATGCGCAGATAGAGGGTGCGGTCGCCCAGCTTATACGAAGCGTCTACAAGGGCGCTCCAACAGGGGATATCGACGGCATGACCGGCAGCAAGGCCGCTGTTGAGCCTGAAGGTGCTGACGGCCTGCTCAGTGGTGGCTCCAAAGTACTTGTCGGTGACTTCGGCGGCATCAATCGTGTAGCCGAGCTGCAGGAGACGAGACTGCACGTCCTCGACGGCTGCTCCTTGCATGCCCGTTGTAATAGGTTCCATGAACGAACCCCTTTCGGCGTACCATTCGTACTATTTGAGCGTCTGTCGGATAGACAACGCAAAGGGATGCATAAACATGCACTCAACAGTGTAGCAAGTTGTGCCTAAATACGCTGCTGACAGGTTTTATAACCCCCGTTAGTTAAGGCGCTCCACAAAGAAATCTGCCATGGAGAGGAACAACTCGCGTGCGTGCGGATCAAGCTCAACGTTCTCGATGGCCGCTTTGGCCTTAGCGGTCAGGTCGAGCGCGTAAGTGTGGGCGTAATCGATGGAGCCGGTCTCCTGGAAGATCTCCACGGCGCGTGCGAGCTGCGCGGGATCATCGGTGCCTGAGGAAAGAATCGCCTCGACCTCGTCGTGGTGGCGCTCATCAGAGAGGGCGTGTACGGCGACAAGCGTGCGCTTGCCCTCGGTGATGTCGGTGCGGAAGTCCTTGTTGGCGGCTTCCTTAGTGCCGACAAGGTTGAGCAGGTCGTCCTGAATCTGAAAGGCGAGGCCTGTGTGTAGGCCAAAGGCGCGCAGCGCTTCGATTTGCTCATCGCTGCCGCCGCCGATAATGGCTCCGGCGGCAAGCGGCGTGGCTCCGCTGTAAAACGCGGTCTTGTGCGTCGCCATGTCCAGGTAGTCATCAACCGAGATATCAAAGCGCCCGTCACGGACCCAACCCAGGTCGAGCGCTTGACCCTCGATGGTGCGGACGATCATCTCGGTAAGCTCGTGGAGCACGCGCAGCTTCACGTCGGACTCCAGCGTGGGGTCGTCGAGAACCGTCTTGGTGACCATGGTGAGCGCCAGGTCGCCGCAATTGATGGCAAGGCCCGTGCCCTCGGTAAGGTGCATGCAGGGCTTGCCTCGACGAAGCTGTCCGTTGTCGGCGATGTCGTCGTGGATCAGCGCGCCCGACTGGAAATGCTCGATGGCTGCCGCGGCGCTGCGGGCGTTCTCAAAGCTACCGCCCACTGCGGTTGCGGCGAGCATGCAGATAAGCGGGCGGTGGCGCTTGCCGGCGTTGGCCGTAAAAGCCGAGAGCGGCGCGTACAGGTAGCGCTCGATATCGGCAGAGGTCGCCTGTCCGTCAAAGAACGTGGCCAGATAGTCGTTAATCTGGTCAAAGTGCTGGGCTAAAAAGCTGGTAAACGGACTGGACACGGGTTCTCGCATTCTTTCTGAGGTTGCGTTGATGCAATATGCAGACAACATATTGCCACATCAGGGCGTTTGGCGCGGCAGTTTTGGCGATTTAGGACAACGGGCGTGCGTTTGATGGAGTGTGCCTAAATCAGCCTAAAATGCTCGAGCGCCGCAACGACACCGTCATGATCGACGGTGTCGGTCACGTAATCGGCCTTATCCTTGAGATAGTCCGGTGCGTTGCCCATCGCAATGCCGACATCGACGGCGTTCATCAGCGAGACGTCATTGCTGGCGTCGCCAATGCCGTATACGGTTCCGTGGTGGGGGTCGAGGGCGTCGAGTACAGACTGGATGCCCCCGCGCTTCGTGCATTCGCGGGGCGAGATTTCGGTTACCTCGAGTTCGAGCTCGTTAAAGCACAGCAGCGGCTCAAGTGCCTTATCTTGAGCGATGTGGTTGGCGAGCGATGTAGACATCAAGATCTTGTAGACACTGTAATGTTGCAGCTGCGTGACTGCGTCGCCCAGGGTGCGCGCGTATCCGGGAGCATCGGGCGCATCGGCACTCATGCGCACGACGCCGTTGAGGCCCTCAAAGCGGATGACCTCGCCCGATTGCTCAAGGTAGGGGGCAAGACGCTGCAGCATGCTGGGCGTCATCGACAGATCGCGAATTGCGTGTCCGTTGATCTCGGCGTAACCGCCCGCAAGACAGACGATGCCGGTCCAAGGCAGCTCAAGAAGTTTGGGGTGGATGCAGCTCAGAGTGCGTCCCGTGCAGATAAAGGCCATGTTGCCGTTGGCGACAAACTCGCGGATTGCCTGCGAAACCGCCTCGTTGGGATAGGGGGAGAGGTCCCGCTCGTCTTCGGGAAGGTCTTGGGCGAGCCTGGGGTCTTGCCAGGCGAGCGTTCCGTCGATATCGAAGAAGCAAATATTGCCGCGCTTATGGGCTGCGCTGGCGGCAGGGGAGGCCGAGGTGGTGGGCACAAATTCCGGCTCGAGGCCCATGATCTGGTCAAAATGCTCTTTAACGCGGGGAACGGAGATGCCGATAATCACCTGGGCGGTCTTGCCCGTAATGATGAGGCCCTTGGCGCCCACCGCGACAAACGACGCGTTATCTGCAACGATGGAAGGGTCTGCGACCTCGACGCGCAGGCGCGTGGCGCAGTTGGTTGCGCCCACGATATTGCCAACGCCACCTAAAAGCTGAATTACCCGCTCAGCGAGGACGTGATCTTGATCGGATCGACTTTTGACCTCGTCATTGGGAGATTGCTCTTTGGCAAAGTCGCTTCCCGTTAAACAATCGATTGCCGCGCGATTGACGGCATGATCCTCGCGGCCCGGAGTCTTAAGGTCATAGACCAAGATGAGTGCTCGAAAACTAACAAAAAAGATGAGGCTAAAGGCAAGGCCGATACCGAGCGCCAAAAGATAGGCACCGGCATGCGTGCGCATGAGCGGAATAAAGTTGAAGGCTGCCATCTCCATGAGGCCGCCCGAGAAGATGCCGACGATGCCAAAGAGATTCATGGTTGTGGCAAGGCAAGACGATAAGACGGCGTAGAGCAAAAAGAGCCCGGGGTGGGTGAACATAAAGAGAAACTCGAGTGGCTCGGTAACGCCGCAAACCACCGAGGCGATGATGGCGGGAACAAGGATGACCCTGAGGCCGGCGCGGCGCTCGGGTTTTGCGGTGGAGTAGAACGCAGCTGCGATGGCAGGAAGGCCAAAGAGCTTGACCCAGCCGGTGGCGGTAAAACCGGCCCACGGCGCAAGCTCATTAAGGGGGCGCGTGCTATGGGAGAGGATGGGGAGCAAACTGCTCCACGTGGCGTAGATGCCGTCGTTAATGACCAGGTTGTCGTAGTAGATTGGCATGTAGAGCAGGTGGTGCAGCCCCATAGGCTCGAGCGCTCGCTCCAAAAACACAAAGATGCCCACGCCAAAGGGGCCGACGCTCGTAAGTGCATGGCGCAGCGTTTCGGTCATTGCGTATACGGAGGGCACGATGGCGGCCGAGATAGCGGCAAGGGCAAACACGGCAAAAAAGCTGATGAGGTAGACCAGCGAGGAGCCCGAGAAGGTGCCGAGCCAATCGGGAACCTTGGCATCGTAGAAGCGGTCATGGATGGCGACGACGGTTGCCGATACCACCAGCGGGCCGATAATGCCGGTGTCGAGCGTCTTGATGCCGTCGATGACGGTGATGCCGTTGGCGGGGGTCAAAGATGACGGGTACTTAAGCCCAAGGTTGTCTCCGCTCAGCTTAATGATCTCGCTCAAAAAGAAGCAGTAGGCAAAATAGGCGACGAGAGCCTCGAGGCAGCAACGAGCCGGTTGTTTTTGGGCAAGACCGATGGGCAGCGCTACGGCAAAAAGGAGCGGGAGGCGTTTAAAGACCGTCCACGAGCCGCGCTGGATGATAGCCCAGAAAACGTACCAAGGGGTTCCGTATACGGCGAGATCGCCGACGATGTCCGCAGTCGTTGCGAGAGCGGAGACGCCGACCATGAGGCCTGATATAGAAAACAGCATGGCGGGCGCGAACATTGCCCCGCCAAAGCGTTGGATTTTTTGCAGCATGTTCTGCCTTCCGAATATCGAGGCGCGTTGCGCGTGGGGAAACGTTTAAACAATGGATTCATTGTAGAGGACCAGACGATTGTCGTACCGGCAGTTTTGAGCGAAACCGATTTGGGCATGACAGAAACCGTCAACGGTTAAATCCTGTCGCTTTACCGATATTCGGTTTAAACAACTTTAAGAAATGCTATCGTGCCTAGCCGGAAATGAATAATGTAGAGGTGAAACAATGCCAAAAGCGATATACGAAGGAATCTACCGAGAAATACGCTCGCGCATCATTAATGGGACCTATGCGTTTCAGGAGATGCTGCCAACCGAAGCCGAGCTGACCGCGGAGTTCGGATGCACTCGCAATACCGTCCGTCGCGCCTTGGGTATGCTGGCCGACGGGATGTTTGTGCAGCCTATACACGGCAAGGGCGTGCGCGTTATTTGGCTTAAGGGCGAAACCGACATGTTGGGCGCACTCGAAGAGGTTGAGTCGTTTGGCGAGTTTGCAAAGCGCAACAATGCCGTTGCATCGACGGACGTTAAGTCTTTCGAACATCTGGTTTGCACCGAGCAACTCTCTCGTCACCTGGGCTTTAAGGTGGGCGAGGAGTTGATTCGCGTAGTGCGTGTCCGAAGCCTCAACGGCAACGCGCGCCAAGTGGACCATGGCTATTTTTTGGCGTCGATCGCCAAGGGCCTGACTCCCGAGATCGCGGCAGATTCTATTTACGGCTATCTGGAGCACAAGCGCGGTGTCAAAGTGATGGCGAGCCGTCGTACGGTGAGTGTCGAGCTCGCCAACGATGAGGACTGCAGCTATCTTGACCTCGGCAAATATAACTGCGTTGCCGTCATGGAGAGTCAGTCGTACACCTCGGATGGCATCTTGTTTGAGGTGACGCACACTCGCACACACCCCGAGATCTTCCATTACCGCGTCAATTCCAAGCGATAGCCGGCTAGCTCGCAGCCTGACGAGACTCATGGCCTCAAAGAGAAAACGCCCGGTCAAACCGACGGTACATCGGCTTGACCGGGCGTTTTCTCTGCATTCGATAACAAATAATTGTTTATACAAAACTTGTCAAGTATCAAGTTGAAATTACCGTTCACCGAAGTTTTTCTACCGCTCTAGTAATACTTGTTCAAACAACTAGCCAAATAGCGTATCGTTCAAATCAGCAAAAGGGGCAAAGTCCCCGAGCCAATCTCCGAAGGCGGCGGCAAAGGGTGCCGCCACGGTGTGAAAGGGTGGATTGTAATGAAGAACGAAATGAGCAGAAGGCAGTTCCTGGGCTTTGCTGGTTCCGCGGCTGCAGTTCTTGGTCTGGGCCTCGTGGGTTGCGGTGGTTCTGCCGGCTCCGGCTCCTCCGCTTCTGGTGACGCTGCCGAGGTCTACTTCCTCCAATTCAAGCCCGAGGTCGACAAGGAGTGGAAGGAGATCGCCAAGGCCTATAAGAAGGAGAAGGGCGTCGAGGTCAAGATCGTGACCGCTGCCTCCAACACCTACGAGGAGAAGCTCAAGTCCGAGATGTCCAAGAGCTCCGCTCCGACCCTGTTCCAGGTCAACGGCCCCACCGGTCTTAAGAACTGGAAGGATTACTGCGCCGACCTGTCCGATACCAAGCTCCGCGGTGAGCTCATTGATGACTCCCTGGCTCTGCAGTCCGACGGCAAGGATGTGTGCATCGACTGGGTTCAGGAGAGCTTCGGCATTATTTACAACAAGCAGCTGCTCGAGAAGGCTGGCTACAAGGCCGAGGACATCAACTCCTTCGACAAGCTGAAGGCTTGTGCCGATGACATCCAGGCCCGCAAGGACGAGCTTGGTGTCGAGGGTGCCTTCACTTCCGCCGGCATGGACGACTCCTCTAGCTGGCGCTACACCACCCACCTTGCCAACATGCCGCTCTACTACGAGTTTGAGAAGGAGCACAACCAGGAGGACGACGAGATCAAGGGTGAGTTCCTCGACAACTACAAGCAGATCTTCGACCTGTACATCACCGACTCCACCTGCGATCCTTCGCAGCTTGCTTCCAAGACCGGCGACGACGCCACCAACGAGTTCGCAACCGGCAAGGCCGTCTTCTACCAGAACGGCTCTTGGGCCTACTCTGACCTCGTCAAGGCCGGCATGACCGACGATCAGATTGGCATGATGCCGATCTACATCGGTGTTGACGGCGAGGAGAACCAGGGCCTGTGCTCCGGCGGCGAGAACTACTGGTGCGTCAGTTCCCAGGCTTCCGAGGATGCCCAGAAGGCCACCGAGGACTTCATGTATTGGTGCGTCACCGCTGACACCCCGACCAGCATCATCGCCGACAAGATGGGTCTGACCGCTCCGTTCAAGAGCGCCAAGGAGACCACCAACGTCTTCTCGCAGCAGGCCGTTGCCATGGCCAAGGACGGCAAGAAGACCGTCGCTTGGGACTTCGTCTACATTCCCTCCGAGGAGTGGAAGAAGAACCTCAAGCAGGCTCTGATTGCCTACGCTGCCGATAACAGCAAGTGGGACGGCGTCAAGAACGCCTTCGTCGATGGCTGGAAGACCGAGAAGGCCGCTTCCGAGTAAGCAGTTGCTGCCCAAGCTATCTGATTAGCGACAGGGGGCGGGCAGACGTTGGTTTGCCCGCCCCCTGCATATTGAAAGGACCCTTTTATGGGCAAAGCACTCAAGCGCTGGTGGCCGCTCTTTATGCTGCCCACGTGCCTGGCGTTTATGATCGGGTTCGTGATCCCTTTTATCCAGGGCTTCTATCTCTCGTTCTGCCAGTTTATTATCATTAGTAACGCGCACTTTGTCGGTATCGAGAACTACGTGCGCGCGCTGTCCGATCCGCAGTTCTCCACGTCGTTCTTCTTTACCGTGGCGTTTGCCTTCCTGTCGACGGTGCTCATCAACGTGATCGCCCTGGCCATTGCGCAGGCGCTCACCCGCAAGGCGCTCAAAGGCACCAACATCTTCCGTACGATCTTCTTTATGCCTAACCTGATCGGCGGCATCGTGCTGGGCTACATTTGGCAGATTCTGATCAACTGCCTGCTCTCCAACGTGGGCGCCCAGCTCATCGCCCTTAACTCTGCTGCTGGCTTCTGGGGCCTTATCATCCTGACCCTGTGGCAGCAGGTCGGCTACATGATGATCATCTACATCGCTGGTCTGCAGTCCATTCCGTCCGACTACATCGAGGCCGCCAAGGTCGACGGCGCTACGGCATGGCAGACGTTTTGGAAGGTTAAGATCCCTAACCTGATGCCGACCATCACCATCTGCCTGTTCCTGTCCATCACCAACGGCTTTAAGCTGTTCGACCAGAACCTCGCCCTTACCGGCGGCGCCCCCGCGCACTCCACCGAGATGCTCGCCCTGAACATCTACAACACGTTCTATTCGCGTGCCGGTATCGCATGGCAGGGCATTGGTCAGGCCAAGGCGGTTATCTTCTGCATCCTGGTCGTGGCCATCTCCATGATCCAGCTTAAGGCCACGAGGTCCAAGGAGGTGCAGCAGTAATGAAACGCGATAAGGTTATCAACCGCGCGCTCTCGATTTTCTTTACGATCCTGTCGCTCGCGTGGATCTACCCCGTGTTCATGATTGCGCTTAATTCTTTTAAGAAAGCGACCGCAATCAGCACCACCACGGCATTCGATCTGCTCACGCCCGAGACGTTCAACGGCCTCGCAAACTACATGCACGCCCTTAACGAGCAGGGCTTTGCCTCGGCATTTATGTACTCGCTCATCATCACGGTCACGTCGGTCGTGCTGATCTTGGTGTGCTGCTCCATGTGCGCTTGGTACGTGGTTCGTGTCAACAACAAGATCTCGAACTTCTTCTATTACCTGTTCGTGTTCTCGATGGTCGTGCCCTTCCAGATGCTCATGTTCACGCTGTCCAATTTGGCGGACCGCATCGGCTTCAACACGCCGTTCAACATCTGCTTTATCTACCTCGGCTTTGGCGCGGGCCTGGCGGTCTTTATGTTCGCCGGTTTTGTAAAGAACATCCCGCTCGAGATCGAGGAGGCGGCCATGATTGATGGCTGCAACCCGGTCCAGGTGTTCTTTAAGATCGTCCTTCCCATCATGAAGCCCACCTATCTTTCGGTCGGCATCCTCGAGACCATGTGGGTCTGGAACGACTATCTGCTGCCCTACCTTACGCTCGACTCCACCAAGTACAAGACCATTCCTATCTTGATCCAGTACTTCCGCGGCGGCTACGGCCACGTCGAGCTCGGCCCCATGATGGCCTGCATCATGATGGTCGTTATCCCCATCGTTATCATGTACATCCTCTGTCAGAAGTACATCATCGACGGCGTGGTGGCAGGTGCCGTCAAGGGCTGATGCCGTAACTGTTTTGCAAGTTTCTGCGGCGCCCCTCAGCGCGGCGCCGCATATCGAAAGGTAGAGACATGGCCGAGATCGTTCTCAAACATGTTCAGAAGGTGTATCCCAACAACGAGTCAAAAAAGAAGGGCTTCTTTGGCAAAAAGAAGAAGACCGAGGAGAAGAAGCACAACCTCAAGGTTACCGAGGACGGTGTGCTCGCTGTAGAGGACTTCAACCTCACCGTTCACGACCAGGAGTTCGTCGTCCTCGTTGGCCCCTCTGGCTGCGGTAAGTCCACGACGATGCGCATGGTCGCCGGCCTGGAGGACATTACCTCGGGCGATGTGCTCATCGACGGCAAGCGTGTCAACGACGTGGCGCCCAAGGACCGCGACATCGCCATGGTGTTCCAGAGCTACGCTCTGTACCCCAATATGACGGTGTACGAGAACATGGCATTTACGCTCGAGCTCAAGAAGGTTCCCAAGGACGAGATCGACCGCAAGGTTCGCTCTGCTGCCGAGATTCTGGGCATTACCGAGTACCTCGACCGTAAGCCCAAGGCGCTCTCCGGCGGCCAGCGCCAGCGTGTCGCTATCGGCCGCGCCATCGTGCGTGACCCCAAGGTCTTCCTGATGGACGAGCCGCTGTCCAACCTGGACGCCAAGCTTCGTAACCAGATGCGTGCCGAGCTCATTAAGCTGCGCCACGAGATCAAGGGCACGTTCATTTATGTTACTCACGACCAGACCGAGGCTATGACCCTCGGTGACCGTATCGTGGTCATGAAGGACGGCGTTGTCCAGCAGATCGCCACGCCGCAGGAGGTCTTCAACCATCCCGCGAACATCTTCGTCGCCGGCTTCATCGGCGTGCCGCAGATGAACTTCTTCGATGCCCAGCTGGTGCGCTCGGGCAACGGCTTTACCGTCAAGACCGAGGATATGAACGTGGCGCTCGCCCCCGAGACTTGCGCTCAGCTTGCCCTCAACTGGGACGGCGGCGACGTGAAGGAGATTACGGCCGGCGTGCGTCCCGAGCAGATCCTGCTTGCCGACAAGGGCGAGGAGGGCGCGCTCCAGGGTACCGTCGAGGTGACCGAGCTCATGGGCTCGACCGAGCATGTCCACGTGACCGCTCCCGACGGCCAGTTTGTCCTGATTATCCCCGTCGTCGACCTCGAGGCCAAGGGCGCGCTCAAGGCTGGCGACACCATCTGGTTCAAGTTCGAGAAGAACGCGACCCACCTCTTCGATAAGGTCTCTGGCAAGAACCTTATCTAGGCCCGGTGCAACCAGGCCCTTCCTTTGGGCGACTGCGGTATTGCCATCCTTTTGCCGCGGTCACATATAAGGCTCCCCTCCCGTCCACTGGGCGAGAGGGGAGCCTTTCTTTGTGTTGGGACTGTCTGACCGGTCGTTTGTCTCGATCTGTAACAGGTAGGGCCGATTTCGGACGTTAGATGTTACAGATCGAGACGGTTCCGCTGAGCTAACCATTTCATCTAAATCTGTAACACCAAAGGTGAATTTCAGCTGCTAGATGTTACAGATCGAGATTGACCCAAGGGGGGCCGGTATGTCTCAATCTGTAACAGCTGGGACCGTTTTTACCGAGTAGTTGTTACAGATCGAGATTGTTTGGCCGAGTTGGGTCGCAGGGTAACGTGCGGGCACAAAAAACGGAGCCGTGTTGCCACGACTCCGTTTCTCAAGAGGATGGGTAAGGGAAGCGAAATTAGCTCAGGTGCCAAATCTCGTCGTTGTACTGGGAGATCGTGCGGTCAGACGAGAAGGTGCCGGCGTTGGCGATATTGATGAGCGTCTTGCGCATCCAGGCGTCCTGGTCCTCGTAGTCGGCCAACACGCGCTCCTTGGTCTGGATGTACTCCTCGATGTCGAGCAGGGCCATAAACCAGTCCTTGCCCTTAATGTCATCGTGCAGGCGCTGCAGGCGCTCGACGTTGCCGGTCGCCATAAAGGCCGGGTTGGTGATGAAGTCCACCAGCAGTTTAATGCCGGGCTTGCGGTAGAGCACACCGGCGTCATAGGTGCCGTCGGCATAGAGCTGCTCGACCTGTTTGGACGAGGCACCAAAGGTATAGATATTCTCGTCGCCCACGAGCTCGGCAATCTCCACGTTGGCGCCGTCGAGCGTGCACAGGGTTAGGGCGCCGTTGAGCATGAACTTCATGTTGGAGGTGCCGCTCGCCTCCTTGGAGGCCAGGCTGATCTGCTCGGAGATATCAGCGGCGGGGATCACGCGCTCGGCGGCGGTGACGTTGTAGTTCTCGATCATGACGACCTGCAGGTAGGGAGCCACGTCGGGGTCGTTTGCAATCCACTGCGACAGCGTCAAGATCAGATGGATGATGTCCTGCGCGATAGTGTAGGCAGGCGCCGCCTTGCCGCCAAAGATGATGGTGACGGGGTGCTTAGGTCTGTTGCCGTTCTTGATATCGAGGTACTTCCAGATGATGTAGAGCGCGAGCATCTGCTGACGCTTGTACTCGTGGATGCGCTTGACCTGGACGTCGATGATGGCGTTGGAGGGAATGGTCACGCCCTGCTCGAGCGCCATGAACTGGCGCATGATGGCCTTGGCTTCGACCTTGGTGGCGGCCAGGCGCTCAAGAACGTCCTTGTCGTCGGCGAACTTGGCGAGTTTGCTCAGATCGCCGGTGCTGCGCCAGTCGGTGCCGATCACATCGTCGAGCAGGCTGGCGAGCGCGGGGTTAGCGCCATGGATCCAGCGGCGGAAGGTGATGCCGTTGGTCTTGTTGGAGAACTTCTTGGGATAGATCTCGTAGAACGGATGAAGCTCGGTGTCCTCCAGGATCTTGGTGTGGAGGGCGGCTACGCCGTTGATGGAGAAGCCAAAGTGGATGTCCATGTGGGCCATGTGGACGGTGTCGTGCTCGTCGATGATGGCGACGCGCGGGTCATCGTGCTCGGCCTTCGCGATCTCATCGAGCTTGACGATAATGTCGGCGATGGCAGGGGAGACCTTCTGCAGGCTGGCGAGCGGCCACTTCTCGAGCGCCTCGGCAAGAATCGTGTGGTTAGTGTAGGCGACCATGGAGCGTACAATGGTCACGGCCTCGTCAAACTCGACGCCATGCTCGGTGGTGAGCAAGCGAATGAGCTCGGGGATGACCATGGTGGGGTGCGTGTCGTTAATTTGGACCACGGCATAGTCGGCCAGATCGTGCAGGTTGCTGCCGCGCTCGACGGCCTCGTCGATCAGGAGCTGGGCGGCGTTGCTCACCATGAAGTACTCCTGATAGATGCGAAGTAGGCGGCCCTGCTCGTCGGAATCGTCGGGGTAGAGGAACAAGGTGAGGTTCTTGGCGATCTCGGTCTTGTCGAAGTCGATGGAGCTGCCGGGGACCAGGCCGTCGTCGACGCTCGCCAGGTCGAACAGGCGCAGGCGGTTCTTGGTGGGCTGGCCGTAACCGGGCACATCGATGTTGACGAGCTTGGAAGTAACGGCAAAATCGCCGAACTCGACGGTGTAGGAGCGGTCATCGTCGACTAGGATGTCCTGCTCACCGAGCCACTCGTCGGGGACGGCCTTCTGCTGGTTGTCGACAAAGCGCTGACGGAACAGACCGTAGTGATAGTTGAGGCCCACGCCATCGCCGGTCAAGCCCAGCGTGGCGATGGAATCCAGGAAGCATGCGGCCAAGCGGCCCAGGCCGCCGTTGCCGAGTGACGGCTCGACCTCGAACTCCTCGATCTTGTTGAGGTCGTGGCCTGCGGCGGTGAGCTGGTCCTTAACCTCGTCGTAGATGCCGAGGTCGATCATATTGTTGATGAGCAGCTTGCCGATCAAAAATTCGGCGGAAATGTAATAGAGCTTTTTCTTGCCGTTGTTGAGCGGGCGGGCGGCGGAGCGCTCCTGCACGAGTTTGACCAGCAGCTTGTAAATGCGACGGTCGTCGAGCTGCTCGAGCGAGGTGCCAAAAGACTGCTCGGCGAGTTCCATGAGGTTAATTCGGGGCATGTTTTCTCCTGTGATGGGTTGTTTCATGTCTGCAATTCATAAGAAGCCCGCGCGAGGGGATTGGGGTGGCCTCGCGCGGGAAAAGCAAGCGCGTCCGCACGGTGGGGAGGGGTCGGGCGCGGTGGCTCCTATTGAGGAAGCTCGATTTCGGCTTCCGACGGGATGCGGAAGTAGGTCTCGGTCCAGTCGGTGAGTTTGTGCTCGAGCTCGCGGGTGATGGCGCCGTCGAGCATGCGCCAGGTCCAGTTGCCGCCCAGCGTGGCAGGGGTGTTGATGCGCGCCTCGTTGCCCAAGTTGAGCAGGTCCTGCATGGTGTAGATGCACGTGTCGCTCACGCTGGCGGCGATGGTGCGATTGAGTGCATCTGCCATGGGTTCGCCGGCTTGCTGATGGGTGTACAGGGCTGCCTGCTCGCGCTGACGCGGGGTGGCCGTTCTCTCAAACCAACCGCGCGCCGTCTCGTTGTCGTGGGTGCCCACATAGGCGACGGTGTTGGCGATGTAGTTATGCGGCAGGTAGTACGAGTTGGTGCCCTCAAAGGCAAACTGCAGGATCTTCATGCCGGGGAAGCCCGAGTTGTCGCGCATGTCGATGACGCCGGGGGTGAGGAAGCCCAGGTCCTCGGCGATGATGGGCAGCGTGCCGAGCTTTTCCTCGAGCGTCTTGAAGAACTTGAGGCCGGGACCCTGCGTCCACGAACCGTAGGACGAATCGGGCGAGGAGAACGGCACCTCCCAATAGGCCTCGAAGCCGCGGAAGTGATCCAGGCGGATGACGTCGTACATGTCGAGGGCGGCGCGAATGCGGCCCTCCCACCAGGAGAAGCCGTCGGACTCCATGGCGTCCCAGTCGTAGATGGGGTTGCCCCAGTACTGGCCGGTGGCCGAGAACTGGTCGGGCGGCGTGCCGGCGACGCTCACGGGATTGCCGGCGGCGTCGATCTTAAAGAGCTCAGGCGTCGCCCACATCTCGACGGAGTCACGCGAGACATAGATGGGCAGGTCGCCGATGATGAGAATGTCGCGCTCGTTGGCATAGGCCTTGAGGCGGCTCCACTGGCGATCGAAGAAATACTGCGTCATCTGGTGGTAGAGCATGCGCTCGGGATGGGTGGCGCAGACCTTGCTGGATGCCTCGCCGCGGCGGCGGAGCTCCTCGGGCCACTCCCAAAAGGCTTTGAGTCCGCACTCCTCCTTCACGGTCATAAACTCGCAGTAGGGAATGAGCCAGTCCTCGTTTGCCTGGATAAAGTCGTCGAAATCGGCCGGCTTGTCGGCAGCAAAGCGCTCAGCGGCTCGATCGAGAATCTGACGGCGGCCAACAAAGATGGCACCGTAGTCGACGTTGCTGGGGTCGGAACCAAGGAAGACGCCGTCGATGTCACGCTGCTCCAGATAGCCGGCTTCGATAAGCTCGGCAAAGTCGATCAAGTTGGGGTTGCCTGCGCGGGCCGAGAACGACTGATAGGGCGAATCGCCATAGCTGGTCGTCGTAAGGGGCAGGATTTGCCAGTAATGTTGTTTGCACGAGGCGAGAAAATCGACAAAGTCGTAGGCATTCCAGCCAAAGCCGCCGATTCCGTATGGTCCGGGCAGAGATGAGACGGGCATGAGGACGCCGCTTGCACGCTCCATGAATGCGCTCACCAACCTTCTTGTTGTGGGGTCGGCCTGCCGATGGGTGTGCAGTCCGCCTCCGATGTTCTGATTCGATACACCTATTGTATACATGTTGTTTAAACATGTATAGGCAAGATAAAAAAGTTGGTCGATTTTCGGCGAATGGTTACATGCCATGAAAAAGCCCCGGTCTCACATCGTGAGATCGGGGCAAGAACGGTATGTAGGTTTTTGCTACTCGGCGTCGGCGAAGCCGTTGGGGTTGTGGCTCTGCCAGTTCCAGCTATCGCGGCACATGTCCGCGATGTCGTACTGTGCCTTCCAACCCATCATGCGCTCGGCCTTGGAAGCGTCGCACCAGTTGGCGGCGATGTCGCCGGCGCGGCGCTCGCGAATCACGTAGGGCAGCTCTTTGCCACAGGCCTTGGAGAAGGCTGCGACAACCTCGAGCACCGAGGTGCCGGTGCCGGTGCCCAGGTTGAAGATCTCGACGCCGGTCTTGCCGTTCATCCAGTTGAGAGCGGCCACATGGCCCGATGCCAGGTCGCACACGTGGATGTAGTCGCGCACACCGGTGCCGTCGGGGGTGGGGTAGTCGTTGCCAAAGACCTGAACGGCCTCGAGCTTGCCCACGGCAACCTGCGCGACATAGGGCACCAGGTTGTTGGGGATGCCCTTGGGGTCCTCGCCGATCAGGCCCGAGGGATGGGCGCCGATGGGATTGAAGTAGCGGAGCAGCACAACGTCCCACTCGGGATCGGCGGTGTGAACGTCCATAAGGATCTGCTCAATCATCCACTTGGTCCAGCCATAGGGGTTGGTCGCGGGCTTCTTGGGGTCTTCCTCGGTGACGGGCGGGTTATCCGGATCGCCGTAGACGGTCGAGGAGCTCGAGAAGATGATGGACTTGCAGCCATGGTTGCGCATAACGTCGACGAGCACCAGGGTGTTCTCGATGTTATTGTGATAGTATTCGACGGGCTTGCTCACCGACTCGCCGACGGCCTTAAAGCCGGCGAAGTGGATGACGCGGTCGATCTGATGGGTATCGAAGATCTTGTTCATGGCATCGCGGTCGAGCACGTTGGCCTCGTAGAAGGTGAGGTTCTTGGCGGCCTCGTCGCCCACGATGGTCTTGACACGGTCGACGGCGACGGCGCTGGAGTTGGAGAGGTCGTCGACGATGACGACCTGGTAGCCACCCTCGAGCAGCTGAACGACGGTGTGCGAGCCGATAAAGCCGGCGCCACCGGTTACGAGGACGCAGGTGTCTTTGGGGTCGAGTGCTTTGGACATGTAGTCTCCTATCGAATCAGGAACACTTCCTGAGGGAGTATAGCGCAGGCAGGGGCACCCAAAACGTGCAGGGCAGGAAAAGCAGACGAACATGCTAACGTACTCATGGAAATGTTTGGCGTGGGTATAACCTTGACTTTAACGTTTGCATACGAGCCGCCGACCATGGGGTTTGCTGCCGTTCGTGGAAATCGTTGGGACGCGTCGGATGTACGCTAATATGTATGAGTTGAGCGACATATAAATAAACATGTAACGGAGTAGATATGTCACCAAACAGCGATTCCATCCTTTCCCAGGAGCTTTCGCGTCGCACTGCCCTCAAGGCCTTGTTCGGCGCCGCTTCTGCAGCCGTTCTTTTTGGTCTGCCCGCTCGCGCCCATGCTGCGGAGGCCACCAAGGAAACCACCGACAAGCTCAATGCGGCTCAGGCTCAGCTTGACGAGGTCCAGGCCCAGCTCGACAGCATCGCAAATGAATACGCGGCGCTGGCCAACAAGAACGCCCAGACCCTCAACGATATCGAGAGCGTACAGGGCCAGATTGACAGCACGCAGGCGCAGATTGACGAAAAGAAGGCCGAGCTCAAAAAGAAGCGCGGCGATCTTTCCGATCGCGTTTCCGCCAGCTATAAGTCGGGCGGCACCAACATCCTGTCGCTGCTGCTCGCCTCGGGCTCGTTTGAGGAGCTCGTCGCCAATGCGCACTATGTTGAGAAGATCAACAAGAGCGACCGCGACGCCATCGAGGATATCCAGACCATCCAGAAAGAGCTCGATACGCAGAAGTCCGAGCTCGAGTCGCAAAAAGCCGACTTGGAGAAGCTTAAGGACCAGCAGACTGCCCAGATGCAGGACATGCAGGCCAAGCAGCAGGAGGTCCAGACGGTTCTGAACGGCCTCTCCGACGATGTCAAGGAGCTCATGGCCCAGCGCGATTCCGAGATTCTCGCTGCCGCCCAGGCTGAGGAGGCTGCCAAGAAGGCTGCCGCTGCTGCGGCTGCCGCAAACAAGAACAATTCCTACTCGGGTGGTTCGAGCTCGGGTGGCGGATCGTATGCGCCCGGAAATCCGCAACAGAATGCCGGCTCGGGCAAGCAGCAGGCTGTCGTCAACGCATGCTACTCCACGCCTTCGCCTGGCCTGAACTGGTGCGCCGCCTGGGTCACCAACGTCTTCCGCAACGCCGGCGTGGGCTACTTTGGCGGCAACGCGTGCGACATGTTTAACGCCTGGTGTTACAGCTCCGATCGTTCGGCGCTGCAGGTGGGCATGATCGTGGCCGACTCGTCGCACAGTGGCACCGGTATGCCGGGTCTGCTGTACGGACACGTGGGCATCTATGTTGGCGGCGGCATCGTTATGAGTAACGAGGGCGCCATCACGTCGAGGTCGCTTGACTCGTTCATTAGCTTTTACGGCACTGGCTCTGGCGTGCGCTGGGGCTGGCTTGGCGGTATTGCGCTGTCGTAGCTGCGGCTTGGTCCGGGACAGTCCGAGAGGCATAAGGTTGCCTGCTCGGGCAGTCCTGCTCGCGCGGAGAGCACATTAAGTGCTCTCCGGCTCGTGCGGAACTCGCGATCAACCTTATGCCTCTCGGACTGTCCCGGCCCTCACGGGTCCTGAGCACGACACACCGGACTGGGTTATCTGAATAAATATGGTGAAGGCCCCTTTTGGGGCCTTCTTTTTATAAAAATTCGCCTACTCGGTGGACTTCGGGTTCTAGGTCTACGCCGAATTGGTCTTTGACGGTTGCTTGGATGTGGCGGATGAGTTCGTCGACGTCGGCGGCGGTGGCGTGGTCGGCGTTGACGATGAAGCCGCAGTGCTTTTCGCTCACCTGGGCGCCGCCGACAGCGTGGCCGCGCAGCCCGGCGTCCATGATGAGCTTGCCGGCAAAGTGGCCCTCGGGGCGCTTGAAAGTGGAGCCGGCGCTCGGCATGTCGAGCGGCTGCTTGTCCTCGCGGCGTTGGCGGTAGTCGTCCATGTCGGCCTTGATCATCGCGGCGTTGCCCGGGGCGAGATTGAAGGTGGCCGAAAGCACGATGAAGCCGTCGTCGGCGATGCGGCTCTTGCGATAGCCCAGATTGAGCTCGTCGACATCGAACTCGATGATGCTGCCGCTACCGCGGGTGCCGTCGTCGAGCGCGCGGGCGGGCTTATAGACGCGCACGGACTCCAAAACATCGGCCATGCAGGCACCGTAGGCGCCGGCGTTCATGTAGCAGGCGCCGCCGACCGATCCGGGGATGCCCGAGATGGGCTCCATGCCGGTGAGGCAGGCTTCGGCTGCCGTGGCCGCAACATCCGAAAGCAGCGCACCGGCTGCCGCCGTGACGTGCGTGCCATCGACGGTGATGTCGGAGAGGCCTTCGCCCAGCTCCACGACGACACCACGGATGCCCTTGTCGCCAACGAGCAAGTCGGAGCCGTTGCCCACGATGGTGAGTGGCAGATCGCAGCGATAGCAGGTATCGAGCGTGGCGACGAGGCCCTGCTCGGTGTCGGGTGTGACAAAGACATCGGTCGGGCCGCCGATCTTAAACGTGGTGTGCTCGCGCATGGGCTCGCTCATGAGTACGTTGTCCTCGCCGGCAACGCCAGCGAGCGCGCAGAGCAGGTCCTCGTTAAAAAAGTCGTTCTCGTGCATGCGAATATCCGCCTTTTGGTGGTCGTTGTCATCAATCGATTGCAATATACCCCACCTGGACGGATTTGGTGCGCTGGCGGCGATAAAACAGCCGTCCACCGGATTGGTAAAGTGTTTATCACCGAGGTAGATGGGCAGTCGCTATACTTTCAAGAGATTGCGCGTAAACCCGAAAGGAGCGAGATGGCCAACAAAGTCACCCTCAAGCAGATCGCCCAGGAGGTGGGGCTTTCTCCTTCGTCGGTCTCGCTTGTTCTCAATAATCGGCCCTGTCGCATTTCGGAAGAAAACCGCAAGCGCATCAAGGAGGTCGCGGCGCGCAACCACTATGTTCCTAACCAGATCGCGCGCAGCCTGGTCATGCGCGAGTCGCGCACACTGGGCCTTATCGTTCCCAACATCGAGAGCCGCTTTTTTGCCTCGCTTGCCGGCAGCTTGGAAAAGCGCTGCCGCGAGGACGGTTACGCGCTCTTTATTACCAGCTCGGGTGGAAGCGCCGATGACGATTTGGAACTGCTGCGCCAGCTGGTGACGCGCGGCGTCGATGGTGTCTTCCTGGTGGTAGGCGACGAGTTCTCGGACGACCGTGCCCTGCGCGAAGAGGTCAGCCATCTGCCTATCCCTGCCGTGATGGTCGACCGTGCCATTGAGGGGCTCGAGTGCGACAAGGTGATGTTCGACCACGAGATGGGCGGCTACATGGCCACGCGGTATCTGATTGAGCAGGGTCATCGCCGCATCGCCTGTCTGGTTAACGCGCGTCGCTCCAATACGGGCCGCAAGCGACTTGCTGGCTATGAGCGCGCACTGCGCGAGGTGGGACTGCCCATCGACGCGCGCCTGGAGTTTGAGAGCGAGTACTACATTCCGAGCGCCTACGAGGCCTCGGAGGCGGTGCTCGCAACCGACGCCACTGCCGTGTTCGCAAGCTCGGACAACATTGCCCTCGGCTTGCTCAAGCGCTTGCACGAGATGGGGAAGAGCATCCCGGGCGACATCTCGGTCGTAAGCTATGACAACTCGGCCGCCGACGTTCTCTTTGAGCCAGCGCTGACCGCCATTGAGCAGGATCCTGGTGTCCTCGCGGAGCATGCTTTTGGCTGCATGTCCAAGCGTCTTGCCGGTAGGGGCAGTAGACGTGCCGAAGAGGTCGTTCTGGAGCCGGCGCTTATCGTGAAGGGCAGTGTGCTTGACCTTACCGAATATAGTTAAGCGCACTTGTTTGTTTGCATAGATTGCATGCGGAGTGTCCGCTATTTGCCGGCGGGGCCGGGGTGCCTGCTTTGTTTTGAGAAGTTCGCGAAGCCCACCTCTCAAAACAAAGCAGGCACCCCGGCCCTCGTCCGTAAGCTCTTCCGCTGGGCGAGCCATAGACGCCGCGCACCGATCTACTAAAGCATGAGCTTGAAATTGGTGCTATATTCGGCTTGAGTTGTTTAATGCTAGTACGGGAGGCTGATATGGGGCTGTTCAAGAAGAAAAACCCGCAGGATGCCTTTGATCCCGATGTGTTTACCATCACGGATACGATTTTGGACCCGCCGCGGTTTACGTTTTTGCCGGCTATCTACCAGGATGCCACGCGTCGCAAGTGGGCCGTGCATCAGCGCGGCGGCGAGCCGAAGATTTTTGACTATGCGGACGTGTTGCAGTGCGAAGTGGCCGAGGCGGGCGATCCGGAGGCCGAGGAAGTGGTCTCAAAACAGGAATTTGCCCAGCGTATCCTGGCAAATCCTGCCAAGGCGGCGAAAATGAATGCCGCCAAGCGTAATATGTGTCTTGGTATGGGCGTTGTTGTGGCGGTTCAGACGGGAAAAGACGAGGTTTCCAAATTAGAGATTCCCGTTATGACCGACGAAGTTAAACGCGATTCAAGTCTATATAAGTCGTATCGGAATGTCGCCGAGAAGATCAAGGCCGAATTTGATGCCATGGGAGGGCTGGCCTAATTTTGGCGGCATACGTTTCTGAATGAGGAGTCTGTGCAATGGCAGGCGAATCTTATGCAATTCCCCCCAAAGATCGTGCTGTTGAGGGAATTCTTTGGTATATCCAGCACCATCAGCTTGCCGGCGGTGATCGCCTGCCGGCCGAGCGCGTGCTGTGCGAAGAGATTGGCGTTTCGCGTACGGCGTTGCGTGCCGGTATCACGCGGCTCATCTCGTGTGGAACGCTCGAGAGCCGTCGCGGATCGGGTACGTATGTGTGTCCTCCCAAGCCGCTGAACATCTTCCAGGAAACGTATAACTTCTCCGATGCTGTGCGGACTGCCGGCCTGCACCCCTCTTCTCGTCTGGTTTCCACCGGGACTATCGAGGCGGATGAGGCGCTTGCCGACAAGCTTGGGGTGTCCGTAGGCGCTCCTTTGCTTCGCATGCAGCGCGTTCGACTTATTGAGGGCGAGCCGGCGTCAATCGAGACGGCTCACGTTAACCTGTCCCTGTGCCCATCGCTTATCGAGCACGATTTTGAGTGCGAGAGCCTTTACGATGTCTTGCTCAAAGAAGGTGGCGTGCGTGTTGAGCATGGACGTGAGCATATCTCCATCTCGCGTTTGAACGCCGAAGAGGCCGAGCTGCTCCAGCAAGAAGAGGGAACGCCGGTGTTCTATGAGAGCACGATCGAATTGGATAAGGACATGCGTTTTGTGGAGCATTGCAAGTCTGTGATTTTGCCCACAAAGTTCCGCTTTGCCGATAACGGCGAAGAGAACGGCATGAGGAGCGTGGCAGGTGAACAATGGCTGAAACAGTAGATGCCACCCCGGTCTATATGCGCATTCGACGCCGCATCGAGGAACGTATCGAGCGCGGTATATATCCCACGGGTTCCATGATTCCGTCCGAAAAAGACCTCGCCGAGGAATTTGGTACGACACGCTTGACCATCCGAAGCGCTGTCGATGAGCTGGTTCGTCGCGGGCAGATTCGCCGTGTTCGGGGAAAAGGTGCCTTTGTGGCACAGAAAGTACCTGCTTTTTTTGAACGCACGGGCGGTTTCCGTGAATCGGTCCGTGCTTCGGGCGGCGAACCGTCCGTCCGTATTCTCGCGCGTTCCAAGCGTTATGCGGGGCCATACTACGCCGACCTGTTTGGCATCGCCGAGGACGACCTGCTCTATTCCATTCGACGCCTGAACTGCATAAACGGTAGCCCCGTATCGATTGAGACGGCGCTGATTCCCTGCCTGCTGTTCCCAACCATCGAAGATATTGACGTGTCGGTCTTCAGTTTGTACGAGACCTATGAGATGCTGGGCCGAAAGCCAGTCATGGCGCAGGAAAAGCTCAATATCGAAGCGCTGGGCGCACGAGATGCCGGCCTGCTTGGACTGGAGCAGGGCGATCTTGCCTTGACGCTGGAGTGCGTAAGCTTCGATGCGAGCGGCCAAGCGATCGAGTACGTCAAGTCGTTTAACCGCGGTGATGCGGGTGGATATACCTATACGTACTAGCTGGTGTTTTGTGAATAACGGTTGGGAAACTAACTAGTTTTGATCGTTGGGTCAGCTGTATATACAACCTTACAGGGCTCAAAATCGACCGTTCGCCGAAGGGGATAAATTAATCGACAAAGAGGTATCAAAAAGCCGTAACCTGTAACTGTGATTGGTATCAAATACTAATGATTTGTAACGAGGTGAGACGATGAAGATGCTCGATTACGTTCAGCTTGCCCATGTGCGCATGGGGGAGAACCTCGAGCGTTCGTCTGAGCTGGTAGCGCAGCTCGTTGATATTTTCCAGTCCGGTTCTTTTGACGCACTGCGCGTCGTTGCTTCGGGTTCGTCGCGCCATGCCGCCGATTGCACCCGCGATTACCTGCAAGATGCGCTGCAGATGCAGGTGTCCGTTGTGACGCCCGAGGCCTTCGTCGATTTTGAACACACCTATCCGCGGCATGCGCTCAACATCGCCGTCTCGCAGAGTGGCTATTCGACCAATACGATTGCGGCGCTCGATTACATGCGCGCACACGATATGGCTGCAGTTGCGCTCACGGCAAACGTCGAGGCGCCCATCAAGGAGCACGCTGACATCGTTCTTGACTACGGTGTGGGCGTCGAGTCGGTGGACTTTGTGACTCTGGGCGTTGAGGTTCTCGTTGAGTACCTGGTGCTCTTTGGTATCTACGGCGGTCAGGCGCGCGGAACGATTGACGCCAAGGGCGTTGCCCAGCGTCTTGACGACCTGCGCGAGGCTATCCATGCCAATGCCGTGATGTGCAAGACCGCCGAGGCATATGTCCAAGAACACATGCTCGAGCTTTCTGAGCACACGCCCGCCATGGTCGTCGGCAACGGCCCCAACTACGGTGTTGCCGAGGAGGCAGCGCTCAAGCTGAGCGAGACCATCAAGATTCCTGCCATGCATCACGAGGGCGAGGAGTTTGTTCACGGTCCCGAGATGCAGATCGTTCCGGGCTATCTGGTGTTTATCGTCGACGATCCGCAGGGGTCGGAGCGTCTTGCGAATATCGCCGATGCGCTATCGAATGTTACGACAAAAACGGTGCTGCTCACGGCCCATCCCAAGGGTAGGGCTCACGAGGTTGCGGTGCCTCAGGTGGCTCCGCTGCTCAGCGCAATTCCCAATCTTGTGTTCTTCCAGACGATTGCGGCAATGATCGCCGAGCGTCTGAAGTCATGGGACGTGCACCCGTATCTCGATGCCGTCTCCAAGCAAATGGAGGTCAAGGCAGAGGGCTACGAAGAGTCAGTCAATGCGCTTAAGGCCAAAGCGGCTGAGTGTTACGGAATGTAAGCGGGTTTTGATGCCCGTTGGCATGGGGGATGTGGAAACAACCCCAGAAAGGAGAGACAAATGAAGGAAACCGAGAAGATCGAGATCATGCATTTCGACCAGGAGGGCTACCTCGAGGACGGCAAGGCGCTCTACGAGACCGGCAAGAAGATGACCGCGCTCGCCGACAAGGTCGCCGACGAGGGCTACGACGCCGTGTTCCTGATGGGCGTCGGCGGCACCTGGGACGAGCTCATGCAGCTCGAGTACCTCATGAACAAGTTCGGCGACCGCGACCTCGAGGTC
>NZ_CABWIF010000011.1:0-234078 GCF_902501475.1 Collinsella aerofaciens | reverse complement strand
GGGCAGGGGCAGACGGCCATCCGGAGGCGCCCGATCGGCGGCCCCTCGGGGCTTGCCCGTATCGTAGGCAATGCGCCGAATGCTCGCCATCGAAATTTATCGGTGGCCCACTTCAGACTGTAATGGGGCTATAACCTTATGAGACGAGTGGGAACACTTGGCTTGGTGGCAGCGCTTGCCGCTATCTTGGTATCGCCGCTGCCGGCGCACGCCGAAGACGCATCGGGTGCCGTTACCTACAATGCGGGAAATGGGTATTCCTTTGAGAAGCTCTCGCATCCTTCGGTAGGAACGTCGCAGCCGGATGGCATCGTCGACTACCAGGGTAACGGTGCCGTTGCCGTTCCGGGCGCCGACGGTAACACGGCCAACAACGAAGGCGATCGCGGCCAGAGCTACACTTGGGCGGCCGCGAGCTATGGTGACTGGCTTTATGTGGGCACCTGCTATGCGGCGATGGGCAACACGCTGACGCTCATGAACAGCACGCTGGGCGATTCCTTTGATGCCGAGACCATGCGCCTGACGCTGGAGGCCATGTTTAACGGCACGTTCTTCTATGGACAGAAGAAGGAGGACGGCACGGCCGACAAGGACAGTCGCGGCATCTTGGTCAAGATCAATACCAAGACCGGTGAGACCAAACTGCTACTCTCTGAATCGCTCAACGGCGTCGCTCCTTTGTTCCGCAACGCCGTGAGCTATAAGGGTAAGCTCTATTTCTGCGGCAGCGTCAGGACCAATGACGGCAAAGGCGGCCTGCCTGCTGTATACGAGATCGATCCTAAAACGGATGAGTGCAAAGCTGTCTATCGGGGCCTTTCGAGCATGCAGGATTACGGTGCTGCCTACAAGCAGGGCATTTCTACCGGTATCCGCGGCATGTGCGTCCATGATGGCCAGCTCGTCATCAGCAATGTGGGTAAAGATGCAGCCGGTAAGTTTGTGGCGACGATCCTGACGTCGTCTGACCCCTCGAAGGGCCAGGACAGCTTCACCGAGATTGCCAACTCGGACACGCTGTTTGGCTATCCGGTGATTCGCTATCAGGACAGCATCTACGGCGGCGCCATTTGGGATATGGTCTCGTACAATGGCCATCTCTATGCCACCATCTGCACCGGCACGCCCGAGAACGCTCCCGATGATAATTCCATGCAGTCGTTTGCCATGGTCCGTGGCGACAAGAAGGCCGACGGCAGCTATACGTGGACTCCGATTGTCGGCGACCAGGAGGCGGACGGTGCGAGGTATTGCTTTGGCATCGATCCCGCCCGCACCCGTTCTGGCGCTGCCAACCTCATCGTCTACAACGACTACCTCTATATCGGTGAATACAACGACGAGGAGATCGCTCTCGAGCGCATCCTGTTCAACAAATCCAACACCGAAGATGGCGGCAAGAGCAGCATGGGCGGCGTTGACTGCTCGTTTGTGAATGCCAATCTTGAGCAGTCGGTCTGCATCTATCGCATGGACAAGGACGAGAACATGGAGCTCGTCGTTGGCGATTGCACCGACATGTTCCCCGAGGGCGGTATTTCCGGCCTGGCTTCGGGCTTTGGCCGAAACGAGAACCAGTACATTTGGCGCATGCAGAAGTTCGACGGCAAGCTGTATATCGGTACCTTTGATACCGCGAGCCTGCTTGAGCCGATCGGCCAGTTCTCCAATGGCGACATTATCGATATGACGCCCGAGGAGTGGGACTCTCAGGTTCAGCGCCTTAGGGACCTGCTCGATCACCTGCTCGACAAGAAATCGCCTGACGACCCCATTGTTCCCGTGAACACGATTGCGGACGATGATTCAAACGAGGCCGTCGAGGTCGATGATTCGAACGAAGCTGCCGATGTCGATGACGAGAAGACTGAGGTTGCTAAGGGCTTTGGCGATCTGAGCGATGCGCTGGAGGATGCCACGGGCGATCTTTGCGATCAGGCCGCGACGATGTCCCAGGACTTTGAGGACGACGCCGCTTATGTCCAGAAGATCGATGGCGAGATCGCGTACTTCAAGTCCTTTGCCGACCAGTATCAGGACATGCTCGATAGCTATGAGAGCCTGAAGCAGCAGTACGAGGATGCCTATGGCACCGAGCTGCCGAGCGATATTCAGGATGCGCTCGATAAGCTGCTGAGCGAGGAGAACCTCAAGAAGTTGCAGAGTGTCCTTACGTGCATGTGTTACCTGCGCGATGCCGAGCGCGGCTTTGATATGTATGTGACCGAGGACGGCGTGAACTTTACGACGCTGACGACTAATGGCTTTAACGATCCGTATAACCATGGTCTGCGCACCTTTGCGGTGACCAACCAGGGTCTGTGCCTTGGTACCGCCAACCCGTTCTATGGTTGCCAGGTCTGGATCCAGCGCAAGGAGAATTCGGAGAATCCGGTTGATCCCGGTACTCCGGATCCGACGGAACCCACCGATCCTTCGCAGCCGGGTGGCGGCGATCAGCCTGGCGGCAGCCAGACGGGTGGCAACGACCAGTCGAGCAGCACCACGACCACCGTCACGACGACCGCTAAGAAGACTCCGAAGGACGGCTCGCTGCCTCGCGCTGGCGACTCGACCCTCACGCTGGTCTTGGGATTGCTGGTTGCAGCTGCCGCAGTGCTTGGCATTGCTCTCGTCTTGCGCAAGCGTTCTCGTCGCTAGGCTCGTCCGCGTAGCTCAATGTCTTGGATATCGTCGAAGTCGATGGCGATATCCCTGAGTTTGAGCAGCTTGAACGCGGGAAGCACTTCGTCGAGAATGCCGGTGCGGCTACGATAGCCGTACGTATCGTAATAGGTGACGCGCACCAAGTCGCCACGTTTGAGGCCCTCGAGCTTTTTTGAAAGCTCGAGGGCTTTTTCTTCCGTGAGTTCGCATTTTGGTTCGACGGTGATTTCCTGCTTGCGCACGAGTTCGTAGTATCCCGTGAGGGCGGCAAAGGGCATAAACTGTGCGGCGCGGTTGGCGCGCACGGCACCGTTGGCAGTGAGCTTGGGGTCGGCGGCGCGGCGTCTGCCCTCGGGGTCCGCCAGGCGCTCGAAGGCGGTCGGCGGGCGCACGGGCTGTTGTTTGGGTTTAGGCACGGTGTCCTCCAACTTGGTCGTTGCGTTCGCGTGCGGTGGCGCCGGCGGTAAAACTCAATCCTTTGACCAGGGCGTTCTTGCCGTATTTGCCTTTTACGGCCAACACGGCGCGCGCCAAGTCGCGCTCGCGCTCATCCGCCTCGATATCGCTGAACAGATCGATGGTGGCAAATTCTTCGGGTACCAGATTGCCAAATCCCAGGTTGATGCGCTTGACCGGTCGTTTGGGATCGACGGTCTGCGCCCAAAGCTCATCGAAATAGCCCATGATCTTCTTAAACGAATTGGTGCGCTCGGGCAGCTTTCGCGAAGCGTTGGAGTGCGCAAAGAGTGCGGCATAGCCACCGCGCGGTTTGCCGCCATGCTCTCCCACAAAGATGCCATCGATTGCCTGCGCCTCGCGCACCAGGCGGTGCCGTTCGTCATCGCGTTGGACGGGCTTGGGCGCACGGGGTGCGAGCTCGGGGCCGGCGGTTGCGGCGGGTTCGATGCTCGACGTGCTTGAACGCAAATGCCCGCATCCGTCTACATATTGCGCTGTGCCGCTGGCATCGAGGCGGCGTATGTCGGCGCGCTCGCTCGCGTAGCCTACAAAGAGCGAGATGCTGTCGCACACCACGTGCTTATCGACTAAGTCCAACACGGCGTTGTCGACCATCTCGCGCAAGACGGTGTAGGCCTGCTCGTAGGCATAACCCTTTGAGAGCACCTGTCCTGTGGTGGTCGAAGTTGCTTGCGGGCGATAGGCTTGGATATCGGCGATGGTTGTCGGCTCGCGCCCGAAGGCGTGGTCGATGAGATATTCGGCATTAACGCCGAGTTCGTCGTAGAGCAGGTTTTCGTCGAGCGCGGCGACGCCCATCAGGTCATAGACACCGTATTTTTCGAGGCGGGCCGCCACGCCGGGGCCGATGCCCCAGATGTCGGTGATGGGGCGATGGGGCCAGATCTCCTTGCGAAAGGTCTCGTCGTCGAGTTTGCCGATGCGACTGGGCACGTGCTTGGCGGTGATATCGAGTGCAACCTTGGCCTGGAATAGGTTGGGGCCGATGCCGACCGTCGCCGTGATGCCGGTGCGTGCCAGGACCTCGTCGCGCAACATGCAGGCGAAGCCTTCCGCATCGGTGTGATAGAGGTCTAGATAGGGTGTCACGTCGATAAAGCATTCGTCAATTGAATAGACGTGAATGTCTTGCGGACTGACGTATTCCAGATAGATGCCGTAGATTTGCGCCGACACTTCCATGTAGTGCTGCATGCGCGGTACGGCCTTGATGTAGTCGATGCCGTCGGGAATCTCGAATAGACGGCAGCGATTGTGTATCCCAAGGTTCTTCATGGACTGTGTGATGGCGAGGCAGATGGTCGTGCGCCCGCGCGATTCGTCGGCAACGACCAGGTTGGTGGTGAGTGGGTTGAGCCCGCGGTCAACACACTCGACGCTGGCATAAAACGTCTTAAGGTCGATGCAGATATAGGTGTGACGCTCGTGCCCCACGCGTCCTCCCATCAAACACATGTTCTTATCGAATACCTGTTCGATAATACCCGCTCGACCGGACACCGTCAAAACCTGCCAAAAAGGGACAGGTGTGGTCGTGCGGTTGGATCGGGTTTTAACGCAGCCCTAAAGAGCGTGAAACGGCTCGGAAAACCTCGCTTCTTAGCATGAGCCTAACGATTGATACCGCCTATACGCACGGAAGGGTTGTGGGAAAGATGGTCAATTATGGGTTTGGTATGCCGACACGCCTTGTTGCGGATGGGGACGTGGCTCGCTGGTGTGGACGATTGGTCGCTCACTACGGCGGCACTAAGGCGCTGGTCGTGCTGGGCGGTGACAAGCATACGCGTGATGAGCTTGTCTCGGCGGCACTCGGCTCGGTTGATCGAGCTCTGCTCGAGCGCGTGCTTTTCCGCTGCGGCTCGGCTGGCGATGGGGGAGACGAGCTGATCGACGAAGCCGTGGCCCTGGCGACCGACGAAGGCGTGGACTTTGTCCTGGCGATTGGCGATGCCGATACGGCGGGCTTTGCGCGCGAGCTCGCGCGGCGCATGGCGGCGCTCGATGCCGGCGAAGACGGCTTTGTGCCTTATGGATGCATTGTCTCGGAGGGCAAGGTACCTGCTGTCGTGGGAGCCGGCGAGGTGCCCTTTTTTGCCATCATTGCGCCCGAATTGCTGGAGGGTATCGGGTCTCCTCTGCGCGAGCTGCTCGGCAATGTGTGCGCCGCGGCCTAATATCTGCCATAAAAGGATGGGTTATTTTTGGTAGGTAAAGCGTTTGACCTGCCAAAATAAACCTGTCCCTTTTTGGTCGGTTGCCGTTTAGGGGCGGATTGGCAACGCTCGCTGATTATGGTCTTGACCTGCGCTAGAATAGTGGCATCTGAATGTCCGGGCGCATGGAGGCGTGCGCCCGTATGCTGAGGAGGACTCTATGGCAACTGTTGCCGCACCTATCGATGCTACGTCGACTGCCGCTTGGAAGGCGCTCGAGGCTCATCAGGAGAAGCTCGAGGCCGAAGGTATCGACCTCAAGGCCTGGTTCGCCGCCGATGCCGAGCGCGTGAACAAGCTGAGCTTTGACGCCGGTGACCTGCACTTCGATCTGTCGAAGAACCTGGTGACCGATGAGACCGTCAAGCTGCTGTGCGATCTTGCCCGCGAGGTGAAGCTCGAGGAGCGCCGCGACGCCATGTTCTCCGGCGAGCACATCAACACCACCGAGGACCGCGCTGTCCTGCACACCGCGCTTCGCCGTCCGGCAAGCGAGAAGGGCCAGCTCATCGTTGACGGCCAGGATGTCGTCGCCGACGTGCACGAGGTCCTCGACCGCATGTACGCCTTCGCCGAGCGCGTGCGCTCCGGTGAGTGGAAGGGCGTTACCGGCAAGAAGATCGAGCACCTGGTGTCCATCGGCATCGGTGGCTCCGATCTGGGCCCGGTCATGGCCTACGAGGCCCTGCGTCCCTATGCCGATGCCGGTATCGACTGCCGCTACATCTCCAACATCGACCCCAACGATCAGGCAGAGAAGCTCAAGGGCCTCGATCCCGAGACCACGCTCGTGATCATCGTCTCCAAGACCTTCACCACGCTCGAGACCCTCACCAACGCTCGCGAAGTCAAGACCTGGATGCTAGAGCAGCTCAAGGCTCAGGGCGCCATCGATGGCTCCGACGAGCAGAACGCCGAGGCCGTGGCAAAGCACTTCGTCGCCGTTTCCACCGCACTCGAGAAGGTTGAGGCCTTCGGTATCGACCCCGCTAACGCCTTTGGTTTCTGGAACTGGGTCGGCGGCCGCTACTCCGTCGACTCCGCCGCGGGCCTGTCGCTGATCGTCGTGCTCGGCCCCGAGCGCTTCCAGCAGTTCCTCGAGGGCTTCCATGCCATCGACGAGTACTTCTGCAACACCCCGCTCGAGAGCAACGCCGTTGCGCTGATGGGCCTGCTCAACGTCTGGTACGTCAACTTCTTCGGCTCCAAGAGCCACGCCGTGCTTCCGTACTGCCAGTATCTGCACCGTTTCCCGGCCTACCTGCAGCAGCTCACCATGGAGTCCAACGGCAAGCATGTCCGTTGGGACGGCAGCGCTGTGACCTCCGACACCGGTGAGATCTTCTGGGGCGAGCCCGGCACCAATGGCCAGCATGCCTTCTATCAGCTGCTGCACCAGGGCACCGTGGTGGTTCCGGCCGACTTCATCGCCTTCGCCAATACCGCCAACCCTGCGACTGATAGCGGTCAGGACGTGCATGAGCTGTTCCTGGGCAACTTCCTGGCCCAGACCAAGGCGCTCGCCTTTGGCAAGACGGCCGACGAGGTTCGTGCCGAGGGCACGCCCGAGCAGATCGTCCCGGCCCGTTGCTTTGAGGGCAACCGCCCGACGACCTCGATCTTCGGCGACACGCTGACCCCGTTCGCACTCGGCGAGCTCATCGCCCTGTACGAGCACATCACGTTTGTCGAGGGCACGGTCTGGGGCATCGACTCTTACGACCAGTGGGGCGTTGAGCTGGGCAAGCAGCTTGCCAAGCAGATTACCCCGGCCTTCCACGACGACGCTGCCAAGGCCGAGCAGGACGCTTCGACCCAGGCGCTCATCGAGTTCTACCGCGCTCACCGCAAGTAGTCGCTGCTGTTAATGCATCGCGCCTTATAGTCAGGGGCCCGTATCCTATCGGATGCGGGCCCCTTTGCTTTGCCGTGGTCCCGGGGCGCACGGCCTTTGTGGAACATCGCCGGGGCGCCGCGCGCTGCGAGAACCTTGCGCCTAGATCTCGGCCTCCGCATGGCCTCGCTGCGCCTCGGGCAGCTCCCCGTAGAGCGGATGGTCTTCGAGTCTAAAGCGCTCGGCCTGTTCGGGAGTGCGACCGCGTACAAAGAGCCACGAGCGATTGATCGGCGTCGCCATGAGCGTGCTGGGCAGCGCGTCGGCGCGGTCGGAAAACACCCGGGCACTCTCGGGATCCTGGAACGCCAGCACCAGATGCGTGTCGCAGTTGCCCATGATGGAGCGTGCGCGTGCCTCGCCATAGAGCGCATCGAGCTGATTGGTCGACTGCAATAGCAGCGTTGCCCAGATGTTGCGGCTTCGGATAATCGAGAGCACGTTGTCGATCTGGGGGATCTGCAGATTTGCGAAGTCATCGAGCATAAAGCGCACGGGCACGGGCAGGCTGCCGTCGGGCTGCCTATCGGCTTCGCGAATGAGGCCCATAAACGCCTGCGTAATAAAGAGGCCGGTCAGCGGATCGAGATTGCGGTCAATATCGCTTACGGTTACAAACAGGGCGCAGGGGGTGTGTCCCATGGAAGCGAAGTCCACCTGATAGCACTCACGATAGAGCTGTGCCGCACCGTCGAATCCCAGACACATGACCTTTTCGGCAAGGATGCCGACGATGCTCGCGTGCATGCGCTCGGCATTTTGCGTAATGGCGTAGCGCCGCCATAGCGAGAGGGCATAGCTTTGGGGGTCGGTCGTGATCAGATCGTCAAACAATCGGGCCGTGGCACCGTCCTGCAGGTGCTCGATCAGCTTGATGACCGAGCTGATCGTCTGCTCGTCGGCGGGTAGCTGTTCGGTGACGTAGGCGATAAGACACGACAGCAGGTTTGCCGCCGCATGATCCCAAAAAGGCTGGTTGTTGTCCTCGATGGGGCAGATGGCCTTTGCCACCGAGAGGATGTCCTGCTGGTTGGGCCTGCCGTCCGCCTTGCGGCGAATGTGCCTCAGGGGGTTGTAGCCGCAGCGCTCGATGCCGGGCGCAAGGGCCGGGACGGTGTTGAGGTCGGCGAAGTTGAGACATTGCACGCGGTAACCGTGGGCTGTCAGCACGGGTCCCACTTCGCGACAGAGCGTGCCTTTGGTGTCGAGCACGATGTAGCTTGCGTTCATTTGCAGCAGGTTGGGCTTGAGGACGTTTCGGGTCTTGCCGGCTCCCGAGGGGCCGATTACAAGTGCGTTGTTGTTGAGTCCCGTTTGGCGGGTGTCGCAGGAAAGCGTTCGATCCTTGGCGAGGATGGTGGACGATGCGGACTCAGATGCGGCGAGGCGGCTGGCGAGGTTAGACATGGGCGACCTCCTTGGTGGTCGAGAGGATTTCGTGGGCAAAGCCGAGCTCGACGGCGCGCTCGGCCGAAAGGTAGGTGTCTTTTGCAGTGAGGGACTGGATGCGCTTGGGCGTGAGGCCGCTGCGGTCCGAGAGGATTTGCGTGAGGGTCTTGCGGGTCTGCATGAGACGCCGGCTGGTTTCCTGCAGCGCAAGTGCCGAGCCGCCTGCCCCCTGGGGGATCAGCGGGTCGTGAATCATGAGCTCTGCATGGGGCGCCATACGGCGATCGTCGCCGCCCATAAAGATCACGGCGCCCATGGACGCGGCGAATTCCAGGCAGACGGTGCGGATGGGGCACGATGCGAGGCGCATGGCGTCATAGATCGCAAGACCCGATCGCACGCTTCCGCCGGCGCTGGCGACAAATATGGTGATGGGGCGGCTGGGGTCGGTGGCATCGAGCAGGCGGATCTGCTGGCATAGGTCGTGGGCCATTGGGGTTTCGATGTTTCCCATGACGGAGAGCTCGCGACGGGCGAGCATCTCATCGTAAATGCTGGTGAGCGTGATACCTCGGGCGGATTCACGCATGGTGAGGGGGCTGATGATGGGGGAATGATTGGTGTCCATGAGGACTCCTTTCTGTTGGTTGTGTTGTGGAATAGGATTGTTGCCCGCGGAGGGGCTGGCGGGCTACAGGGTTCGTCCGAGCCTGAGATCGAGCTCGGTTGTGGGGCAGGCTGCCTGTTCGTGCGGCTCGCAAGCGCCAAGGGCTCCAAAGCGATGGAGCGTTGCGACGGGCGTGGTATAGGCGAGCCGCAGCTGATGCTCGACAGGGGCACATCCGTCTTTTTTGTAATGGGCCGTGTAGTACTGCGCGATGCTGGCGTTCATCTCGCTGCCATTGCGATGGCGCTCAAACTGGCGTCTGCAGGTCTCGATGATCTTTGCTACCGACTTGGGTGCCGTCGCGGGAACAAGGGCGAGATAGCCCTCAAATAGTTCGTTGATGCTCAGGAGGCACAGCAGGTCGATCAGCGTCCTTATGGCTGCTCCCTCGGCAGAAAAGTGCGCGGTCATGCGGTTATATCGGTTGCGGTCGACGATGGCCGCATGGGGTCTTGGAGTTTTCTGCCCCGTGGTCCCGGGCTTTTGCCGCGCCTGTGTATTGAGCTCGACGTTGCAGCGCTTGAGGCCGTCCAACGGAAGGAACAGTGCGGTGCACAGGGTGTTCCGCTTGCTTTCGAGTTCATGACGCTCGTCGGGTTCCCATTCGAGCTTGAGTTTCGTGTCGAGCGCCGTAAGCATATGGGCTAGGCAGCCTACGGTAAGAACGTACGAATCGTTGTCGCGTTTTGGGGCATAGGGGTCTGTCAGCTTGCGAATGTCGGGGTCGCCCATGATCTTTGTGCAGCGCTTCAGCAGTTGAGGGTGGTCGGCCAAGATCGTCGCGAGCGGTAGCGACGCGTAGTTCTTGATGGTCGCGGCGGCAAAGGCGGCGTCATATTCGTTTGCATATGCTCGCTCAATGCGGGTATCCAGAATGCTTTTCTTATCGCCGTCTTCAGCGTGGTGGTTTGTCATAGCTTCTCCAATCGGTTGATGTTCGTGCTGTTTGTTGATGTGTTGGTTGTCGTGAGTGATGTGCTTGCCGTGGGTGATGTGCTGACGTTGGGGTGCTATGCGGTTTTCAATGAGCCCGTGAGGCAGTTGCTGCAGGGGTGGGATGGAACGGCCCATGCAAGGCGGAAGGCATCGTGCTCAAAATCGAGACAGCAATGCCCTGGGTGCCTCACATGTGGCAGTTACCTCATTAAGTTGTCATTGCGTTTGGGGTTGTACTTTGCCGATCTTCCTTTTCTTACACGCTAAAACTCAAACTTCATATGCTCGATCTACTTAAAACCGCAACGGCGGTCTTTTATCAACTTATATGTCGGAACGCGTCTTTGCAAGTACTTTTTTGCCTTTGTTTCAAATGGGGTGGTTTTGCAACCGTCATACGCGCGCTGTGCGAACGTGCCCCGGCTCGGATAAGATAGTGCGCGATAAAAACGATGCAAGGAGGCACATATGGCAATTAAAGCCATCGCAATGGATATCGACGGTACGCTTACCAACGATCAGAAGGTGATCAGCCCGCGTACGCGCGAGAAGCTGCTCGCGGCGCAGGAATCGGGTATTAAGCTCATCTTGGCTTCGGGCCGTCCCGCATGGGGGCTACATGCTCTGGCACAGGAGCTCGACCTCCAAAACCATGACGGTCTGCTAGTCGCTTTCAATGGCGCGCATGTGGTCGACGCTCAGACCGATGAGGTCCTTTTTGACCAGGCCATGCCAGCTGACGAACTGCACCGTCTGATTGATCACCTGCAAAACTATGATGTGATCCCCATGATCTCGCTCGGGCGCGACCTGCATGTAGAGGACTCGTATCGCTGCATGATTACACTGCCGGACGGCTCGCAGAAGAATATCGTCAAATACGAGCGCGATGCCTGCGACCTTAAGATCCGCGAGGTCGAGAGCTTGCATGAGGTCGTGGACACTTATCCCGTGGACAAGCTGCTGACGGCGGGCGACCCGGCCTATCTGCAAGCGCATCACGAGGAGATGTACGCGCCCTTTACCCAGACGCTTTCGGGTATGTTTACGGCCGACTGGTACTTTGAGTACACGGCGCCCGGTATTGACAAGGCCCGCGCGCTCGAGGGTGCCCTGCCCAAGCTCGGCATCGATGCCAGCGAGGTCGTCTCGTTTGGCGACGGCCAGAATGACAAGTCTATGATTGAGTGGGCCGGAACCGGTGTTGCCATGGGCAACGCCGTCGATGAGGTCAAGGCTGTGGCCCAGATGGTGACCGCCAATAATAACGAAGACGGCATTGCGGTGGCGCTGGATAAGCTGCTGGGTTAGAATCGCCGATAGTGCATGGCTCGGGCGTCCGCTTGCGGGCGCCCTTTTGTTAGGGAGGGTGCCGTGTCCGCATTTCCGTTCGACGCCGTTATCTTTGACATGGACGGCGTCATTGTCGATACCGAGTATTACTACCTGGGCGAGACTGCCGCGTTTGCCAAGGAGCTTGGGCTTAACCTGACTCAAGAGGAGTTGAACGGGCAGGTTGGTACCTCGCATCAGTTCTTCCTGCGTATGCTGGTCGATTGGTTTGAGCGCGCCGGGAAGGGGCATTTAACTGGCGAGGAAGCGTTGATCCGTTGGGACGAGTGGGCGCATAAGCGTCCGCGCGACTATCAGGCTTTGATTAACCCAGGCGCCGTGGATACGATTCGAGAGCTGCCGCGCCGTGGCGTTCGCGTGGCGCTTGCCAGCTCGTCTCCCATGGATAGCATCGAGGAAGTGCTCAATGCGTGCGGGCTGTCGGATGCCTTTGAGTATGTGGTGAGCGGCGAGCAGTTTAAGGAGAGCAAGCCCGAGCCCGACATCTACCTGCATGCGCTGGACCTGCTGGGGCTGCCCGCGAATCGCTGCTGCTGCGTTGAGGATTCGGTGCCTGGCATCACTGCCGGCAAGCGAGCCGGCCTGACAGTTATTGCCAAGCGCGAGGAGCGCTTTGGCTTTAGCCAGGATGCCGCGGACAAGATTATCGACCAGCTGCCGGAGCTGCTCACGCTTTCTTAGGAGCGCGGTAGTTGCGCGTTTTTCGGGTCAGATGAGTAAATACCCGACATTTTGGTGCGGCAGCAAGCATACTTTATGCTAATGCGGGCTTAAGGGCTTGTTGAATGCCCTTAAGCCCGCTTTTGACTTAATTGGGCTGGGAGAGGGTATATGCCACCGACTGAAGGACTAACTGACGGTAAAGCAGCGATACCGCTGTACCAACAGGTTATCGATATCATTAAAAACGAAATCAATTCCGGTGCCTACAAGGCGGGCGCGCGGATACCCAACGAATTCGAATTGGCTGAGAACTATAAAGTTGGCCGCGTTACCGTGCGACGCGCTATTGAGGAGCTCGTCCAGCAGGGCTATCTAACGAAGCGGCAGGGGAAAGGCACGTTTGTCAATGCCCCCAAGCTTAAGCGCAAGATTCGCCAGAAGGATGACGTCCAGAGTTTTTCGGACGCATGCCGCGTTAACGGAATGGAGCCGGGGGCGTGCGTCATTTCGAGAAAGATACTGCCGGCAGATTCTACCGAAGCGCAGTTCTTTGGTGTTCCCGTTGGAACTGATTTGATTTGCGTTGAGCGTGTACGTACTGCCGATGGAGTCCCCGTCATGCTCGAGAACAACATATACGTTTACGAGGACAACGCCTATCTATCAACGGCACCTCTATCTAACCAATCCATTTTTGAGTTCGTGCGCAACCGAACGGGCCGCACGCCCGCGTTTACCGACCCGTGCACGCTCGAGATCGCGTGCGCGTCGCCCGAGGTCGCTCGGCTGTTGGCAGTTCCCGTTGGCGAACCCTTGTTTTATATGGAAGCCTTCTTTTTCGATGAGCAGCGGCGGCCGTTTATCATCGGTCGTCAGCGGATCGTTGGGTCTCGCTACGTTTTTGACATCTAGGACATTGCGAATGGAAACGCCCGGTGGATCATCTCACCGGGCGTTTCCATACCGTTCACGGCGCGAACACAACCGTTCAACCGCGTTGCGGCAACCAGTTTGAAATTATCTTGATGAAGGAAAAAGCTGCTGGTAATCTATGGGACGTCATAGAACGTTTGCCTTATGCAAACGTTGAAGCGAGATGCGATGCAGTCTCGAGTTCTTTGGAGGTATCTATGTCAGATACGAAGGCGAAGAAGACAAACAGACGTTTTAAGTTCAAATTACCGCATGTCTATACGATCATGTTCTTGCTGATCGTTGTCTTTGCGGTCCTGACTTGGATCGTTCCCTCTGGTCAGTATCAGCGCAAGACGATTTCGACAGCGGCGGGCGAGCGTGAAGTCGCCGTTGCTGGAACCTATGAACAGGTCGATAAGAACTACACCGATTCCGAGACCGGCGAGACCATCAATCTGGGCCAGGATATCTTCGCGGTTCTGCAAGCGCCCACCAAGGGTATCCAAGAGGCTGCCGACGTCGTTGCGTTCGTCTTATTGATTGGCGGATCGTTCGCGATCATCACCAAGACCAACGCTTTGAATGCCGGCATGAGCCGTGTGATTAAAAAGCTCAAGAACAAGGACATCCTCATCATTCCCATCACGATGACATTGCTGTCCATTTGCGGCACTACGTTTGGTATGTCTGAGGAAGCCCTGCCGTTCTATGCCATCTTCATTCCCATCATGATGGGTATCGGTTATGACTCGATGACGGCATTCATCATCTGCTTCCTTGGTCCTAACCTGGGATATTGTGCTTCGACCATCGACCCGTTTAATGTTTTGATCGCCCAAGGCATCATTGGCATCGAGGGTAATCCGCAACTGTGGCTGCGCGCCGTTTCTTGGGTCATCTTCACTGCCGTCGGTATCGCATGGGCCATGCGCTACGCCATGCGCGTCAAGAAAAACCCCGAGTCGTCCATTGTGTACGAGGACGATAAGCTCAAGCGTATCGAGTTTTCCGTGACCGATGCCTCCATCGAGGAAGAGTTCACTATCCGTCAGAAGCTCGTGCTTATCGATTTTGCTTGCGGTATGGGCATTATCGTCTGGGGTCTTGTTACCCAGGGCTGGTACATGAATGAGATTTCCGCCGTGTTCCTTGGCATGGGCTTGCTTGCCGGTATCCTGGGCGGCCTTGACCAGCAGACGATCGCAGAGGAGTTCGTTAAGGGTCTCGCCGACTTTGCGTACGCTGCCATTGTTATCGGTATCGCTCGCGGTATTCTGGTCATCGCCGAGGGCGGCATGATCATCGACACCATCCTCCAGGCGCTCGCTACCGCGCTTGCCGGTGCACCCGCCGCCGTCTACACCACGTTTATGTATATCGTCCTTGGCCTGCTCTCTTTGCTGGTTCCCTCGAGTTCTGGCCTGGCGGCGCTCACCATGCCCGTTATGGGCCCCCTGACCGAGCTCATGGGCCTCAATCCCGAGGCGGCCGTCACCGCGCTCCAGTTTGCCAACCAGACCATCAACACCATCAGCCCCGTGGCGGGCATGACGGTCGCCGGTCTTGCCGTGGCTAGGATTTCGTTTGGCCAATGGTGGAAGACCATTTGGAAGTTCTTCATTTTCATGGTCGTCTTTGGCCTGATCGTAACGGCAATTTCCGGCATGCTTCCGGCGTAGGTGGTTGTGATGTCTGATCGTTTGACGGTCCTGACGTCTAAGAGCGTCTTTACCGGTACGGGGGACCTGCCGTTTGAAGGTTTCGTAGCGGTCCGTGGCAATCGAATTGAGGCTGTTGGCACCAAGTGTGAGGCGGCTTCGTATTTGACCCAGGCGGACGAGGTAGTTGACCTGGGCGACCGTACCGTCATGCCTGGCCTGATCGATGTGCATACCTTCTATACAGGCTGGGCGCTGCGGACGTTGGGGTCTGATCTGTCCGGCATCGCCGATGCCAAAGAGGCCGTGTCGCTCTTGCGTGCATGGAAAGAAGATCATCCGGATTGCGCGGCGGCTTTTGGCCACAACCTACCCGAAACGTTGGCATCGGATGCCGAGAACGCAAATACGGCAGCTGTGTTTGACGATTGTTTTGGCGATATCCCTGTCGTCTGCTTTACACCGGGTGCGGAGACCTGCGTTCTCAATGCTGCCGCCAGTGCGCGATACGGCTTTACACCCCAGGCGTGCTATGCCGAGAAGATCTGGCGCATGATGAGCGATTTCCTCGCGCTGCCCGAGGTGCGTGCCGGGTATTCGGACTACATGAGCATGCTTAACGAGCGCGGCGTTACCGCCATCAAGGAGATGGCGTTTGATGACTACTACGGCTTTGCCGACGAAATGGCTCGCCGTGAGGAATCTGGTGAGCTGACGGTTCGCGTCTCTATGATGTCGCAGCCGGTGGGTGCCGGTGCAAATCTGGCATATGCCCGCGAGGCACGAGAGCGCTTCCGGGGACCGTTCGTTCGTTTTTCTGGCTTCAACCGTATGACCGATCGCGGCGTATGGGCGGGGCTTGCCGAGATGATAGACCCCTATGAGGACACGGCCGATGCGGGCGCTGCCGGCAAGACGGTCGTCGAGGAGCCAGAGTGGGATCTGATTGAGAACGAGCTGCGTGCAATTGATGCTGACGGCTTCCGATATTCCTTGCATTGCCAGGGCGATGGCGCCGTTCGTCGTACCGTGGCGCTCTATGCCTCGCTGCCTCGAGACGAGCACGGACGGATGCTTCGCCGCCATGCGATTACCGATCTCGAGAACTCTGACCCGACCGATCTTGTCGAGTTTGGCAAGTTAGGTGGAATTTGCGAGGTCTATCCGCAGATTCTGACGCTGGACCGGCGCGAGGATTGCCTGTCGATGATGCGTCGACAAATTGGCGAGACGCGACTTTTGCACAGCTGGAATCGCCGCGGCATGGAAGATTCCGGATGCACAGTGTGCTGCGGCACGGATCTGCCGCTGCTGATTCCGAGCCTGGGCGAGTCAATCTACAGCGCGTGCGGCGGATTCTTCGCCGACGGACTGCCCGTGAATGAGGTCAACACACTGACGCTCGTCGAGCTCTTGCGCGCTTGGACTGCCGGGGGCGCGTACGACCTGATGCGCGAAGACGAGCTGGGTACGCTTGAGGTTGGCAAGCTTGCCGATATCTGCGTGCTCGATCGGGATGTGTTCGACCTCGATTATCGCGACGCACGCGATCTTGCGGTTGACATGACGATGTCGGACGGACGAATCGTGTTCGATCGAAATAAGGAGGCATAAGATGTCTGAATCCAAACCGACGTTGCACCGCGAACAGATTGCGGGCATGAATATCCACTACATCATGTGGTCGCTCGATTACTTCCTTGATGTGCAGCAGCGCTTGGGCTTTGAGTCCATTGAGCTGTGGTGTGCAGAGCCGCATGTGACGCTCGACCATACGGGCTACTTTGAGGCTGAGGTCCTGGCGAAAAAGGCTGCAGACCGTGGGCTTAGGTATCGTACTCTGTGCCCCGAGAATGTTGTCTATCCTTGGCAGTACTGCGCACGCAAGCCGCTGCATGAACAGCGCAGCCTGGCGTACTTTAAGCACGGCATTGAGCTTGCCGAGGTACTTGGGTGCGACCGTATGTCCGTCAACTCGGGCTGGGGTGACTGGGACGAGGACCGCGAGGAAGCCTGGAAGCGCAGCCGCGAGCACTTGTCCATTCTGGCGGAGTATGCCGGCGAGCACGGTCTGGTGCTTACGATGGAAAGTCTGCGTCCCGAGGAGAGCAACCTTGTGACGACGGTTTCCGATGCGAAGCGCATGATTGACGAGGTCGCGAGCCCGTACTTACAGCCCATGGTTGATACAACCGCGATGGGCGTTGCAGGCGAGACGCTCGAGGACTGGTTTGCCGCCTTTGGTGATGGGGCAATTCACGAGATGCACTTTATCGACGGTGACCCGTATGGCCATCTGGTGTGGGGCGATGGCAAGCACGATATGGACGCCTTCGTCGCCACGCTCAACGCCCATGGTTTCGACGGCATGCTGGGCCAGGAAATCACGGACGGTCGTTACTACGATGATCCGGCGGCGGCAGATGCCAAGAACATGGCCGCATTCGAGAAATATCTGATTGACTAAAACAACTATCGGCCACGCAGCCAACGTCATTGATTGCGGCCAAACAAGAAAGGAACTGGATATGAACGCACACGATCTGATCAAAGAGGCAATTGCCGAGAAGGGCAAGTTCGACAGCGTCTACTGGATTGCTTGCGGTGGCTCCATGATCGATTTGATTCCGGCTCATGAGCTTCTGCAGCGCGAGGCAACCACCTTCACTTCGTACATCTATACGGCTCGCGAGTTCGATATCATGCGTCCGCGTCGTCTGGGCGAGAAGTCCCTGGTCATCGCTTGTAGCCACAGTGGCAACACCCCTGAGGTCGTCGAGGGCTGCGAGATTGCCCTTGCTGCCGGCGCTACGGTGATCGCCCAGACCGACAACGCTGGATCTAAGATCGACACCGGTAAATGGACCACGTGGGTCTACCCGTGGGGCGAGGGCGTGCCGCAGGCCGAGGTCCCCGCTGGCATTTCGCTGTCGCTTGCGGCCGAGCTGCTCGATCAGCAGGAGGGCTACGCCGATCTTGCCGATATGTATGCCGGTATCGCCGAGATGGATAAGATTCTTCCCCCGGCACGCGAGAAGGTAAATGCCGAGCTGGGCGATCGCTTTGCCAAGCTTTGCCAGGAGCACGAGTTCTTCTATATTCTGGGCAGCGGTCCCAACTTTAGCCAGACCTACGGTTTCGCTATCTGCTCTCTTATGGAGATGCAGTGGCAGCACTGCAGCTACATCCACTCTGCCGAGTACTTCCATGGCCCCTTCGAGGCTACTCAGGATGGCGTTTTTTACTTCCTGCAGATGGGCTCCAGCGAGTGCCGTGCTATGGACGAGCGCGCCCTGGCGTTCCTTAAGACGCATACCGATACGCTGATGGTGCTCGATGCCAAGGAGTACGGTATGGAAGCCGTGCCGGCGAGCGTCCGTGCCTATCTGGACCCGGTGCTGTTCTACGCCATGAACTGCGAGCTGCGTGCTGCACGCGGCAAGGTGTTTGATCACGATCCCGATTTCCGTCGCTATATGGGTGTTGTCGAGTACTAGAAGGGGCAAAGGCCATGGCATTTAACGTTAACGCGCTCGGATTTGGCGACAACGTCGTCGATCGCTACGAGCATATCCACACCATGTATCCTGGCGGCAACGCGGTTAACTTCGCCGTTTATGCCAAGAAATGCGGTGCCGCACGTTCTGCATACATGGGCATTTTTGGCAATGACGCCGCTGCCGAGCATGTCATTGCAAGCCTCGAGGATGAGGGTATCGAGCTTGACAAGTGCGAGCAGATGATTGGCGAGAACGGAGCGGCTCGCGTGACCGTCGTTGACGGTGACCGTGTCTTCCTCGGCTCCAACGAGGGCGGTATCCGTGGCGATGCGCGCTATGTCCTCGATCGCTTTGACCTTTCGTACATGAAGCAGTTCGATGTGGTTCATTCGGGAAACTATTGCTTTACCGAGCGCGAGCTGCCCAAGTTGAAGGCTGCGGGCGTCACGGTCTCTTTTGACTTTTCGGACGACTCTACCGACGAGTACTACGAGCAGATTGCGCCCTACGTCGATTTCGCTTTCTTTAGTGCGGCGGATGCTGCGAGTGAGGACGAGATTCGCGAGCGTCTGGCATGGGTGAAGGGCCTGGGTCCGCGTTTTGTGTCGGCTACGGCGGGCGCCGAGGGCTGCATTGCTTACGACGGCGAGCGTTATTACCGCCAGCTGGCTAAACCGGTAACGGACATGAAGGACACCATGGGGGCGGGCGACTCGTTCCTCACCTCGTTTTTGATGTGCTATCTCGATTCCGCCAAGCGCGGTGAGGATGGCGCCGAGGCCATCGAGCGCGCGCTCGACTTTGCTGCCGGGTTTGCCTCGACCGTGTGCGGCATGGAAGGTTCTTGGGGCCACGGAGCACCAATCGTCGAATAGCTTAAGAAAGCGTACGGCGGTCTGGCTATGAGGCCTTGGACAGCCGATGCAAAACAATAAGCGAAACGCGAAAAGGGGGCTCGCCATGTGGCGGGTCCCCTTTTGAACATTGGAGAAGACCATGGGTATTAAAGCGTGCGCGGCTGGTTTTTGCTGTGCGGACGTCTATCAAAACATCGGCGTGTTCTATCCGACTGGTAATGGCATTGACTGGGGTATCCATCTTGCACGAATGGGCGTTTCGGTATCCGCCGTGTCGGTTGTCGGCAAGGACGAGTACGGAGACAAGATGAGAGAGGCGCTGGCCGCTGAGGGGCTCGATATCTCACATCTGCGGGTGGAGGATGGCGACACCTCGGTGATGCTCATGGCATTGAAAGACGGCGTCGATCGCGTGCATCTCGAGGCAATCGATGGCGTAATGGAGACATATCGTCCGAATGAAGATGACCGGGCGTTTATCCTAGAGCATGACATCATTCATACCGACCTGTTTGGCAATTGTTTGGACCTCCTGCCCGAATGGCATGATGCGGGCAAGACGGTGGTTATGGACTTCTCGGTGTTCAGCCAGGATCCCGAATATGCCTGCGAGAATCATTTTCCTTACGTTGACTATGCATTCATGTCGTTTGAAGAGGACACTCCGGAGCTGCGAGACTGGGTACGCCACGTGCAGGAATTGGGACCGCGCGTTGCGGTTGCCACGCTTGGCGAGAAGGGAAGCATTGCCTATGACGGTGAGCGCTTCTATGAGTGCGGGATCGTACCGGCGGAGAAGGTCGTTAATACCGTGGGTGCCGGCGACTCGTATATTGCCGGGTTTACCAAGGGCGTGATCGATGGCCTTGATATTCCGGCGTGTATGAAGGCGGGCGCTGAGCTGTCGTCCCGAGTGATTGGTTCGTTTGAGCCGTACTAGGGTCAAATGCCTGGAAAGGAGTACGAAATGGTTATCGACATGTTGGTTCAGCCCATGCTCTACGGCGAGATCTGTACGCCGGGTGATGAGCCTGATGGATTCGGTTTTTGGTCACGAGAATTTGGTATGGGGCATATGGGTCCCATGGATTGGGACGAGCTTCAAGTTGAGATGGACGTCTGCGATGTGCAGAAGAGCTTGCTCATGCCGCTCGATGTAACCACGGCATGCGGAGGGCACTTTGGCACCAACGACCAGATTGCCATGCTGGTTGCCGCGCATCCCGATCGTCTGTGGGGATTTGCGAGCGTAGACCCGCAGGTGAGCGGTGCCGCAGACGAATTGGAGCGCGCCTTTACCGAGTTGGGGGCAAAGGGGCTTTGCCTGCATCCTGCAAAGCAGGGTTTTGCCCCCGATGATGCTGTGGCCGAGCCGCTTTACGAGCTGTGCGAGCGCTATAACAAGCCGGTGGTTTTCCATGCCGGTATGTCTTGGGAGCCTGGCGCAGAGCTCTCGCGCAGTAACCCGCTTGCATTTGAGCACACAATCGCAACGCATCCAAATGTGCGCTTTAGTTTGACTCACTTTGGCTGGCCCTGGGTACGCGAGACCGTGGCGATGCTGCTCAAGTATCCCAACTGCTACACGGACACCTCTATCACTTACATCGATTCGCCCGAGGAGATGATGCAGCGTCTTTTCACGGTCGATATGGGGCCGCTGTGGTATGAGCGCGCGCTATCGCACCAAGTGATGTTCGCCAGCAATACGCCGCGCTTCCGTGCATTCAAACTCAAGCGGGCGCTCGATACCGTGCCCATGCGCGATGATGCGCGAGAAAGGCTCTACTGGGGTAATGCCCTGCGTTTTCTTGAAGGGGATGAGTAAACATGGTGACGCTCGAGACATTGAGCTATCTATCGACTGCCCCGGACCAGTTCATCGATATTACCGAAGACGTGCACGCTGCCATCGAACGCAGCTCGGTGACCAATGGCTTGGCAGCGATTATTTTGTCGCATACGACCTGTGGAATCGTGGTAAACGAGGGGCTGCCCTGCGTGGAGACGGATCTTATGGAGACGCTTGATCGCATCGCCCCACTCGATGCCCCCTATGCGCATGCACACTTCCTGCCGAGCTATGGAGCCACCGGCAACAACTCCTGTGGGCATATCAAGAGCATGATTTGTGGAAACAGTTGCTTCTTTCCCGTCCAAGATGGCCACATCGTGTGCGGAAGTGCCCAGAACATCTATCTTGCGGAGTTTGACGGTCCGCAGAAGCGAAAAGTGTACGTCGAGGTGCTGGGGGAGTAACGTCCCTGCAATAACTCTATGAAGGAGCACGTTATGTCGTTTCTAACCTCGATGTTCAAGACCGAAAAGCCGGTTATCGGAATGCTGCACCTGCGTCCTCTGCCGGGCGATCCACTGTATTACCCGGGCGGAAGCGTGTCGCAGGTCGTGGAAGCCGCCAAGCGCGATCTCGAGGCGTTGCAGCAGGGCGGTGTCGATGGCATTTTGATTACCAATGAGCTCTCGATGCCCTATGAGCAGCACGTTTCTCCCTCAACCCTTGCATCGATGGGCTATGTAATCGGGGCTCTATCCCATGATCTGTCGACCCCTTGGGGAGCTGAGGCTATTTACGATGGTGATGCCACAATCGAGCTGTGCGCTGCCGTCGACGCGCAGTTCACACGCTGCAATTTTTGCGGTGCCTGGGCCGGTGATCTTGGGCTGATTAACCGAGATTTCGCTCACACCATGCGTCGCAAGGCGGCGCTGCGCTTGGACGACCTCAAGCTTTTTCACTTCATCACGAGCGAGGGGGAGGTTTATCTCAACGACCGCACGACTGCGGACATTGCCGATTCACTTCTCTTTAATTGCCTTCCGGATGCAATGGTCATCGGCGGTTCGGCTGCCGGTCGTGGCGCTTCGGGCGAGCTTGCCGATGAAGTCCGCGAGCGTGTTGGCGAAGTGCCTGTGGTATGTGGCACCGGTTGTCGCGAAAATACCGTGGCTGACGTATTTGCTCACTACGATGGTGCGTTTGTCGGCACGTGCTTAAAGCGCGACGGAAAGCTGGATGCCCCGGTCGATGTTGAGCGGGTAGCTCGTTTTATGGCTGCCGCTCGTACGGCGCGAGGGGAGTAGGCACCTATGGCGCTCTATCTGGGTATTGATATTGGGACAAGCGCCTCTAAAGGCGTTTTAATCGATGATCGATGCAATATCGTTTGCCAAGCCTCTTGTGGACACGAGACGGACAACCCGTGTGATGGATGGTACCAGCATGATGCGGAGGCAGTTTGGTGGGGCGATTTTTGCCGCTTGTCGCGCGAGCTGGTGATGCAATCGGGGGTTAACGCGGCGCAGATCGGATGCGTGGGCCTTTCCGCATTGGGTTGCGACTGTGTGCCGGTCGATACCGAGTGCAACGCGCTGGCACCCGCGATTTTGTATGGAGTCGATGCACGTTCGAAGCCGCAGATTGACGAGCTTCTTTCCGAATATGGGTCAGACCGCGCACGCGAGCTTTTCGGGCACGATCCCTGTTCGTCAGATATTGCTCCCAAGATCTTGTGGTTTAAGGAGAATATGCCCGAGGTGCACGAACGTGCCGCGAAGTTCCTGACGGCGTCGTCGTTTCTATGCGCAAAGTTGACGGGGCGTTTTACGGTGGACCGTTATTTGGCGGAGGATTTTCTTCCCCTATATGACCGCTACACTTGGAAGGTTGATGCTCGGGAATGTGCTCGTTTCTGCCGGCCTGACCAGATGGCGGAGGTAATGTCGGCTACCGATATTGCCGGGGTGATTACGCAGCGTGCGGCAGAGGCGACGGGGCTCGCGGCAGGGACACCTGTCTTAGTGGGAACGGGCGACTCTGGTGCCGAGGCCATTTCGACGGGTGTATCCCGTCCCGGCGATATGATGGTTCAGTTGGGGAGTACGGCGTATTTCATCTACCTAGCTGATCATATGATCGATGATGCCCGCCTGTGGCCAGGGACGTTTATCATTCCCGGAACTTACGGGATCTGCGCGGGGACCAATACGGCGGGTGCGCTCACATCGTGGCTGCGCCAAGAGCTGTATCGTGATGCCGTGGAGGCCGAGGACCACGGTGGCCCCGATGCATATTCGGTTATGGCGCATGATGCCGCCGACGTGGCGCCGGGTGCCGATGGGCTCCTGTGTCTGCCGTACTTTGCGGGGGAGCGTACTCCGCTCAATGATCCCGCGGCGCGTGGCGTCTTCTTTGGCCTGACCGGAAGGCATACGCGAGCCCATATGGTTCGCGCCGCCTTGGAAGGCGTCGCGTATACTGTTGCATCCCATGTCGACATTATCGAGCGAGAGCATGGTCTGCCAATTGGGCGCATTATGCTTGTCGGAGGTGGAACCAAGAATCCAGTTTGGATGCAGGCTATCGCCGACGTATGCGGGCGCGAGGTCTCGGTTGCCAAGGTTACGGTGGGCGCATGCTTCGGTGATGCCATCATGGCAGCTCTCGCAGGTGGCGCTTATGCATCATGGGATGAACTCGCCCGAGTCCTTGGCGTTGCGCAAACAATCGAGCCCGATATGGCTGCCCACGGGTTGTATGCGTCGCGTCGTCATATCTTTGACGAATTGTATGCACGCAACCGTGATCTCATGCACGAATTGGTGTAATGCTGCCGAACTGTACTGCCTACCAATAGGGACTGCGTTGTGCGATTCGCATGCCCCGTGGCATTTTTGCCCACAGGGATTAGCTAAGGCCAAAAACAGAGTGCGCATTTGCTAAAACTACCGACTCGATGCGCTTTGCGTCACAGTTTTTGAGTGAGGCAATGCGTATCGAGGTCCTTGTGAGCGATCTGATGAGCGACTGCGCGCTTGTTTCTGTGTTTGGCTCGGCCGGCGCATCGGTCTCGAGCAGTAGACGGTCGAGTGGAATCTGTCGTGCGTATTCGCGTCCTCGTTTAGATGCGAGCATGCGTTCGTTGACGGAAAAATAACAGCCCGCATTACGCGCGCGGACGAGTTCGTCCGAAGTACCGCTAAACCAGTGGAAGATGATAACGGGGGAGTCGGGGTTTGGGATGAGTAGCCCATGCGATTCGAGGACGTCCAGTACGGCTCCTGCCGAACGAACGGCGTGAATTGATATCACGCGCCCGGTAAGAGGATGCTGCACGAGCGCATCGCAGAGCCGGTCAAATGCCTGTATTTGTAGCGGCTCACTTCCGGCAAAACGAGCGGAAAAGTCGAGCCCGATCTCACCGATGTAGCGCTCTTGGGCAGCAACTTCGCAAAGCAGATTGACTTCGGCAGGACCACAGTGGCCGTCGGCGAGCCACCAGGGGTGGAGGCCGACGCCGGCGATAATGTTTGGGTAGCAGCTGGCCTGCTTTTTTGCTGCCGTGAAGTCGCGTGGGTCGATGCCACAGTCAAAGAGCCCCAGACCCAATGCCGCCGACTCATTGGCCGTAGCATCGGGGCTGAGCATCAAATCAAGGTGACAATGCGTGTCAAAGAATCGCGGTTCCATCGCAGGGCATCCTGCTAGTCCAGACGTTGGCCATCGGAGCGTACGCGCTCAGTGCCGCGGCCGCTGATCTGGCGGATAACCTCGCCGGCAATCATCTGGCCCATGATGGGCGGCATAAAGCTGGCGGTTCCCAGCTCGGTGCGCTCGTGGATGTTGGAAGGGTCGCGGGGCTGTGTCTTAACCGATTCCTCGCAGCTAAACAGTACATGCAGGCTCTTGATTCCGCGCTTCTTGCATTCTTTGCGCATGATGCGGCTCATGGGGTCACGTACCGTATCGAAAATGTCGGCAAAGCGGAGGCACTCGGGATGGAGCTTGTTGGCCCCGCCCATGGAGCTAACCAAACGAATGTCGTGGTCCTGAGCATATTTGGCAATGGTGAGCTTGGCCGAGATGGTGTCGATGGCGTCGACGACGTAGTCGAGCTTGCCGTCCGTCTGCTCCAAAACGCTCGCGAAGAAATCATCGATGTTGTCGCTCAGCAGGTATTCGGTGCGTTTGATGACGGTAGCGGTAGGGTTGATGTCGTGAATCATAGCCTCCATGACGTCGACTTTGCGCTTTCCGATGGTGCTGTGAAAGGCGATGGCCTGGCGATTGATATTACTGGGCGCGATGATGTCCTTATCCAGAATGACGAAATGACCGATGCCGCCGCGGGCGAGTGCCTCGCAGCAGTTGGAGCCCACGCCTCCGCAGCCGAGCACCAGCACCGTAGCATCGGCGAGCTTATCGAGTGCCTCGCGGCCCATGATAATCTCGAGCTTGGTGTCGCGTGTCTCGATGGCGGCTGCGGCAGCGGTTTCGGTCATAAATATCCTCCGATGGGGAAGCGAATCGTGTTTTAGCTATCGTCATTATAGGTAATCGCCCATAGGTTGCGATGGCGTTTGCTTTGATGTGGTTTGAAGCATTGCGATTAGATAGTTAGACAAACATCTGAATATTGAGTATAGTGTGCACGTCATGAGAGATGATGAGAGGAGGTCTTATGCCGGGAGAGGGTTTTAAGGCGCTTGCCGATCCAACGCGACGGCGCATTTTGGAGTTGCTGCGCGAGGGCAATTGCACGGCGGGGGAGCTTGCCGAGCATTTCGATATCAGTAAGCCGTCGCTGAGCCATCACTTGGCGACGCTCAAAAACGCCGGGTTGGTGACCGACGAGCGCCATGGTCAAAACATCGTATACAGCTTAAACACCACCGTCATGCAGGATTTAATTGGCTGGTTTATGGGCTTTACAAACACTGGAGGTGATAAGGATGAATAACGAAAACAAGGGCATTCACCCCACGGGGGTATCGTCGCGCGTGTGGATTGCGCTGGTCGCTCTGTGCGTCGCCAATGTCGTAGCGCACCTCATGGTGATGCCGAGCTTGCCTACGCAGATTCCCACGCACTGGGGCGCGAACGGCGCCGTCGACGGTTGGGGTCCTAGCTGGATGGCCTCCGCGCTCGGCGTGCTGCCTCTGGCGCTTCTCGCAATGTTCCGCATGGTGCCGCGCATCGACCCCAAAGGTGAGGCATATCGAACTTCGGGCAAGTTCTACCAGGGCTTCGTAATCGCCTTCACCTTGTTCATGTGCGCCATAAGCTGGCTGGGAGAGCTTACGGTCTGGGGCGTGGTGCCGGCGGCCGGTTCGGTTAACGTGCTGATTTCCGGTGTTGTCGGTTTGCTATTCATCGGCGTAGGCAACTACTTGCCGCGTGTGAAGCAGAACTATACGCTCGGTATCAAGACACCTTGGGCGCTTGCCGATCCCGAGAACTGGCGCCGTACTCAGCGTTTTGGCGGCGCCTGCTTTATGGTGCTGGGTATTGGCCTGATTGTGATGGGCGTGGCAGGCAGCGTGCTTTCGAGTGAAGTCGTCGCCGCGGTGATTGCGGTTCTGGCGTTTGGTTCGGTTGGAGCCGTCTACGTCTACTCGTATCTGTTGTGGCGCAAATCGCAGCGAGCCGCTCGTTAAGGTTGCGGAAAACTAGCGTACGCAGTTCATAGTATGTTCCGGGGGACTTTTCCCAGGTAGTATTAGGGGGTGTGGGCAACCATGCCCCTTTTTCGTTACGTTTCAGAGCTGGTTCCCTCATTTCGTTTCCACTAAAGCGAATCAAGAATAGGGAAACAGCAGGTAGAAAGGATAGAACAGGCAAATGGCAGAGTTTATCTACCAGATGTATCAGGCTCGCAAGGCCCATGGCGACAAGGTGATCCTTGACGACGTGACCCTGAGCTTCTACCCCGGTGCCAAGATCGGCGTCGTGGGTCCCAACGGCATGGGTAAGTCGACCCTGCTCAAGATTATGGCCGGCATCGAGGAGGTCTCCAACGGCGATGCCAGGCTCACCCCCGGCTACACTGTGGGCATCCTGCAGCAGGAGCCGCCGCTCGACGACGACAAGACCGTCATCGAGAACGTGCGCATGGCGTTTGGCGATATGATCGCCAAGGTCGATCGCTTCAATAAGATCGGCGAGGAGATGTGCGACCCGGATTGCGACATGGACGCCCTCATGGCCGAGATGGGCAAGCTCCAGGACGAGATCGACGCCGCCGACGGCTGGGATATCGATTCCAAGCTCGGCCAGGCCATGGACGCCCTGCAGCTGCCCGATTCCGACATGCCGGTCAACGTACTTTCCGGCGGCGAGCGCCGTCGCGTGGCCCTGTGCAAGCTGCTGCTCGAGGCTCCCGACCTGCTGCTGCTCGACGAGCCCACGAACCACCTGGACGCCGAATCGATCCTGTGGCTCGAGCACTTCCTGCACAACTACCAGGGCGCGGTGCTTGCCGTCACGCACGATCGCTACTTCCTGGATAACGTTGCCGAGTGGATCTGCGAGGTCGACCGCGGTCACCTTTATCCCTACAAGGGCAACTACTCCACGTATCTGGAGACCAAGGCCGCCCGTATCGAGGCGCAGGGCAACCGCGACGCCAAGCTCGCCAAGCGCATGGAGGCCGAGCTCGAGTGGGTACGCAGCTCGCCCAAGGCTCGCCAGGCCAAGAACAAGGCCCGTCTGGCTCGTTACGAGGAGATGGAGGCCGAGGCCCGCGCAAGCCAGAAGCTCGACTGGACCGACATCCGCATCCCCGTGGGCCCGCGTCTGGGCAACAAGGTGCTCGAGGCTCATCACCTGCACAAGGAGTTCGATGGCCATGTGCTCATCGACGACCTATCGTTCACCCTGCCGCGCAACGGTATCGTGGGCGTCATCGGCCCCAACGGTGTGGGCAAGACCACGCTGTTCAAGACCATCGTGGGCCTGGAGCCGCTGACTTCGGGCGAGCTCGAGGTGGGCGAGACCGTCAAGATCTCCTATGTCGATCAGAACCGTTCCGGCATCGACCCCGATAAGAACCTGTGGGAGGTCGTCTCGGATGGCCTGGACCACATGATGGTCGGTGAGACCGAGGTTCCGAGCCGTGCTTATGTGGCGAGCTTTGGCTTTAAAGGCCAGGACCAGCAGAAGCGCGCCGGCGTACTCTCCGGTGGCGAGCGCAACCGTCTGAACTTGGCGCTTACGCTCAAGCAGGGCGGCAACCTGCTGCTCCTCGACGAGCCCACGAATGACCTCGACGTCGAGACGCTGTCCTCGCTCGAAGCGGCGCTGCTCGAGTTCCCGGGCTGCTCGGTGGTCATTAGCCACGACCGTATGTTCCTGGACCGCGTCGCCACGCACATTCTGGCGTGGGAGGGCACCGACGAGAATCCGGGCAACTGGTATTGGTTTGAGGGCAACTTCGAGGCCTATCAGGCCAACCGCATCGAGCGCCTTGGCGAGGACGCAGCCCAGCCGCATCGTATTCACCGTAAGCTGACGCGCGACTAGATCGTTACGCGGTTTTCCAAACCGCGTAACTGCTCGACGCTGCGCGGGTCGCAAGCACCCCATCTTGCCGTTCAAGCCGTCGCTCGCGTACCGAAGTACGCGTCGCTCCTCTTTCACGGCAACCTGGGGCACTTGCGGCCCGCTCGCTGTTGGTTACGCAACATCAACAAATAAAAACGGCTCAAATCCTGATTTGGATTTGAGTCGTTTGTCGTTACTGCTCGGGTTCTTCGACTTTATCGATGGCCCAGGTGGATCCGAGGCCACCGGTGGTATTGCGGCGGATGCGCACGGCAACCTCGCGGCGCTCGCCGGCCTGCGTGTAGCGCAGGGGGAAGCTTGCGCGGTTTCGCGCGGCCTCGATGGTACCGCGCTCGCGGGCGATCCAGTAGTACTCGCCGACAATGCCGAGGGTATCGGCGCCGTAGGGGAGATAGGTCGACAGCTGGTGCAGAAGCGGGCCGGGGCAGAAGACCTCGGTTGCGAAATCGATGGGGAAGTCCTCGGGGATGGTCGGTGCTGCGGGTGCGGGGGTTGGGGCCGCTGCGGGTGCCGAAGCCGGTGCCGGTGCGGGAATTTGGCCGCAAGCAGAGGTGGGCACGGATTCGATGACGGGTGCGGGCTCCGGCGTCGCTTCCGGCTTGATCGTGGAATCTGCGGGCTCCACGGTGACGGGCGCGTCTGCAGCTGCGGTTTCAACCTCAACCTGCGTCGCGTCCTCGTTCTCGACGCTCGACTTTGCTTCGATGGGCGTGGATGCCATGGTGGTGATGCCGGCGTTGGCGTTCTCGGGGTCATAGACGACCGTGAGCGAGATGGCGGGCTGCGGCGTCTCGGGCTCCGGTGTCGACTCGGTAGCGTCTTGATCTGCGGGCTCGTCGGACTGATCGTCCTCGGCCTCGTCGCCAAAGACATCGCTGTTTTGGAACGCAGACGGCTCGGGTTGGTCAGCGGCTTCTTCGGTTGTCGACTTGGGCGCTTCGTTGAGCTCCACAGTGGCTTCCTGCTCGGATATGACTTCGGAATCGGTCGTGGCGGCGATTTCGGTTTCGGCTTCTGCCGTTACCTCAATAGCGACTTCGATCTCTGTCTCGGGCTCGGGTTCCGGCGCGGCTTCAACCATGGCTTCGGGCTCGGGACGCTTAACGTGCTTGGGGCGCACGGCCTTGAGGTCCTTCTCACCGCGCTTTTTCTTTTTGTAGGACTGCTTGGCGCCCTTGGCGGTCTTGGGCTTGTCCTCGCCCTTGGCAAGCGCAGCATCCCAGGCCTCGTTGGCGATGACCGTGGCATACAGGCGGCCGCCTTTAAAGACGGTCAGCTTAATGCAGTCGTCGAGCTCCTTGAGCAGCTCGCGCGTGGACTCGAAGCCCAGGTCATAAGCGGTCATGTCGCCAGCGGCGAGCGCCTCCTCGACCTGCGTCATAAACGTTTGCTTGCCACATCCAATCGCATCGCGCAGCAGGCGATACAGATAGATGTGGTTGCCCAGCGAAAGCGTGGGCCTAACTATTGTCTTGCTCATGGCAAATCTCCTCTTTACACATGTAAAGCATCTTACCATCGCATAGCGTTCGCCATGGCGGCGCCCAAGGCAAACGGGCGCGAACCGCTTTCGATTCGCGCCCGTTGCACAGGTCGGTTATCTATGAGAGGCAAACGTGCTTAGTTGCCCGATGCCGTGCCTTGGCTCGAGTTGTCAGATGCCGTGCCGGAAGCGGTTCCGCTCGAGCTGTTGGTGTTGTTACTGTCTGCCGTGCCCGTTCCCGACGTGGTGTCGCTCGTCTGGCCTCCCGTGTTCGGCTGTGAACCGTCAGTCGTTTGGCTTGAGTCGGTCGTGCCGGACGGCGTGCCACTGTTGGCCGTAGAGGAATCGGTGCCCTGCGATTGGTTTTGGGTGTTCGAGGACGAATTGGCAGAGGTAGGACTGTCTTGCGTGTCGTCCGTCTGTGCCTGCTGATCCTGCGACTGGGTGTTGCCATTTGCATCGCTCTCGGTCGTGCGCGACGACAGGATTGGCTCGGGACGCTCGCCCAGACCCTCACCGGCAGTGGTGATAAGGATGGCGCCGGCGCAGGCGATGACCGCGACGATGGCGATAGCGATCGAGAAGACGATGACCTTCTTTTGCGTCTGGCTGCGCTCTGCCGCCGCCTTGGCGCGCAGGCTGTTGGGGGCGACGCGCGCCGTGGTCGCGCGTCCCGCAACCTGGCGCATCTCCTGCGTGGTCGCGGCGCCACCTAGGTGCTCCTCGACATCGGGCTCAACGGGCTCGTAGGCGCCGGCAGGGTAGTCGACAGCGGCATGCGTGCCCTTGATTGCTTCGGCGCTGGCGGAGATAAAGTGGCGATAGACCTGCGAGGACACAACAGTGATGACTGAGCTCACAGCGGCACCAATCACCGAGCCGGCAATGCCGATCTTTGAAGCAAGCGCCACGCTCGTGGCGGCAGCTGCGGCGCCGGCGATGATCTGGGGAATGGAAATGTCGTCAAACAGGCCCTTTTTGGGCGCGATGGCCATGGTCTGTCCGATGGAATGGTTTTCGTGCACGCCGTTGTTGAGCGATGCCGGCGTCATGACGCGCGTGCGTGGCGCGTCGGTGTACTTGGTTGTCATACGGGGTCCTCCCGGTGTAAATCTGCTTCGTTTCGTGTAGCCATCAGGGTACCCACCAGATGTGAATCGTACGTGACATTTAACAGATACCATCAACTCATCAATTGCTCACCAAGTTGGTGGGATGCGGTTCCACCCGGCGGTTGAACTACAATAGGACTTGCTAATTGTTGTGAATGGCGTCTACGCACGGGAGCATTCTTATGAATCTTCACCTTTCTCAGTCTGATGGCTTTTTGCGTGTGGCGGCGGCGTCGCCGCAGATTCGCGTGGCCGATGTCGAGGGCAATGCCGAGGTTGCGCTGGCGGCTGTTCGCGATGCTGCCGGGCGTGGCGTTCGCGCGTTGGTGTTGCCCGAGCTTAATCTGACTGGCTATACCGCGGCCGATCTGTTCCATAATCGCACACTGCTGCATGCCTGCGAGGCTGCTCTGGTGCATATCCTCGATGAAACCCGTGAGCTGCCGATTGTCTTTACCATCGGTCTTCCCGTTGCGGTTGCCGAGAATATCTACAACTGTGCCGCCGTGTGCTGCGCGGGCGAGCTTTTGGGCCTCACGGCCAAGAAGTATCTGCCCAACTATGGCGAGTTCTATGAGCGTCGCTGGTTTGCTCCGTCGCCTGCGGATCCCGTGTGGGTTGAATTTGCCGGTCAGGGTCCGGTTCCGCTGGGTTCGGGGCTTGTCTACCGCTGCTGTGATGAGGGTGCCGAGGATATGGTGCTGGGCGTTGAAGTCTGCGAGGACCTGTGGGTGCCGGCGCCCCCTTCGACCGAGATGGCGCTTGCCGGTGCGACGGTGATTCTCAACCCGTCGGCCTCGGACGAGATTATCGGTAAGGCAGATTACCGCCGCAGCCTTATCTCCAATCAGAGCGCGCGCCTGTACTGCGCCTATGCCTACGCGGACGCGAGCGAGGGCGAGTCCACGACCGACATGGTCTTTGCGGGTGAGAACCTCGTCTACGAAAACGGCTCCAAGCTCGCCGCGACCAAACTGCTTACCTGCGATATGGCCATCGCCGACGTTGACCTTGACCGCCTGGTTGCCGAGCGCCGTCGCTCGACGACGTGGACGCGCACCGACGATGCGCCGGAATCCGCGACCGTTGAGTTTTCGTTTGAGGGCGTACTGGCCGAAGAACCTGTCCTGCGCGATGCGCTCGACATCGACCGAGTCTTCCCCCGCGCGCCCTTCGTGCCTGCCGACCATGGTGACCTGGCTGAGCGCTGCGAGACCATCCTCGACCTGCAGACCGCGGGCCTCAAGACCCGCCTTGCCCATACGGGCACCAAGGCGGCCGTTATCGGCCTTTCGGGCGGTCTCGATTCCACGCTGGCGCTGCTTGTGACCGTGCGTGCCTTCGATGCGCTGGGGCTGCCGCGCACTGGTATCACAGCCGTGTCCATGCCCGGCTTCGGCACGACGCATCGCACCAAGTCGAATGCCGAGTCGCTCGCTCGCGACCTGGGTGTGAGCTTCCGCGAGGTTTCGATCCACGCGGCTGTGGAGCAGCACTTCAAGGACATTGAGCATGATCCGGCCGTGCAGGACGTGACCTACGAGAACAGCCAGGCGCGCGAGCGTACGCAGATTCTGATGGATCTGGCCAACCAGGCTGGCGGTTTTGTCATTGGCACGGGCGACCTGTCGGAGCTGGCGCTCGGCTGGGCTACCTATAACGGCGACCACATGAGCATGTACGCCGTCAACGCGAGCGTGCCCAAGACGCTTGTGCGCCATCTGGTACGCTATGCTGCCGATGTCTTTGGCGGGCGCATTGCCGAGGTCTTGCTCGATATCCTCGATACGCCGGTGTCCCCCGAGCTTCTGCCGCCCACGGGCGACGGCGAGATTGCGCAGAAGACCGAGGATTTGGTGGGCCCGTACGAGCTGCACGACTACTTCCTCTACTACCTGCTGCGTTTTGGCTTTGAGCCGGGCAAGATCTACCGCATGGCGCTCAAGAGCTTCGAGGGCGTCTACGACGCCAAGACCGTCCACACGTGGCTACGTACGTTCTACCGTCGCTTCTTTGCCCAGCAGTTTAAGCGCAGCTGCCTGCCCGATGGTCCCAAGGTGGGCTCGGTGACGCTCAGCCCGCGCGGCGATTGGCGCATGCCGAGTGACGCCAGCTCGCGTCTGTGGCTTGCGCAGATCGACGCGCTCAATCCAGTTGACTAAGGTTGGCTAAATTGAACCAATACGGGGGTTGCAAGCGTTACACTTTTGCAATCTGATGGCCCGTATCGCGCGGCGCTCTTGTCGGAGCGCCGCTTTTTTATATCGAAAGGTGGCACCATGCAGGCATCGCAGCGTCTCGACCGCTTTGGCGCGGAGGTCTTCGCCTCGCTCAACAACAAGCTTCTCGCGCTGAAGGCTCAGGGCAAGACCATTTACAACATGAGCGTGGGCACGCCCGACTTTAAGCCGTACGACCACGTGGTCGAGGCGCTCACGCAGGCAGCCCAAGATCCCGAGATGTGGAAGTATGCCCTGCGCGACCTGCCCGAACTCAAGCAGTCCGTGTGCGATTACTACGAGCGTCGCTTTGGTGTCTCCGGCATTACGCCGTCTATGGTGCAGTCGTGCAACGGCACGCAGGAGGGTGTGGGCCATTTGGGCCTGGCCCTGCTCGATCCGGGCGATACTATTTTGGTTCCCGATCCGTGCTACCCGGTCTTCGAGGCGGGTGCCAAGATCGCCGATGCCAAGCTCGAATACTATCCGCTGGTTGCCGAGCATAATTACCTGCCCTATGTGGCGGGTATCGATCCCGAGGTGGCCGATCGTGCCAAGTATATGATCGTGTCGCTGCCCGCCAACCCGGTCGGCTCGGTGGGCACGCCCGAGGTCTACGAGGAGATCATCACTTTCGCCCGCGAGCACGACCTGCTCATCGTTCACGACAACGCATACTCCGACATCGTGTTCGACGGCGAGCCGGGCGGCAGCTTCTTGCAGTATCCCGGTGCGCTTGAGGTGGGCGTGGAGTTCTTCTCGCTCTCCAAGTCGTTTAACGTCACCGGCGCGCGCATCGGCTTTTTGGTCGGTCGCGAGGATGTGGTCTCGGCCTTTGCCAAGCTGCGCGGCCAGATCGACTTCGGTATGTTCTTCCCGATCCAGAAGGCCGCCATCGCCTGCCTGAACGGTCCGCGCGATGAGGTCGAGGCGCAGCGTCTGAAGTACCAGGAGCGCCGCGATGCCCTGTGCGACGGTCTTGAGGGCCTGGGCTGGGAGCGCCCCAACGCGCATGGCTCTATGTTTGTGTGGGCCAAGCTTCCCGGTGGCCGCACCGATTCCATGGCGTTTTGCGAGGAGCTCATGGAGAAGGCCGGCGTTGTGGTGACGCCGGGCGCGAGCTTTGGTCCTTCGGGTGAGGGGCACGTGCGCATGGCGCTGGTCTTGCCGCCCGACCAGATCGCTTTGGCTGTCGAGGCCATTCGCGAGGCGGGCCTGTATTAGAAAGCTATTTCGGCTCGTCAATAGTTCGAAACCGATTTCGTGCAGTTATTTTACGAATTCTGCAAACAATTTCGGTAAACGGTCGATTTTTGGCTGCGAATAGGAGCATAATCAAAGTCCCGATTGGATGTATTGGGATCACGGCAAGCCGCTCGGGTCGTTCCCGGGCGGCTTGTTTGTGGAGAGAGATGGGAGTTTCTAATGGTTAACGAGAAGAAGGTCGCTATTGTCGGGTGCGGTTTCGTCGGTTCGTCTTCGGCGTTCGCACTGATGCAGAGCGGTCTGTTCTCCGAGATGGTCCTCATCGACGTGGACAAGAACCGCGCCGAGGGTGAGGCCCTGGATATCGCGCACGGCATGACGTTTGCCGAGCCGATGAAGATCTACGCCGGCGATTATTCCGATGTCGCCGACGCCGCCATGATCGTCGTCACTGCTGGCGCTGCCCAGAAGCCCGGTGAGACCCGCCTGGACCTGGTCAACAAGAACGTCAGCATCTTTAAGTCCATTATCCCCGAGATTAAGAAGTCCGGCTTCGACGGCATTCTGCTCATCGTCTCCAACCCGGTCGATGTTCTGACCTACGCCGCCATCAAGATGTCCGGCCTGCCCGAGGGCCACGTCATCGGTTCCGGCACCGTGCTCGACACCGGTCGCCTGCAGCAGATGCTTGGTGCCCACGTCGAGGTTGACCCGCGCGATGTCCAGGCCTATGTCATGGGCGAGCACGGCGACTCCGAGTTTGTCGCTTGGTCCAGCGCTCAGGTTGCCGGTGTTCCGCTGAACACCTTCTGCGAGCTTCACGGCCATCTGGAGCATGAGGCTGCCGAGAAGCGCATCGCCGAGGACGTCAAGAACTCCGCCTACACCATCATCGAGAAGAAGCACGCCACCTACTATGGCGTCGCCATGGCCGTCAAGCGCATCTGCACCGCCGTTATGCGCGATGAGCAGACCGTTCTGCCTGTCTCCTCGCTCATGGTGGGCGAGTATGGCCTGTCCGATCTTGCCATCTCCATGCCGACCGTCGTTGGCCGCGACGGCGTTGTCTGCCGCGTCCCCGTGCCGCTGAACGACGACGAGCAGCATGAGCTCACCGTCTCCGCCAAGGCCCTCAAGGACATCATCGACAGCGTCGACTTCTCCTGCTAAATCAAGCTCGCTAGAGCGAAAAGCTACAATGAAGGCGTCCGGGTCCACACGGCCCGGGCGCCTTTTTGGTGCAAAGTAACCTGACTCCAATGCACCATAGTTGATGGGAGGGCCATGTCGGATTCGCCTAATTTTTTGACCTATGCCCAGACGGCGTTTGATCCGTTTGAGGAGCGGCCGTTCTGCGCGGTGGACAGCCTGGTCTTTGCGTGGTTGTCCTATTTGCGTTTGCCGGGTGATACGGCGGAGCTGACGAACTGGCAGGGCCTAGACGTACGCGAGCTGCTGCGTGCCGAGTGCTATCGGGACATGATTGACGCCTTGTGGGATCCAGAGGGGAGCAGGGCCTTGTTGGAGGCCGTGGCAGCAAATCCCAGATACCGCGGCGTGCACGTTTGCGGCTATCGTGCCGTGAGCGATGTGGTGGCGACGGAGCAGTTTGCAGCCATGGCGTTCCGGTTTCCGGCGGGGTTTAGCTATCTTTCCTTCCGGGGGACCGACAGCACGATTGTGGGCTGGAAAGAGGACTTTAACATGGCGTTCCGGTGTCCTGTGCCGGCCCAGGAATCCGCGGCGCGTTATGTGGACGAGGCGGCGGATGCGATCGACGGGCCGCTTTTGTGCGGAGGTCATTCCAAGGGTGGAAACCTTGCGGTGTACGGTGCGGCGATGTGCTCCGATGTCGCCCGTGAGCGAATCGAACGGGCGTATTCCCATGATGGTCCAGGGTTCGTCGAGGAGTTTCTGAACGGCAACGCCTTTGCCGATCTTTCCGGTCGAATCGACAAGACGCTACCTCGGTCGTCGATCTTTGGCATGATGTTCGAGACGCAGGAGGACTATGCCATCGTTGAGAGCACCGAGTTCAGCCTGCTGCAGCACAATCCCTTTAGCTGGGTGGTTGATGGTCGCGACTTCGTGTACTGTGAGCGCCTGTCCGCCGGTGCTCGATACGTTGATGGTTCCATTCGCGAGATGCTGCTTGCAGTGTCGCCTAGCGAACGCGAGCGTTTTGTAGATGCGTTGTTCTCCGTGTTTGAGGCTACGGGTGCTGAGCGGTTTGCGGATATCGCTGGGAATCTGCGCGAGAGCCTGCCCGTGATGCTCCAGGCTGCGCAAGGCTTTGACAAGGATACGCGACGCTTTGTCTCGCAGACCATCGTGGCAATCCTTAAATGCGCACTGTTGCCCAAACGACCCCAGATCGACGTGCCCGCTGCCGGCAAGAGTTTGGCAGAACAGCTCGAGGCTTGGCAGTCCGAGCTCCTGCGCTAACCATTGGTGCAAGCAACCTGTCCCCGATGCACCAATCTTCGAAGCGCCTGGGGCGGGCTCGACCGCTATACTGATTCGTGCCGAAATCAATCTAGAACGGAATGCCGTATATGAAAATCAATCACGCGATTCTGCATATCCTGGACTTTGACTCTGCCGTCAACGTCATGAGCCAGCGCGAGCTCGATATCGAGAGCCGTACCGTCCGCAACTTCGTGACCACACATCTGCGTCGCGCGCGCACTTCGGCCGATAACAAGCGCGCCACGTTTGCCGAGAACTCTGCGTTTGGCGGTGAGCTCAAGGGCTATTTCTTTGGTGAGCGCGAGTTCGTGGACCTGTCGCAGCAGATTGCGGAGTTTATCTCTTCCGAACTCACCAAGGCTGAGAAAGCCGAGTCCACCGACGTGCTGGTTGCCGATTTTGACGACGATGAGGATGCCCGCTGGTTTGCCGTGATGCTGCTGGCCTCCAAGCAGGCTTTTATGCACGAAGTGGGCCGCGAGGAGGGGGAGGTGCGCAACGACATTGCGCGCCACTATGCCATTCTGCCGAACCCCTCACAAAAGGTGCCGAGCTATGCCATCGTGCGCGCGAGTACCATGGAGATCGGCTACGTGGACAAGAAGCGCAAGATTGCCGGCGAGGACCGTATGCTTATCCCCGATGGCCTGCTGCAGTGCGACACGGGCGTATCGGGTAAGGAGGTCATCGACACCGTGACGCGTGTGGTCGAGGAAGTCGCCGAGGAGCACGGTGCCAATACGGCCGTAGCGCTCGCCAAGGTTAAGGCTGCTGTTGCCGAGAAGGTCGAGGATGACGAGGAGCTGCCGCCTTGGGATATCGTCGATGAGGTCTTTGAGGACGAACCGGTTATCAAGGAGAGCGTGCGCGCGGCATTGACCGAGGAGAAGATGCCTGAGCGTGTGCCCGTGGAGCGCAAGCAGGTCGAACGCGCGGCGGTGCGCAATCACAAGATTCGTACCGACACGGGCATCGAGATCAGCTTCCCGGCCGAGATGGGTTCGAACTCCGAGTATATCGAGTTCGTCAACGAGCCCAACGGCCTCATCTCCATCGAGCTAAAAAACATCGGGTCAATTGAGAATCGATAAACTGCGCTTGGACGCTGCAAAAAATAAAGGCCGAAGCCTCGGATGAGGGCTTCGGCCTTTTTACTTGGGGCTTAATTACGCTACTGGTTGAGCATAAGTCAGCGAAAATGCCCCCGAGCGAGCAAGGTGACGTGAAAGAGGAGGGCATTGATCTTCTGGTCATGCCCGACGATTGAACGTCAGATTGCCGCTTAGGGGCGTTTGCAGCGTCGACCGGTCCGTCGTTCGTTAGAACGACGGAACCAAAGGTGGAGCGTCGAGCCGTTACGCGGTTTGGTAAAACCGCGTAACCCTACAGTTGGCGCAGGCCCTCTTCCAGGCCGGTCTTGCTGTCGGTCTTCTCGTCGCGCATCTTGATGACGCGGGCGGGGACACCGGCCACGACGGCACCGGCGGGGACATCCTCGACGCACACGGCGCCGGCGGCAACAACAGCGCCCTTGCCCACGCGTACGCCCTCCAGGACCACGGCGTTGGCGCCGATCATGACGTCGTCTTCGATGATGACGGGCGTGGCGCTTGCGGGCTCAACGACGCCTGCCAACACGGTTCCAGCGCCGATGTGGCAGTTCTTGCCCACGGTGGCGCGGCCGCCTAGCACAGCGCCCATATCGATCATGGAACCCTCGCCGATAACGGAGCCGATGTTGATGATGGCGCCCATCATGATGACGGCACGGTCGCCAATCTCGACGCGGTCGCGGATGATCGCGCCCGGCTCGATGCGGGCGTTGATGCCCTTAAGGTCGAGCATGGGCACGGCGGAGTTGCGGCAATCGTTCTCCACATCGTAGTAATCGATGGAATCGGCGTTGGCGTCCAGGATGGCCTTAAGCTCATCCCAGTCGCCAAAGACGGTCTTGCCGCGACGACCGCCGTAGACATGTGCGTCGTCCCAGGCAACCTTCATGCCGGGCTTCTCGCGCACGTACAGCTTGACGGGCGTCTTTTTGGGCGCGGTGGCGATGTAGTTGATAATCTCTTGTGCATCCATCTCGGCTGCGTTACTCATTTACTATCTCTCCTTTGGGTGGATTCGGTTGATACCTGGTTAGGCAAACATGACCTGGTCGAAGGTGTAGAAGCCGGGTTCGCGGGCGACGAGCTTCTGCGCGGCTGCCAGGGCGCCGTTGACAAAGATCTGACGGCTCGTGGCGCGGTGGGTGAGCGTGACCTCCTCGTCCTGGCCAAAGAAACTCACCTCGTGCACGCCGGCGACGGTGCCCCCGCGCAGCGAGTGCATGCCGATCTCCTTGGGGTCACGCGCGCCGCACATGCCCTCGCGGCCATAGACGGGGTGGTAGCCTGCCTCGGGTTCAGCTTCGACGACGGCGTCGAGCAACAACTTGGCAGTGCCGCTGGGGGCGTCGACCTTTTGGTTATGGTGCGTCTCGACGATTTCACAGTCAAATCCGGGCAGCTCGCGTGTGGCCTGGGCCACTAGATGACGCAGGGCTGCGATGCCGATGGAGTAATTGCCCGAGTGCATAACGCGGGTGTTCTGGCCCAGCTCACGCAGGCGGTCCATCTGCTCGGGCGTATAGCCCGTGGTGCCCGAGACCAACGCGGCGCCCGTGCGCTCGACATAGGCGACGACGGCATCGAAGGTCACGACGTTCGAGAAGTCGATGATAACGTCGGCCGCCGGGGCGCTCTCGAGCTCGGACAGATCAAAACCGATCTGGGCGACGATATCAAAAACGGGCTGACCGGCGGCATCAACGGTGCCCTCGGCGGTGGTGCGGATGAGCGAGCCCATGCGGCCCGTTCCCATAATGACGGTCTTAATCAAGCAGACCAGCTCCCTTCAGAGCATCGGTAAGTGCGGCTCGCGTGTCGTCTGCCATGGGGCACAGCGGCATACGGTAGTTTGACTCGATCATGCCCATCTGGGCGAGCGCTTCCTTGACGGGGATGGGGTTGACCTCGCTAAAGAGGGCATTGATGAGCGGCTGGCCGGCAATCTGGATATCGCGGGCGCGTGCCACGTCACCGTCCAGATAGGCGCGGCACATGTCGTGCACGAGCTGCGGCTGAACATCGGCCCACACGCTGATGGTGCCCGAGGCGCCCAGGCTCATGAGCGGTACGGTAAGCGCGTCCTCGCCCGAGTACATGCGGAAGTCGTCTGACAGCAGGTGGGCGATCTTGGCCGCGTAGGCGACGTTGCCCGAGGCCTCCTTAATACCCATGATGTTGGGGTGCGCGGCCAGGCGTTCTACGTTGCGCTCGCTGATGCCGCAGCCACAGCGGCCGGGGATGTTGTACAGGATGCAGGGGATGTCCACGGCATCGGCGACGGTCTTAAAGTGCTGATAGATACCCTCTTCATTGGACTTGTTGTAGTAGGGGGTGATGAGCAGCAGGCCGTCGGCGCCCAGGCCCTGATAGGTGAGCGACTTGGTGAGCATGGTCTGCGTGGAGTTGGAGCCCGAGCCGGCAATAACGGGGACGCGTCCTGCAACATGCTTGACCACAGCGGCGACGACGGAGTTGTCCTCGTCATCGGTCATCGTGGCACTCTCACCGGTGGTGCCCAGGGTGAGGATGGCGTCAGTGCCATTTTGCAGGTGGAAATCGATAAGGCGCTCAAGCGCGTCAAAGTCGACACTGCCGTCCTTTTTAAACGGCGTGACAAGGGCGACGATTGAGCCCTCGAGATTGCGGATATCCATGTTCTTCTCCTTCGCTTCCGCGATCTGGACGCGTTTGTTCCATTGGGCGGCGACTGCTAGGCGCTCGTCCTGAGCGCGACGGCGGGCGCTTTCGGCGCGCGATTTGGCCAGCAGCTCGCGGCCGCACGGCAGCACGTCGAGCGTGGCAAAGTAATCGCCCGGGCGCTCGGCGCGGCGAATGAGGTCTGCCGAGCCATCGGGGCGCAGCAGGACCTCGGCGGAGCGCAGGCGGCCGTTGTAGTTGTAGCCCATAGAGTGGCCATGCGCGCCGGTGTCGTGAATCACGAGCAGGTCGCCCATGTCGATATGCGGAAGCTCGCGGTCGATGGCGAACTTGTCATTGTTCTCGCACAGATTGCCCGTGATGTCGTACGTGTTCGTGACGGGGGCTGCGGTTTTATCGGGACCGTCTGGCTGACCCATCACCGTAATGTGGTGGTAGGCGCCATACATGGCAGGGCGAATCAAATCGACGGCACTTGCATCGACACCGATATAGTCCTTGTAGATCTGCTTCTCGTGGATGGCCTTGGTGACCAGGCAGCCGTAGGGGCCCATCATAAAGCGGCCCATCTCGGTGCAGATGGCCACATCGCCCATGCCGGCGGGAACCAGAATCTCGTCGTATGCCGCGTGTACTCCCTCGCCGATGGCGTGAATGTCGTTGGCCTGCTGCTCGGGCAGGTAGGGGATGCCGACTCCGCCGGACAGATTGATGAAGGCGACGTGTGCGCCGGTCTCGCGCTCCAAGCGCACGGCGAGCTCAAAGAGGATGCGTGCGAGCTTGGGATAGTAGTCGTTAGTGACGGTGTTGCTGGCAAGGAAGGCATGGATGCCAAAATTCTCGGCGCCCTTGGCCTTGAGCATGCGGAAGGCCTCAAAGAGCTGCTCGGTGGTCATGCCATATTTGGAGTCGCCCGGGTTGTCCATGATGCCGTTGGAGAGCTGGAACAGGCCGCCTGGATTAAAGCGGCAGCTGACCGTCTTGGGGATGGGCCCCGCAACGCGCTCAAAGAACTCGATGTGGCTGATGTCGTCAAAGTTGACGATGGCACCCAGCTTGTCGGCGAGCTCAAAGTCGGCAGCCGGCGTGTCGTTGGACGAGAACATGATGTCGTGTCCCGTGATACCCAGTGAGCGGGCGATCATAAGCTCGGTATAGCTCGAGCAATCGCAGCCGCAGCCGTATTCGTTGAGAATGGAGATGAGCGCCGGGTTGGGGTTGGCCTTGACGGCAAAGTATTCCTTAAAGCCCGGGTTCCATGCAAAGGCGTCGCGCACTTCTTGCATGTTGCGGCGGATGCCTGCCTCGTCGTATAGATGAAACGGCGTGGGGAACTGCTCGACGATATGCTCGAGTGTCTCCTTGTCCACAAACGGCTGCTTGGCCGCATATGCCTCGTTGGGGGTCAATGCCATGTCCCGTAAACCTCGCTATCCAGACGGCGCCATCTGCGCATCGAATCCGCATAGCGTGGACCCAATGTCCGGATAGCGCTCCCGCATTGCTGCAGACAGTCCTGTGGGTGTTTCCCACAGGCCCACCAGGTTGTTCGTGCCCGAAAAACCCAGTTCGGCGGGTTTCGCCTCCCCACGGGGTCAAAGCCTGCTGGCTCGCCCGCGGTTCTTCGTGCCCGCGCCTCTATCAAGTGGTAACGACCCTACCATGTTGCACTTTACCAAACAAGAGTATTCGTATATAACGTTTAAAAAATGCAGGGATATGCTGGAAACATGTGCGCCACAATCCTGTATCACAATAAGTTGCAACAGATGTGCCTCACGAAGGGATCCTCTATGACCGAGCTCCAAGAACTCCGTCGCTATCGCCGCGATCTCCATCGCATTCCGGAGCTCGATTTCGATCTTCCGCAAACCATTGCCTATATCGAGGGCGTGCTGGCACCGCTCACCTGCGAAGTGACCCATCCGTGTCCCAGCTGCGTCTGCGCTTTCTTCGACGCTGGCGTTGGTGCCGCGCGTGCCACGGCGATTCGCGCCGATATGGATGCGCTGCCCATCGCGGAGGCGACGGGAGCGGCCTTTGCCTCGATCCATCCCGGCAAGATGCACGCTTGCGGACATGACGGACACATGGCCATGGCACTTGCCGCCGCGACGTATGTCGACCGTACGATTCGCGAGCAGCCGGGCGCCATTAGGCGCAACGTTCTCTTTGTGTTCCAGCCGGCCGAGGAAACGACCGGTGGTGCCAAGACGGTATGCGAGAGCGGTGTGTTCGAGCGCTATGGGGCTGACCGCATTTTTGGCTTCCATGTGTGGCCCGATCTGCCTGCCGGCACGTTGGCGAGTTGTTCCGGTCCGCTGCTGGCGCGTTCGAGTGAGACACACATTCATATTCACGGGACGAGCATCCATATCGCTAAGACCTATGGCGTTCCGGTCGAGGAGTCGCACGATGCGGCGCTGGCGGCTGCCAAGTTCTTGGTTGCCGAGCGCGAACTGATGGACGAGCTGGGCACCGACGAGCCCTGCATTGGCAAGTTCGGCCTGCTGCAGGCAGGCACCGTCTGCAATGCGGTGGCGGGGGAGGCCCATGTTGCCGGTAGCTTGCGTGTGTTTACGGACGACATGTTCGACCGTGCGCGCGAGGGCGTACGCCGTGTGCTCGACGAGGCGTGCACCGCAACGGGCTGCACGTATGATCTCGACTTTGCCGAGGGTTATCCACCGGTTGATAACGACCCCGAGCTGTTTGCCAACATCACACCTGCCTTGCCCGGGTTGCAGCTCGTTGATGAACCGCTGCTAATTGCCGAGGACTTTGCCTTCTATCAGCGTCATCTGCCGGGCGTGTTCTTCTTGCTGGGCACGGGCGTGCCAGAGGGCCAAGACAACCCGAGTGATTCGGATGGCTGCCCCGCCTATGCCACAAGCGCTCTGCATACCGATAGCATGCTCTTCGGCGAGGAAATCCTTCTCAAAGGCCTCGATGTCTACAAACGATTGCTTTTGCTTGACTAAGGCGCAAAGGACTATTTGTTCTAGAAAACACGAACAAACGTACGATATAATAGAGATGTAAGTCTATAGAAACGTTTGACGTTACTAACGTAAGGCGATACTATGATTGCATCGTATAAAGATGAGGATACCGAACGCTTTGCCATGGGTGTGCGGGTCAGGAGGGTCGTGCCCTTTGAGCGTGTTGCGTTGAGGAAGATTCGCCAACTGCAGGTTTGTGCTTCGCTTGATGATCTTCGCGTTCCACCGGGCAACCGCCTGGAAGCTTTGAAGGGCGATCGTGCCGGTCAATATAGCATCCGTGTTAACGAGCGCTATCGGGTCTGTTTTGAGTGGAGACAGGAGATGGCTTGGAATGTCGAAATCGTCGATTATCACAAGTGATGAGACTTCGGCCGATTTGCTGTCGCCGGTGACTCCTGGTGAGCTTCTCAAAGAGGAGTTTCTTGTTCCCATGGGCATTTCTCAATATCGCCTTGCGAAAGAGACTGGGATTCCGGCTCAGCGTATCGGGCAGATTGTCTTGGGAAAACGTCGCGTGACGGCCGACACCGACCTCCGTCTTTGCCGTTATTTTGGCCTGACGGATGGTTATTGGCTGCGCGCTCAGGTGGCGTTTGACCTTGAGGCCGAGAAAAGGCGGATCGAACCGGAACTCGACAAGATCGTTCCTGTTCAGCAGGCTATCGCACTGTAGTGCTCAAAGATGATGGGGGTGGCGCGGCGATGAGGCGACGCCGACAGTCTGCCGTATATAGTCCGGGTGGATGCGGGTGCGGTTTGCTGCTGCTTCCGGTCATCGCTGTGAGCATTGGCGTGATGTTTGCGCTTGCCGGGTTGGCAGCAGCGGCACTCGTGTTGCTGATTGTGGCCATTGGCGTGACGATTTGGCTTTGCCGCAATCGCGAGAAACGCCGTGCCGACGGTAAAACCAATGTCGGATGGGCCATCTTTTTGGTTGTCACCTACCTATTGAGTATCAGTTATCTGGCGTTCTTTATCTTGTTACTTGTGAGCACCTTTACCGGGGAATCCGTCACGGTGGGTTGATGCACTGCCAGCAGACGGTTGCGCAAAGTGCGTTTGCTCGGCGTTTGGATAACTGCATTGGCCGTTTACCGCAGCCTTAGCTCTCAGCTAATGAATTCAAGTTTAATCCTTCCTACGATGTGCTGTGTGCCGGCACGGTAGCCGGATCGTAGGAAGGATGCATGATGAAAAAGCTTGAAAACGAAGTGCTGCTGAGCCGTCGCGCTGCACTGGGCGCATTCGCCACCGTCGCCTTGGGGACTGCCGGTCTTCTTACCGGTTGTGGTAGCGATAAGGCGACCGTCACCGAGGACGCTGGCGATGGCGACAAGAAGGAAGAGGCGAAGAAGGAAGAGCAGTCTACGACTGACCTGGCGGTTGGTGCGACGGTGACCACGGCTGCCGGTCTTTCCGTCGTTGTCGATTCCGTCCAGCCCGGCCTCACAAATTATGACGGTTCGACCATGACGGGCATTCACGTCACGTACGTCAACAATGGCGATGAGGGCGCAGATTACAACATCTACGACTGGAAGGGCGAGGACGCCAACGGCGCTCAGCAGAATCAGGGTTACTACAGCGAGGGCTCCGATGAGCTGCAGTCTGGTACCCTTGCCGCTGGTGGCTCTGTGGCGGGCAATATCTACTTTGATGGCGATATCAAGAAGGCACTGTATTTTGCCAACATGTTTGATAAGTCTGCCACTGCAGGCTGGGTGTTGGCCTAGCATGTCGCTACCGTTGCGCCGTATGGGAGGTGAAGTCGTATGCCCGATAAAAAGCTGACTGACGAGTTGCTCAATGAGCTTCTCGACGCGCCAAACATCGATGGCTATATCAAAGAACACGACTTTGCCGCCCCGTCGCTTTCGAACTACCTGAAGTAGCTACTGCAGGAAAAGGGCTTGGAGCGCTCGCGCGTGGTTCGTATGGCCGATCTCAATGTGACCTTTGGCTATCAGATCTTTACCGGTGCGCGGCATCCGAGCCGCAATAAGGTGCTGCAGATTGCCTTTGCGATGGCGCTGACGCTCAAAGAAACCAACCGTGCGCTGACGGCTGCCGGGGTAAGCGTCCTTAACTGCAAGGACCGCCGCGATGCGATTATCATTTTTTGCATCGATCGCGGGTGCAGCCTCCAAAAGGTCAACGAGGAGCTGTATCGCTTTGGCGAGGAGACGGTGAGTTAGCGGCTGATATCTGAGCCGGCGTAGCTGCCGAACAACGATGCAAACGAACGGGGCGTGGATGCCATGGGGTGTCTGCGCCCTGCGCTATGATGGAGGCTATGGATACTCAGACCCCAACATATTCCGATGACGAGCTGACCGCAGCGCTTGCCGAGCACTTGGCGTCGCTCGATCGCGACGACAGCTATCGCGTGGAGCGAGTACTTAAGCGCTCGTCCGTTGAAACAACCGAGCTCGTGTACTTTGAAGGAACCGGCGGTGGTTCGCTCGGTCCCTTTGTCCGTAAACGTATCGATGCTTCGGCTCAAATCGGCGGGGCATACGAGCGCCTGTTTGCCGCTCAGCGGGCAGGCAGGCGTTTTGAGCACCTGCCCAGAATCGTCGATTGTCGTCGTGTGGGCGACGAGCTCAACGTGGTTATGGAATACATCGAAGGGGAGACGCTCGGGGCGCTGGTGGACCGTCTGGGAGCCACCCCCGATTATGCGCACGAAATGTATCCTGTCCTATGCGATGCCGTGGGCGAGCTCCATGCCGGTTTTGCAATGGCGGGGGAGACGTCGGCGTCGGTGATCCATCGCGACCTCAAGCCGTCGAATATCATCGTGACGGGTGCCAACTATACGCCTGATGACGGCCTGACATTTTCATCGCTGGTGATTATCGACTTGGGGATCGCGCGCGTATGGCGCGATGGCGCCGATGCCGACACCGTCAAGTTTGGCACGCGACCCTATGCGCCGCCCGAACAGTATGGGTTTGGGCAGACGAGTGTGCGCAGCGACGTCTACGCACTTGGCGCTCTGTTGTTCTTCTGCTTGACGGGAGTCGACCCTAAACCAGGGCTCGACATGCGCGAGCAATGCGAGGCGCGCGGCATTCCCACTCCACTTGCCGATGTCATCTGCATGTCGATGGCGCTTGACCCGACCAAACGTTTTGCGAGCGCGGAAGCGTTGGGACGGGCGACGCGCGCGGCATACGATCTGAGTCGCCCCGTGCGGCCTCCTGCGCCTGCGCCTGTCCGTACTCCGGCCTCGGAGACGGTGTTGGCGTCCCAAGGGCTCCAGAACCCCGCAGGGCTTCCTAGGCCTGCCGCCTCCGCTGCATGCGGTCTGCTCTCTCGCGTTCCGGAGTCTCTGGGGCGCATTTGGAATACGCTCGTCTGCTTCTTGCTGCTTGTGTTCTTTGCCGGAAGTTACTTTGCCGTCTTTCACCCCACGGGAGCAAACCAAAGCTACCCGACGTGGCTTCTCATAATCGAGTATTTTTTCTTTGTCGATGGCCTTATGGTGCTTATGCATTTTGCGCTGTTCGATAAGCGCCGTCTTCGTCGGCGATTCGCACTGCTCGACAGCTATCGCGGCAAGAAACTCGCGAAACTCTGGCTCAAGGCATTGGGTGTGCTGCTCTTATGCATGATTGTCATAGTCGCGGTTGCCAATGCGACCGGCGTCGTCGATACTTCCGCCACCTAAAAGAAAAGGGCCCCATTGGGGCCCTTTGCAGTTGCACTTAGATGCGGTTCATCTGAGCGGCGACTTTGTTGTACCAGTCCTGCCACGTGGGCGGGCAGTACTTTTTGGCCGCTGCCGGGGTAAGGGTGGAGCCGTAGTTGGCGCCCAGATAGGCAACGTGGGCGGAGATGCCCTCGCTCCAGCTGCCAAAGCTGCGCCAACCGCCGCCACGGGCACTCCAGCCCCAGGCGTTGTAAGAATTGGCGCAATAAGCACCCTTGGTGCTCTCGATGCAGGCGATGGCGGGGGACCAACGGGGATCGACACCGGTATTCCAAGCGGCGACGGCAAAGTTATAGCCCTGGCCTGCCATGGGGGAGCCGGCGAGATAATTGTCGATGCGGCTCGTCCACTCATTAATGAACGAATCGTAATCGGAGCTACCGGTATTGGCGTTGTTCACCGTGGTGTCGATGGTGGTGTTGGTGTTGGTGGCCTGGCTGCTGGAATTGCTGCCGCTTACGCCCTCGCCCGAGAGCTTCTCGGCGGCAGCGGCCTTATCGGCCTCAAGCTTGGCAAGCTCGGCGGCATTTTCCTGCTCGGCTTTTGCCTGTGCCTCGCTGCGGAGCTGCTGGGCCTGTGCCAGCGCATCCTCGGCGTTTTTCTGCTCTGCCTCAAGCTGAGACTTGGCCTGCTGGAGCTCAGCCTTGTTCTGCTCGAGTTCGGTTTGCATGTTATTGAGCTGTTCGATCTCGTCGACGCTCGAGCTCGTGATCTGGTTGGTGTATTTGCAGGTCGTGATGAACTCACCCAGGCTCTGTGCGTTGACCAGGAAGCTCACGATGGGATTGGTGCCCTTCTGATACTTGTACAGATCGCGCATGGCGGAGCTTGCCTTGGCCTGCTGCTCGGGAAGCTTGGCCTCAATTTCCTCGATGCTTGCCTCATTGGAGTCAATCTGCTTTTGCAGGTCATCGAGTTTGGTGCGGGCGTCGTTGTAGGCGCTCGTGGCGGCTTCGATCTTCTGCTGGGCTGCGGAAAGCTGGTCCTGCGTTGCCTGCGAGGCGGCATACGCCGCAACGGGGGAGAGCATCGGCGTGGCCGTCAGCGCAACGGCGAGCGCGGCGCTCGTGATGATACGAGCCGGCTTCGACGCAATGAGCGCTGCGGTGCGATGATTCGAATGCTGCATCCAGTCCCTCTGCAATCAATCGTAGGTTATGGTTCGAACGGTATTCTACTACTGCTTTCGACCTCAACTTGAACCTTAAAGGTCCCAAAGGGTCAAGTTGAACTTGAGGCTTTGGCTTTGACCTGCAGTTATGATGAATTGTTGAGAAACCATAGAGTTCAACTTTAACGTTACAGAGCCCTGTTTGAGAGGAGTTTTGGGCTGTAAAAGCCATCTCAACGTGGGGTTTTATAACTACAGCGTGCCCTTCTGGCGAGCCTGCTCAATCTCTTCGAGGGCCTCGGCGGGGGTGAACGAACAGGTGCCGTCGCCGAGTTTGATTACCTGGATATCGTCGCCGGCGTAGACCTCTCCGCCCTTTAGTACCACGCCAAAAACGCCCTCGTGGGGAAAGATGCAGTCGCCGGCGAGATAGTAGATGGCACAGCGTGTGTGGCAGACCTTGCCGATTTGGCTGATTTCGACAAGCACCTCGCTGCCAAGCTTGAGCTGTGTGCCCAAGGGGAGCGAGAGCAGGTTGATGCCCCGGGTTGTGAAGTTCTCGCCAAAGTCGCCCTCGTGCACATCGAGCCCGCGCGCCTGCGCCGTCTGGATAGACTCTGCAGCTAAAAAGGAAACCTGGCGGTGCCAATGCCCGGCGTGTGCGTCGGAGGCGAGGCCAAATTGCTCTATAACGGTGTCGTGCCCGTCGGCGACGGGCGACTTGCGCGTGCCCTTGTGTGCCGACGTGTTGATCGAGACGATGCGGGCGGGTCCGTTGTAGGCGTCGTTTGCCGTGCACAGGGGAGCGGTCGCTTTCGCACGTTCCGCCAGCTCGCGCCTCGCGGCATTGAGGATGGGATTATCGGTCGGATGGTCTTGGGGCACGTGTGCGCCTTTCGCTCGAAGATGTCAATACGCTGAATCCTACAACAACGGTAGGTTCATTGCCCATTGTCATACAACGGTGGGCGCCGTCTTCGTGCTGGACGATTACGTCGATTGCCATAGATACGGTGGAGCTTTGGGCGCCGGCGGCTTGGCACGCTAGAATAAATCAGTTGCGCAAAGACCGCCCGTTGTGTGGGCAGTTCATGATAGGAAGTTTCCATGGCATTGCAATTTACAGAGCGCGAGTTCATTCCCGTGCTGCTTGGTGGCGACATCAACGCCTATTCGGTGGCGCGCGCCTTCTACGAGGAGTACCAGGTCAAGAGTCTGGTCTTTGGCAAGTATCAGACGGGTCCCGCGTACCGCAGCCAGATTATCGACTACACGCCCAACGTGGATATCGACACCATGCCCGTGATGCTCAAAACCGTCAACGGCATTGCCCAAGCGCATGCCGACAAGACTATTGTCCTTGTGGGCTGCGGCGACAACTATGTCGCTCTCGTGGCTCAGGCCAAGGATGCCCATGAGCTGGCGGATAACATCGTCGCTCCCTACGCGCCCTACAGCATGCTCGAGCAGTGCCAGAAGAAGGAGATCTTCTACGAGCTGTGCGAGAAGCATGGCGTGCCCTATCCGCACACGTTTACCTTTACCAAGGCGATGCTCAATGCCCAGGGTGAGGCGCCTGCCGAAGTGCTCGACCAGATCGATTTTCCCTACCCGATGATTCTGAAGCCTTCTGATGGCATCATGTGGTGGCAGCATGAGTTCGAGGGCCAGAAGAAGGCCTATGAGATTGCCGACCGCGCCGAGCTGGAACAGGTCATTCGCGACTCGTATGCCAGCGGCTACACCGACGACCTGATCTTGCAGGATCGCGTGCCCGGCAACGACGAGTACATGCGCGTGCTCACCAGCTATTCCGACCGCAACGGTAAGGTCCGCATGATGTGCCTGGGCCATGTGCTGCTCGAGGAGCATCAGCCCCACGGTGTCGGCAACCATGCCTGTATCGTTACCGAGCCCAACGACGAGCTCATGGGCGGCGTGCGCAAGTTGCTCGAGGACCTTCACTTTGTGGGCTATTCCAACTTTGACGTAAAGTACGACGAGCGCGACGGCTCGTTTAAGTTCTTCGATTTCAACACGCGCCAGGGCCGCAGCAACTACTACGTTACCAACAGCGGCTTTAACGTTGCCAAGTATGTGGTGGACGAGTATGTGTTCAACCGTCCGTTTGAGCCGGAGTTTGTGACGGCTCAGGACGAGGCCCTGTGGATGGTCGTCCCCATGGGCGTCGTCGACAAGTACGTCAAGGATCCCGAGCTGCGCGCTAAGGTGCATCGCCTGGACAAGGAAGGCAAGGGCGCCGACCCTTCGTTTATGAAGGGCGACTTTGTCTTTAACCGCTGGCTGCGCATGTGGCACACCAAGCTGCGCCACTTTAAGCTGTTCAAGACGTATTACAAGTAGATGAGCGCGGCGCCCGTCCGGTTTGCATCGGGCGGGCGCGGGTATGATACGCGCAATTGCGCAAGCGTCACCAAGGAGGCGGCGATGGAAAAGCTGGGAGTTATCGGCGGCATGGGCGCCGAGGCCACGTCGTATTACTACGACCAGGTGGTGCGTCATACGGCTGCTGCCTGCGATCAGGAACATATCGACATGGTGGTACTCTCCAAGTCGACCATGCCCGACCGCACGCTGGCCATTAAGACCGGCGAGCATGCCAAACTGCTGGCGACCATGAAAGAGTGCGCCCAGGCACTCGAGTCGCTGGGCTGTGCACACATTGCCATTCCCTGCAACACGTCACACTACTTCTATGACCAGATCCAGTCGTTTACGAAGGTGCCGATTATCCACATGCCGCGTGAGTCGGTGCGCTATGCTCTGGCCGGTGCGGTGATGGGGGAGTGCGAGTTCGACCCCAACCTGAGTATGCCGGCCGAGCCGGTGCATAAGATCGGCATCATGGGCACCGATGGCACCGTGGGCGCGGGCGTCTACGGCCGCGAATGTAAGGCTGCGGGTGTTGAGGTCGTCTATCCCAGCGAGAAACGTCAGAACGATGTGATGTCGCTTATCTACGATGATGTGAAGGCCGGACGTGAGCCCGATATGGATAAGTTCGACCGCGTGATGTGGGAGTTCGCCCGTAGCGGCTGCGACCGCGTCATTCTGGCCTGCACCGAGCTCTCGGTGCTGCAGAAGTACCGAGAGATGCCCGAGATCACCCTCGACGCCATGGATGTCCTGGTGCGCGAATCCATCATCCGTAGCGGCGCCCCCTACCGCCTCTAGCTTCCGACCCGCCAAAAAGGGACAGGTTAATTTTGGTAGGTTTTATCTGGTGAAACAGTAAAGGCCTCGGCTCGTTTGGTGTGAGCCGAGGCCTTTTGCGTTGGGCGGTTGCTGTCGGTGGTGAACTAGAACAGGAAGCCGATGGCGATGAGGACGATGCTGACGATGAGCACGGCGATGTCTAGGCCCTTGATGGGGTAGCGCTTGTACGAGCTGGCGCGCGTACGCAGATAGAAGCCGCGCTGTTCTGCCGCCAAGGCTGTGGCATCGGTCTTGCCCACGCTCGAGATGAGCAGTGGCACGCACAGTGGCAGCATGAGCTTAAGCTTCTTGATGGGGTTCTTGGTGTCGTACTCGACGCCGCGCGCGGTCTGCGCCTCCATGATGGCGTTCATCTCCTGACCAAACACCGGAACAAAGCGCAGCGCCGTGGTAAAGGTGAAGGCATAGCGATACGGCACGTGCAGCACCTCGACGCAGGCGTTGGCAAGGTCGTTGAGCTTGGTCACCATGAGCATGAGGATGAGTGGTAGCGCCACACCCAGCAGGCGCAGGCAGGCCTTCGATCCTGTGATGAGACCCGTGTCGGTGATAAAGCCCCACACCACGTTGCCATCGCGCATAAAGGCCAGCTGGAGCACCAGCATGATAAGCGCGAGCGGAATCAGCAACTTGAGCAGCGAGAACAGACGGTCGACGACGCCGGCATAGGCACCCAGCGCAAGGGTGAGTGCCAAAAAGCCCAGCAGCGCCACGTAGGCGTCGGACAAGAAGATGCCGACGATGATGGCGGCAGCGAGGCCCAGTTTGACGACGGGGTTCAGGCGATGCAGCAGCGTGTCACCCGGCATGTAGTCGATGACGTTAACCACGGTGGACCATCTCCTCGGTAATGCGAACGACATCGGTGACCTCGCTCACCTGCGCAAAAGCGGGCGAGACGGAAGATACCAGACGGCGCGAGAGTTCAATAACCTGGGGAGGCTCCACGTAGGCACGCCGCATGAGATCGATGTTCGAGAATAGCTCGTGCGTGCGGCCGCGGTCGAGGATGCGACCGTCGGCCATTACCACAATGCGCTCGGCAAAATCCGAGACGACTTCCATATCGTGGCAGACCATGATAACGGCGCAACCGCGTTCGGCCATGGTGCGCACCGTTTCCATGACGGTCATGCACTCGCGGTAATCAAGGCCGCTCGTGGGCTCGTCGAGCACGACGATCTTGGGCTCAACCACTACGACGGAGGCAAGCGCCACCATTTGTCGCTGGCCGCGCGAGAGCGAGAAGGGCGCCTCGTCGGCCGGCAAGCCAAAGCGGTCGATGACGAGTTGAGCACGACGCAGAGCCTCGGCACGGTCCATGCCGCCAAGCTCCAAGCCAAAGGCGACCTCGTCGAGCACGGTGTCCTTGCAGATCTGGCGGTCGGGGTTTTGGAAGAGGGTCGCGACCTCGCGGGCGATACGGCTCGTGGGGACCGCGGCAGTGTCCAGGCCCGTAACGCGTACGCTGCCCGAGGAAGGCTTAAGCAGGCCCATGAGCAGCTTGGTGAGCGTAGTCTTGCCGGCGCCGTTTTGGCCGACGATGCCCACGAGCTCGCCAGGATAGAGCGTCAGGCTAAGGTCATGCACGGCGGCGCCGCCATTGGGATAGGCAAACTCAGCATGGTCAAAGGTGAGTACGGGTTCGGCGTCCTTGGCATGAGGGCGCAACGACGGTGCATGCGGGGAACCGGCGGGCGCCTGGGCTTCGATAGCCGCGTGTGCGGGGTCGACGATGCCCGAAATCAGGCGCTCAGCCTCATCGACATCCAAGCAGGGGGTACCGCTTACCAGGCCATCGGCCTCGAAGCTATTGAAGATACGCGTGACGCGAGGGCAGTCGACGCCGATGGCACGGAGCTCGTCGGTATGCGCGAAGACCTCGTGTGGCTCGCCCTGCAGCGCGATTTCGCCATGGTTGAGCACGAGCACGCGGTTGCAGTACTCCGAGAGCAGGGCGACCTTTTGCTCGACGACGACGATGGTGATTCCAAGTGCGCGGTTTGCCTCACGCAGCGTCTCGAAGACCAACGTGGAGCTGGCGGGGTCGAGTGCCGCGGTGGGCTCGTCGAGAACCAAGACGCGCGGACGCATGGCGAGGATGGCGGCGATGGCTACCTTTTGCTTCTGTCCGCCCGAGAGGGTGGCGATCTCGCGGTCGTGCAGGTCGCTGATGCCGACGGTCTCGAGAGTTTCGCTCACGCGCTGCTCGATCTGGTCGTGGGGAACGCCAAAGTTCTCGAGGCCAAAGAGCATCTCGTCCTCGACGACCGAAGCGACCATCTGCGTGTCGATATCCTGTAGCACACTGCCGACGATTTGCGACACGTCGGTGAGCGAGACTTCGCAGGTGTCGTGGCCGTCGACCATGACGGACCCAAAGAACGTGCCGGTGTAGTGGTGGGGCACGGCGCCCGACAGGCAGGCGGCAAGCGTGGACTTGCCGGCGCCCGAGGGCCCGATGATGCCGATGAAATCTCCCTTGTTCACGCTGAGCGAGATGTGGCTGAGCGCCTGCTCGGTCTGCGTGCCATAGGAGAACGAGACATCGTCGACGTTGATGATCGTTTCCATAGATACCTTTCATAGTCATTGGGGACGTTCTTTAATGACTAGTCGTTTAAGAACGTCCCCAAGAGCTAAAAGAACGTCCCCAAGAGCTAGTCGTTTGGGACAGTCTTTGATGACGGGGCCGTGAAGTTGCGGCCCGTTCATCATATCAGGCTATTTGTTGAGCACCTTGCGGAGGGGGAAGAAGAGGGCCTGGACCACGATGGCATTGAAGACAGCAGTGCCGAGCACGATGGGCACCTTGGCGAGCGCCGTGGGCAGCGCGGCGCCCATGATGACGGTGCCCAGGACGGCGAAGAGGGCACCCGAAACCAGGGTGGTGAGCAGACCGGCGATGAAGGGGTTGACCTTGCTGCCGCCGATGTTTGACTTGACGAGCGCTGCCATCGTCAGCGCGCCGGCAAGCTCGGTGACAAAGTTGAGGCCAGGGATTGACGTGGTGATCTGGATAACGGCGGCTGATAGGATGCCAAAGATGGCGGCCTGGGCAAAGTTCGCCTGCGTGAGCGCGATGGCTAGGGCATAGGCGGTAATGATGAACTGCGGCTTGATGCCCGTCGCGGCAAGAGCGTTGCCTACGGTCATGTTGAGGATAAAGCCGGCGGCAAGCAGGACGGCGAGCAGGACCAGCGAGGTGATATCGAGGATGCCTTTGTCGGCAGTGGCGTTGGCAGAAATAGTACGAGCCTGAGTGTTGGCGGCCATGATGTTCTCCTTAAGGTGGGATTTCAGATAAGAGTGTCCTAGACCCCCACGAAAGGGGTTAAATCGAAAAGGGGATTAATTATGAATAATGGAGCACGGAGACGGCTTTACGAGGGGCCCCAGGTTGGCGCGAAAGAGGAGCGAAGCGTACTTGGGTACGCGAGCGACGAATGAACGCCAAGATGGGGTGGCTCGTAAAGCCGAGCGGGTTAGTTGAGCCTAAGAGCCTTCTGGATGGGCAGGTAGAGGGCGCCGACCAGAATGGCGTTAAAGACGGCGGTCATGGCGACGACGGGCAACATGGCGGCGGCGAGCTCGCCTACCACGCCGAGCATGGCCATCTTGATGACCATGAAGATGACGCCGGAGACAAAGGTGGTCAGGAAGGTTGCGACAATAGCGATGGCGGGCTTGACCTGACCGTTCTTGCCGGCGGCGTTGACGATGCCGGCCATGAGCATGGCGGCGATGCCCTCGGCGGCAAAATCGACGAACGGCGAAGTGGTGGTGATCTGGATCACGGCAGCCGAGATGAGGCCAATGACAAGCGCCTGGCCGATGTTGGGACGAACGACCAGGATGGTGAGGCAGAAGGCCGAGATGATAAACTCGGGGCTGATCATGCCGCCCGAGATGCCCGAGATGGCCTTGCCGACGGTGAAGTTGAGGATGAAGCCGGCGGCGAGCAGGATGGCAAGCAGGACGAGGGCGCGGACATCGAGTTTGCCACGGTCGGCGGTCTGGACGGTGCGGGGCTGGGTGGCGGTGGTGTTCTGAGACATGGTGAAAATCCTTTCGGAATGGGAGTGCAAGAGAAAAACGGAGGCGCGTGATGCGAATGCAATCGGGCTCGAGATAGAAAAAGGCCCCCGGTCGAAACCGGAGGCCTTCCAATCACCTAGAGCGCAAAAACAGGCGTGAGGGACTCACTGTCGACCGATCGTATTCGCATCACGCCACCACCAGTTGTTGAGAGACTTCATTGTGTTCTTCATGTTGGTGGCTCCTTTCGTGATGCCATGGCGCGGTCGCACCTAGTTGCTGTTGCGCTGCACTATAGCACAGCAAAGTGTGTGCGGGGAAATCTTTTTTGAAAAGATTTCAGGCGGGTTTCCTGCCGGTCAAAAGAGCGGGCTGAGCGGGCGTGGTGACTCATGTGCCCCGCCCGCTCAGCTAAGACGTTACTCCTTATTGCGACGGTAGAGGAAGTAACCGCCCACGGAGATGACGGCAACGCCAGCGATGGCGAATGCGGCCACCATGCGGCCATCAAAACGATCGCCAGTGGTGGGCAGGCCGCCCTTGGTGTTCGTCTTGTTAGTGGTTACCGTGGTCGTGGTATCGGACTTGCCAGGCTTCTCAGGCTTGGCGGCCGGCTGCTCGGGCTTAGCGGGCTGCTCGGGCTTAGCGGGCTGCTCGGGAGTGCCAGGCTGCTCAGGAGTGCCGGGCTGATCCGGGGTGACCGGATCGGTGGCAAGAGCGTCCTTGGCGTAGGTGATGGACACCTTGAGGCCGTTGGTCTCAGTGTTCAGATCGCTCGGAGTGAAGGGCTGGTCGAAGTTCTCAGCCTTCAGATAGGCGCGCATCTCCTGGAGCAAGGCCTTGCACTTGACGTAGGTGTTCTCGGTGGCAGCATTGCCGGCCTTGTTTGCCAGGGCGGTACGGGCCTCGGTGCCCTCGGTGGCCTGCATGACCTCGTCGACTTCCAAGTTCTGCTCGACGAGCTCGTTCTGGAGGGCGTCGAGGTAGGTGCGGACGTTGACGCCGAGCAGCTCGGGATACTCGAAGCAGAGGGAGCTGATGTCCATGAGGACGTAATTGATGGAGTTCTCGGGTTCTTCGTTGTTTACGATGTCCGTCTCTTTGCAGTGATCGTAGGAGACGGTCTGGTCGCTGAAATACGGGCTAATCTCGGTGAGCAGTGCGGAGTAGAAGGGGATGGCGACGGAGTACGCGGCGCGGGAGAGCATTTCCCATTGGATGGTTGCGATCTCGGGATCGAGGCCATCGTGAATCTGGAAGAGGTTGATCTCGCTGTTGCTTTCGGTACCGATGGCGTAGGCGCCGTCGGTGTTGGCGTTGAGGCCCGGGGCCTTCTCGCCGCGGTTGCCAAACGCGCGGATCATCTCAAAGGTGTTCCAGTTGGATTTGCCAGGCTGGAAGAACAGGGGCTGTGCCTCGAAGGGCAGAGCGCCGGTCGTGGCGCGGGCGTTTTCGCGCGTGTCCTTTACGATCTTATAGTCGGTGCCCTCGGTGAGCGGCGCATCGAAGTAAGCGCGACCCTGGACATAACGTGCCCAAGAGTGCATGGCATTTTCGCTAATTTCCTCGCCGTAGGTCTGGGCAACGTCGAACTGGCCATCATCGAAGTACTTGGCGAAGCCCTTCTCCTTGGGCATAGATTCGATGCCCTCGGAGTGGAGGCAGTTCTCGGTGTCGTTGAGGTCAACCTTGTAGTTGAGGTTGCCGATGTTGGGGTTAAGCGAGGCGATGTCATCGGTGAGCTTCATGGCGATCCACTGATGGCCGGAAAGTGCGGCGAACAGCCAGGTCTCATTGTTGTCGGAGATGATAATCTGGTCGTTGCCGCAGGCGCCCTGGTCGTCGATGATCTTGCCGAGGAGTTCGACACCCTCACGTGCCGTGGCGCTTTCGCCCAAGATTACGCTGCCGTAGCTATATTCGCCAATGCCAGTATCGGTCAGGGGGTCCGCAGCCTTGGCAGCTGCATTCATGTAGGTGGTCAGCGTGGCGGAGCAGGAGACACCCTTCTCGTTGATGCCAGCCTCGGAGTAGGCATCCCAGCGCTCGTCCCACTGACTGGGGTGGTCACGCACATAGGTGTAGCGATACGAGGTCTTGGTCGAGGTATACACGAATGCAGACTCATCCGAGCTGTAGGTGTGACCAGGGCCAAACGAAGGCTCGATGCCAAAGTGCTTGAGGTAACGCTTGCGGTAGTCCTCAGCACGGCCATAGTACGTGTTACCGTCGGCCGTAAGGTTCTTGCCCATGTACATCTGCGTGCAGGCGAGCGCAGACGTCGGCATAGACATGATGGTTGCAGCTCCAAAGGCGAGGCCTATGCCTAGCTTCTTGAGCGCGTTGACGGGGTGAGTTTTTCTCTTTTTCCCTCCCAGCGTGCGAAAGCCCTCTGTCGCCAGAGGGCTTCAGCCAATAAAGACACCCCATTAGCGTAACGAACTGGAAACAATATTCATCTATGAAAGAAACTTACTCGATAAGCGTAATGAAATATGCGATGAGTGGTTAATTATACTCAGTTTGTAGCTTTACTTTAATAAAGACGCCCTGTGATTACTGTAGCCGAATAAAGTAGCTGGAATGCCCGAAATGAAAATCCCCCCGCTGTTTGACAAATGCATAAACAGCAGGGGAGACGATAATTGGATGAATATCATACCAATGTGGAATTACTTCTTCCGGCGGTGGATCACGTTGATCGCATAGCCGACGAGCATGGCCAAAACGATGATGATAAAGCCGAGCAGGGGATTGTCGTTCATAGGGTCCTCCTATTTTCCGAGTGGGGAGAATTCGTCGACGATGAGGTCGAGGCATTGCGGAAGCGCGCGGGCTCCAAAGACGCCCGAATTGCTGGAGATAATCTCGCCATCGAACTGCATGCCCAGCGACGGGGTGCAGGTGATCTTGGCTTCCTTGGTCTGGATGATCTTGAACTGCGGGCGGCCGAGTACCTTGCCGGCGGGGTCGAGTGCGGCGGTGATCACAGTCGGTAGAAGCTGCACAGTTTTTACGGGTTCGATGACCGCAATGTCGACCATGCCATCGTTCATACGGCAGTCGGGGAACAGGTTGATGTCGTTTTGGATGACCGAGGTGTTGCCGGCCATGCAGCAGATGCCGTCGAGCTCCTCGACAATGCCGTCATGCTCAATCGTAAAGTGCGCCACCGTGGGATTGGGCGTGGCGAGCGCGGAGAGGAAGTAGGCGATCTCGCCGATGTCGTTTTTGGTGGGGGCGGCCTTCATCATGATCTCGGCGTCGAAGCCCGAGCCGGCGATGATGATAAAGCCGTGGCGCTTCTCGTTGCCGTTCTCGTCGAGCCAAAAGAGCTCGCCCATGTCCACTTTGACCGTGCGACCGGCACGGCAGGCCTTGGCGAGCGCCGCTGCCTCGGGGGCATTGCCGATGTTGTTGAAGAACAGGCAGGCTGTGCCGGAGGGGAAGACGAGCGTGGGGACACCGCATCCGCGCATCTGGTCGAGCACGTTGGAGACGGTGCCGTCGCCGCCCGAAACGACCACGCGATCAAACTCGCGCACGTCTGCCACGGCATCCTCGGGCTCCATGCCATCGCCGATAAAACGCATCACGACCTCGTCGCCGCTCTGCGCGAGGGCGTGCGTGAATGCGTAGATTTCATCTGAGCTGGGGCCCGATGCCGGGTTGTGGATGATAAGGCAGCGCATACTTACGTTCCCGTTCTGTGACTAACCGAGTATAGTTGTAAGGCAATGCCGATATCCTACCCGTGTTTTTCGGGCCTAACCTTATTCGATGGGTTGATATGTACATTTCCACACATCAGGCTCTACTCGACTTTTGCCAGCGCGCTCGTGAGTTCGACGCGATTGCCGTCGATACCGAGTTTTTGCGCGAGCGCACATTCCACCCGCGTCTGTGCTTGGTTCAGATTGCCACCCCTGCCGAGAGCGTCGCGGTCGATCCCCTGGTAATCGACGACCTATCGCCGCTGGCCGAGCTTATGGCCGACGAGAGCGTGACCAAGGTCTTCCACGCGTGCTCGCAGGATATGGAGGTCATGCTCCATACCGTGGGCGTGCTGCCACGACCGATTTTTGACACGCAGGTCGCCGCTGCCTTTTTGGGCGAGCGCCAGCAGATTTCGTATGGCGCGCTTGTTCAGACGTTTTGCGGCGTCTCGCTGCCCAAGACCGAGTCGCTGACCGACTGGTCGCGCCGCCCGCTGACCGATAAGCAGATTGAGTATGCGATCGATGACGTCAAGTACCTGATCGTCGCCTATACCGAGATGATGAGCCGCCTGCGCGAGCTGGGCCGTGTGGACTGGGTGCTCGACGAGCTGCGCCCGCTGGCTGACGAGTCGCACTATCGCGCCGATCGCCACGAGGCGTTCCGCAAGGTCAAACGCATCAATTCGTGCAGCCGTCACCAGTTGGGCATCGCACGCGAGCTCGCCGCCTGGCGCGAGGATCGCGCCGAGCGCCGTAACATCCCGCGCAAGTGGGTCATGTCCGACGACACGCTGCTGGCGCTCGTCAAGCGCAATCCCGTGCGCGTTGAGGAGTTCCGTAGCATTCGCGGTACCGATCAGTTGGGGGAGCGCGACGTGGACGGTGCGCTCATGGCCATCAAGCGCGGCGCGAGCTGCCCGCACGATCGCCTGCCGCTCATGGTGCGCGGGCACCGTCAGATTTCGCCGGAGTTGGAGAGCGTGACGGACCTGATGTATGCGCTCATTCGCCTAGTTGCCGAGCGCTCGGGCGTGGCGACCTCGGTCATTGCCTCGCGCGATGACCTGGCCGACTATATTGAGCATCCCGAGCAGAGCCCCCTGCGCGAAGGCTGGCGCTTTGAGCTTGTGGGCTCGCGCCTGGACGATCTGCTTTCCGGCAATATGGGGTTGACGGTGAAGGACGGCAAAATCGAGCTCCTGTAGGGAAGCCTAGCCGGTTGAGTGGGTAGAATGCCTCCGACGTGTAACTCGATTCGGAGGAATTCGCATGCCTTATTACTATGGTTACGGCTTTGGCATCGACCCGCTGTACCTGCTGGTTGTTCTTGTCTGCACGGTGCTTGGCCTTGCTGCGCAGAGCTATATCAATTCGACGTACAAGACCTGGTCCAAGGTTCGCTCGGACGGCGACACGGGCGCCACGGTTGCTCGCCGCATGCTTGACGCCAACGGTTGCAATGCCGTGGGTATCAAGGGTGTCGCCGGTGAGCTCACCGACCATTACAACCCGCAGGATAACAACCTGTATCTGTCGGATGCCAACCGTTCGGGCGGTTCGGTCGCAAGCGTTGCCGTCGCCTGCCACGAGGCGGGCCATGCCGCCCAGCGTCAAAGCGGCTATGCCATGATGAAGGTACGCACCGCCCTCGTGCCGGTCGTCAACTTTACCCAGAACACTTGGACCATCGTGCTACTCATGGGTCTGTTTATGAACATCGCGGGACTCACGACCCTCGCATTGATCTTCTTCTCTTTTAGCGTGCTGTTCCAACTGGTTACGCTGCCTGTCGAGATTGACGCCAGCCGACGCGCCGTGGCGTATATTGAGCAGTCGGGCATGAGCTCCAAGCAGGTCAACGGTGCCAAGAAGGTCCTGACGGCAGCCGCGCTTACTTATGTTGCCGCAGCGCTCACTTCGATTATTCAGCTGCTCTATCTTATGGCTCGCTACAACAGAAACTCCAACCGATAACAAATTGGGTCGCTGGGCGCCGCGGGGATTCGTGTCCCCGCGGCGCTGTACTATGTGTTGGACTTAAATTTGCGCAGGGCCGGAGCCCATGTGCACGATGACGAAAGGAGGCTGCGTGGCAGGCTGGAATCTAACCGGCAATGCCGTTTCCGCCGAGTTTGACGGTTCGGATGAGCAGGAGCGCAAGGAGCTCAGCGTGAGCCAGGCGGTAGAAATCGCTGCCGGTGCGCTCGATGCCATTCCGCAGCTGAGCGTTCTGGGCGAGGTCACGGGTTTTCGTGGTCCTAACGCCCGAAGTGGCCACTGCTATTTCCAGATTAAGGACGATTCGGCCGCCGTCGACTGCATTATCTGGAAGGGCGCCTATTTCAAGCGCACCTTCGATCTGCGCGACGGCATGCAGGTGAGCTTTAAGGGCAGCTTCAATCTCTATAAGCCCACGGGCCGCATGAGCTTTGTTGCCCGCTCGTTTTCGTTGGCGGGGGAGGGTCTGCTGCGTCAACAAGTGGCGCAACTGGCCGAAAAGCTACGCCGCGAGGGCCTGATGGACGAAGCGCGCAAACGCCGCATTCCGGTGTTTTGCTCACGCGTGGCGGTCGTCACCTCGCTTTCGGGTGCTGTAATCGACGACGTCAAGCGCACATTGCGTCGTCGCAACCCGCTCGTCGAGCTTGTCTGCGTGGGTGCCAAGGTACAAGGCGAGGGTGCGCCGGCCGAGCTTATCGAGGGCCTGCGCCGTGCCGCCGCCGTCACGCCGGCGCCCGACTGCATCTTGCTGGTACGCGGCGGCGGCTCCTTCGAGGACCTCATGACCTTCAACGACGAGGAGCTTGCCCGTGCAGTGGCTGCCTGTCCCGTGCCCGTGGTGACCGGTATCGGCCATGAGCCCGATACCTCGATTTGCGACATGGTGAGCGACCGCCGCGCTTCCACGCCCACGGCGGCGGCAGAATCGGTGGCGCCGGCTATGACGGAGTTGGCCGATGTGCTCGAGGCGCGCCATCAGCGTCTGGGCGCTGCGATGGCATCGATGATTGGGTCGAATCAGGTTGATTTGGAGATGCTCGATCAGCGCGGTCGCCGTGCCTGGGACACCTATACGGCTCGCTTGGGCGATGCGCTCGATGCGGCTGCGTGCCGCCCGTGCCTCAACGACCCCACATTTATGGTCGAGCGTCGCGAGTCTGAGCTTGCGCTGACTGCCGATCGCCTGTCGGGCGCCATAGTACGCTCGGTCGGGACATTCCGCTCCAACTTTGAGCGCCTGCCCGAGCGCCTAGTTGCAAGCACCTCGGGGCTCGATGGCAAGCGCCATGCGCTCACGCTTGCGAGCTCCCGTCTGGAGCATCAGGGGCGCACGATGCTCAACAAGCCCGCGTCCGACCTGGGCCGTGCGGCAGCCTCGCTCGATGCTCTGTCGCCGCTCAAAGTGCTTGCCCGCGGCTATTCCATCGCGTACAGCGATGATGGCGTGGCCACGAGCGCCAAGACCTTTAAGCCCGGCGACGCCATCCGCGTGCGCATGGCAGACGGCAATGTGGCGGCAACGGTCGATACGGTCGAGTAGGCCGCGTTTCATAGCGATAAACCTTTAGGAAAGGAAACAGATATGGCAGAGAAGACCCCGGTCGAGCAGCTTACGTACAAGCAGGCCTCGCAGGAGTTGGAGCTCATCATCCGTAGCTTGGAGTCGGGCGATATGGAGCTCGAGGAGTCGCTCGAGAGCTATACCCGCGGCGTCGAGCTCCTCAAGAGCCTGCGCACCCGCCTGTCCGATGCCGAGCAGAAGGTCTCGGTGCTCCTTAAGGACGTCGACGGCAACGACGTGCTCGTCGACGGCGAGGCCGCCAACACCGACGACAACCTCTCGTTCTAACCATCCCGACTAAATATAATTACCTTGGTCTGTGAGAAAGGAACCAACCATGTGCGATTGCATCTTCTGCAAAATTGCCAACCACGAGATCCCCTCGACCGTTGTCTATGAGGACGACCAGGTCATCGCCTTCGACGACCTCAATCCCCAGGCGCCGGTCCATACGCTCGTGATTCCCAAGAAGCACTACAGTGACATCGCCGACAACGTACCGGCCGAGACCATGGGCGCCATGGCTCACGCCATCCAGGAGGTCGCTAAGGCCAAGGGCTTGGAGGACGGTTTCCGCGTCATCTCCAACAAGGGCGTCAACGCCGGCCAGACCGTCATGCACTTCCACATGCACGTCCTCGGCGGCAAAAACCTGGGCGAGAACCTCATCTGAGGACGCACAGCCCGTCGCCTTGGCTGCCTTTGGAGTAACCTATGCAGCTTTCTCAACTCGAATACCTTCAAGCGGTAGCGAACTACGGCGGCGTGCGCAAAGCGGCTCGCGCCGTTCACGTGAGCCCACAGGCCGTTTCGTCGGCAATCAAAAAGTTGGAATCTGAGTATCAGATTGTTTTGCTCGACCGATCGGCGGGGGAGGCTGTTTTGTCTCCGGCGGGCAGAGAATTTGCGCGTCGTGCACGCGTGATCCTGGCACAAGTCGACGATCTCAAAAAGTACACCCAATCGGGGAACGGCGGCGTTTCGCCCGACGGTCACTTTCGTCTTTACGCCCCCTGTCTTCACGGGCGGGGGCGTCTTTTTTCCGAAAACTGGTACGACTCGTTTGAAAGCTCGCACCCTCAGATTCACCTTGATGTTTGGCATCAGCCAACGGCCACATGCTTTGAATCACTTGTGCTTGGCATTTCGGATGCGGCCATCTCATTTGAGGAACCAAGGGACAGTGTCCTTTCTTCGAAATACTTGGGTGAAAAGGAGCTCAAGGTTCTTTCGTGCCCAGCGGGTCATCAATCTGTGGATGCTATGACCGTTCGTGAGTTACTAGGCGGCAGGCTCGCTGTTCCAATTAATTTGTCACCCTGTCTCAATGCAATCAATCAATGCCCCGAAGCCCAGCTGGTTAATTTCCGCTTTCGCGATGTCGAATACGGAAACAGGGCGCAGACTGAGTTTCTTCAAGCCGGGGGATTGATATTGAGCTTTTCTGGCTCTTCTCTCGCATCAGATGGACTGGAAGTGAGCGAGTGTTCCATTGAAGGCTCGCATGACGTAGCCTTGCCCATCTACTTTTGCTATCGACAAAATGCCTGGACCGATCGACACCAGACGGTATTTCTTCACCTATTGCGTCACCTTGCTTCGTGAGGCCATTTGGCCTCGTGGCGTCAAGTGAATGTTGACGCCTTGTAACACATGACTGACGGCTCTGCCCTCATGCTTTTCCAAGATTCCGATTTAGATTGCTGACTCTTGGAGGGCGGAGTATGAAAAAACGTACGGTTTTGCTTTATATGACGTTCGTTTTTCTGTCGAACTTCAGCACCATTTTGTATTTTCTGACGGTTTACCTTGAATTCGTCGGATTCTCGATGGTGGCGATTTCTAGCATGATGATTGCATATCAAGTGAGCAAGTTCATCCTTGAAGTTCCCACTGGCTATATTGCTGATAGGTTTGGACGAAAGACAAGCGGTCTCGTTGGCGTCGTGGGAATGCTTGGATACTACGCCGCCCTGCTTTTCGTCCGTTCTCCTCTGCTTTTAATCGGCGCGTTTGCTCTCAAGGGTTTTGCCGTTGCATGTGTGAGCGGATCCATAGAAGCGATTTACATTGACAGCGTTTCTCAGGACCAGCTCGTAAGACTTAATGTCGTTGAGCGATTTGTTTTCTATGCCTCTTTTGCCATCTCCGCTTGCGTGGGCGGTTTCATTTCGTCTGTCGGTGCATATCTCATTGGTCTTTCGGCAGATATCATCGCAATGGTGTTGACGCTGGTTGTCGTTGTCTGCATTCCTGAGATGCGAAGAGGGGGCACTGCGGGGACACCTGAGCGTGGAATGAGCCCGAAGATGATCGGTGCCGCTATTGCGTGTAACGGCATTCTTCGTTCAGCGTTCATCAGGGACTGTTCTCAAGCATTTGCTTTTGTCGCCCTGGAAGACTTTTTCTCACTGTTGCTTGCGGGTCGCGGAATGAATGCCGTCGCTTCGGGTGTGATCATTGCGGTCCAGCTCCTTGCCTCGGCCTCCATGGGGCTTATTGTGCCCAGTGTGATTGCTCATGTCGACAAGGGCCGTTTTGCGCGTATTTGCGGCATCGTGCGCCTTTCCCTGACTGCTCTATTTTTGACTCCCTTTACTCCGGTCTATTTGCTGCCCGTGTTCTATGTGTTGCAGACGGTCGCCTACTCGTTATTTGCTCCAATTAAATACTCAATTTTTCAAAATGCTGCCGATTCTTCGATGCGCTGTTCACTGATTTCGGTTCAAAGCCAGATGGTGGCGGTGGGTGCCATCCTTTTCTATCTGTTCAATGCTGCGTTGAGCAGCATCGCGGACATTCGAGTCATATTGCTTGTCGCGCTCGGGATTTCTTCTTTGGTGTATATCCCCGCGCTCTTTCGTCTTACAAGTCAAAGGCCATGCGTATTTAGGCACCGATAACTTATATATCAACGCAATAAACCCGAGCGCGAGGGCGTTTGGGTTTATTATTGAAGCGTATGTAACCTGGCGGCGCCACACCGCCTGTTAGTAGGGAGACACATGAACGTTCTGGTCGTCAACGCGGGATCTTCGACCCTTAAGTATCAGGTCATCGATACCAAGTCCCACAAGGTGTCCGCAAAGGGCTCCTGCGAGCGCGTCTGCTTTACCGGCGGCACCTTCACCCACGCTGCCAACGGTTCCAAGAAGGTGACCGAGAACATCGAGTTCCCCGACCATAAGGTCGCCATCGAGGTCGTTCTGAAGGACCTCGAGGCCAACGGCGTCAAGATCGAGGGCATCGGCCACCGTATCGTTCAGGGCGGTTGGTACTTCGGCGATTCCTCCCTCGTCGACGAGGACGTTCTCGCCAAGATCCGCGAGGTCGCTCCGCTCGCCCCGCTGCACAACAACCCTGAGGCCAACGTCATCGAGTACTGCCTCGAGCAGTATCCCGACTTGCCCAACGTCACGGTCTACGACACCGCTTTCCACTTCAACATGCCCGAGGTCGCCAAGACCTACGCCCTTCCCAAGGATGTTTGCGACAAGCTGCACATCCGTAAGTACGGCGCCCACGGCACCAGCTACCGCTACATCTCCAAGAAGGTCGCCGAGATGACCAACGGCGAGGCTCGCAAGGTCGTCGTGTGCCATATCGGCTCCGGCGCTTCCCTGTGCGCCATCGAGGACGGCAAGTGCATGGACACCACCATGGGCCTCACCCCGCTCGACGGCGTCATGATGGGCACCCGCTGTGGCTCCATCGACCCGGCTACCGTGTGCTACCTGCAGCGTGAGGGTGGCTACACCTTCGACGAGGTCGATGAGATGATGAACAAGAAGTCCGGCCTTTTGGCTGTGACCGGCGGCAAGACCAACGACTGCCGCAACGTCGAGGAGCTCGCCGCCGCTGGTGACCCCGATGCTCAGCTCGCCTTCGACATGTTTGTCTACAAGATTGCCGCCAAGGCTGCCGAGATGGCCACTTCCATGTGCGGCATGGACACGCTGGTCTTCACCGCTGGCATCGGTGAGCACGCTCCGGCCGTTCGCGCTGGCGTGGCCGACCGTCTGGCCTTTATGGGCGTCAAGATGGATCATGCCCGCAACGCCCTGCGTGGTGACGGCGCTTGGTGCCTGTCTGCCAAGGATTCCAGGGTCAAGATCTTCGTCATTCCCACGGACGAGGAGTTCATGATCGCTTCTGACGTCGAGCGCATTGTCAACGGCAAGTAATTGCAAGAGGGGAGGGGCTGGACGACCGAGCGCCGTTCGGCCCCTCTTTTGTGCTCGTTGGGCGATATGCTTGATAGCTATTTATCAAGTTGTGATAACTTCTTATTAAAATGCGGCCGCCTTAAGGGGTCTGCGTCGACCGTATTGCACTGTAAAGGAGTCTCATGAACGTACTTGTTGTCAACGCCGGCAGCTCAAGCCTTAAATATCAGCTTTTGGATACCGTTACCCGCGAGGTTTTCGCCAAGGGCAACTGCGAACGTATCGGTTCGGACATGGGCATCTTTGGCCACTCCGAGAACGGTGGCGCCAAGCAGACCGAGGAGGTCCCTTTCCCCGATCATCGCTCTGCTATCGCTCGTGTGCTCGAGGAGCTCGAGAAGACCGACTTTACGATTGATGGCATTGGGCATCGCATCGTTCAGGGCGGCTGGCACTTCGATGATTCCGCGGTCGTCGACGATGAGGTCATGGCTAAGATCCTTGAGGTGGCCCCGCTCGCTCCGTTGCACAATTATGGCGAGGCCGCAGCAATCGAGTATTGCCGCGAGAAGTATCCGGAGCTGCCCAACGTGGCCGTCTTCGATACCTCGTTCCACATGACCATGCCCGAGGTCGCCTACACCTACGCGTTGCCCAAGGACGTGTGCGACAAGTACCACGTGCGCAAGTACGGTGCCCACGGCACGAGCCACCGCTATGAGTGGATGATGGCCAAGGAGATCCTGGGCTCGCGCTGTCACCGTCTGCTTTCGTGCCATCTGGGCAACGGTGCTTCGCTCGCCGCCATCGAGGACGGCGTGTGCCGCGATACCACGATGGGCCTAACGCCGCTTGATGGCCTGATGATGGGCACTCGTTGTGGTTCCATTGACCCGGCCACCGTGTGCTACCTTCAGCGCGAGGGTGGCTACAGCTACCAGGAAGTCGATGACATGATGAACAAGCAGTCCGGCCTGCTTGCCATTTCGGGCATCTCCAACGACGCCCGCGACATCCGCACGCGCGCCTCCGAGGGAGATGAGCGCTGCCTGCTCGCCTTCGATATGTTTGCCTACAAGGCTATGCAGCAGGCCGGCTCCATGATCGCTTCCATGGCGGGCGTGGACACCATTACCTTTACCGCCGGCATCGGCGAGAACGACTGGTCGATCCGTAAGGCCTTCTGCGACTGCTTTGAGTGGCTGGGCGTACGCATCGACAACAACAAGAACCGCGAGGCCGTGGGCAACGGCCCGCAGGTCATCAGTGCCGCCGGCTCTTCCGTCACGGTTATGGTCATCCCCACCGACGAGGAATACATGATCGCCCACGACGTCGAGCGCCTGACCAAGAACAACTAACGCGCGCATTTGCAAGTAAACGAAAGGCCTCCAGAGCAACAGCTCCGGAGGCCTTTTTGCTAGCAGGTGGAAATTCCTGTCCCGAGGGGATATGTCCGCTACTCAGCCATCTGAGCCTGGACGGCGGTGATGGCCACGACACCCACGATGTCGTCAGCAGAGCAGCCGCGCGACAGATCGTTGACCGGCTTGGCGATGCCCTGCAGGATGGGGCCGTAGGCGTCGGCGCCGGCGAAGCGCTGGACCAGCTTGTAGCCGATGTTGCCGGCCTCGAGGTCGGGGAACACGAGCACGTTGGCCTTGCCGGCAACGGAGGAGCCGGGAGCCTTGAGCTGGGCGACGGTGGGGACAATAGCGGCATCGAGCTGCAGGTCGCCGTCGATGGCGAACTCGGGAGCCTTCTCCTTGCAGAACTTCACAGCCTCCTGGACCTTCTTGGCGACCTCGCCGCCAGCGGAGCCCATGGTGGAGTAGGAGAGCATGGCCACGTGCGGCTCAACGTTGCCCATGAAGGTGGACCAGGAGTGAGCGGAGGCGATGGCGATCTCGGAGAGCTCGTCGGAGGACGGGTTGATGTTGAGGCCGCAGTCGGCGAAGATCAGCGTGCCGTCAGTGCCGAACTGCGGGGTGTCGGTGCACATCACGAAGAAGGCCGAGACCAGCTTGGTGCCCGGGGCGGTCTTGAGGATCTGAAGCGCGGGGCGCAGGGTGTCGGCGGTGGAGTGGCAGGCGCCGGAGACCAGGCCGTCGGCATCGCCCATCTTGACCATCATGGTGCCAAAGTAGGTGGCGTCCATCACCTGGGCGCGAGCCTGCTCGATGGTAACGCCCTTCTTGGCGCGGAGCTCGGCAAACTTCTGCGCGTACTCCTCGTGCTTCTCGGCATTGCGCGGGTCGATGACGGTAGCGCCGGGAACGTTGATCTCGTCGGGGTTGCCCAGGATGACGATCTTTGCCAGGCCCTCCTCGATGATTTTGGTGGCCGCGACGATAGTGCGCGGATCCTCGCCCTCGGGCAGGACGATCGTCTTAAGGTCGGCCTTGGCGGCAGACTTCATACGGTTTAGGAAATCGCTCATGTTACTCCTTACAAGCGTTTCGCTAAGCTCCAGGCACCCGGCTGTTCACGAATAAACCCGCTGCTAGCGGGTTTACCTTTCAATTATGTACGCCGCGGTGCTTGAGCTTTCCTTGTGTGGCAAGCTCATTATAGGACGCATTAGCGCTATAATCGCTCTGATAAATATGTCTCGAAGAATGTTCGAGAAAAGCCCAGCTAACGAGCCCGTGGCTTTTGACAAGGAGTATCGATGCAGATTACCTCAGGCCTGCCTGAAGGCTTTAACGCCGGCGCGTACGACATGATTGTCGTCGGTGCTGGATATGCCGGTGCCGTTTGCGCCCGCCGTCTTGCCGAGACCATCGGCTATCGTGTTGCCGTTTTGGAGCGCCGTAGCCACATTGCGGGCAATGCCTATGACTGCACTGACGAGGCCGGAATCCTGATCCACGAGTACGGTCCGCATATCTATCACACTTTTAACGAGCGCGTGCACAATTTCCTGTCGCGCTTTACCAAGTGGACGGATTATCAGCACAAGGTGCTCGCCAACATCAACGGTACCCTTATGCCCGTGCCCTTCAACCATGCGAGTCTCAAGCTCGCCTTTGGTGACGAGCGCGGCGAGGAGCTGTATCAGAAGCTCGTGGAGACCTTTGGCAGGGATGTCAAGGTGCCCATTATGGAGCTGCGTAAGAAGAACGACCCGGATCTTGCCGAGGTCGCCGATTACGTCTACGAGAACGTCTTTTTGCATTACACCATGAAGCAGTGGGGCCAGACGCCCGATCAGATTGACCCCTCGATCACCGGCCGCGTTCCCGTCTTTGTGGGCGATGATGACCGCTACTTCCCGCAAGCTCCCTTCCAGGGCATGCCGCAGGAGGGCTACACGGCGCTCTTTGAGCACATGCTCGACCACGACCTGATCGACGTGTTCTGCGACGTGGACGCCCGTGACCTCTTTGAAATCGACGAGACTACCGTCAAGATCGACGGCAAGGTCTATGGTGGCGAGATCGTCTACACCGGTCCACTCGACGAGCTGTTCAACCTCGACTTGGGTGCGTTGCCGTACCGCACGCTCGATATGAAGTTCGAGACGCTCGATATGGACCAGTTTCAGCCCGTGGGCACTGTCAACTACACCACGAGCGAGGACTACACGCGCATCACCGAGTTCAAGAACATGACCGGTCAGGTCCTGCCCGGCAAGACCACCATCATGAAGGAGTACTCCAAGGCCTATACGCCCGGCTCGGGCGAGACGCCGTACTACGCCATTCTTTTGAGCCCGAGAACCGTGAGCTCTATGAGCGCTATCTTGAGCGCGTCCAGAACCTGACGAACTTCCACCCGGTGGGCCGTCTGGCCGAGTATCGTTACTACGATATGGACGCCGTGACCAATTCTGCCCTCGATCTTTCGGATGAGATTATCGCCTGCCATGCATAAAGTCATAACATTCGGTATTCCCTCGTATAACGCCGCCAAGGACATTGACCATTGCATCACCTCCATCTTGGAGGGGAGCAATTACGCTACCGATATCGAGATTATCGTGGTGGACGACGGCTCCAAGGACGAGACGGCCGATAAGGCCGATGAGTGGGAGGCACGTTATCCTGGAATCATCCGCGCGGTGCACCAGGAGAATGGCGGTCACGGTATTGCCGTCCTTTCGGGTCTGCGCGAGGCGCAGGGCACCTACTACAAGGTTGTCGACTCGGACGACTGGCTTGACGGCGCTGCCCTTTCGACCATGCTGTCGATTCTGCGTGGCTTTGAGGAGCGCGACCAGCGCGTTGACCTGTTTATCTCGAACTACGTGTACGAGAAGGTTTACGAGGGCACGCATACCGCTATTGGCTACAAATTTGCCCTGCCGCGCAAGAAGATCTTTTCCTGGGATCAGATCGGTCATTTCCGCCTGGACCAGAACCTACTCATGCACAGCCTGTGCTATCGCACGGATGTGCTGCGCGAGTCCAACCTTCCCATGCCGCCGCACACGTTCTATGTGGACAACATCTACGCCTACGTGCCGCTGCCGCGTTGCAAGACCATGTACTACGCCGACATCGACCTCTATCGCTACTTTATCGGTCGCGAGGGCCAGAGTGTCAACGAGGCCACGATGGTCAAGCGTCTGGACCAGCAGTTCCGTGTTACGCGTATCATGATGGAGTCGTACCACCTGTACAGCGATGTTGAGTCGTCTCGTCTGCGCTCGTACATGATGGGCTACTTCACCATGATGATGGCGATCTGCTCAGTGCTCACCAAGCTTTCCGAGGAAGATTGCGCCGACGAGCGCCTAAAGACGCTGTGGAATGATTTGAAGGCCTACGACGAGCGCATGTATCGTCGTGCCCGCTACGGCGTGGTCGGGTTCTTCACCAATCTGCGCGGACGGGCCGGAGACAAAACCACGCTCGGCCTATACCGTCTTGCCTCAAAGATCTTCAAATTCAACTAGCTGCTGAGTAATCGCTGCTGATAGGTTGACTGGGCCCCTTGGCCTTTAGTTTGCTACTGCGAACAGTCCTGCTCGCACGGAAAGCACATTAAGTGCTTTCCGGCTCGTGCGGAACTTGTATCAAACTAAAGGCCAAGGGGCCTCTGCTATAAGAATCGATTGTCAGGCTGCCTGAATTTGAAGATCTTCGACGCGCGGTACACAGGGGCCTGGGCTGAAAAGAATCTGGTTGGTAGGTTGCCCGGTGGGGCTTGGTTATGTTTGTCGCGAGTTCCGCACGAGCCGAAGAGCACTTAATGTGCTCTTCGTGCGAGCCAGGACTGTAGAGCAGCAAACATAACCAAGCCCCACCGGGCAACCGGTCAGGTTAGGCTACTTCGCGGCGCCGGGGATGCCGTGGGAGGTTTTGGCGGTTTTGGCTCCGTTTACGATGGCGGTTTCCAAGGCCCTTACGGCGAGCATGCCCAGCAGGTCTAGGGGAACGGCGGCGCTTGCCTGGGCGCCCAGTTTGCCGCTGGCGAGGGTGTAGATGGTGTCGCCGTCGTTGGTGGTGTGTGTGGGGCGGATGGCGTGTGCGTAGGCGTCTGCGGCCATCTGGGAGACCTTGGTAGCTTGTGCCTTAGTGAGTTCCACGTTGGTGACGATGCAGCTGATGGTGGTGTTGGTGCGGTCGAGCGGCATCTGCATGGATCCGGCGGAGGCAAAGGCTGCGAGTTCCATGTCGACGATCTGGTCGCTATCGGCTGCGGCGCGCATGCCGGCGACCCACTCGCCGGTGAAGGGGTCGACCACGTTGCCGCAGGCGTTGACTGAGACCACGGCGCCCACCTTGATGGGGCCGAGCGCCACGGCAGCAGCTCCAAGGCCGGCCTTCATGCAGGTGGCAGGCCCCATGAGCTTGCCTACAGTGGCGCCGGTGCCGGCACCTACATTGCCCTGCTCGAGCGTGGTGGGGGTGTTGTCGAGCGCCTCGCGCACGGCGGAGATGCCTGCCTCAATGTCGGGGCGTACGGTGGGGTTACCAAAGGCGAGGTCGAAGATACAGCTGGAGCACACGATAGGCACCTGTGTGGGGCCGACGGGAAGGCCGATGCCGCGGCTCTCAAGCTCGCGAGCGACGCCGCTTGCAGCCTCGAGGCCAAAGGCCGATCCACCCGAAAGGCAGACGGCGTGTACCTTGTCGACGGTGTTCTCGGGTCGCAGCAGGTCGGTTTCGCGCGAAGCGGGAGCGCCACCGCGAACGTCAACACCGCCGGTGGCGCCCTCGGGTGCCACGATTACGGTGCAACCGGTGCCGGCCTCCTCGTCCGTATAGTTGCCATAGCAAAAGCCATCGACATCGCAGACGTCAATGGCCTCGAGCAATGTATCCATGTTTAACTCCTATCGGTTTTCCGCCGCGCCTTGTGCCCGGTCGGGATCCGTACGGTACGCCAAAATTGTAGGCGCTGGGGAATACCCAGCGCCAGATGCAATTACGAGAGTTTTTGAATCGCGCGCGCGACGCGGGCGATGGGTAGGCCCACCACGTTATAGAAGTCGCCCGAAATATCGTGCACGAGCATGCGTCCGCCTGTGCCCTGAATGCCGTAGGCGCCGGCCTTGTCCATGGGCTCACCCGAGGCGACGTAGCGCTCGATCTGCTCGTCGGTGAGCTCGTAGAACGTCACGTCGGTCACATCGACAAAGGATAGGCTCTCGGCGGCATGCGGGGCTGTAGCGTCGTCGGCTTTAACGATGCAGACGCCGGTTGCGACCTGGTGCGTGCGGCCCGAAAGCTCACGGAGCATGGTGCGCGCCTCGTCCTCGGTTGCCGGCTTGCCCAGAATCTTGCCGTCAAAGGTGACGATGGTGTCGGCCGCGACCGTCAGCTCATTGGGCTCGGCATACTCGGCAGCAACGGCAGCCGCCTTGGCGCGTGCCAAGCGCTCGACAAGCGTGAGCGGGGCCTCGCCATCAAAGGGCGTTTCGTCGATATCCGCGGGAATCACGCGAATGTTGTAGCCTGCCTCGCGCATCAGCTCTATGCGGCGCGGCGATTGCGAAGCCAAAATCATAGTTGGACGCCCTCGGCGACCTTCTCGACGGCCTTGTCGCCGGCGAGCGTGCGCAGCAGCTCCAATGCAAAGGGGAGTGACTGTGCCATGCCGCTGGCAGTGATGATGTTGCCGTCTTGCGTGACCTTCTCGCCGGTATAGGCGCCTTCGGGGAAGCTTTTCTCAAAGCCAGGGAAGCACGTGGCATGGCGCCCCTCGAGCAGGTCGAGCTCGCCCAGGATAAACGGGGCGGCGCAGATGGCGGCGACGTGCTTGGTTGCGGCGAACTCGCAGACTACGTCGCAGACGCGCTGATCTGCGCGCAGGTTGGTGGCACCGGGCAGGCCGCCGGGCAGCACGACGCAGTCGTACTCGTCAAAGTTGATCTCATCAAAGAGCGCATCGCAGGTCACGGGGATCTGCAGCGAGCTTACGACCTCGCGCGTGGGCATGATCGAGACGAGCGTGGCACGCACGCCGCCGCGACGCATGACATCGACCATGGTCAAGCATTCAATAGTTTCAAAGCCATCGGCGGCGAGAACGGCAACGCTGGGCATGAGGGTTCCTTTCATAGGCGGCATACAATTAGCCGTCTTATACCCCGAAGACCTCCGCTTGCCACGCTCGATTTCCCAATGATTTTTCTGAGCAATGATTAAGTGGCTAGTTGCGCTTGAGGTGGACGACGGTTTCGCAGTGGAAGGTTTGTGGGAACAGGTCGACTGGCGTGATCTTTACGGGAGAGAAAGTGCCTTCTTCGACAAAGCGTTTGAGATCGCGCGCCAGGGTGGCCGGGTCGCAGCTCACGTAGGCGACATCGCGGGCACTCGTGCTGGCGATAAGGTCGATCGCCTCGGGGGCGAGGCCTGCGCGCGGCGGGTCGACCACCAAGACGTCGGCATCCTGGTCGGGGAACTCGCGCACCGCGTCTCCGCCAATGACGTCGACGTTATCAAGCTTGTTGATCTCCAGGTTACGGCGTAGATCGCGCACGGCGGGGCCGTAGGCCTCGACGGCGGCGACAAAGTCGCAGCGGCGGGCGAGCGGCAGGGTAAAGGTGCCGGCACCGCAGTACAGGTCCACGGCAAGCTCGTCTTCCTGCGGGTCGAGTGCTTCCATGACAAGCTCGATCAAAATCTCGGCACCCTTGGTGTTGACCTGGAAAAAAGACGGGGCAGACAAGCGCATCTGACCCTCGGCGATATTCTCGGTCCATGAGCCCTCTCCGGCGAGCATTTCGACCTTGGAGACACGGCGGGCCTTCTTTTCGCCCTTGCTCATCACGCGCACGATGCTCGTGGGATGAGCGGCGTCCGCCAGCACGCGGGAGACCTGCGAGCGCGGAAAAGAGCCTGTGGGCGTCCAGAGTGCGACCTCGAGTGCCTTGGTGCGGCGCGATGCGCGAATGCCCACGCGTTCGAGCCCCAAGTCATGGCTGCCGCTTAGATAGTTGAGTGCGCCGACGACCGATTTGAGCGCCTTCGGGAAGCGCTTATCGAACAGCGGGCACGTATCGACGGTCACGATTTTGCTGGGGTCGACACCGTGCATGCCAAGGCGCACGCGACCGTTGACGACGGTCGGTTCGAGCTCGATTTTATTGCGGTAGCCCCAGTCGTCCTTGGTGTGGCAGATGGGCTGCACCAACTCATTGACCTGCTCAGGAGCGAACTTGCCGATGCGCTCGAGCGTGGAGCGCAGGTTTTGCTCCTTGGCGGCGAGCTGTGCCGTGCGTGAGAGATTGCCCCACGAGCAGCCGCCGCAGATGCCCACGAAGGGGCAGGGAGGCTGAATGCGATCGGGGCTTGGCTCCAGAATCTCGGTGGTGCGGGCGCGCATGAACGACTTGCCGTCCTGTACGACCTCGGCCTCGACGGTGTCGCCTGCCACGGCGCCCTGCACAAAGACGGCCTTGCCGTTGTCGGCGTGCGCCAGCCCGTCGGCGCCGTAGGTCATCGATTCTATAGTGAGCTTCATATTCCTGCCTGTCATTCGCGTTGTTGTTCGCACCATGGTAGCAGGGAAAAGCGCCCCGCATCCGAGGCTTTCCTCAAATGCGGGGCGCTTCTACAAACTGCTTCTACAAACGACTATTTCGTCTTGCCGGTAATGAGCGTCTTTAGACCCAGGCCGATCAGACCCAGGCCCATGCGCACGCGACCGGGGCGATGGCGCTCGATGGCCTTGGTCTTGCCAGCGGGCTTATCGCGACGGGCGCTCGTCTCGGGTGCGGGCTTGGTGACCTGCGTCTCGGGTCGAGGTGCAGGTGCAGGCTCGGGCTCAATGACGGTCGCCTGGACCTCTTGGACCTTGGGTGCTACTGGCTGCGGCTCGGCCTCGGGGGCAGGTTCCGCCTCAATGACGGGCTCGGGCGCGGCCTCGGCGTTGCGATAGGCACGCTCCAGTAGAGCTTCCTGCGAGTTGAAGGGTTTCTCACCCTCTGCACGCTCTACGGGGACCCAGGTGCCGTCGCTCGTGAGGCTGCGGGCCTTCACGTTGTCGCGCAGCTGCATGCCCATGTACTCGTGTACTAGGGCGCGGCAGGTGGGGTCGAGCACGGGGAAGGCGATCTCCACGCGGTGCTCGGTGTTGCGCGTCATCATGTCGGCCGAGCTCAGATAGATCATGTCCGAGTCCACGCCAAAGGCGTAAACGCGCGCATGCTCCAAAAAGCGTCCGACGATAGAACGGACATGCACGTTCTCGGTCTTGCCCGGAACACCGGGCTTGAGGCACGAGATACCGCGGATGATCATGTCCACGCGGACTCCTGCGCACGATGCCTCGGCGATTTTGTCGATGACCTCGCGGTCGGTCAGCGAGTTGAGCTTAAAGAACACGCGGGCGGGCTCGCCGGCAAGGGCGCGCTGGATCTCGCGATCCAGGCCGCGCATGATGAGCGGTTTCAGTCCGACGGGCGCCACACCCAGGAAGCGGTAGTCGCCGCGCAGGTTGCCCAGCGACAGATTGCGGAAGAACAGGTTGGCGTCTTCACCGATGCCGGGATGGGCGGTCATGAGCATAAAGTCGCTGTAGAGTTTGGCCGTCTTCTCGTTAAAGTTGCCGGTGCCCAAAAGCGTGAGACGGGTGAGCGCCATGCCCTCGCGATAGGTGAGCTGGCAGATCTTTGAGTGGCATTTAAAGCCCTCGGAACCATAGATGACGGTGCAGCCCGCCTCTTCCAGACGCTCGGCCCACTCGATGTTGTTCTGCTCGTCAAAGCGGGCACGAAGTTCCATGAGCACCGTGACCTCTTTGCCGTTCTCGGCAGCATCGATCAGCGATCCGCACAGGCGGCTCTGCTTGGCCACGCGGTAGAGCGTGATGCGCAGCGAGATGCACTCGGGGTCGTAGGCGGCCTCGTGCACCAGATCCAGGAAGGGGTTCATGGCCTCGTAGGGATAAAAGAGCAGCTTGTCGCCCTGCAGCACCTGTTCGCGGATGGAGCGGGTCATGTCGATGTTGGGGTTGGGCTGCGGCTTAAACGGCGTAAAGAGCAGCTCGTTGCGCAGGTGCTCGGGAATCTTGCCCTCAATGCCAAAGACGTAGCCCAGGTCGAGCGGGATATCGCAGGTAAAGACCGAGCGACGCGAGAGCTCGAGCGCCTTGCGGATAGTCTTGAGCGTCGCCTTCTCGAGCGACCCCGAGACGGCGAGCACTACCGGCTGCAGGCGCAGGCGCTTCTTAAGGATACGCTTCATGTGCTGGCGGTAGTCCTCTTCCTCTTCGACGCCCTCGCCGTCCGGATCGATGTCGGCGTTGCGGGTGACGCGGATCAGCGCACGATCCAGCGGCTTATAGGAGCCAAAGCAGCTGTCCAGGCAGGCGAGAATGACGTCCTCGAGCAAGATGTAGGAGTAGGTGCCGGTGGGCGAGGGAATCTCGACCACGCGGTTCATCGAGGCGGGAATCTCGATAAGGCCCAGCAGGCTCTCCTCGTCGGTGGCGCCGTCCAGACCACAGGCCAGATAGAGCGCGCCGTTGCGCAGGTTGGGGAAGGGGTGGCGCGGATCGATGACCAGCGGCGAGATGACCGGCGACACGTAGGCCTGGAAGTAGCGGGTTACGAAGGTGCGCTCCTCGGGCGTAAGCGAATCGATGCGGGCGCGGTGAACGCCCAAGGTGTCGAGCTTGCCTTCGATGCTCTTAAAGATGGATTCCCAACGAGTAAGGAGCCCGGGCATTTCGGCCATGACAGCATCGACCTGTTCGGAGGCGGTCATATTGCTCTTGTTGTCGACAGGCTGTTTTTTGAGCTCTGCCAGATCGGACAGGCCGCCCACGCGCACCATGAGAAACTCGTCGAGGTTAGACTCGAAAATCGACACGAACTTTAGACGCTCGAACAGCGGAACGGTCTCATCGAAGGCTTCGTCAAGCACGCGGTTGTTAAAGCGCAGCCAGCTAAGCTCTCGGTTTTGCGTGTACGAGAAGTCGCGCGGCGGCTTGCGCAGCTTTGCAGCGGCTTGCTTCTTTTCGATTTTGCTCGGCATATGCATCTGTCCGTTCAGTCCCCGTAGGGGACGGTAGCCTAACTCTTATTCACTATTGTCTCAATTTAGTCGACCGCTGGCACGAACGTATCGCGTGAACGGTATCTTTACCTACTTCTTACGCTGACGAGTCATAGGACTGACGCCCTGCTCGTCTGCAAGCGGTCTATATCCTCACTCAACTGGTACGTAAGTGTGAATAAGAATGATGGATAGCTGAATATCATTGAATGCAGGCGGAAACGTAAACAAACATCATTTATATACATAAAACCGATTTAGCTATGCAATTCTGAATCAAAAGTTTAGAGACGCAATCGCAAATGGTTTTTAAGAAAAAAGAGCGTTTACCTTAGAAAAGTTACTTTAGAACGCCGAAGTACATCATGGGGGAATCACATGCGATATACCGTTCATCGCACTTTGTTGACCGTTCGGGGGCGAGGTGGAATTGCGGGTGGAATTTGGATATAACTAGAGCTGTCAGCAAGCAGTGCCCGTTACGGAAGGGCGCTGAGAGATTCGGCCGAAAGGCCCGAAAGAAAGGTAGGAGGCCATGACGAAAGGTCTGCACGTGCCTTCCGAGATCGGCAAGCTCAGGAAGGTCTGCCTGCACCGTCCCGGCGACGAGCTCCTCAACCTGCCGCCCGACGAGCTCGAGCGACTCCTGTTCGACGACGTCCCGTTCCTGGAGGTCGCGCAGCAGGAGCACGACACCTTCGCCCAGATCCTGAGGGACCAGGGCGTGGAGGTCCTCTATCTCGAGAACCTCGTCGCTGAGGTGTTCGACCAGGTCCCCGGCGCCCGCGCCGAGTTCACCGACCAGTACATCGCCGAGGCCGGCATCCGCGGCCAGCACATGCCGCAGATCGTCCGCGAGAAGCTGGACTCCATCGAGGACAACCTCGAGTTCGTCAAGAAGACCATGGCCGGCATGACCAAGTCCGAGATCGACATGCCCCTCACGGCGTCCACGACCCTCGACTCCCTGGTCAACTCCGAGTCCGAGTCCGACCTGATCATCGACCCGATGCCCAACCTCTACTTCACCCGCGACCCGTTCGCGGTCATCGGCGAGGGCGTCAACCTCAACCGCATGTACTCGGTCACCCGCAACCGCGAGACCCTGTACGGCAAGTACATCTTCAAGTACCACCCCGACTACAAGGACGTCTCGCTGTACTTCCGCCGCGACTGCCAGTTCCACACCGAGGGCGGCGACGTGCTGAACATCAACGAGAAGACCCTCGCCGTCGGCATCTCCCAGCGCACCCAGGCCGCCGCGATCGACGTCATGGCCCAGAACATCTTCTGGAACTCCGACTCCAAGGTCGAGCGCATCCTGGCCTTCGACATCCCGGTCTCGCGCGCCTTCATGCACCTCGACACGGTCTTCACCCAGATCGACGTCGATAAGTTCACGATCCACCCCGCCATCATGGGCACCCTGCGCGTCTACGAGCTGACCGCCGGCAAGAACCCGGGCGACGTGAACATCCGCCTGATCGAGGACACCCTCGAGCACGTCCTGGAGGACGCCACCGGCGTCGACCAGGTCAAGCTGATCCCCTGCGGCGGCGGCGACCCGATCGCGGCCTCCCGCGAGCAGTGGAACGACGGCTCCAACACCCTGTGCGTCGAGCCCGGCAAGATCTGCGTCTACGCCCGCAACACCGTCACCAACGACGTGCTGTACAAGGAGGGCCTGGACCTTCTCGTCGTGCCCTCCGCCGAGCTCTCCCGCGGCCGCGGCGGCCCGCGCTGCATGAGCATGCCCTTCTGGCGCGAGGACCTCTAAGTCTTTCCGTTTCCGGTGCGGTCTCCCTACAACCGCACCGGTTTCGCCCGTCAAACGGGCAACACTGATACTTATGTAATTCATTTCTTCGAAAGGATTCGAACCATGGGTGTTAACCTCTCCGGCCGTAGCTTCCTCAAGCTCCTCGATCTCTCCACCGAGGAGATCGAGTACCTGCTCAAGCTCTCCAAGAACTTCAAGGACATGAAGCGCGCTGGCGTTCCGCACCGCTATCTCGAGGGCAAGAACATCGTCCTGCTCTTCCAGAAGACCTCCACTCGTACCCGCTGCGCTTTCGAGGTCGGCGGCATGGATCTGGGCATGGGCGTCACCTACCTCGATCCGGGTTCGTCGCAGATGGGCAAGAAGGAGTCCATCGAGGACACCGCCCGCGTTCTCGGCCGCATGTATGACGGCATCGAGTTCCGTGGCTTTGCCCAGGACGACGTCGAGGAGCTCGCTGCTAAGTCCGGCGTGCCCGTGTGGAACGGCCTGACCACTGAGTGGCATCCCACCCAGATGCTCGCCGACATCCTGACCGTCCAGGAGAACTTCAACTACGACATCAAGGGCAAGACCCTCGTCTTCATGGGCGACTGCAAGAACAACGTGGCTCGCTCCCTCATGGTTGTCTGCTCCAAGCTCGGCATGAATTTCGTGGCCTGCGGCCCCGAGGAGTGCATGCCCGCCGACGACGTCATCGAGGCCTGCAAGCCCATCGCCGAGGCCAACGGCTGCACCATCAAGCTGACCACCGACGTCAAGGACGGCGTCACCGGTGCCGACGTTATCTACACCGACGTGTGGGTCTCCATGGGCGAGCCCGACGAGGTCTGGGCCGAGCGCATCGCTCAGCTCACCCCGTATCGTGTCACTTCCGAGGTCATGGCTATGGCCAACCCGGGTGCCATCTTCCTGCACTGCCTGCCCAGCTTCCACGACACCAACACCACGATTGGCGCCGAGAAGTGCGAGCAGTTCGGCATCACCGAGCAGGAGGTCACCGACGAGGTCTTCGAGAGCCCCGCTTCCAAGGTCTTCGACGAGGCCGAGAACCGCATGCACACCATCAAGGCTGTCATGTACGCCACGCTCAAGTAAGAGCATCTAGCATCTCGCTCGGGGTGTATTGCTGCTCACCCCGAGCGGTTTTGTCTGGTAAATATCTTGCGTCGGGCGGTGGGCACGGCACGGAAAATCCGCTTCGCGCGAGAAAGTTAAATGATTTATGAAGGGGGGATGAGAACCATGACTGAGACCGCTAAGAAAAAGCGCGGTATGCCTTCATCGTTCACCATTCTTCTAGCTCTGCTGGCAATTGTTGCAGTGATTACCGTTATCGTCTCCGGCACGTCCGGCGGCGCGGTTACCGCAGCCCGCCTGAGCGATTTCTGCACCGCCCCGATCCTGGGCTTCGCTGACGCTCTGCCCGTCTGCCTCTTCGTTATGATCCTGGGCGGCTTCCTCGGCATGATGACCGAGACCGGCGCCCTGGACAACGGCATCGCCGTCCTGGTGCAGAAGCTTAAGGGCAACGAGATCATGCTCGTTCCTGTCCTTATGCTCATCTTCTCCCTCGGCGGTACCACTTATGGTATGTGCGAGGAGACCGTTCCCTTCTACGCCCTGCTCGCCGCTACCATGATGGCCGCTGGCTTCGACCCCATGGTCGGCGCCGCTACCGTCCTGCTCGGTGCTGGCTGCGGCTGCTTGGGCTCCACGGTTAACCCGTTTGCCGTCGGCGCTGCCGTCGACGCTCTGACCGGCGTTGGCATTGAGGTCAACCAGTCCATCATCATCGGCCTCGGTGCCGTCCTGTGGATTGTCACTACTGCTATGTCCATCGTCTTCGTGATGAACTATGCCAAGAAGGTCAAGGCTGACAAGGGTTCCACCATCCTGTCGATGCAGGAGCTCAAGGACGCCGAAGAGGCTCACGGCAAGGCTGCTTCCGAGGTCCACAAGGAGGTCAAGCTCACCGGTCGTCAGAAGGGTGTTCTGATCGCCTTCGCCTTCACCTTCGTCGTCATGATCGTCGGCTTCATTCCGCTGGCCGACCTCAACGAGGGCGTCGCCAACTTCTTCGACGCTGGCGCTGTCTACGACGCCGACGGTAACGCCGTCGTCCAGGGCTGGTCTGCCCTGATCACCGGCCTGCCCATTGGCCAGTGGTACTTCGACGAGGCTTCCACCTGGTTCTTCCTCATGGCCGTCCTGATCGGTATCATCGGTGGCCTGTCCGAGAAGCAGATCGTTAACACCTTCATCACCGGCGCTGCCGACATGATGTCCGTTGTTCTCGTCATCGCCCTCGCCCGTGGCATCTCCGTCCTCATGGCTAACACCGGCCTCGACGTCTTCGTCCTCGACGCTGCCGCCAATGCCCTGGCTGGCCTGTCCGGCGTGATCTTCGCTCCCATGAGCTTCCTGGTCTACTTCGGCCTGTCCTTCCTGATCCCTTCGACCTCTGGTATGGCCACCGTCTCCATGCCCATCATGGGACCGCTGGCTGTTAAGCTCGGCTTCTCGCCCGAGGTCATGGTCATGATCTTCTCCGCCGCCATCGGTGTCGTGAACCTGTTCACCCCGACCTCCGGCGCCATCATGGGCGGTCTCGCCCTGGCCAAGATCGAGTGGACGACCTGGCTCAAGTTTGCCCTTAAGCTCATCGTCGCTCTCTCCGTCGTCTGCGCCGTCATCCTGACCGTCGCCTGCGTGCTGCTCTAAGTACCCAACGGGTACCCCACGGAAACCTTGACGATCCTGTAAGGGATCACCTGGTCATCGTCTGTCCGGTGGGGTCAACCCACCGGTAGACTCCTACCTTTAGCCCCCTCCCGTTCCGTGCGCGGGAGGGGGCGCACTTATGTTGCGCGGTTCTACGAACCGCGCAACCAGTCGACGCTGCGCGCCGCCCAGGACGACAATTTGTCATTCAAAAGGCAAGGCATGACCAAAAGGTCTATGCCTTGCCTTTTTCATGCCAACTTGTACGTCCTGGACGTCGCTCGCTGTCCGTCCTCTGCCTGCGGTGCTTTCCATTGTTGGTGCAGAGGGCGCTTTGCCTACTCTGGTGCCCGTTCGCTGGCTTTGGCTCTGCCTGTGACGTTTTCATTGTTGGTGCTGAGTGCCTTGTTTCCCGTCCCAAATGATCTACCCCGGGTCCCCGGTGGTTGCGGTGGGCGTGTTTGGTTGGTGCCTGTTGATGGTCTGGGTATCGGGGAGGGCGGGCTCCGTTATAATCGCCTAGAACATTAAATGGAAACGGGACGGGAGCCATATATGCGCCAGGGTTTCGACAATGCGAAGTATATCGAGCTGCAGGCTGCTCACATTAAGGAGCGCATCTCACAGTTTGGTGGCAAGCTCTATTTGGAGTTTGGCGGCAAGCTGTTCGATGACTATCATGCGAGCCGCGTGCTGCCGGGTTTTGAACCGGACAGCAAGTTCCGCATGCTCAAGAGCATCGCCGACGATGTCGAGGTTATCATCGCGATCAACGCGAACCATATCGAGAAAAACAAGGCTCGCGGTGACCTTGGCATTACCTATGACGAGGATGTGCTGCGCCTGGTTGACTTGTTCCGCGGCAACGGCTTTGCCGTCGCGGCTGTGGTCATCACCCAGTACGCCGGCCAGCCTGCTGCCGATGTGTTCCGCAACCGCCTGAACGCGCTCGGCATTCCTGCCAAGCTGCACTATCCCATCGAGGGCTACCCGCACGATGTCGATCTGATCGTGTCCGATGATGGCTACGGCAAGAACGAGTTTGTCGAGACCACCCGACCGCTCGTCGTGGTCACTGCCCCCGGTCCTGGCTCGGGCAAGCTTGCCACCTGCCTGTCTCAGCTCTATCACGAGCACAAGCATGGCACGGCCGCCGGCTATGCCAAATTCGAGACCTTCCCGGTTTGGAATCTGCCCCTTACGCATCCGGTCAACATTGCCTACGAGGCCGCCACGGCAGACCTCGATGACGCCAACATCATCGACTCCTTCCACCTTGAGGTCTACAACAAGACCACGGTCAACTACAACCGCGACGTCGAGGCCTTCCCGGTAGTCCGTGCCCTGATGGAAAAGATCCTGGGCAAGAGCCCCTACCAGAGCCCTACGGACATGGGCGTCAATATGGTTGGCTTTGCCATCACCGATGACGATGCCTGCCGCGACGCTTCCAAGATGGAGATCGTCCGCCGCTACTTTACCGCGGTCGAAAATGTGCGCCGTACCGGCGTGGGCGATGAGCAAGTCGACCGTCTCAAGATTATTATGAAGAAAGCCGGCATCGATAAGAACTACTCACCGGCGCGCTCGGCGGCCCTCACCAGGGAGCAGCTGACGGGTGGTCCCGTGGGTGCCATGGTCATGCCCGATGGCTCCGTGGTGACCGGTAAGACCTCCACGCGCCTGGGCGCCGCAAGTTCGCTCATTATGAACGCCCTCAAGCATGTCTCGGGCGTCGACCTTGAGCTCGAGGTCATTAGCGATGAGGCGATCGAGCCCATCAGCAAGCTCAAGACGCATTTCCTGGGCAGCAAAAACCCGCGCCTCCACACCGACGAGACGCTTATGGCGCTATCGATCACCTCGGCCACGAGTGAGACGGCCGCTCGCGTCCTTTCGGGCCTGGAGCAGCTGCGCGGCTGCGATGCCTTCTTTAGCGTGATTATCTCGCCGACGGACGAGACGGTGCTGCGCAAACTGGGTATCAACGTGTGCTGCGAGCCCAAGTTTGAGCGCCGCGGTTTCTTCCATCGCTAAGTTTGAAGCACCGCGGTAATTGCATTGCATTTTGGCCGTATCGGGTTAGCGCCCGGTACGGCTTTTTGATCAATAAAGCGCCTATTTCGGCGAAAAATAGCTGTTTACCTGCCTAGAGACAATTTGAGCGGTATACAATAACCGTAACTGTTTCATCCTTAGCGGGATGCCGCATGATGGATATTACCTGCCATCGTGAGGTGTGTCGGTCGCGCACGGCGCGTTAGATGCTCGTGCTCGGTTTGAGGAGGCTGCTATGGCGGGCAAGGGTCGTGCGAGTGTCAACGATATGAAGCGTGTCGAGGTGCTGGTGTTGATGGAGATCGACCAGCAAACCAAAGACAATGGCGGGCCGTATAGTTTCTCGCGCAAAACGCTTGCCGAGCGCGTGGGGGTTTCGCCGTATCGTGCCCGCGCCGCAATCGATCGCTTGGATTCCGAAGGCATGATTGATGTCGTCTCGCGTTATAGCGACGACGGCGGTCAGCTTGCAAATGGCATTTGCCTCACCGAACGTGGCGAGTGGTATCTTGAGGGCGTCCGTACCGGCATGCTCGTTCAAGAAATGCTTGAGGACGAGGTTGCTGATCGATAGCAGCATGTAACCCTTGCCATAGCGACGCCGCCTGGGAAACCGGGCGGCGTTTTGTTTCAAGATTGAGAAATGCAATCGCACGCGAGAAAAATTGCGAACGGTCCGCGGCGCGAGTATTACAATGAAGACCCGTAAGATGTGGATAAACAACTTCTACGGGAAGCGCAGGTAACTCAATATGACCAAGCATGTGTTCGTAACCGGTGGCGTGGTTTCGTCCCTGGGCAAGGGTATCACCGCGGCCTCGCTGGGCCGTCTGCTCAAGTCGCGTGGCTACAAAGTAACGATGCAGAAGGCCGATCCGTATCTGAACGTCGACCCCGGTACCATGAGCCCCTTCCAGCATGGTGAGGTCTTCGTTACCGAGGATGGTTACGAGTCCGACCTGGACCTGGGTCATTACGAGCGCTTTATTGATGAGAACCTGACCCGCGATTCCAACTTTACGACCGGCGCCATCTATAAGAGCTTGATCGCCCGCGAGCGTCGCGGCGACTTTTTGGGCGGTACCGTGCAGGTGATTCCTCACGTCACCAATGCCATTAAGGACAAGTTCCGCCGCATCGAGGAGCAGACCGGCTCCGATGTAGTCATCACCGAGCTGGGCGGCACGATCGGCGACATCGAGTCCCAACCGTTTGTCGAGGCCATCCGTCAGTACCGCAAGGAGGCCGGCCCCGAGAACGTCTGCTACATCCACGTGTCGCTCGTTCCCTATATCGCCGCCGCCCACGAGGTCAAGACCAAGCCCACGCAGCATTCCGTCAAGGAGCTCCGCAGCTTTGGCATCCAGCCCGATATCATCGTGCTGCGCTCCGACCACCATATCGATGACGCTATCCGCGGAAAGATCGCAAGCTTCTGCGACGTCGACACCGATTGTGTCTTTACCAACGAGGACTGCGCGAGCATTTACGATGTTCCGCAGCTGCTTGCCGAGCAGGACTTTGACCTGCGCATTTGCGAGCGCCTGGGTCTGGACCCGCGTGAGCGCGACATGAGCGAGTGGAACGAGTTCCTGCGCAAACAGAATCACGCCAACCATCACGCCGACAAGGTGAAGATTGCCGTCGTGGGTAAGTACACGCAGCTGCCCGATGCGTACCTGTCGGTTATCGAGGCCCTGCACCATGCGGGCGTCTTCTACGATCGCCATGTGGACGTCCAGCTGGTCGACGGCGAGAGCCTCGACGAGCAGAATGTCTCCGAGGTTCTGGGCGACGCCTCGGGCATCCTGGTCCCCGGCGGCTTTGGCAAGCGCGCCCTGGAGGGCAAGATTCTCGCGGCCGAGTTTGCCCGTGAGCACAAGATTCCGTATCTGGGCATTTGCCTGGGTATGCAGGTGGCCGTGTGCGAGTTCGCCCGCAACGTCGTCGGCCTTGCCGGTGCCAGCTCCTCCGAGTTCGATCCGGACGGCCCGTTTAGCGTCATCGATCTGATGAGCTCGCAGGAGGACGTGACCGAGAAGGGCGGCACCATGCGCCTGGGCGCCTATCCGTGCAAGCTCGCCGCCGATACCCTCGCGCGCGAGGCATATGGCGAGGAGCTCGTCTACGAGCGTCATCGTCACCGCTTTGAGTTCAACAACGCCTTCCGCGACCAGCTCGAGGACGCCGGTTTGGTTATCTCGGGCCTGTCGCCCGACGAGCGCCTGGTCGAGATGGTCGAGCTGCCGCGCGACGTGCATCCGTGGTATGTGGCAACCCAGGCTCATCCCGAGTTCAAGAGCCGTCCGACCAACCCGCAGCCGCTGTTCCGCGAGTTCGTGCGCGCTTCGATCGGCCAGCACGAGGGTGTCGACCGTCTGCAGGTGACGCCCATGAACCTTGCTACGGACTAAGGGTGCCGTCGAATAAGGAACATACCGAAGCTACTCCCTCGTCGCTCGCCGTGGCGGCGGGGGAGTATCTCGATTACCTCGCGGTCGAGCGGGGTTTGGCGCGCAACACGATTGCGGCCTATCGTCGTGACCTGACGACGTACTGCGCCTATCTGGAGCGGGCGGGTATTGTGTCTTTTGAAGAGGTGACTCGTCAGGTCGTGGAGGGCTTTGTCGCCGACCGTCGCGATGGGGGCTATTCCGATGCCTCGGTGGAGCGTGCGCTTGCGGCCGTGAAGGGCCTGCATGCCTTTTTGGTGCGCGATGGGGCTGTGGCCCAAAATCCAACGGCGGCGTTGCGCCTACCTAAAAAGGCTGAGCGTTTGCCGGAGTATCTATCGGTGGAGGATGTCTCGGCGCTGCTCGATCAAGATTTCCCCGAGGGCGAGATGGGCTTGCGTGACCATGCCATCTTGGAAGTGCTCTATGGATGCGGTTTGCGTGTGAGCGAGTTGGTGGGACTCGATGTGGGCGATATCCATATCGACGATGGTTTTGTGCTCGTTCGCGGTAAGGGCTCGAAGGAACGCCTGTCCCCGCTGGTGGGAAGCGCGGCGCGAGCTCTGGCGCTTTATGTAACTGAGGGGCGTTCTCGCTTGGCGGCCCATGCCCGCGGAGCCGAGACCTCGGCGGTCTTTTTAAATAAGAACGGCCGCCGTCTGTCGCGCCAGGGCATCCATGCCATCTGTGAGCGCTACGGGCGCCAGGTGGGACTGGTGGGACTCCATCCCCATACGCTGCGTCACTCCTTTGCCACCCATATGCTTGCGGGCGGCGCAGACCTCCGTGTGCTACAGGAGATCTTGGGACATGCCGATATATCGACCACGCAGGTCTACACGCATGTCGATCGTACGCAACTGACCGAGGTCTATTTGGCGGCGCACCCGCTGGCACATCGTTAACACATCGCTGACCTGCATATTTATAGGTATTTGGGGACGGGCTCCAGATTGCCGCGGCGTGCTTTTGCGCGCGCATGGGCAATCTGGGGCCCGTCCCATTTTTCGCCAGACACCGACGCGGTGGTGGGCCGTGTGTACCGTGGGCGGGGGAGTTTGGGGGCGATGTGAACGGCGTGTAAAGGGACGTAAAAATCGCCTCAAGGTCAACTTGAAGGTTGAGGTTCGCGGGCGTGGTTCTACAGGTGGCATCCCGCCGTTGCTGTAAACACAACATATTGTGTTTTCGAACATATGCTCGGGGGTGTTTTGCAACATATAGGGGGTGGAGTGGTGGGGCGGGGTGGGGGAAGGGGTGGGGAAAGGTGTTGAAAAATGGGGTGGTTCCCCATATTATTAATGACGTCGACAGGCGGGGCGGTTCCCCGCGTACGTGCCATCTGAGTAACCGAGGGGAGGGCGCACATGGGAATGACGGGTGCATACGAGCGCAATCTCGATGCAAAAGGTCGTCTGTCCCTGCCTGCACCCCTTCGCGAGGAGCTTGGAGAGCACGTTCGCGTGTTCAAAGCCCTGGATGTCGATGCTCTGTACGTGTTCTCTGCCGAGGCCTTCGATAAGTGGGTCGAAGGACTCTTCGCGGGTCGTGAGGGCCACGAGGGTTTTAACCCGCGTGACATTAATGACCAGAAGCTCATGAGGGCGATCAACAAGCGCACCACGTCGATGGACGTGGACAGCGCCGGTCGTATCGGTCTTTCCGAGTCTCTCCGCAAGCAGGCGAACCTCGACCGCGAGGTCACGGTTGTGGGCAACTACGACCACCTTGAGGTTTGGGATCGCGCCGCGGCCGATGAGGACGATGACGATGAGGCCCTGCTGGACCTCTTCTTCTCGTAAGGGCAAGGCACGGGTAACGGATGGAGCGTGGGATCTTGACACAAGAATATCGGCATGAACCTGTCATGCTCGGCGAAGTGCTTGAGTCGCTGCGGCTAAAGAGCGGCTCCGTTGTCTGCGATTGCACCCTTGGCGGTGCCGGCCATTCGGTAAAGATGGCCGCGCAGGTGGGGGAGACGGGCCTTTTGCTCGGCGTCGATCAGGACGACATGGCCCTCGAGGCCGCTGGCGCCCGTCTGGACCGCGAGGTTCCCGGCGTTCCGCACCAGCTGCTGAAGGGCAACTTCGGCGACTTGGACGAGCTTCTTTGCTCGGCCGAGGTGCCCGGGGTCGATGGCTTCCTGTTCGATTTGGGCGTTTCGTCACCGCAACTCGATATCCCTGGCAGGGGCTTTTCGTATAACGAGGACGCCCCATTGGACATGCGGATGGATCCGGGTAATAACACCTTAAACGCAGCTGAGGTCATCAACACCTATAACGAACACGACCTCGCCCGGATTCTACGCGTCTACGGCGAAGAGAAGTTCGCCTCGCAGATCGCGCGCGAGATCGTGCGCCGCCGCGAGCAAGAACCGATCGAAACCACCGGCCAATTTGTCGAGATCATCAAGGCGGGTATCCCGGCTGCCGCTCGTCGGCATGGCGGACACCCGGCCAAGAAAAGTTTCCAGGCCATTCGCATCGAGGTCAATCACGAGCTCGATGTGCTCGAACGAGGGCTTGATGCCGCCACCAGGTGGCTCAACCCGGGCGGACGTATCTGCGTCATCTCGTATCACTCGCTCGAGGACCGTATCGTAAAGAACCACTTTAAGGAGATGAGCCAGGGGTGCACGTGTCCGCCGGAGATTCCGGTGTGCGTGTGCGGCAACGTGCCGATACTCAAGGTCATCACCCGCAAACCCCTGGTTGCCCAGCCTGATGAGGTTGAGCGCAACCCTCGGGCGAGATCAGCCAAAATCCGCGTGGCGCAGCGTCTGTAGACGCGACCGCGCGATATTGGACCTCCCGCTCGCACCATAAACGAAGCTTAAACACACTACCAACGTACTCGGGATGGGAGGCGGCATATCATGGGCTACAACACTTCAAGCGCAGCACTCGCCTATGATATGAACGCCATGCCCGCCTATCGTGAGACGCCGCAGGCCCCCGTTGCTCCCCGTGAGCAGCGCGCGCCGCGCTTTGATGTCTACACGGGCGCGGGCCGTCAGGCAAACCAGGCGGTAAGCCCGGTTTTCATGAGCGTTCTTAAAACGTTTTGCATCATTGCGGCTATCTTCATGACGATCGGCGTCGCCCGCGTGGCGCTCGCCGGCGTTACGGCCCAGGTGCTCAACAGCAACGCCGAGCTTACCAACACGCTCGAAAAGGCGACCGATGAGAGCTCCGACCTGGAGGTCATGCATTCGGTCTACGGCGCCGACACGCGCATTCGCGACCTTGCGGGCGCTTATGGCATGGTGGAGCCCAGCGAGAGCGTTACACTTGACTTTTCGCAGGATGCAGCCGCGGGCGCCAACGCGACCGCGACCGCTCAGTAGCAAGACGGTAGCTGAGTATGACAAATGACTATCGCCGCGGTTCCGATGGGGGCCGCGGTTCTGGACGTCCCTCGTCGCGGGGACGTTCTGGTTATCAAGGAACGGGTCGGCAATCTTACAACGCCGGGCGGTCCCGTGGCAACGACCTGGCGTCGCGACTTCGCGGCTCGGGCGGCCCTCAAGTGCATAACACCAGGTCGCGCAAGAGTTCGTCGACCGAATGGCTCACAGGCGCGCCTCTGCCTCGCCGCAAAGCCGTCATGGGCTTCATCGGGCTTGGCTTGGGCTTGGGCGTCTTTCGCCTTGCCGACTATCAAATTGTCGAAGCCGATAAACTGCGCGAGCGTGCCGATGCGCGCCGCCTGCTTGCGCAGACCCTCTATGCCAAACGCGGCACCATCTACGACCGCAACGGCAACGTGTTGGCGTCGTCGGTCGAATGTCGCAACATCGCCGTGAACCCGCAGCTTGTCGAGGATGTTGACAAGACGGTGTCGGCGCTGGTCAAGGCAACTGGAATCGATAAAAAGACCTGCCGCAAGCTCGTTGAGTCCGATGGAACCTGGGTGTATATCAAGCGCCAGGTGGACGAAGACGATGTTGCGGCGCTGGAGAAGAAGAACCTGCCCGGCGTGCTTTTTGAGCAGGCCATGAAGCGCGTATATCCATACGGCAATCTGGCATCGCAGGTGCTGGGTGTAGTGAATGTAGACAACGACGGCTTGACGGGTCTCGAAAAGCAATACAACAAGCTTCTGACCGGCACGAACGGTTCTCTCGTACGCGAGCGCGCGAGGGACGGCAGCTATATCGCGGGCGGTGCCTATAAAAAGGTGGCTGCGGTCGACGGCGTTGATATCGTGACGACGCTCGACGTCAATATCCAGCGTGCGGCCGAGGATGCCCTGGCAGAGGCGGTTGAGAAGACTAAGGCCAAGAACGGCTCGGCGCTGGTCACCGATCCTACGACAGGCGAGATTTTGGCAGCCTGCTCGTACCCGACCTACGACCAGACCGATCTGGAGAATGCCAAGACCGAGGATATGAATCTGCGCCTGGTCACCGACGCCTACGAGCCCGGCTCGGTCTTTAAGACGCTCGTGGCGGGCGCCGGCTTCGACTTGGGCGTCGTGCGATCGAGTACGTCGTTTGAGGTGCCGGCGAGCATCAAGGTGGGCGACGATACCGTCACCGATGCCGACAAGCGCGACTATGCCATGACCATGGATGTGCGCGAGATGATGCGCCGTTCGTCCAACGTGGGCTTTGTCCTAGTGGGGCGCAAGATCGGTGCCGACGACTTTGCCGCCTATGTGGACAAGTGGGGCATCGGTCACAGCTCGGGTGTCGATTTTCCGGGAGAGAGCCTGGGTATCGTCAAGGAGCGTGACCAGTATGACGGCGCCACGCTGGGCTCGATGAGCTTTGGACAGGCACTGTCCGTCTCGCCGATTGAGATCGCACGTGCCGTGGGCGGCATCGCCAACGGCGGCGTGATGATGACACCGCACTTCTATAAGTCCAGCAAAGGCGACGAGAAGGACTGGGGCGAAGGTGAGCGCGCGATTTCGGAGGACGCCGCATCCCAGGTGACATCGTGCATGCAGACGGTCGTGTCCGAGGGAACGGGCGTTGGCGGCGCGGTTGACGGCTATGACGTGGCGGGTAAGACCGGTACGGCCGAACGTGCCGACGAGAACGGCGGCTACCTCAAGGAGAACTACATGTCGTCCTTTATGGGCTTTGCACCGGCACAATCGCCCAAGGTGCTGTGCTATATCACGCTCGACGGAACGCCGAGCGGCTCAGATGCCGCTGCGGTGCCGTTCCAGTCCATTATGGCCAACGCGCTCGACGTGCTGGGTATCCCGCACACGAAGTAGGGGGTTACAATCTTTGGGGCGTGGTTTGTTGTCCCATATGAGGGTGTTCACATGCCCTGCACCACGCATGTGCGGCGCTGGGATACAATACGCCGATAGCATTATTAGGTTTACAGGGGAGCTGCAATGATAGAGATCGCCGTCAACAACCTCGCGGCCGCAACAGGGGCCCGAACCGTGACGGGAGAAGCCGATCGGGTATGCCGCGGGTGCGTTATCGACTCGCGCCAGGTCGAGGAAGGGACGATTTTCGTCGCCTTTCCCGGTGAAAACGTCGACGGCAATGATTTTGCTTCCCGTGCCGTCCAGTCGGGTGCCGGCGCCGTCGTGATGACGCGTGAGCCCGAGGCCGAGCTGGTCTCGCTGGCGCAGGACAAGGGGTGCGCCATCCTGCTGACCGATGATCCCGAGGAGTTTCTGCTGCGTTTGGCGCACACGTATCGCCTGGAGCTTGGCTGCCTGGTCGTTGGCATTACCGGTTCCATCGGCAAGACGACGACCAAGGACGTGCTCGCCGCCGTGCTCGCCAAGCGCTATCGTGTCTGGGCCACCAAGGGCAATTTCAATAACCTGATCGGCATGCCGCTCACGGTGCTTTCCGCTCCGGCCGATACCGAGGTCCTGGTGCTCGAGATGGGCATGAACCATTTCCACGAGATTGAGCGCCTGTCCCAGTCCGCCAATCCCAACCTTGCCATCGTGAGCAAGATTGGTACCTCTCACATCGGCATTTTGGGCAGCCGCGAGAACATCGCCCGCGCTAAGGCCGAGATTGTCCAGGGTATGTGCGCCGCCGGCGACTTCTTGCCGCTGCTGGTTTTGGGCGGCGAGGACGACTTTACGCCGTTCATTCGCGATACGTTCGCCCAGCCTGCTGGTATCGATGTGATGCTGGCCGGCGTCTCGGACGATGATGAGGTCCGTGCCCGCGACATTCGTGTTGATGACGAGGGACGTCCGGTCTTTACGCTCGATTTTGGCCAGGGTGAGACGATCGATACCATGCTTGCCATCCCCGGCGTGCAGTCCGTTCCTAATGCCGTTAAGGCCGCCGCGGTTTCCTATCGCCTGGGCGTGACGCCCGAGCAGATCGATGCTGCCTTTAGGGGCCTCACGATCACCGGTCACCGCCAGGAGATCAAGCGCGCCAAGAGCGGTGCCCGCGTCATCGACGATTCCTATAACGCCAGTGCCGAATCCATGGCTGCTGGCCTCGATCTACTGTGCTCGCTTTCGTGCACGGGGTCTCGCATGGCGATCCTGGGCGAGATGGGCGAGATGGGCGATGAGGCTCCTCGCATGCATGAGCTCGTGGGCGCCTATGCGGCCGCCAAGAAGCTCGACATGCTGGCGTGCGTGGGTGGTGAGCTGGCCCAGCTTATGGCCGATGCCGCGCGCATGATGGGCATGGACGAGGACCGCATCCAGGTGTTCTCCGATTATCAGCAGGTGCTCGACCGCATGGGCGGCGCGCTTGAAAAACATGATGTTGTACTGGTCAAGGGTTCCCGCTTTGTTGAGCTCGACCGCTTTGTGGAAGGTGTGTGCTAGCCCATGTTCGGCAATCCCTCGTATCCAACGTATCAGGCTTTTTTGGGGCTTGGCATCGCCGCTGCCATTGCGCTGCTGCTCATGCCGTGGTGGATCAAGCTGCTCAAGGTCGAGGGTATCGGCCAGCAGGTTCGTGCCGACGGCCCCAAGCGTCATTTGGTTAAGCAGGGAACGCCCACCATGGGTGGCGTTGTCATCCTCGTCGCGATCTCGCTGACCTGCCTGCTGATGGGCAAGCTCACCACCGAGCTCGTGCTCGTGCTGCTCGCCACGCTGGCGACCGGCGTGCTGGGCCTGATCGACGACCTGACTTCCGTTACGCATGGGCGCTCGCTCGGTCTGACGCCTCATGCCAAGATGATCGGTCTAACCATTATCTGTGTCACCTTTACGGTACTTGCCGTCAACTGGTGCGGCGTCGCCCCCGAGATTCGTTTTCCCGGCGGCCTGACGATTGACCTCGGTGTTCTTTCGACCACTATCTGCGGCCTTTCGTTCCCGTGGCTTTACATTGTCTTTTGCTGGCTGATGATCGCCGGTCTTTCTAATGCCGTGAACCTGACTGATGGCCTTGACGGTCTTGCCGGCGGCACCTCCATGATTGCCATGCTCGCCATGGCTGCCATGGCGTTTTTGCACGGAGACGTGAACCTGTCCATCTTCTGCACCGCGTGTGCCGGTGCCTGCTTGGGCTTTCTGTGGTTCAACTGCTATCCGGCGAGCATCTTTATGGGCGATACCGGCTCGCTTGCCCTAGGCGCCGCGTTTGCCTGCACGTCCATCATGACCAACACCGAGGTCGTCTCCCTCATCATCGGCGGCCTGTTTATCGTTGAGACCCTGTCGGTCATGATTCAGGTTGTCTACTTCCACTTTACGCACAAGCGCGTCTTCCTTATGGCGCCCATCCATCATCATTTCGAAAAGAAGGGCTGGGCCGAGACCAAGGTCGTCATCCGTTTTTGGATTATCGCTGCTGCCTTTGGTGCCGTTGGCCTTGCCCTGTTCTTCCAGTTGGGATAGTGGTCTTTCATGCCTCTTGCTGATGTCTTTAGCCTGCTCGTTTTGGGTCAGGGCAAATCCGGTCTCGATGTCGCCCGCTGGGCGCTGGCACATCCCGAGCGCGTAAGTGCCGTTACCGTGTATGGCGGTGGCACCTCTGAGCCCAATGACACCACGCGTGCGCTCGAGGCTGCTGGTGCGTCGTTTGTCTATGGGACCGAACAGGTCGAGGGCGCCTATGACGTATGCGTGACGTGCCCGGGCATCTCGGAGTTCTCGGGCTTCTTTAAGGCCGGGCGCGAGCATGCCGCCCAGATTATGGGTGAGCCCGAGTTTGCCTATCGCCTGTCGCCCGATAACTGGATTGCCATCACGGGCACCAACGGCAAGACGACCACCACGTCGCTGGCTGATTATCTGCTTAAGGCTGCCGGCGAGGCCAGCGTTGCTGTCGGCAACATCGGCGAGCCGCCGGTCAACGAGATTGACGGCCGAGCCCACAACGAGTGGTTTGTGGCTGAGCTCTCGAGCTATCAGATTGCTACGACAACCGAGCTCCACCCCCGCGTGGCGGTGCTGCTCAACATCACTCCCGACCACTTGGGCTGGCATAAGAGCCATAAGAACTACGCGCTTGCCAAGATCAAACTGTTTGACAATATGGTCGATGACGATCTGGCGGTTGTCGACGTCGAAGACGCCGGCATTCGCGAGTTCGATGAGTACATCTACACGCCGGGTCGTCGCATCTGCAAGGTTGCCTTTGACGAGCCTGAGGGTGAGGATGCCGCCTTTGTGCGCGATGGCAAGATGATCGTGCGCCTGAAGGGCGTCGAGACCCCGCTCGTCGCTACATCCGAGCTCAAGATCTCGGGCCATCACAATGTTATCAATGCCCTGTGCGCCGCCACGGCTGCCCTGGCAGTCGGTGCCGATGTCGATGGTATCTGCCGTGGTCTGGCCTCGTTCCAGCCGCTCGAGCACCGTGTGGAGCCGTGTGGCGAGATTGACGGCGTGCGCTACGTCAACGATTCCAAGGCGACCAACACCGATGCGGTCGAGAAGGCACTGACGGCATTTCCCGATGACGACGTGATCTTGCTGCTCGGCGGCCACGATAAGGGCACGCCGCTCACGGACTTCGCGCGCGTCGTTATGGACAACGTGCGCTCGGTCGTCTGCTTTGGCGATGCGCGCGAGCGCTTCACCGCCGCTATGGACGAGGCCGATGTCGATGGCGATGTGGATATCGCCCAGGCGGATGACCTACGCGACGCCGTGGACGTCGCCCGTTCGCTGTCGAGCCGTGGTGACGTGATCTTACTTTCTCCTGCCTGCTCTTCGTTCGATGAGTTCTCGGGCTATGAGGAGCGCGGCCGCGTGTTTAAGGACTACGTGGCCCAGCTTGCCGCTGCGGCGAAATCACAAATGGAATAGGGGTTGCGGTGAGAGAGGAGAGCCCCCGACAAGGTATGAGGAGGCCCGACTCGGACCGTGCTTCCTCACGTCGTATCACACCGCGTTCCAGCCGCGGCGGGCAGTCGTTTAGCGAACGCTATATTGCCGGCGTTCCCGCCCGTATCATGCGCCCCCGTTTGATATTCATGGCCTGCTTGTTTACCTTGGTATGCTTTGGCCTGCTGATGGTGTACTCGGCGTCTTCGGTCGAGGCGCTGCACGAGAATGGCTCGGCGACGTTTTTTCTGGGTCGACAGGCCGCGTTTGCCGTGGTCGGTGTTCTGGCGCTGATTGCCATCGTGCGCGTTTTGCCGGACAGCTGGTTTGGGGAGGATGTGCTCAGGATCTTCCTCATCGGCATGATAGGGCTACTGCTTCTGGTGTTCTTGGTGGGCAGCGGCAGCCGTGGCGCCACGCGCTGGCTCAACATCGCCGGCATTCAGTTCCAGCCTTCCGAGTTTTTAAAGCCATTTGCCATTGCGTATTCGGCCATCATGCTCGATCGCTTCTTTTCGCCCGGTGGCAACATCAACGAATTCCTTCGCAAGATGGGCATCTACCTGGGCATTTCGCTCTTTCTGATCTTTATCCAGCCCGATTTCGGTACTGTCCTGATCATCCTGTTGACCCTCATGTGCATGGCGTTGTTTGCGGGTCTCGACCCCAGATTTATCATCGGCGTGCTAATCTTCGGCATTCTCGTGATCGTGCTTGCGCTTGTCGCAGAGCCGTACCGTATGGTGCGTATTCAGGTTGCCTTGAACCCTTGGGCCGACGAGTATGGTGACGGCTATCAGGCCACGCTTGCCATCATGGCCTTTGCCTCGGGCGGTCTGTTCGGCCGTGGCATCGGCAACTCAACCATGAAGTACTCGTATCTGCCCGAGGCGCACAATGACTACATCCTGGCTATCATTGGCGAGGAAGTCGGCTTTGTCGGAACCGTGCTGTTCTTCTTGGTGTTTGCGATGCTGATCTACTCGGCGTTTCGCATTGCCGAGCAGGCGACCGATCGTCGGGGCGCGCTCATGGCGTCTGGCTCCGCGGTCATTCTCGCGGTGCAGTTTTTGATTAACGCGCTGGGCATCCTCAACGTGTTTCCCATGACGGGCAAACCGTTGCCGTTTATTAGCTACGGCGGTTCGTCGATCATTGTGTCGCTTATGCTTGCCGGGTTGATCCTGCGCGTTTCGTACGAGAGCGCCCGCCGCGATGAGTATGACCGCCGACGTGAGAGCTTTGCCGTTATGGATGAGAGTACCGCCGGCGTGCCCCACGTGCGCGGCGAGCGATCTTCGCGTAACGGTTTTACCGTCCTGGATGGCTCTGCGACCGAGCCGGCAGCCCGCCCGCGTCAGCGAACGGCGCCGCAAGGTCGTCCTCAGCGCCCCACTCCTCGCAATGCGGGCGGCGGATATAATCGAATCGATTTGAACTCGGACCCGTCGGCACGTCTGCGTATCGACGACCAGGGACCGCGCGTACGAAGGGACTACCATGACCGATAAAATGACCGTTGCTATTGCAGCCGGCGGCACGGCAGGGCACATCAACCCCGCGCTCGCCTTGGCCGAAGAGCTGCGTGACCGCGGCCACCACGTTGTGTTCGTGGGCCAGTCGCGCAAGCTCGAGGGTCGTCTGGTCCCCGAGGCTGGGTTTGATTTTGTGCCCATTACGGTCACGGGCTTCGACCGCTCCCGTCCTTGGACGGCGCTGACCTCGCTGTGGCGTGTCAACAAGGCCAAACGTGCGCTCGCCAGTCATTTCTCAAAGGTCGGCAAGCCCGATGCCGCCATTGGTTTTGGTGCCTATGTCGAGGTTCCGCTGCTGGGGTGGTGCAAGGGCGCGGGCGTTCCGTATCTGCTGCATGAGCAGAACTCTGTTCCGGGCCTGGCCAACAAGATGATGAACTCCCACGCCGCCCGCGTGTGCATCTCGGTGCCGGCAGCGCGTTCGGTCTTTGAGCGCGAAGGTGACCCTGGCCACGTGCTCATGACCGGCAACCCCGTACGTCGCTCGGTACTCGAGGGCGATCGCGCTCGCGGCCGCAAGGCACTTGGCGTTCCCGAGGACGCTACGCTGTTGCTCGTCTTTGGCGGTTCACTTGGCGCCCAGCACCTCAACGAGCGCGTGGCTTCGCTCAAAAACGAGCTGCTTTCGCGCAAGAACCTCTATGTGTTGCATTCGACGGGTGCCGACGGCTTTGAGGAGACCGAGCGCGCTTTGGCGCTGACGCCCGAGGAGGCGAAGCGTTACCGCGTCCAGCCTTACATCGACAACATGGGCGATATGCTGGCTGCTGCCGATTTGGTGCTCTCGCGTTCGGGTGCATCGAGCGTGGCCGAGATCGCTGCGCTCGCCGTGCCCTCGGTGCTCGTGCCGTATCCGCATGCGACGGCCGACCACCAAACCACCAATGCCCGTTATCTGGTCGACGCCGGGGCCGGTGTGCTTTGCGCCGATGCCGATATCGACGGTTCTGCCTTTGCCGATGAGCTGCTGCACCTGGTCGATGACGCGGCGGCGCGCGACGCCATGCGTCAGGCGGCGCGTGGTCTGGCTCAGGATAGGGCCGCCGCTCTTCTGGCCGATGCGGTAGAGGGTTTGCGTTAGTTAGACGGGATATCGTCGGTCGCCCTCGCGCTGATGCGGTAGGTGCGGTACAGTTAACGGGTTACAGGCAGTGTTTACGCAAGGAGTACACGAGCACATGGCTGATTCCCAGACTGCAACCTCCGCGCCCGAGTTTAAGAGCGCCCACTTTATCGGTATCGGCGGCGCCGGCATGAGCGGCATCGCCCTCGTTCTGCACGAGCGCGGTTATGCCGTTACCGGCTCCGACCTTAAGACGTCACGTTATATCCGCCAGCTTACCCGCGCTGGTGTGAAGGTGCATGTGGGCCATGAGACTGCCACGATCGACGAGGTCAAGCCCGACGTGGTTGTTGTCTCCACCGCTATTCCGGAGTCCAACCCTGAACTCGTGCGCGCTCGCGAGCTTGGTATTCCCGTGTGGCCCCGTGCCAAGATGCTCTCTGCTTTGGGCCACGGCTACACCACCGTCGCTGTTGCCGGCACGCATGGCAAGACCACCACGTCTTCGATGTGCGCCACCATGCTCGACCGCATGGGTCTGGATCCGAGCTTCTTGATCGGCGGCATCGTCGAGGGCTATGACACGAACGGCAAGAACGGCTCGGGCGACTACTTTGTCGCCGAGGCCGACGAGTCCGACAGCTCCTTCCTGTTCCTGAACCCCAACGTAGTCATTGTGACCAACGTCGAGGCCGACCACCTCGATCACTACTCGGGTATCGAGGAGATCGAGGCAACTTTCGCCAAATTCATGAGCCTGGTGGGCGAGGACGGCACCGTCATCGTCTGCGGTGAGGACCCGCATCTGGCCGAGCTCGCCAAGTCGACGGGCCGTCACGTGCTTTCCTACGGCTTTGCCGAGAGCAACGACATCGTCTGCATGCACCCGGATGTCAAGGGCATCCAGAGTGACTTTATCGTTCGCTTTGAGGATGGCACTGAACATGCCGTGGAGATCAAGAGCAATCCCGGTCGCCACAACATGCTCAACGCCACGGCGGTGCTCACCGTCGCCCATGTCCTGGGCCTTGACATCGACGCCGCCGCCAAGGCGCTCTCGAGCTTTGAGGGCGTTCGCCGCCGCTTTACCCACGTGGGCGATATCGATGGCATCACCGTGGTCGATGATTACGGCCATCACCCCACCGAGATCAAGGCGACGCTTGCTGCCGCTTCGTCGCTGGGCTACAAGCACGTCGACGTCGTGTTCCAGCCGCACCGCTATTCGCGCCTGCAGGCCCTGTGCGACGACTTTGCCGATGCATTTGCCAATGCCGATAAACTGCTGCTGATTGATGTGTTCTCGGCTGGCGAGATGCCCATCCCGGGTGTCACCTCTAAGATGCTCGCCGATACCGTGCGCGCCAAGCATCCTGGCAAGGAGGTCGTGTACTGCTCCAGCCGTCTTGAGCTCAATCAGGAGCTCGAGCAGATGGTGGGCGAGGGCGACCTGCTGCTCACCATGGGTGCCGGTGACGTTACGACCGTCGGTCCCGAGTTCATTGAGTATCTGACTGCCAAGAAAGACGCTTAAGCCTAATGGGTCTGTTTAACGCCGTCATGGCGCTCTCGGGCATGATCGACACGGATGTGATCGAGGACGAGCGCCTTGCGCGTCATACGAGCTATCGTATCGGCGGCAAGGCCGACCTCTTTGTGACGTGCCATAGCTATCATGCCCTCCGCCGCGCCGTGGCGGTGCTCGATCGCGAGCAGGTGCCGTGGGTCATCATAGGCAAGGGCTCCAATCTGCTGGTTGCCGATGGCGGTTATCGCGGTGCCGTCATTTCGCTCGGACGTGAGTTTCAGCGCACGGTTGTTGCCGATGACGGTTGTACGCTGACGGTCGGTGCGGGCGTGATGTTTGCGCGCCTGGTCAACGATGCCCTGTCGCGTAGCCTCTCGGGCCTTGAGTTTGCCGTTGGCATCCCTGGCTCGGTCGGCGGTGCGATATCTATGAATGCCGGCACACGGACCGAGTGGATTGGCTCGCTGGTTGAGGATGTCGTAACGTTTGACCCGGCATCCGGTATCAAGCATTATGCGGGGTCCGAGATCACTTGGGGCTACCGCGAATGTAGCCTTCCCCGCAATGAGATCATCCTCGAGTGCGTGCTCAAGCTTAAACCGGCGCCCAAGGCCGACATTCGCGAGCGCATGGAACGGTACCTGACGAGGCGCAAGCGTACGCAGCCCATGGGTCGCGCATCCTGCGGGTCGGTCTTTCGCAACCCGCCCGATGCGAGCGTGGGCAAGCTTATCGAGGATTGTGGATTAAAGGGTTTTTCGATTGGCGGCGCGGAAGTTTCGCCCGTTCACGCTAATTTTATCGTTAATAACGGAACTGCCTCGGCCGATGACGTTGCCGCGGTTATCAGACATGTGCACGGAAAGGTGAGGGAGGCGTATGGCATCGAGCTCAGACCGGAAGTTAAATTCCTCGGCTTCTAGAGCATCGAAACCCACCTTCCGCCGCGCCGGAGGGTGTTCCGGCGCGCCTGCCAAACCTCAACGCAATACCGTCGCGCACTCTAAGTCTGTCGGGCATGCTCGACAGGCCGGTCGTCCGGTCGTCGGCTCGCAGCTCGGTAATCGTCCGGCCGCAAAAAAGTCCTCGCGTCCCTCGGTGACGTCAAAGCCTGTTATGGGCGCCAAGCCTGCCCGTCCCATGGCAACTCCTAAGCCCTCGACGGGAACTAATGCGGCTCGTCCGGGTCGCACGCTGGGCGCATCGAAACCGCGCTCGCTGACATCGGTGCCGGCTACCGCCAAGAAGCCTTCGAGTAAAAAAGGTGTCAACCCGTTGTCTTCACTTGGGGCGATGGCAAATAAAACATCAGACGCCGCTTCAGCCGTTGCAGGCAAAGGCAAAATCGTGGGCGGCGTTCTGGCCGTCTTGGCCGTGCTCGTCGTCGTTGCCATCGTGGTGATCAACTCTGGATTGTTTACCGCCACTGATATTCAGATTCAAGGCAGCGAGCATGTGACGAAGCACGATGCTATCCAGCTGATCGATTTGCCCGAGGGAACGTCGCTTTTTAACGTCGATCCCGACCAGATTACCGAGGACCTCAAGCAGAACCCGTGGGTCTCGGGCGTGGATGTCCAGCGTCAGTTCCCGCATACGCTCATCATTACGCCGATGGAGCGCAAGGTCATCGCAATTGCCTATATCAGCTCCGATGACCTTGCTTGGGCCATCGGGGATGATGACACTTGGATCGCCCCACTGTCGACGTCGGTCGAAGTGGACGACCAGGGCAACGTCATCACGACAGGGCAGGGTTCAAATACCTTGACCGGAATCGATGCCGCGCTGGCGCTCGCTAAACATTATGGCGCGGTGCTGTTGACTGATGTCTCGGCGGATGTCGCTCCGGTTTCCGGCCAGGCGGTGAGCTCCAAGGCCGTTAAGGCCGGCCTGGATTATGTGCGTGGTTTTTCGAGCGAGTTCTTGGGACAAGTCAAGGATATTTCCACGCCTTCGGTCGAAGCCATCTCGGCAAACCTCAATAACGGCATTGAGGTGTCGCTGGGCGATTCGGACGATATCGCCAAGAAAGAACGCGTAGTCACCAAGTTGCTTTCGCAGGTAGAGGGCGTAACGTATATCAATGTGCGCTCTCCGGGCAACTATACATTTAGGAATGCTCCGACCTCGTAACGCTGGTTGTTACTTTGTTGAGGGGCCATACCACGCCGTTTATCTGGTTTGTTTGGTTTTCACGGTCAATTATTTGACTGATACGTTCATAATGTGCAAACATAATACGGTTTACCTTTGCATTTACTTTCAACCTGAAGGTTAATGTGCGCAGGGGTCGACCCATGCTATGGCTATAACCTTTGTTCGGAGGACCGACATGCACGAGACAGAGATCAACAACTACCTTGCCGTCATTAAGGTGGTCGGCGTCGGCGGCGGCGGTACCAACGCGGTCAATCGAATGATCGAAGAGGGCATCCGCGGCGTCGAGTTTGTTGCCATCAACACCGATGCTCAGGCACTCGCGATCTCTGATGCCGATATCAAGGTGCACATCGGCACCGACCTTACCCGCGGCCTGGGCGCCGGCGCCAACCCCGAGGTTGGCCGCAAGGCTGCCGATGAGTCCCGCGACGACATTGCCGAGGCGCTCGCTGGCGCCGACATGGTGTTCATCACCTGCGGCGAGGGCGGTGGCACCGGTACCGGCGCTGCTCCCATCGTTGCCGATATCGCGATGAACGAGGTCGGTGCGCTGACCGTCGCCGTCGTGACCAAGCCCTTCACCTTCGAGGGCCGCAAGCGCAAGAAGAGCGCCGAGGAGGGCATCAAGACCCTCTCCGATTGCGTCGACACCATGATCGTCATCCCTAACGATAAGCTGCTCGACATCGCCGAGAAGAAGACCACCATGCTCGAGGCCTTCGCGATTGCCGATGGCGTCCTTTCCCAGGGCACCCAGGGCATCACCGACCTCATCACCGTCCCCGGTATCATCAACCTGGACTTCGCCGATGTTAAGACCATCATGAAGCAGGCCGGTACCGCCATGATGGGTATCGGTACCTCTTCTGGGGATACCCGTGCCGTCGACGCTGCCCAGCAGGCCATCTCCAGCCCGCTGCTCGAGAGCTCCATCGATGGTGCCACGCGCGTGCTGCTCTCCATCGCCGGTTCCAAGGACCTGGGCATCCAGGAGATCAGCGACGCCGCCGACGTTGTCGCCAACGCCGTCGACCCCGAGGCCAACATCATCTTCGGTACCGTTGTCGACGAGTCCCTGGGCGATCAGGTGCGTATCACCGTCATCGCTACGGGCTTCTCCGACTCCAACGTCAACCGTCAGGACGAGCTCTTTGCTGCTCAGCAGTCTCAGAGCAAGGCCGCTGCCTCCGCTGAGCCGCAGCGCACCGCTCCTGCCACGAGCCCGGCTCAGGCCGCTCCGACCCGCAACGTCGGTGGCACCGAGCTTCCTAACTTCGGCAACGATCAGTTCGAGCTTCCCGACTTCCTGAAGCGCGGTAGCTTCTAAGTCGTTCTTTGCATTGTTGTGCACAGGGGCGTGTCCGTATGGACGCGCCCTTTTAATTTCGACTTTGTAAACTAGAACCTCCAATCTCTTTACGTTCCCTTTACGATTGCCTCCAGCGCAGCAGGTATCCTTTTAGAGAAGTATGACAGCCGTATAAACGCGGGCTGTAGCGGCGATGCCGCGGTACTTGTGTTATTAGGAGGCTTTAGTATGGCAGCACGTGCGGACAACGTTTCGCGTGTCGACCATGATGGAGTTACGTTGGTGGAGGGCGCGACATCCGATGTTCGCTTTGCCTTCACCGAGCGCGCCGGTGGCGTTTCCGAAGATGCGTACTCCTCACTCAACTTGGGCTCGCATGTTGGCGATGACCCCTTTGCTGTTCAAGAAAATCGTCGTCGTGCGCTCGAAGCTATGGGTGCCGCCGAGTGCGAGCACAACCTGCTCGTTCCCAATCAGGTCCATGGTGATCATATCGTTGCGGTGACCTCGAACGGCGCCGATGACCTTGAGGACGTTCGCGAGCAGATTGCCGAGGGCTGTGATGCCATCGTCTGCACGGCGCATAACGTGCCCGTGCTGCTCTGCTTTGCCGACTGCGTTCCCGTGGTGCTGGTGGCCCCTGGCGGATTTGCCGTGGTGCACTCCGGTTGGAAGGGCACGATTGCACGTATTTCTGCCAAGGCGTGCCAGGCGCTTTGCGATGCTGCCGGCTGCGATGCGAGCAACGTTTCCGCCTATATCGGCCCCCATATCTTGGGTGACGAATATGAGGTATCCCAGGAACTCATGGATCGCTTTGCCGCCGAGTTCTCTTGCATCGATGCGAGTGCCTCTCGCATGCTCGATCTTTCCGCTGCCATTCGCGAGGCGCTGGTAGATGTCGGTGTCGACGCGGATAATATCGTGGATACCCAGCTTTCGACTGTGCGTCAGAACGACCGCTTTTATTCCTACCGTAACGAGGACGGCACCTGTGGGCGCCATGCTGCGATCGGCGTGATGCTATGAGAAAGATCGTATCGGTCCTGAGCGCCGCTGTGCTTACGCTTACGCTGTGCGCCTGTTCTTCGGGATCTTCTACCTCTTCCATTACCGTCGCCGGCTCCACGACCTGCCTTCCTATCGCCGAGATTGCGGCCGAGGGCTTTAAGGAGGAGACCGGCATCGACGTGCTCGTTTCCGGTTTGGGTTCTTCCGCTGGCATCGAGGCCGTCAGCGCCGGCACGGCCGATATCGCCAGCTCCTCCCGTGGACTCAATGCCGACGAACAGGATCTGGGCCTGACTCCCATCGTCATTGCCCACGACGGTATCGCGGTCATCGTGAACGACGATAACCCGGTCGATAACCTCTCGACCGAGCAGCTCCGCGATATTTACGCCGGCAAGATCACCAACTGGAAAGAAGTCGGTGGCGAGGACCTGAGGATCCAGGTCATCAATCGAGATGAGGCGTCCGGCACGCGTGAGGCCTTCCGCACCATCGTGATGGACGGCACCCCGTTCGATCGCCGCTCGGCCGTTCTTTCGGGCACGGGCCAGGTGCGCGACGTGGTATCTCGTTCGCGCGGTGCCATTGGCTACATTTCGCTGGGCTTCGTCGATAGTCTCAACGCCAAGACCTCGGTCAAGGCCGTCTCGGTCAATCATGTTGAGGCGTCCGAGAAGACGGTCGCGAGCGGCGGCTATCCCATCTCACGCGACCTTTACTTCTTTGTGAAGGGTGCGCCTTCGCAGCAGGCGCAGGATTACATCGACTATGTGACGTCCGAAAAGATGGACAAGCAGATTCGCGAGGCGGGCTTTATTCCCGTCACCAACGACGAGAAGGGGAGTGAGTAGCATGGAAGCACAGGAAAACTCCCAGACTGAGCAGAATGTTCAGACGCCCAAGAAGCGCGAGCTGGCGCTCGTATCGCACAGTACCTATATCAAGGAGAAGGCGCTGCAGTGGATCTTCTTTGCCTGCGCGTTCTTGGCGGTCGTTACCGTCATCCTGATTTTTGTCTTTACCACGTACTCGGCGCTGCCCGTCTTTACTGACATCGGTCTGGCGGACTTCTTTAGCTTTACGTGGGCGCCTTCCGAGGGCCACTACGGCATCTTGTCGCTGCTTGCCGGCTCGGGTCTGGTGACCGTCGGTGCGCTCGCCATGGGCGTGCCGCTGGGCGTGGGTACGGCCGTTTACCTGGTCGAGATTGCCAGCAAGCGCGTGCGCAAGCTCATCAGCCCCGCCGTTGACCTGCTGGCGGGCATACCCTCCATCATCTACGGCTTCTTTGGCATGATCATCATCCGCCCGTTTATCGCACAACTGACCGGCGGCCTTGGTTTTGGTGCGCTGACGGCGTGGTTTGTGCTCGCCATCATGATCGTCCCTACCATCACCACGCTCACCATCGATGCTCTCAATTCCATTCCCATGGGCATTCGCGAGGCATCGTATGCCATGGGCGCCACCAAGTGGCAGACCATCTATAAGGTCGTGCTACCTGCCGCGAAGCTGGGTATCGTTGATGCCATCGTGCTGGGTATGGGCCGTGCCATCGGCGAGACCATGGCCGTGCTCATGGTCGTAGGTAACGCCCCGGTTATTCCCGACAGCATTGCGAGCCCCATCTCGACGCTCACGAGCCAGATTGCGCTCGACATGAGCTATTCCTCGGGTCTGCACCGCTCGGCGCTGTTCGGCATGGGTGTGGTCCTGTTTATCATCTCCGCCACACTGGTGGGCATCGTCCGTCTGATTTCCAAGAAGAAGAGGGGGTAGGCTATGTCCGATTCCGTTGACACGACGGTCGATACGACCTCGTCGCGCGAGCGCATCAAGCGTGCCCTTTCCCACGGCAAGAAGGGCCGCATCAACAAGGACCTGTCCAACAAGATCATGCTTGGCGTGTTCCGTGCCGCTGCCTACATCACCACGCTGGTGCTGGTCGCTATCATCGCCTACGTGGTCATCAACGGCCTGCCACACATCTCGCTCGACTTTATCTTCGGTTGGCCCCAGGGCGTCAACGCCGAGGGCGGTATTTGGCCCACGATCGTCTCGACCGTCTATGTGACGGCGCTCGCCATGCTTATCTGCACGCCGATCGCTGTGCTGGCAGCCGTCTATCTGGCCGAGTACGCCAAGCAGGGCAAGGTCGTCGAGCTCATTCGCTACGCTGCTGACGCTTTGGCCTCGGTGCCCTCCATCGTTATGGGTCTGTTTGGCTACGCCTTGTTTGTCGAGGCCATGGGCTTGGGCCTTTCGATGGTCTCTGCCGCCCTGGCACTCGCGCTCTTGATGCTTCCCATCGTCATGCGCACCACCGAAGAGGCCATTCGCGCCGTTCCGCGCTATATCCGTTGGGGCGCGTACGGTCTGGGCGCCACCAAGTGGCAGGTTGTCTCCAAGATCGTGCTTCCTTCTGCCTTTGGCCGTATTGCCACGGGCATCGTCCTTGCCATCGGCCGTGCCATTGGCGAGACCGCGGTGGTGCTCTACACCATGGGGCAGGCCATCAATCTACCTATTTCGCCGCTCGATTCCGGCCGCCCCATGACGGTTCACCTGTACCTGCTTGCCAACGACGGCATCAACATGAACGCAGCCTACGGCACCGCGCTCTTGCTGATGGTGATCATTCTGGCCTTCAACCTGTTTGCGCGCTTCCTGTCGCGCAAGCGTCGCTAGTTAAGGAGTCCCATGTCCGTTTATCAGTCCGCTCCCACGCTGGAGCAAGCGGCCATTACGGCCAAGGATTTCAACTTTTGGTACGGTGACTTTCATGCGCTGACGGGGCTCGACCTCAACATCGCCAAAAACGCCATCACCTCGTTTATTGGCCCTTCGGGCTGCGGCAAATCGACGTTTTTGCGCTGCATCAACCGCATGAACGACCTGATCGAGGACACGCGCATCGAGGGCACCATGACGCTCGACGGCAACGATATCTATGCCGAGGGTGTCGACCCGGTCGATCTCCGTCGTCGCGTGGGCATGATCTTTCAGCAGCCCAACCCGTTTCCCAAATCCATCTACGAGAATGTCGCCTTTGGCCCTCGTCTGCAGGGCGTGACTAGCAAAAGCGACCTCGATGACATCGTGGAAGAATCGCTCAAGCGCGCCAACCTCTGGAAAGAGGTATCCAATCAGCTCAACAAGGATGGTTTGGCGCTCTCGGGCGGTCAGCAGCAGCGTCTGTGCATCGCGCGCGTGCTTGCGGTGCAACCCGATGTCCTTCTGATGGACGAGCCCTGCTCCGCCATCGACCCCACGTCCGTCTCTAAGGTCGAGGATTTGATGGCCGAGCTGGCGCCCGAGATGACGATCATCATCGTCACGCATTCAATGCAGCAAGCAGCTCGTATCAGCGACTACACCGCATTCTTCTTGCAGGAAGTTGCCGGCGAGCCCGCCACACTCATCGAGTATGGTCAAACCGACGCGATCTTCACCAGCCCGGTGGACTCGCGGACGGAAGACTATATCACCGGCCGCTTTGGCTGATCGGTGCGACTAGTCCCAAGCCGATCGGACCTGGTCCGGTGCGTATTCACTGTGCGGGCGGCATGACCGCACCCAACTGATTGGAGTGAACCATGCGCAAACTGTTTTCCCGTCAGCTCATCGAGGCCCGCCACGAGATGCTGAGCATCTACGAGGCCGTCGATCTGGCCCTCCACGATGCCGTGAAGGCCTATGTGACCGACGACCGCAAGCTCGCCACCAAGACCAAGAAGCGCACGCTTTCGATTGACGCACGCTGCGCCAACCTGGAGGCCGTCTGCTACAACCTGATCGCCACGCAGTCACCGGTCGCCTCCGACTTCCGCCTGCTTCAGACGATCATCTACGTCGACTTTAACCTGCAGCGCATGACCGATAAGGTTCGCCAGATCTGCCGCGCCACGCGTCATATGATCAAGGCCGATATCTCGCTGCCCAAGGAGCTTGTCGGCACGGTCGAGGCCGAGGCTGAGGCCGTCTACCAGGTGCTGGGCTCTTCGCTTTCCGCGCTCGTCACCAATGACATGTCCATCATTTGCAACTTGGCCGTCGAGGACGAGCCAGTGCACGCCGCCTACGAGAAGTTCTTCCGCACCTTTAACCGTATGGATACGGGCGACTTTATGGACGACGACAGCAACTATGACGACCTGCGCCGCGCTATCATGGTTTCGCGCTACCTCGATCGCATCGCTTCGATTTCCATCGATGCCGCTTGCCGTCTGACCTTCCTGTTGACTGGTCAGCGCATGAATGCCGGCGATATCGCCCGCACTGATGAGGATGAGCTCGAGAGCATGCGTGTGCCTTCGGGCGAGGGTGTTATCATGAGGCCCGCCGTCGACGCGCACTACGTTGCCAAGGTGCCCGTTAACGAGGTCAGCGAGGGTCTTCGCTATCTGCTCGATCATCTTGAGGACGAGGACGATGGCGAGGACGACGAGGAGTAAGTAACCCCGTTCGTCGAAAGATTGTAAATACCTAAGTGAGCGCGGCCTTGCACATGCGGGGCCGCGCTCTTGCGTTAGCATGGGACTACTTGTTTGGCTGTCAGCGGAGGCGATTAGCAATGGATAACTATTTGGACTTGATGCGCGCTCGCCGCGAGCAGATTCTTGAACGTTTTTATGCGGCGCTCGATCGCGCAGGCCGTCCCCACGACGCCGCGCGCCTCATTGCCGTGTCCAAGACCGTTGGTGTCGATGAGACCGTTGCCGCCATCCAGGCGGGGTATCGCCATTTTGCCGAGAACCGCCCGCAGGAGCTGGTTCGCAAGCTCACGGGTCTGGCGGAGCATCCGGAGCTGCCCGAGGTGCGCTTCGATATGATCGGCAACCTGCAGACCAATAAGATCAATGCGGTGCTGGGCTCAGCCGAGCTGATTCACTCGGTGGGTTCGCTGCATCTGGCGCAGGCGATCTCGAGCCGTGCTGTCCGCAAGATTGAGGCAGGCGAGCTCGCCGGCCCCCAGCGTGTGCTCATTGAGGTCAATGTGAGTGGTGAGGAGTCGAAGGGAGGCTTTTCGCCCGATGAGATTCGCGCCGCCGCGGGTGAGCTTGCGGAACTTGAGGGAATTTGCGTACAGGGGCTTATGACTATGGCGCCCCGGGGGAATAAGGATGTGGCACGCCGCACCTTTGCGGGGCTTCGTGAGCTGAGGGATGAGCTGGAGGCGGCGCATCCCGATTTGAACCTGCCTGAGCTTTCCTGCGGTATGAGCGAGGACTTTGAGCCTGCCCTTGAGGAGGGCTCTACGCTCGTTCGCCTGGGCAGGGTAGTATTTAGCCCGGAGTTTGCAGTAAAATAAGGCTCTGAAGTGCGCACTGATTATCGGGGCGCCTGCACTAAACCGCGAGAGGACACAACCATGGGCTTCCTTGACGAGATTAAAAATAAGATGCACCTGGGCGGCCAGCAGGGTTACGACCAGGGTTATGGCCAGGACGACGACTACGGCTACGATGATGGCTATGACGATGGCTATCAGGGCAACGGCTACAGCGGTGCTTCGGGCGAGGGCTTCTATACCCAAGACGAGCCGAGCAACGGCCTGCTTGGTCAGACGCGCCGCGGTGAAGCTGAGTCGGTTGCCGTGTATACGCGCTCCGGTCAGCTGGTCGGCGATGACTCCCGCCATGCCACGACGTATAACCCGCCTTCGCGCTCGCAGGACAGTGTTGCGAGCGGTTATCGTCCTGGTGCCTATGACACGCCGTCGAGCTACGCCGAGAATACCCGCGCCCGTGCCGCCGCTGCACCCGCGCCTGCACCGAGCGATGCCTCGGCCTATGCGAGCAATATCATCAACGCCACGCCGCAGCTGCCGGCCTATGTCCTGCGCCCCGAGAGCTATGACGACGTGGAGACCGTGGTGCGCCGCGTTCGCACCAAGCAGCCTGTCGCACTGATTTTTGTGGGCGTACGCACCGAAGTGGCCAAGCGCGTCTTGGACTTCTCTTACGGCTTTGCCTGCGGTCTGGGTGCCACGGTCAAGGAGGTGGGCGACCGCGTGTTCATGGTGCTGCCCGCCGGCTGCGAGGTCAAAGATTCCGATCTCAAGAAGCTTCGTGCCGACGGCTACCTTAAGTAAAGACAAGACGAGGAGATTCCCATCAACATCTACACTATCGTCCAGCTGGTCAACACGCTGTTCAATTTCTATTCCACGCTCATTGTCGTCTACTGCTTTATGACGTGGATTCCCATGAAGCAGGGTGGTTTGCTTCAGGATATTGCTGCGGTGCTTGATAGCGTGTGCGGTCCGTGGCTTAACCTGTTCCGTCGTTTCATCCCGCCGATGGGCGGTATCGATTTTTCGCCGGTCGTTGCGATTATTGCGTTGCAGTTGGTGCAGAGGCTGGTTCTGCAGCTTCTTATAGGTATACTCGTGTAGAACTGACTTAGTAACTTACGTCGGGCGTGTAGCGCCGAGGCGATGAAAAAGGAGACTTGTTATGGCTATTACCCCTGCAGACATCCAGGCTCAGACTTTCTCTGAGGCCAAGCGTGGCTACGATCCTGCCGAGGTCGACGTCTTCTTGGAGACGCTGTCCTCCGAGGTTGACGCTATGCTCGCTAAGATCGTTGACCTTAAGGGTCGTCTGACTGCTACCGAGCAGCAGCTTGCCGATGCACAGGCTCAGCTTGCCCAGGCTCAGGATACCGCCGACCAGGCCGTTCCTGCCGCCCCCGTGGCTGCTCCCGCCCCTGACTTCTCCGCTCAGGAGCGCCAGATTTCCGCCGCCCTGATTGCTGCCCAGCAGACCGCTGAGACCATCGTCAACGATGCCAACGAGAACGCTGAGCGTATCCGCAACGAGGCTGACGCCAAGGCCCGCGAGGTTATCCGCCAGGCTCTGACCGAAAAGCAGGCCGAGCTCGAGGAGATCGATCGTCTCAAAGCTTCCCGTGAGGAGTTCAAGGCCGAGTATCTCAAGCTCATCCAGCACTTTATGGACGATGCCCAGAACTCCTTCCCGGCCGATCTGATGGCCTCTACGCCGGTCGGTTCTGCCGCTTCTCCTGCGGTGACTGTTCCCGCCGAGCCGCTGCCCGTCGCTGACCCGGTTGTCCCCGTGGCCGATCCCTTCGCCCCGATCGACAACTTCGCTGCCGACGACCTCGACTAACATTCGGCCTACAATTTAGTGCCTAGAAAGGACCCGCAGCTTGCGGGTCCTTTTTTATGACTGTGCAGGGGCGCGCAACATAAAAAACCGAGCCCTGCACATAGTGGCGCAGAACTCGGCGAACGGGTGAGCGGTCAAGGGTAGGTTTTAAGGCATGTCCCAAAACCTACTTGAGGAGGAAGTCGGAGAGGGGAATGGTACGGGCCTCGCGATGCTCGGGATCGGCGATGTGGTCGGCAGGATATCCGCAGACGAGCATGTGATAGGGATAAACGCCTTTGGGCAGGTTGAACTGCTCCTGTGCCACCTCGGGCTTAAAATGGCATACCCAGCACGTTCCCAGGCCCTGCTCGGTGGCCTCCATCATCATCTGATCGCACACTATGGACGTATCGATTTCACTGGAATTCATCTGGTCATACGGGCGCACCCAAGCGTCTTCGGTAACACTACAAATAAGGAAGATGAGCGGAGCGCCAAAGATAGATCCATCACGAGCAAACCGAGGCTGACAAGCAGCAGCCTTCTCCAGAAGCTCAGGCGTATCCAACACCATCACACGGGTTGGATGATTATTACAAGCAGAAGGAGCAATACGCCCAGCCTCAACAATGGCATCCACCACCGACTGCTCAACAGGACGATTCTCAAACTCGCGACAAGAATACCGACCCCGAGCCAGATCCAAATAAGACATACAAGCCCTCCAACAATTAAAAATCAAACAAACCCAAAGTAACCCAAACGGTACCCAAAGCAGCAATCAGCCAAACGCTCATCAAGGGCCAAAGTGTCCGAACGGATACCAAAGGTCCCTTCAGCCAAACCCCCATCGCGCTAAACCTATCAGCCAAAGTTCCCAATGGTGGTGCATAAGGGAGCGGGCCCGGCCACTAATAACCTTTTGAACGACTCTGCTTGCAGCCGGAGTGAAAAAGGTTATTAGTGGCCGGGCCCGCGACCGGTGGGACATGTACCCCCAATTAACTGTTCTTCATGACAATCGAATCCACGACATCGGCCACATTCTCGCAGCAGTCGGCGCAGTACTCCAGGAAGGCGTACACGTCACGCCAAGCGATGACCTCGAGCGGATCCTTGCCGTTAACGTGCAGGTTGCGCATGGCGTTGATGTAGAGCTCGTCGGCCTCGGACTCGATGGTGTTGATCTGGATGACCAGCTCGCGCAGCGTTTTGGACTTGCGGTAGTTGGGAAGCTCGACCATCAGGTCTTTCATGGCGCGGCAGGCGTCAGTCACCTTGTGGGCGATGACGATGGCGTCGGGATGGATGCTCTGAATGTTGGTGAAGTAGACGCGCTGCACGACGCCCTCAATACGGTCGAGCACGGTGTCGAGCGCGCAGCTCATCAGATCCAGATCCTCGCGCTCGAGCGGGGTGATAAAGGCGGTGAGCAGGGCGTCTTCGAGCTCGTGGTGCTTCTTGTCTGCCGCATGCTCAATCGCATGCATCTTATTGAGCATGTCGTGAATCTGCGCGGGATCGAAGTTCTCAAAAATCTGGGTAAGCAGCTCGGCGGCCTGGACGGCGAGGTCGGCGCAGGCGACGTAGTTGTCAAAGTAGAACGAATCGGGTTTCTTAGCCATGGGTGGGTCCTTTCGAGGCGAAGACGGGTGGGCGAAGTGTTGCGGTCCAGATGGACGTTCGGTTTGACTAGAGGAACATCATGAACAGCTTGGCCATGACAAAGCTGATGAGTCCGCAGGCGGGGAAGGTGAAGAACCAGGTGAACATCATGTCCTTGACGACGCCGAAGTTGATGGCCGAGAGGCGCTTGACGGCACCGACGCCCATGATGGCGCAGGTCTTGATGTGTGTGGAGGACACGGGGATGCCGGTAAGGGTGGCAAGCAGCAGGTTCGCGGCGCCCGCGAGGTCGGCGGAGAAGCCCTGATACTTCTCGAGCTTAACCATGCTCTGGCCGACGGACTTGATGATGCGCTCACCGCCCACGCTGGTGCCGATACCCATGGTGGCCGAGCACAGCAGCATAATCCAGATGGGGATGCCGGCATCGCCGACGCTGGTCTGGCCGTTTGCGAAGGCCACGCCTAAAAAGAGCACGCCGATGAACTTCTGTCCATCCTGCGCGCCGTGCATAAAGCTCATGGCCGCAGCGCTCGCGATCTGAGCGTATTTAAAGAAGACATTGGCACGTCGCCTGTTGGCGGCGGCGAAAAGAATCGAGACGAGTTTGCACAGGACCCAGCCCATGACAAAGCCCAGGCCGATGGAGAGCGCCAGGCCGTAGATGACCTTCATCCACTCGTGGACGTTGACGCTGCTCGCGCCGCCGAGGGCGATAGCGGCACCGGTCAGGCCGGCGATAAGGCTGTGGCTTTGCGAGGTGGGGATGCCAAAACGCGACGCTGTGGCGCCGTAGACGACGATGGAGAACAGCGCCGCGCACAGGCAGGCGAGCGCCATGGTGCTGTTTCCGCCAAAATCGACGATATGTGAGATGGTGTTGGCGACGCTCGCATTAAAGTGCGTCATGATGAGCACGCCGAGGAAGTTGAATGCGGCGCTCATGAGAATGGCGGCGCGGGCGGGCATGCAACGCGTAGTGACGCAGGTCGCGATGGCGTTGGGCGCGTCGGTCCATCCATTGACGAAGATGGCGCCCAACGCGAGGATCACGGTGACGGCAAGGACTGGGTTCGACACAATTTGGCCGAGGAAGGTTGAGAACGTTACGTCCATATATGGGCTTTCTCGAAGTTTGCAGACACGTTACAAAAACATGATAAATCGTATCACCTCCTACGGGTTTCTTTGCCGAGTTCTGATGGGAGAAGTAATTTTTTGGCACTAAAATAGAATATTAGCCCTGTTGACCGTGGGTGTTCTTTTTGCTATCACGCCATGCGGACACGCGCGTTCGCTTCGACACTCCAAAACCACAGTCTGTTCGCTTTACAACATGCAAACATGCGTTCGATAATAGGAGACATGGAATATCGACAGACAGATGGCAAAACTCGGCGCGTGCACAAGCAGTATGTGGACGTCGTGGCTCGCATCCTCGCGGGCGGACAGGTCGTGCCGGTCACCGTCTGCTGGGTCGACGGTCGTTGCTTTACGATTGACGAGATTGTCTCGACCGCTGGGTTTGGCCTGACGGTTCACGGCATCCGTACGGCAACCTATAAGGTACGTTTTGGCGGGCACGCGACCGAGTTGTATCTGGAGGACCAGACGCGTGAACGACCAGATGGCTCGCAGGCCCACCTGATGCGTTGGTGGGTGTGGGCATTCGACCGTACGCTTGAGGGCGAGCGCCGTAGGTAAGGACGCACGGCGTTCGGGTACAATGACAGGAATCTTGTCAGCTACTGCGCCGTTATTTGTGGCGCTTTTTGAAAGGACGAACCTATGAACGATATCCAGGGCTATCAGAACGGCCCCGTCGAGAGCGGCGCAAGCCGCGCCAAGGAGATGTCGCCGCGCGCGTACAATCTCACCATGTCTGCCCTGATCTTCTTGGGCTTTTGCGCCATGGGCGCCGGCGCCTACTTTACGAGCACCATGTCGTTTGCGCGCATGATGATGAGCGGCGCCGCCTTGCCGCTGGTCTTTGGCTCGTTTATGTTGACCATCGTCGGCATGGTTATGATGTCGGCTGCTGCCAGCAAACAGTCCGTGGGCCTGTCCCTTGTGGGCTACGTAATCTTTGCGAGTACCTTTGGCCTGACCGCGTCGTTTGGCCTTGCCAACTACGACCTGCCCACCATCAACACTGCCTTTATCGCCACGGCCGCCATCACCTTTGTCTTTGGCGCCTTGGGCGTGACGTTCCCCAAGTTTTTCCAGCGCGTATATGGCATCGGTTTTGGCATTCTGCTCGCCACTATTCTGGTTGAGATCGTGCTGATGTTCATGGGCGTCTCGCAGACCATCACCGACCTGATCGTGATCGTGGTGTTCGCCGGCTTTATTGGCTACGACACCTATGTTGCCACGACAGTGCCGCCTACACTGCCCAACGCCGTGCTCATGGCGTCCAATCTGTTCGTGGACATTATCAACGTGTTCCTGCGCATCCTGAACATCCTTGGCCGTCGCGACTAGTGGCGAATTGCGGCGGTGCTTGCCGTGCGTGTAAATCGATGCGAAAGGCGGTCCTTCGGGGCCGTCTTTTTTGTACGCGGCGGGGTATCATGGATGGAAAAAGCCGATAGCGGCAGCGACAGGAAAGGTGGCCACTTATGGCAGACGTCGACAACAGGAACCGTAACCGCAGGTCTAATCGCGCGGGTCAGCCCAATCCCAAGCGCGAGGCCCGTGCCAAGGCCGCCGAGCGTCACGTGGCAACTGTGTCCGAAGCGTGCGCCAAGGATATCGAGCGTTCGCTTGCCGGTGTTCGCGAGTTTGACGGTATGCCTGCCGGCTTTGTCGCGGCGATGAAGGCCAAGGTTCAGAGTGCTGTGGCCACCGAAGAACAGGTTGCCGAGGACGTCGAGGGCGCGGAGGCTGCCGAGGTCGAGGCAGCGCTCGAGCCCGTCGAGGAGCCTGCCGAGGAAATCGCCGAAGCTGAGTCCGCGCCTGCTGAGGAGCCCGCTCCGGTTCTGCCCGAGGTCACTGTGCTCGATGCCTCCGCCACGCAGGCCATCTTGGACAACGGTCGTGGCTATGCGCAGTTCTGCGACATGGCCGTGCTCGCCTTTGCCTCGTTCACCAACCCGGGCGGTGGCTATATTCAGGGCTATCTGGGCCAGGAGGCCACGCTGTGCGCCGATTCGTATCTGTACAACGTTCTCGATAAGCAGCGCAAATGGTACGGCGAGAACCGTCGCCGCAACATCAACTGCGAGCTTTACCGAAACCGTGCGCTGGTGGTGCCTGCGGTGCGCTTCGACCGCAACCACGTGCATGCATACGCCGACGTGATCGTGGCCGCCGCGCCCAACGTTAAGCGCGCCCGCCAGGAGTATCGCGTGAGCGACGATGCTCTGCTGGATGCCCTGCGCGACCGCATTCGCTTTGTGCTTGCCATCTGCGACGAGCTGGGTCGCGAGAAGCTCGTGCTGGGCGCTTGGGGCTGCGACAACAACGGCTTTGACGCAGAGGCCGTGGCCGAGCTCTTCCGCAAGGAGCTCGCGTCGGGCGACTTTAAGGTCAAGCAGGTCTTTTTTGCCGTGCCTTCTACGCGCTGGGATGAGGATTTTGCCAAGTTCGAGCACGTGCTGGCAAACTTCCCCGAGCGCAACGAGGAGTCCTATGCCCAGGTTGCCGCTCGCGCTGCGGCAGCTCGCGCCGCCGAGCAGGCCCAGGCCGCTGCCGAGGACGACGAGGATGACGACGACTGGCGCAAGTACCTGTAATCGGTACGTGCTGACAGATAGGTCGAGCCGGCGGGAGAGGCTGCTCCCGTCGGCTTTTTACTAAAGGAAGGGCTTACGATGAAAAACGTTCTATGCTTTGGCGACAGCAACACCTATGGTTACGATCCGGCGGGCATGCGCGACGGCACCGCGGTGCGCTATGCGCGGGATGTGCGCTGGTGTGGCGTGGCCCAACGTGACTTAGGCGAGGGCTGGCATATAATTGAAGAAGGCCTCAACGGCCGCACGACGGTACGCGACGACATGTGCCATTTGGACACCAATCTTAACGGCATCCGCGCGCTGCCGATGCTGCTTGAGGCCCATAAGCCGCTGGATGCGATCGTTATTATGCTGGGAACTAACGATTGCAAGACGGTCTTTGGTGTGACGGCCTCCGATATTGCCCGTGGCACCATGGCGCTGATTCGCGCGGTGCGTGCATTTCCCTGGACCAATGCCGCACCCTGCCCGCGTATTCTGCTGATGGCGCCTATCAAGATCAAGCCGCAAATCGCCGACGTATATATGACCGATTTTGACGAGCGTTCCGTCGAGGCCTCGGAGCATTTTGCTGAATACTATGCGCACGTAGCCAAGCAGTTTGGCTGCGACTTTTTGAATGCAGCGGAGTTTGCCGAGCCGGGCGATATCGACTATCTGCATATGATGCCCGAAAGCCACGAGAGCCTGGGTCACGCCGTGGCAGCCAAGCTCCAAGAGATGCTCGGTGAGTAGCGCGACCCCAAGCCACCGCAAAGGTGCCTGTCCCCTTTGCGGTGGCTTGGGCTGCGAATCTTAATACTGCCACATGTGATTGACGGGGCCGGAGCCTTTGCCCATGTTCAGGCCGGCGGCCAGAGCGCCTGTCAGGTATGCCTTGCCCGCATTGACGGCGTCGGCAAGATCCATGCCCTGGGCCAGCGCGCAGGCGATGGCGGACGAGAGCGTGCAGCCGGTGCCGTGTGTGTTGTCGGTCTCGATGCGCTTGTGGCGGAACCACGTGGTGAGTGGATCTCCCAGATGGTTGCCCTCGTCATCGAGTGGCGCGGGTTCGGCCAGTACATCGTTGGCCTCGTTGACAAGATGCCCACCCTTAACGAGGGATGCGCAACCAAAGCGGCGGGTGAGGAGCATGGCAGCATTTTGCTGCGTGCGCTCGGAGTCGACCTCGTAGTCGAGCAGAGCCATGGCCTCGGGAATATTGGGCGTGATAACCGTCGCTAGCGGGAACAGGCGGCGGGTGAGCGCCTCGGCGGCATCTTCGGCAATCAGCCGCGCGCCCGAGGTGGCGACCATGACGGGGTCGACGACAACGTTTGTCGCGTTCCAAGCGCTCAGGCGGTCGGCGATAACATCGATAATCTCGGCAGAGGAAACCATGCCAATCTTGACGGCGTTGGGTCGAATATCGTCAAAAACGGCATCGATTTGCGCCGCGACAATATCCGGGGAGATGTTCTGCACGGCGGTGACACCGAGCGTGTTTTGTGCGGTTATGGCTGTGATGGCTGTCTCGGCATACAGGCGGTGCGCCGTGATGGTCTTGATGTCGGCCTGAATGCCGGCGCCGCCGCTGGAATCGGATCCCGCGATGGACAGGACGGCAGGTACCTTACTACGATCCATGTTCGCTCCCTTGTTCGGTCGGAATCAAATGGGTCTTTAAGCCAGCATTATAAAGATGCCCGGGCCGACTCTATGTCGAACCCGGGCGGGCGATGCAATCTTTACGCAAATGCAAGCAAATGTTCACACGTTAACAATTGACAGGCACCAGCTCGCCGCCAGAGGCGGCCGCGGCGACAGGGTTAGTCCTCCATGCCGAGGTCGATCGTGGTGCCCTCGAAGATCTTGTTGACGGTTCGGACGGCGCACATCTTGCCACACATGGTGCAAGTGCCCTCGGTGGCGGCGGGGGATTCCTCGTAGCGCTTCTTGCCGGTGACCGGGTCGAGCGCGCACTTCCACATGGCGTCCCAGTCGAGCTTGCGGCGTGCCTGGCCCATCTTGTCGTCCATGTCGCGGGCGTGGGGCACCTTTTTGGCGATGTCGGCGGCGTGTGCGGCGATCTTGGTGGCCATGAGGCCGTCGAGCACATCCTGGGCGTTGGGCAGGCATAGGTGCTCGGCCGGTGTCACGTAGCACAGGAAGTCGGCACCGGAGCTGGCGGAGATGGCGCCGCCGATGGCAGCGGTGATGTGGTCGTAACCCACGCCGATATCGGTCACCAGCGGCCCGAGCACATAGAACGGGGCGTTGTGGCACAGGCGCTTCTGTAGCTTCATGTTGGCGGCGATCTCGTCGAGCGCCATGTGACCCGGGCCCTCGACCATGACCTGGACGCCGGCGGCCCAAGCGCGCTTGCACAGCTTGCCCAGCTCGATCATCTCAGCGGTCTCGGTGGCGTCGTTGGAGTCGTAGAGGCAGCCCGGGCGGCAGGAGTCGCCGAGCGAAATCGTCACGTCGTACTCGTGGCAAATCTCGAGCAACTCGTCGTAGAACTCATAGAACGGGTTCTCGTTACCGGTGACCTCCATCCAGCCAAACAGCAGTGAGCCGCCGCGGCTCACGATGTTCATCAGGCGGCCGGTCTCCTTAAAGGTCTTGGTGACCGACTTGTTGATGCCGCAGTGAATGGTCATAAAGTCCACGCCGTCCTCGGCATGCGCGCGCACGACTTCGAACAGGTCGTCCTTGGTGAGCTTGACCAGCGGCTTTTCCATGTAGCCGATGGCGTCGTACATGGGGACGGTGCCTACCATGAGCGGCGTCTCGTCGATGAGCTGCTGGCGGAACTGGCGCGTCTTGCCCGAGTTGGAGAGGTCCATGATGGCGTCGGCGCCAAAGTCCTCGGCGATCTTGACCTTCTTCCATTCCTCGGCGGCATCGGCCTTGTCGCCCGAGATACCCAGGTTCACGTTGACCTTGGTGGACAGGCCCTCACCGACGCCAAAGGCGCGCATGCCCTTTTTGATGTGCACGATGTTGGCGGGAATGGCGATGCGGCCGTCGGCCACGCGCTCGCGGATGTACTCGGGGTTGCGATGCTCGCGCTCGGCGACTTCCTTCATCTGCGGCGTGATCTGCCCGGCACGGGCGAAGTCGATTTGCGTGACGAGCTTGGGCTCGGTCTGTGTGCTCATTGGCACGGCTCCCTTCGTTGGCATTACCCATATCAGGTTTGCGGGTCAGGGCGGGCGCGCCCAGTCTCAGCCTGCCGTCTTGTCCTGCAAGCTCCCCGTTTATGTAATGGGCTCAAGTATAGCCTGAATGGGTACGATTGGGCCAACGAGCGTGCCCGTGGGGAGGCGAACATGGAAGACAAGCATCTATATCGAGAGACACAATGGGATGTATCGGCCGAGGAGGGCCGTGCGCACCATGGCCTTGTCGCGATTGGTTTTGCGGTGCTTGCCGTGTTGGTGATTGCCTTTTGTATTTGGACGTTCGGCGGTCGTGGCGGCGCTGCATGGGAGTTCGAGACTGATGATGCCCTGCCGATAATGACGGTGAGGGTCGCGGGCGGCAATACCGTTGCCGCACCGGGCGACTATTGGTATCCGCGCGACGAGTTTGTGCAGCTGCAGCTGAGCGGCGGGTCTATTCCGGGCGAAGAAATCGAACGCGTGACGTTTGATGCGACGCTCAAAACGCTGACGGTGAAGCTCAAAGATCAAGGGGACGTGCCCACGACCATGGACATTGCGCTGACGGAATGGCGCTTGGAGCCCCCGGCGGGCGCTGCGGTATCCGACGTAGAGCACGTTAAGATTACCTACCAAGATGGCTCGACGAGCGAGATTGCAAAGGCCGATGGCTTGGCGGAGTAACGGGGTGTTTGGAAACGGCGGGCCTATTGTGCCTGCGCGTTCATGAATACCAGGGCGTTTTTGTCTGAAAGCTCGGGGATGTGCCGATAGCCGATGTTGAATGCGGTAAGTTCGCTTGCATCCTCGAGCTTGTTTTCTGCCATCCACCGCACCATGGAGCCGCGCGCCTTTTTGCTGGCGGTCGACCGTTGGATGGGCTTCCCGTTGCGGATACCCTCGCCAAAGAGGCATGTGACGGCCGTGGCGTCGTCCGCGAGGTGGGGCAGAACGGCTTTGGCGTATTCCGCGCTGGCGAGGTTGACGATCGTGGTGTTTGAGCCTGCCGGGGCGATAGCCCGCGCGAGCTTGTCGCTCCAAAACGCGTAGAGGTCTCGGGCATCGTCAACGGCGAGCTTCGCGCCCATCTCCAGCCGATACGGTTCGACGGCATGGAAGGGACGAACGCACCCGTAGAGGCCGGAGAGGATCCACAGATGGTCTTGCAGCCATGCGAGCTGCGCAGAATCCATCACCTCGGGTGCCATGCTCTGGTATTGAATGCCGTGATAGGACATGACGGCAGGGGAGAGGTGACGGGCGAGTGCGGGATTGTCGAGATCGCCGCTTTTCAGGATGGGCCCGAACTCATGCAGGGTGTTGAGGCAAGGCCCCAGCAGTTTGTCACTCACGTTCCACAGCGCCTGCAGGCCGCCGCTGCCTTCATTCCGCTCGATATCTAGCAGCGCGCGGTGGAGGCGAGCCGTCTCGCGCACAAAGGGTGGAATGCCCAGGACTTCAAAAGCATCTTGGGCCGCGCGCATCTGCTTGGCGGGCGAAATGATGACCTGCAGCATGGACTCTCCTCTGCCAAAAAGGAAGTTGCGGTGGAATACGGTCTGTTTTGGCCGTTTATGGGCCAGTTTAGTCCGTATTTCACCGCAAGTTAAAAGGAGACTGGCTAGGCGCGCTCGAGGAAGGCCTTGTAGCCGCGATAGGCCTCGTAGATGTCGGCCTTGTTGGCGACCTCCCACAGGGCGTGCATGGACAGGACGGCAACGCCGGAGTCGATGACGTTCATACCGTACTTGGCCATGATGTAGGCGATGGTGCCGCCGCCACCAGCGTTGACGCGGCCGAGCTCGCAGGTCTGGAAGTCCACGCCGGCCTCGTCCATGATGTCGCGGATGAGGGCCACATACTCGGCATCGGCGTCGTTGGAGCCACCCTTGCCGCGGCTGCCCGTGTACTTGTTAAAGCACAGGCCGCGACCCATAAAAGCCGCGTTCTTGGTCTCGAACTTGCCGGCATAGCCCGGGTCGAAGCCGGCGGACACGTCGGAGGAGAGCATGCGGCTGCGGGCGAGCGCGCGGCGCAGGGCCAGCGGGCTGTCCTCGCCGGCGAGCGTCATGATCTCGGCGACGGTGTTCTCGAAGAAGCGGCTCGTCATGCCGGTAGCGCCTACGGAGCCAATCTCCTCCTTGTCGACGATGAGCGTGATGCTCGTGCGCTCGACATTGGCCACATTGATCTGGGCAAGCATGGAGGGGTAGGCGCAGACACGGTCGTCGTGGCCATAGCCCAGAATCATGGAGCGGTCGAGGCCCATGTCGCGGGCCGGGCCGGCGGGCACGACCTCGATCTCGGCGGAGAGGAAGTCCTCCTCCTCGACGCCGTACTGCTCCTTGAGGATGTCCAGGAACATCTGCTTGACGGGCTCCTTGGGGGCGTCCTTGTCGTCCTCATCGAACTTGACGGGGCGGCCGCCCACGATCACGTCGAGGATCTCGGCGTCGACGGCGTCCTTGGCGGGCTTGGACATCTGCTCGCTCGAGAGATGAATCAGCAGGTCAGAGATGGTAAAGACCGGGTCGTCGGCCTTGTCGCCGATGTTGATGTCGACGGTGGTGCCGTCCTTTTTGCAGATGACGCCTACGAGCGCGAGCGGGGAAGCGACCCAGTGATAGCTCTTGACGCCGCCATAGTAGTGCGTGTCGAGATAAGCCATGTCGCCGGCCTCGAAGGCGGGGTTCTGCTTAAGGTCCAGGCGCGGCGAGTCCACGTGGGCGCCCAGGATGTTAAAGCCCTGCTCGAGCGGGGCGGTGCCCAGGTTGACGAGCATAAGGTCCTTGCCGTGATTGGCGGCGTACACCTTGTCGCCTGCCTTGAGCTCGCGGCCTTCGGCGATTACGGTCTCCAGGTCGACGTATCCCGCCTCCTCGGCCATCTTGATGCCGGCCTTGACGCAGAGGCGCTCGGTTTTGTTCTCACTCAAAAACTGCATATAGCCGCGGCAAAGCTCCTCGAGCTCCTCGATTTGCTGTGGCGTGTACTTTTTCCATGCGCAGGGACGCTCCATGACGCAGGCTCCTTTCGGATCGATCGTGCTGGTTGATGTACCGTGAGCCATCGTATCACGCGCGGGCTCACGGTGGCGGGGGAGCTTGATGTGAGGTGGCCGCGGGGCGGGGAGCGTGTAAACTGGAGTGAGCAAACCGTGCCCAGCCCAAAGCGAGGTATTCAATATGTCTGACAAGCGCCGTACCTTTGCTGTCATCGACGGCAACTCGCTCATGCATCGCGCCTTTCACGCCGTGCCGCCGACTATGAACGCGCCGGACGGTCGCCCCACCAACGCGATCTTCGGCTTCCTGAACATGTTTCTCAAGATGATTGACGCCTTTAATCCCGACGGCGTTGTTGTGGCGTTTGACAAGGGCAAGCCGCGCGTGCGCATGGAGATGCTGCCGCAGTATAAGGCGCAGCGCCCGCCCATGGACCCCGATCTGCACGCGCAGTTTCCCATGATTAAGGAGCTGCTCGTCGCGCTCAACGTGCCGATTTTGCAGTCCGAGGGCTGGGAAGGCGATGACATCCTGGGCACTATGGCGCGCCTGGGCGAGCAGGCCGGCTGCGACATGCTGCTGGTGACCGGCGACCGCGACATGTATCAGCTCGTGACCGAGCACGTCAACGTGGTCTCGACCCGCAAGGGCCTGTCCGATGTGGCGATCATGACGCCCGAGAGCGTGGACGATCTGTATCACGGCATCACGCCGGCGCTCGTGCCCGACTTTTATGGTCTGAAGGGCGACACGTCCGATAACATCCCCGGCGTGCCGGGCATCGGCCCCAAAAAGGCGAGCGCGCTCATTGCGCAGTACGGTAGCCTGGACGAGGTCATCGCGCATGCCGACGAGGTCAAGGGCAAGATGGGCGAAAACCTGCGCGCGCACATCGACGATGCCCTGCTGAGCCGCAAGGTCGCGACCATCCGCACCGATGCGCCCGTTGAGCTCGATTTTGAGGCGACGTCCTTTCCGGCGTTTTCTGCCGATGAGGTTTCCGCGGCGCTGGGCACGCTTGGTATCACCGCCATGCAGAACCGTTTCTTGGCGCTGATCGGTGGCGGGGGCGGGGCTGCTGCTGCCTCCAGTGTGTTTGAGATGCCTGCGATGGTTCGCGCAGCCGCGGGCGATGCTGACGCGCTTGGTGCCGTTGCGGCTGAGATTTCCCGCGCGATTGATGCCGGCGAGTGGGTCGCCGCCGTGGTGGACGACGACAAGGAAGAGGGCGCGCTCTTTGGACTGACGCGCACGCTGTGGCTGGCGACGTCCAAGGGCCTGTTCGCGCTCGAGGAGGGCGACAGCGGTGCAGCGGCTGAGGTTGAGGGCTTCAACTTCGTCCACGGCGTGATTGCCGGCGTGCTTGCGCGCCTGTTTATGGAGGGCTGCGTGGCGAGCCCGGACATGAAGGCACTGCTGCACGAGCTTTCGCCTATCGATTCTTCTGAGCCCGAGCTCATGGATCCGCTGTCCGCTGATTCCACGCGTATCTTCGATACCGTGGTTGCCGCCTACCTGCTGGATTCCGACCGCTCCGAGTTCGATGAGGCATATCTTGCCGATACGTATCTGCAAATGACGCTGCCTGCGGCGCGCGGCGCAGAGGGTGCTGGTGAGGACGCTCCTTCGCCCGCCGCTCGCACGGCGGCCTTGACGCTGGCGCTGATCGCGCCGTTGCGTGACCGCATGGCCCGCGAGAATGCCGCCAACGTGTTCGATGGCATCGAGATGCCGCTCGTTCCGGTGCTTGCCAAGATGGAGCGCGCGGGCATGCTCGTGGACCCCGAGCGCCTGCACAGTCTGTCCGAGGGTCTGGCGACCCAGATTGCCGAGGTTGAGCGCAGCATTCGCGACCTGGCGGGTGACGAGACCTTCAATATTGGCAGTCCCATGCAGCTGTCGCACGTGCTGTTTGACGTTATGGGGCTTCCGACCAAGGGCCTCAAAAAGACTAAGCGCGGCTATTATTCGACCAACGCCAAGGTGTTGAGCGACCTTGCCCGCGACCACGAGATCGTGCGCCTGATTTTGGACTGGCGTGAGAAGTCCAAGATTAAGTCGACCTATCTGGACACGCTAGGTCCGTTGCGCCGTGGTGACGGTCGAGTGCACACCACGTACAACCAGACCATCACCGCGACGGGGCGTCTGTCCTCGAGCGACCCGAACCTGCAGAACATTCCGACGCGCTCGGAGCTGGGGCGTACCGTCAAGACGGCGTTCTCGGCGGGCGAGGGCAGCGTCTTTTTGGCGGTGGACTACTCGCAGATCGAGCTGCGCCTGCTCGCGCATCTTTCGGGTGATGAACATCTGGTGCGTGCCTTTAACGAGGGCGAGGACTTCCATGCCGAGACGGCGGCGCGTGTATTTGGCGTGCCGGTGTCCGAGGTGACACCCGATCTGCGCAGTCGCGCCAAGGCCGTGAACTTTGGCATCGTGTACGGCCAGCAGGCCTACGGTCTGTCGCAGTCGCTGCACATCTCAATGGCCGAGGCGCGCGACATGATCGACCGCTACTACGAGGCCTACCCGGGCGTGCGCACGTTCCTCGACAACGTGGTGGCGCGCGCCAAGCAAACGGGCTACGCCGAGACCATGTATGGCCGCCGTCGTCATATTCCGGAGCTCAAGGCCAAAAACCCGCAACTCCGCGGTTTTGGCGAGCGCACGGCTATGAACCACCCCATGCAGGGAACCGCCGCCGACATCATCAAGATCGCGATGGCCCGCGTAAGCCGCCGTCTGGAAGAGGAGGGCTTTGCCGCTCACATGATCTTGCAGGTACACGACGAACTGGACTTTGAGTGCCCCGTCGACGAAGTCGAGCGCCTAACCACCATGGTCCGCGACGTCATGGAACACGTAGTAGACCTCCGCGTCCCCCTAATCGCCGAAGCCAGCACCGGCATAACCTGGGCCGATGCCAAATAGAGACGTACCAACAACCCACAGTAACCAAAAGCAGAAGGGGGCTCCTTGCCAACAAGGAGCCCCCTTCATTCCAAAAAAATCAGCCAAGTATCTAGACGCCAAGACGCCATCTGGGCGGCAAGCAAGTCACCCTAGGACCTGGCCGGGCGAGGCGGGTAAGTTTTTCGTAGATTCCGCACGAGCCGGAAAGCACTTAATGTGCTTTCCGAGCGAGCCCAGGACCTGACCGAACGAAAAACTTACCCGCCTCGCCCGGCCAGGTCCGACGAGCCGCGTTAACGAGCCGCCAAGATGGCGTCGATGAGCGTCAGTACGCCCCCGTCGTTGTTGCTCGGAATGCGCCACTTGGCATGCGCGTTCATGTGCTCTTCGGCATTGTCCACGATAAAGCTGTGCCCGACGCGCTCGAGCATGGGGATGTCGTTGTACGTATCGCCCACGGCGGCGGCGTCGGCGATATCGATGCCCAGGTGTTCGCACAGGTGCGCGACGCCGGCGCCCTTGTCGACGCCCAGGTTCATAAAGTCGATCCACTCGCGCCCGGCGTTGGTGACGTAGAGCTTGTCCGAGAACTCGGGACTATAGGTCTCGCGGAAAGCGGGCTCGGCGTCGTAGCCGGGGAAGAAGACCGAAATCTTGTTGGACTCGAAATCAATGCCATCAAAGCTGTCGACGTAGTTGATTGTGTTGTAGTAGACGCTGATCTCGTCGTGGTATTGATGGTCGCGGGCAAGCACGTAGAACTCGTCGAAGCAGCAAAGGACGGGGACAGCGCGCGGATCCTCCGAGGCACGGCTCAAGACCTGCTGATACAGCTCCACGTCAATAGTGCTCTTATAGATATAGCTGCCGCGATAGATCACGCACGCTCCGTTGTCGGGACAAAAGGCGAGGCGGTTCTTGACGCCCTCGAACATCTCCTCGAGCTTGGGGGCGGGACGTCCGCTGGCGGGGCAGAATACGATGTCGGCGTCGGCGAGCTTGTCCAGGCGCTCATCAAGACCCTGGGGCAGCACGCGCTCGTCGGTCAGCAGCGTCTTGTCCATGTCGACGGCGAGAATCTTAATGTTTCCGATATTGGCGTCCGATTCGTAAGTTTGCATAAAAGCGAGCCTTTCGTTTCGAGATTGTTTCAGACGTTATAACCATCAATTCGTAGTCGGGCGTATTTTCGCAGGAACGGAGCGTATTTGCACCACGCTTCACAAAGTAATGAAAAAACTTTTCAGAAATTTGAATTTGTCGCTTGTGCTGCGGGCACTTTAGCGTAATATAGCGACCATCGAAAACGGAGACGGAAAAACAACCGCTTACCGAGGAAAAGGTACCGTTTACGATATTAGAATTGCGCCCGGCGATAGGTGAAAGGAGAGGCAGATGCAGTTCGTAAAGATCATCACCACTGCAGACAATGCCATCCGACGCCAGCGCGCAATTTCCCGACGACGATAACAATCGTCTCTGTCCGCATGGGGCGAATTGCCTCAACAGAGTCATTTTGAGGTCGTTGGGTTTTAGCACGACATTGCTGCATGTTTCTAGGGCATGTATGTGCTGATTTTTGCTATTTAACCTGATATTGCACGGTATATGACCTTGAAATGACTTGCAACTGACCGATGTTCTAACTAGCTACCAAGGGCGAAAGGAAACAGCCATGAGCAAGGAAAAAGTCGTTCTCGCATATTCCGGTGGTCTTGATACATCCGTATGTGTCAAGTGGCTCCAGGACGAGAAGAATCTCGATGTCGTTTGCGTCTGCGGCAACGTGGGCCAGGAAGAGACCGGACTGGATGCCAAGAAGCAGAAGGCGCTCGACCTGGGCGTTCTCGATTGCCAGGTACTCGACCTGCGCGACGAGTTCTCCGATGAGTTCCTGACTAAGGCCATCGCCGCAAACTCCATGTACGAGAACAAGTATCCGCTGCTCTCCGCCCTGTCTCGCCCGCTGCTTGCCAAGAAGCTTGTTGAGGTCGCCCACGAGTTTGGCGCGACCTACGTCGCCCACGGCTGCACCGGCAAGGGTAACGACCAGGTCCGTTTTGAGGCCGCCGTCAAGGCCCTCGACCCCGAGCTCAAGGTTATCGCCCCGGTTCGCGAGTGGGACCTGAAGTGTCGCCCCGACGAGGTCGCCTATGCCCACGCCCACAACGTGCCGGTTCCCGAGGGTGCCAACGACAACCCCTACTCCATCGACGACAACCTGTGGGGTCGTGCCATTGAGTGCGGTCACCTGGAGGATCCCTGGAATGAGCCGCTCGACGACGCTTGGGTTATGACCAAGAATCCCGAGGACACCCCGGACACCCCGACCTACACCGAGATAGAGTTTGAGGCCGGCAAGCCCGTCGCCGTCGACGGCAAGAAGATGAAGCTCTCTGAGATCGTCATCGCCCTCAACAAGATCTCCGGCGACAATGGCTTTGGCCGTCTCGATCTGGTCGAGGATCGCCTGGTGGGCCTTAAGAGCCGCGAGTGCTACGAGGTTCCCGGCGCCCTGACGCTCATCACCGCCCACAAGGCGCTCGAGGACATCTGCGTCGAGGGCGACCTGCTCAAGACCAAGATCAAGCTCGAGCAGGATTGGGCCACCGCCGTGTACAACGGCCAGTGGTACAGCCCGCTCAAAAACGCGCTCGATGCCTTTATGGCCGACGCGCAAAAGTTCGTGACCGGCACTGTCCGTCTGAAGTTCTTTAAGGGCAACTGCCATGTCGTCGGCCGCAAGAGCCCCTTCAGCCTCTACGACTACGGTCTGGCTACCTACGACCGCGACACCACGTTTGACGAGAAGGCCAGCGCCGGCTTTATCGAGATCGATACGCTGTCGCTCAAGACGTGGGCAAAGGTCCAGGGCCCCAGCTCTGCTGCCGCCCAGGCCTAGCGCCTCCTTCCCTTGGTATCCGCGCGGCCCATCCGCGTGATACATAACGGGCGCACGGGGTCCCTACCTTTCGTTATGCTTGCTGACACTTCTTAACATCGGTGGCCCCTACGTTCCGCCCGCATATATGATGCCGCGTCTGCGGCTGAGTCCGAGCCCCGCCGGGGTTGTCCGGCGGGGCTCCTTCTATCAATTTGGCGGCTCTGCGCCTATATATATGAGGAGTATCCACTATGTTCAATGCTATCGCGCATGCTTTACTTGCCCTCGCGCCCGAGTTCGATGCCGCAAGGGTCGAGGACGTCCCTATGAGCCTGAAGGCCTGGATCGATGGTTCGCAGGGCAACATCCGGAGGGAGACGTTGGGCGCCAAGTGCATGGCGCGTCACTTCTTTGCAAATTAGCTACATGGCTCCGCACACGGTAGGGAATGTGTAAAACTAGCGGTTGAAAAATCGCTTTAGCGATATGGCGTATTGCTTTGGGCGCTTGTTTTGGTATTTGGAGAAAGGGGACGGTTCCATGGCTCTTTGGGGTGGTCGTTTTGAGGCAGGCGTGGCCGAGGTCACGCAGGAGTTTGGCGCGTCGCTGCCGGTCGACAAACATCTCTATAAACAGGATATCGCCGGCTCTAAGGCGCATGCCAAAATGCTGGCGACCCAAGGCATCATCAGTGCCGAGGACGAGCAGGCGATTGCCGAGGGTCTGACCGGAATCGAACAGGATATCGATGCCGGCAGCTTCACCTTCGACATCAACGACGAGGACATTCATATGTCCATCGAGAGCGAGCTGACGCGTCGCATCGGCGAGGCCGGTAAGCGCTTGCATACCGGACGTTCGCGCAACGACCAGGTGGCGACCGACACGCGCCTGGGCGTCAAGGCGCTGGCCAAGGAGCTCATGGAGGCCAATCTAGAGCTGCGCCATGTGCTGGTGGATGCGGCTAAGAAGTACGACAAGGTGATTTTGCCGGGCTACACGCACATGCAGCACGCTCAGCCCGTGCTGCTGTCGCATCATCTGCTGGCGTATTCCTGGATGTTCGCGCGCGACTTTACGCGCCTGAAGGCCGCCTTTGATGCCGCCGACAACTGCCCGCTGGGTGCTGCCGCGCTTGCCGGTACGAGCTATCCGCTCGATCGCCAGATGACGGCTGCTGAACTTGGCTTTGCGGGCGTGATTCCCAACTCGCTCGATGCGGTTTCCGACCGTGATTTCCTGCTCGATCTGCATTACGCCGGATCCGTCATGGCGATGCACCTGTCGCGTCTTTCCGAGGAGATCGTGCTGTGGTCGAGCTCCGAATTTGGCTTTATCACGCTTTCAGACTCCTACTCCACCGGCTCGTCTATCATGCCGCAGAAGAAGAACCCCGACTTTGCCGAGCTTATCCGCGGCAAGAGCGGTCGCGTGTACGGCAACCTGGTGCAGCTGCTGGTAACCATGAAGGGCTTGCCGCTTGCTTATAACAAGGACTTGCAGGAGGACAAGGAGGGCGCGCTCGATACCGCCCATACGCTCATGCAGTGCCTGTCCGTTATGGCCGGAATGATTTCGACTTGGACCGTCAACGAGGATGCCATGGCGCGCGAGTGCGGCGTGGGGCACCTTGCCGCCACCGATGTTGCCGATTACCTGGCCAAGCGTGGCCTGCCGTTCCGCGAGGCACATGCCGTGGTGGGCCATCTGGTCCTGATGTGCGAGAAGCGCGGCTGCAATCTTGAGGACCTGCCGTTTGAGGTGTTCCAGGAGGCAAGCCCGCTCTTTGAGCGCGACATTACCGAGGCGCTCGACATCCCGTCGATTGTCGCCGCGCGCACGACCGAGGGCGGCACCGCCCCTGCCGCCGTTGCCGTGCAGCTTGATCGCGCCGAGGTACAGCTCGTGGCTGACGAGGGTGTATTTGGGTCACTGACTAAGGTCGTCGAGATGGGCCACGGGGTAAAGTAGGGATTTGGCTGAAGCCGTTTTGGCCATTTATTGATAAATCGTTTTCACTTTACGGGCGCCTGCTGATGTGGGCGCCCGTATTTTGTTGCTATGGGGGAGGGGCTTGTCGAGAACTTCTGTAGGACCTTTGGGCAGGTTGTGAAGGGGTTACGTTCGCGGGCGGCAACCGACCGCCTGCTCTGTTCGATGCGGTTGATGGGCGGTCGGATGGTACTCTAATCGGGCTTCGAAACAGAAGTGACACATATGGAGCGCTTTAATAAATTGCAACGTTTCAATAAACAGCTTTTTGTTTAACTGCAGCTAAAACTCTGTTACGATGCAGTCCAGGCGGGTGCCGGAATGGGACTTGGGCACGCGCGAACCTACTTGAAAGGCTACTTTTATGGCTATCGAGAAGACCTTCATCATGATTAAGCCCGACGCCGTGCGCGACCGTAAGATCGGCGAGATCGTTGCTCGCATTGAGCGCAGCGGCCTTGTCATCGAGCGCATGGAGATGACCACGCTCGAGCGCGCTACCGTCGAGGAGCACTACGCCCATCTGGCCGACAAGCCCTTCTTTGGCGGTCTCTGCGACTTTATGACGAGCGGTCCGGTCGTCAAGATGGTCGTTTCCGGTCTCTCCGCTGTTGCTAAGATGCGCACCCTCATGGGCGCTACCAACCCGCTTGAGGCTGCTCCTGGTACCATCCGCGGCGACTTTGCCGTCGATGTCAACGCCAACGTGATCCACGGCTCCGACTGCCTGGAGAACGCCGAGATTGAGATTAAGCGCTTCTTTGGCTAAACCAGCTTTGACTCCTTAAAGCTGTTAGCGTGTGGCTTGGGCGCCGCGGAACTCCATCCGCGGCGCCCTTTTATTCCAAAATCTATGCAGGGGCCCGCTCGGACATGTGTTCCGAGCGGGCCCCTGCTGTTAGCTTGTGGCACTGAATAGTTTAGGCTTCGTCGACGATCTTAAGGGCGCGCGTGTGATCGATCTCGTTGAGGAGGTTAACGCGACGCTCGTGACGACCACCCTCAAACTCGGCGTCGAGCCACTCGTCGACGATCATCTTGGCGAGCTCGGAGCCCACGACGCGGGCGCCAAAAGCGAGCACGTTGGTATTGTTGTGCATGCGGGAGAGCTTGGCGCTGAAGGGCTCGGAGCACACGACGGCGCGTACGCCCTCGACCTTGTTGGCAGCCAGGCTGATCCCGACGCCGGTGCCACAGATCAGGATGCCTAGATCGACGTCGCCGTTGGCTACTGCCTTGCCCACCTTGTAGCCGGCGATGGGGTAGTCAAAGCTCTCGGAGGTGTCGGTGCCAAAGTTCACGACCTCGCAGCCGCGCTCCTTCAGGTGCTCGGAGATGATATTCTTGAGCTCGACGGCGGCGTGGTCGTTACCGATACCGATCTTCATGGATGGTTCCTCTCTGGTCTGTGCGGCGCAAATGCTAAAGGTGTTTACCGCGTTCGACTGCATGATAGCGCGACTTTTGCGTAAACGCTCGAGCGTTTTTTGGTCAAACGCTTTAGCAGGCAACAAGACTGACTTCTTGTGAATGAATGTCGTCAGTTTGCGCTTGAGCGCCGTCTGCCGGAACCATGGTTGCGGTTTTTGATGCATTGTTATCAAATAAAGGAGCTAACTATTATGAGAGCCCAGCCCGTTATGCAAGCAGGAGATACCTATGCCTACCGATTCCATCCGTGATGCCGCGTTTTGCGATGTTTTGAACCGCGAACTTGTCTGCGCGCTCGGCTGTACCGAGCCCATTGCCGTTGCCTATGCAGCGGCGCTGGCGAGTCAGACGCTCGGTTGCGAACTCGATCATATGGATGTTGCCTGCTCGGGCAATATCATCAAGAACGTTAAGAGCGTGACCGTGCCCAACTCGGGCGGCATGCACGGTATTGAAGCGGCGGCCGTGCTGGGTGCCGTGGGCGGCGACGCTAAGAGCGCGCTCGAGGTGCTCGAGAGCGTTAACGATGAAGACCGCGCTCGCGTGGCCGAGCTCCTCGCCGACGCCGGCTACTGCGATGTGTCGCTTGTCGAGGGTGTGCCCAACCTCTACATCAAGGTGACTGCGACGGCCGGGGGCCATACCGCGGTCGTCGAGATTACCGATCACCACACTAATGTCACGTGCCATACGCTCGATGGTATTCCGGTATGCGGCAAGTCGGCGGGGGAGTGTGCCGCCTGCGCCGAGCGCGTGGTGGCCGAGCGTGCGGCGGATAAGGCCGATACCCCTATGAGCATTGAGTCCATCATCGACTTTATCGAGGACGGTGACATTGAGGACGCCCGCGCTGCCGTTGAGCGTCAGATTGAGCTGAATGGCGCAATCAGTGCCGAGGGCCTTGCGCACGCTTGGGGCGCCGAGGTGGGTCGTACGCTGCTGGGTGCTCGTGCCGATGACGTCGCCTGCCGTGCCCGTGCCCGTGCGGCCGCCGGGTCCGACGCCCGCATGAACGGCTGCGCGCTGCCGGTCGCCATTGTGTGCGGCTCGGGCAATCAGGGCATTACCTGCGCATTGCCCGTCATGGAGTATGCCGAGTACCTGCGTTGCGACCACGAGCGCCTGGTGCGCGCCGTGATGCTGTCCGATCTTATCGCCGTGCATATCAAGAGCTATATTGGTGCGCTCTCGGCGTTTTGCGGTGCTATTTGCGCCGCGTGCGGCGCCGGCGCTGCGATTACCTGGCTGTGCGGTGGCACGCGCGAGCAGATTGGCGCGACGGTCTCGAATACGCTCGGCAACGTGGGCGGCATCGTGTGCGACGGCGCCAAGGCGAGCTGTGCCGCCAAGATCTCGGCTGCCGTCGATGCGGCGATTCTGGGCCACGATATGGCTATGCAAGGTCGCGGCTTCCGCGCCGGCGAGGGCCTGATCCAGGATACCGTTGAGCAGACAATCGCCAGCATGGGCTACGTGGGCCGCGTGGGCATGAAGGACACCGACGTCGAGATCCTCAACATCATGATCGGCAAGACTCGAGTTTGTTAAGACAGTTCGTCGGCTACTTGGTGTTCGTAGAAGGCTTCTACTACGGCGTTAAAGTCGCGGGCGAAGTCTTCCATGGTTCCGCGCCAGGTGGCTCGGCTGGGCTTGCCCTGGCCTACATAGGCAGTCTGAATGCCGCAGGCGGGGCTAGGGAAGTCGCGTTTGGGATCGTTGCCCACCATAAGGACCTCGTGCGGCTCGAGCCCCATCACCTGAAGTTGCTCTAGATAGTAGGTGGCATCGGGCTTGCAGCGGGTGGTGTTACCCATGTGCGTGACGAGCTCAAAGGGGGCGTCGGCCAGGTCGCCCCAACCCATGCGGCACTCGATGGCCCCCTGCGGAAAGCTGGGGTTGGTAAAGAGCGCGCAACGCAGCCCTGCGTCCTGTACGGCCTGGAGCGCGGCGTGTGCGCCCGGCATGGCGTGGGCGTTAATGACATCGTCGTTCTTGTACGGAAGAACTTCGCGGTCATAGTAGGTAAACGCCTCGTAGATGAGGGGATCGGAGAGGCTGATCCCGCATCGGCGCTCGACCTCTTCTTGGTAAAACTCAAGATTGGTGCGGTTGTCCGTGCCGCTGCGGCGATTGGCGTTGAGGTCGACCAAGATAGTGCCGAGGCGTGCCATCGTGCCACCGTGGCTGCGGCGACCGATATCCGCGAGCATCGACGAGACATCCTTAAAATAGCGAAGGATGAACGCGTTGAGGTTGATGCTGAGAAGCGTTTCGTCCATATCGAAAACGACTGCTTTGAGCACGCGGGCACCTTTCTCGATAAATCGTTCCAGAATCGTTGGCTCCGGATACTTTACCCCAAAGCCAAATGCCTGGCTGGTTATCGTCAAGTTGCGGAGACGTGTGTTCATAAGATTACGAAAAAGTCTCCACACGAGTAAAAAATCGCAGTTCACGCTTGAAATCGAACTCATTTCCCCGTAACCTATACGAACGTGATTGCATAAGCGTCACATTAGTATCTGTCGGCTCCCGAGTGTTCCTAAACGTTGTGTGCTTGTCGCACCCTTCTGTAGGTCCTAGCAATCGGGGCCCCGTAGTTCGAAAGGGGTCCACCTTTGAGTGAGATTCAGAACTCGTCCATTTTCTCTCTTGACGATGTCAATGAGGAGGAGATGAACAACCTCATCGACGGTACGATTACCGACTTTGATGAGGGCGATCTCGTTAACGGCACTGTCGTTAAGATCGAGCATGACGAGGTGCTCGTTGACATCGGATTCAAGTCCGAGGGCGTTATCCCGGTCCGCGAGCTGTCCATCCGCAAGGACGCTAACCCTGCAGACATCGTTGCACTCGGTGATCCCATCGAGGCTCTGGTTCTCCAGAAGGAGGACAAGGACGGTCGTCTGGTCCTGTCCAAGAAGCGTGCCGAGTACGAGCGCGCTTGGAACCGCATCGAGGAGAAGTTCAACTCCGGCGAGAACGTCGAGGGCGAGGTTATCGAGGTTGTCAAGGGCGGCCTGATTCTCGACATCGGCCTGCGTGGCTTCCTGCCCGCTTCCCTCGTCGACCTCCGTCGTGTCAAGGACCTCACCTCCTACATGGGCACTCGCATCGAGGCCCGCGTCATCGAGATGGACCGCAACCGCAACAACGTTGTCCTCTCCCGTCGCGTCGTGCTCGAGGAGTCCCGTAAGGCTGAGCGCTCCGAGATCCTGTCCAAGCTCAAGTCTGGCATGCGTCTCCAGGGCACCGTTTCCTCCATCGTCGACTTCGGCGCCTTCGTCGACCTCGGCGGTATCGACGGCCTCATCCACATCTCCGAGCTCTCCTGGAACCACGTCAACCATCCTTCCGAGGTTGTCAAGGTCGGCCAGGAGGTCGAGGTCGAGGTTCTCGACGTCGACCTCAACCGCGAGCGCATCTCCCTGGGTCTCAAGCAGACCACCGAGGATCCGTGGCGCGCACTGGTCAAGAAGTACCCCGTCGGCGCTATCGTCGAGGGCACTGTGACCAAGCTTGTCCCGTTCGGCGCTTTCGTCGATCTGGGCGAGGGCATCGAGGGCCTGGTGCACATCTCCGAGATGGCCAACAAGCACGTCGATCAGCCTTCTCAGGTCACCCACGTGGGCGACAAGGTTCAGGTCAAGGTCATGGAGATCGACCTCGACCGTCGTCGTATCTCCCTGTCCATGAAGTCTGCTGCTGAGACTCTGGGCGTCGAGATCGAGGTTACCCCGCTTCCTTCCGAGAAGAAGGACGAGGAGACCGACGCCGAGTAAATCGGTTTGACGATCACTTGTTTTAAGGGACCCGTCCGTAATGGACGGGTCCCTTTTTGCATTTGGTGCCGAGATGCACGATGCTGCCCATGCCATCCACAGGCTATTTGGTTGTCGGTGCATGAAAAAATGCCGACATCCCGCCTCGGGGAGGAGGCGGGAACACACCGAGTAGACGGAGGGGTGCGGAGCGCGGTCGCGTCTCGACTGACGACGTTGCCCATCGACAACCCTATTGTACTGCATGGCGTGGTTCTTGGTTTATCGTGTCGAACGCTTGTGTTGTACCATTGCCTGCGGCAACGGTGTGCTACACTCTTGCACTGCTGAGTGGGCCAGACGGTCGCGCGATGTGCTGCTTGCAGCACGCGTGAGGAAAGTCCGGGCTCCAGAGGGCGGGATGCCGGCTAACGGCCGGGCGGAGTGATCCGACGGAAAGCGCCGCAGAAAAGAAGACTCCCACCTGCGCCGCAAGGCGTAAAGGGAAAAGCTGAAACGGTGGTGTAAGAGACCACCAGCGTCGTGGTAACACGGCGGCTTGGCAAGCCCCATCCGGAGCAAGCGCGAATAGGAACGCTATGGGCCGGCCCGGTCCGCGTTCGGGTAGCGTGCGTGGAGCTGCACGGTAACGTGCAGACAAGATAAATGACCGTTCACGACAGAACCCGGCTTATAGGCCCACTTGGCAACTATGTTGACGCTGCGAACCCGTCAGCGCGGCAATCTGCCTTTCAAGCCTTCGGGCATGACCATAAGGTCAATGCCCCGTCTTTCAAGGCACCTTGCTCGCGCTGACGGGTTCTCGCTGTTGGTGGCGGCATCATTGGCGTTTCCGCTCTTGTTGGCGAGGGCAACAGTGCTGTCTTTGCCGTATTATTGAGGCTGTTTGTTGCTGCACTTTATTCTGTTGAGGGGCTTTGTTGGACAGCTATTTTACTCTGCAATCGAATATTGAGGCTTCGGGCGAGTTTGTGGACCGCAAGAGCCGGTTTATTGCCCAGCTGGTCCATATTGAGTCCGAGGATGAGGCGAATGCCTTTATCGAGATGGTTCGCAAGCGTCATTACGACGCTCGGCACAATGTTCCCGCGTGGATTTTGGTCGATGGACGCGAGCGCCAGAGCGATGACGGTGAGCCGAGCCGCACGAGCGGTATGCCGACGCTCGAGGTGTTGCGCGGCGCAGAGCTCAAAAATGTTTGCTGTGTGGTGACGCGCTATTTTGGCGGCACGCTATTGGGGCCTGGCGGCTTGGTGCGCGCCTATACCGCGGCGACGCAGGCGGCGGTGGCTGCGGCTCAGGAGGCCGGGCAGATCGTCGAGATGACGAGTGTCGTGCCTGTTGACGTGCATGTGACCTATCCGCAGTATGAGCAGGCGCTTCGTTTGGCGCAGGATTCGGGTGCCAAGGTTTCGGATACCGATTACGCGGATGCCGTGACGATTCATTTGGTGTTTAAGGCGGGGGAGCAGGAGTCATTTTGCGCTAAGATGCGCGAGCTTATGGCGGGGCGCGAGGAGATTGAGGTCGGCGCTCCCGAATTTGCCGAGTTCTAACGGCGACGGCCGGCGTGCTTTTGGATGGATCCCAAGCGCACGCCGGCCTTTGTTTTTCCGTTGCTGCCGTTTACTCGGCGAGCTGCTTTAGCACATCGCAGGCGATCGCGACGGCATCGTCGATGCAGCCGGGGCAGCTGCGGAGCGGACCCTTGTCCGATCCGATGCCCTTGAGCGTGCCGCAGACGGTCGTCGTGTTCTTCTCGCCAAAACGCTTGGCGATCTCGCGCGACAGCTTGTAGGTCTGGCCCTTGGTCTTGGGGTTTTCCATGCCGTCGCTCATTACAAAGCCCATGATGGCCACGGCGCCCGAGATGGCGCCGCAAGTTTCGGTCATGCCGCCCATGCCGGCGCCAAAGCCCTCGGTGAGGGTAAAAGCGACCTGGGGGTCGAGTCCGACGGCAGGCGCGAGTGTGCAGGCGACGGCCTGGGCGCAGTTAAAGCCACGGGCGTGATATTCGGCAGCTTGAGCCTGACAGGCGGTGATGTCGAGCTGGGCCGTATCGATTTGCTTCATCGTTGTCTCCTTGGTCACGGTGTACCCGCCTATGGTACCCGTGACGGTGCGTGTAATCATCGAGAGCTTCATGTATGCCTCATTTTTATCTATCGAGCAAATGCCGAAGCTTGAGATAAATGCCCCTGATCAATTTGTCTCATAACCCATCTTGGGGATGGGTTGAGAGCGGTGCGGGGTAGCGGTATCGTGAACCGAATAAAACGTAACCCAGGCAAGGGAGCTAGATATGAGCGAGCAGACCATCGGTACTACATGTGTTCAGGGCGGCTATCACCCGGGAGATGCCGAGCCGCGCCAGGTGCCCATCTACCAGTCCACCACGTGGAAGTACGACACGTCCGAGCACATGGGCAAGCTGTTTGACCTGGAGGAGTCGGGCTACTTCTACAGCCGCCTGCAGAACCCCACGTGCGATCTGGTTGCCGCCAAGATCTGCGAGATGGAGGGCGGCACCGCTGCGATGCTCACGAGCTCGGGCATGGCTGCGAACTTCCTCGCGATCTTTAACGTTGCCGGTGCCGGCGATCATGTGGTCGCTAGCTCTGCTATCTACGGCGGTACCTACAACCTGCTGGCTCACACCATGGGTCGCATGGGCTTGACCTGCACGTTCGTTGCCCCCGACTGCACCGATGAGGAGCTTGAGGCAGCCTTTGAGCCCAATACCAAGCTTGTCTTTGGCGAGACGATTGCCAATCCCGCCCTTGCCGTGCTCGATATTGAGCGCTTTGCCAAGGCCGCGCATGACCATGGCGTGCCGCTGATGGTCGACAACACCTTCCCGACGCCCGTTATGTGCCGTCCCTTTGAGTGGGGCGCCGACATCGTTACGCACTCCACCACCAAGTACATGGATGGACATGCCGCCTACCTGGGCGGCGTGATCGTTGACCACGGCCAGTTTGACTGGATGGCCCATGCGGACAAGTTCCCGGGTCTCACCACGCCCGACGAGAGCTATCACGGCGTGACCTATGCCGAGAAGTTCGGTCGTGAGGGTGCCTTCATTACCAAGGCCACCGCGCAGCTCATGCGCGATCTTGGCCCCATGCAGAACCCGCAGGCGGCGTTTTTCTTGAACAGCTCGCTCGAGAGCCTGCATGTACGCATGCCGCGTCATTGTGAGAATGGCCTGGCCGTTGCCAAGTTCCTGCAGAGCCATCCCAAGGTACGCTTCGTGAGCTATCCGGGCCTGGAGGGCGATAAGTACTATGACATCGCTCAGAAGTACATGCCCAACGGTACCTGCGGCGTTGTGAGCTTTGGCTTTAACGGTGGTCGCGCGGCGGCCGAAACCTTTATGAAGAGCCTCAAGCTCGCCCAGATCGCCACGCACGTGGCCGACGCCCGCACTTGCTGCCTGCATCCCGCTAATGCCACACATCGTCAGATGAACGATGAGGAGCTCATCGCCTGTGGCATCTCCGCCGACATGGTGCGCCTGTCGTGCGGCCTCGAGGACACGGCCGATCTGATTGCCGACCTTGAGCAGGCACTCGAGCAGTGCTAGGCTAGCGTTCGCATAAGGCGCCGATGCTGGCAGAAAGCTTCGGCGACCTTTCGTTCCGATTCCGTAGGCGGGACCCCAATCGCGACTGTTCGCAGGCGATCGGGGCCCCGTTTTTGCGTTGTGCCACTCGAAAGGATGGATATGGAGAAAACCGCAGAGCAGCTGCGCCGCGAGCACATTGCCCTAGAGGGCGACACCCATGGCAAGAACAAGTGGGCGATTCTGTTTACCGTGCTCATCATGACGTTTATGGTGTGTCTGGATTCGACCATCGTGACCGTGGCGCTGCCCGTGATGCAAAAGGAGCTCGGTGTGGGCCTCGATCGCATTCAGCTGGTAAGCTCGGTGTATCTGCTTGCGACTTGCGTGGCTATGTTGCCGTTTGGCCGTCTGGGCGACGTGCGCGGCAAGGTGAATGTGTTCCAGCTGGGCGTCATCGTCTTTTCGGTCGGTTCGCTGCTGTGCGGCCTTTCGGCCTCGCTCGAAGTTCTTATCCTGGCACGCATTGTTCAGGGCGTCGGTTGCGCGGCGGCCATGGCTAACAACATGGGTATCATCACCGAGTCGTTTCCGGCGCGCGAACGAGGCCGTGCCATGGGTATTCTCGCGACCTTCGTGGCCCTCGGCATGATGTGTGGCCCCGTGCTCGGCGGCATGCTGGTGGCAAGCTTTCCCTGGGAGAGCATCTTCCTCATCAACCTGCCCATTGGCGTGATCTCGTTTATCGTGGGGCTCTACACGCTGCCGCATGTTAAGCCGGAGGCCGGCGAGCGCCCCATGTCCCTGATCGAGGCCGCTCGTCGCTGCTTTGCAAATTCGGCCTTCACTATCAACCTTGCCTGCATGCTCATCGTGTTCGTTGGTATTGGTGCATCCGAGTTTATCCTGCCGTTCTATTTTCAGGACGCGCATGGGTTTGGTTCCGACATTTCCGGATTGCTCTTTTTGGCGCTGCCGATGGTGAATGCCTTTATCGGTCCGCTTTCGGGAACGGTTTCGGACCGTGTTGGCTGCGAGGGTCCTACGGCGGTTGGCCTGGGCGTGTACGTGTGCGGTCTCTTTGCGGTAAGCACGCTCGACGAGCGCTCTTCTATCCCTGTGATCGTGTGCTGCGTTGCGTTTATGTCGTGCGGTACGTCGATTTTCCAGAGCCCCAATAACTCGCTGGATATGGGCTCGGCTCCGCGCGAAGCACTCGGCTTTGCGGGCAGCTTGGGCAGTTTGGCACGCTACGCCGGCATGGCGCTCGGCATTACGGCGGCGTCGCATATCCTGTATGGGCAGATGAGCGTGGCAATGGGCGAGGCCGTGACCAGTTTTGTTGCAGGTCGTCCGGATGTATTCCTATTCGGCTTTCGCTCGGTGTTCTACGTGCTTATGGTTGTGGCCGCCGTGGGCTTTGCGCTTGCCATGGTGCGTTTGGTGAAGATGCACGCCCGCCATTAGCGTGTTGGGAGGCTGTCTGCCACGATTCGCGCTGTCCCAAAAAGACTGGTTTGTGGTGCGATGCGGCTTGTGGGGCGGGCGGGGGTCGGTCCGTGGTAGACTATCGAACAACGTTTATTAATCGCGCGGTATCGTTGCCGCGAGAAGGGGTTGCGCCATGCAGGAGCTTGAGGATCGTATTCGCCATGACGGCATCGTAAAGGCCGGTAACGTCCTTAAGGTTGATGCCTTCCTCAACCACCAGTGCGACGTTGAGCTGTTCGACCACATGGGCGCCGAGTGGGCCCGTCTGTTCGAGGGTGTCGAGATCAATAAGATCCTGACTATCGAGGCTTCGGGCATTGGAATGGCTTGCATCGCGGCCCAGCATTTTGGCGGCGTGCCGGTGGTCTTTGCCAAGAAGGCGCAGTCCATCAACCTCGACGGCGAGCAGTATGCCACGACCATCTACTCCTTTACCAAGCAGAAGGAGTACCCGGTCATCGTTGGCAAGCGCTTCCTGTCCGAGGGCGACAAAGTCCTGATTATCGACGACTTCCTGGCCAACGGCTGCGCGCTCGAGGGCCTTATCAAGATCTGCGAGGCTGCGGGCGCCGAAGTTGCCGGCATTGGCATCGCCGTTGAGAAGGGCTTCCAGGGCGGCGGCGATAAGCTCCGCAAGCGCGGCTTCCGCGTTGAGAGCCTGGCCCGTATCGCCGAAATGGACTGCGAGAACGGCGAGATTACGTTCGCCTAGGCGCGCAGCACAAGCGATTGGTGTGCGATGTGACAAAGGGACTGTCCCTTTGTCACATTTTTTTGTATGAGGGGAGGTGTTGATATGGATGAGAACAAGATGGGATGGCGCGAGTATGCGCGCTATGCCGAGATGTCGGTCGAGGAGTTGGCGCGCGATTGCGAGGTGCAGGTGTTTCGCGCGACGGGTCCGGGCGGACAGGGCGTGAACACGACGGACTCGGCGGTACGCATGAAACATATCCCTTCGGGGATTACCGTGACGGCGCGTGAGAGCCGCAGCCAGTTTCAGAATCGCGCGAGCTGCCTGCGCAAGCTGCTCGCTGAGCTTGAGCGTCGCGGGCGTCCACCGCGCCGACGCGTAAAGACCAAGGTGCCTCTGCGATCTCGCCAGCGCAGGCTCAATGACAAGCACTTCAACGCCATTAAAAAGGCCAACCGTCGCAAGCCGTGCAGCGACGAATAGCCTCCTCATAAGTTGCGGTGAAATAGGGACTGTTTTGCGGCTTTAGATGCATATACAGTCCCTATTTCACCGCAACTTAGGTGGGGTTAGCGGGTGGGGTGCCAGACGTGGAGGGCGCCGGCAAGGATGTCGACCTCGATGCGCGAGGCGACGATGGGCTCGCCGTCGGCCTGGATGGGATAGTTGGGCTCCTCAAAGGTGAGCTCGACATGGTGGCAGCGGCGCATGCGAACCGGCGGCAACTTGGTATGGTGGCCGTCCTTGGCCGAAAGAAACATAGGCAGGGCAACCGCGCGAGGGACGGGGCCGCAGGCGTAGCAGACGTCGAGTATGCCGTCGCAGGGGTCGGCATCGGGGCAGATGCGATAGCCCGAGCCATAGGTAGGACCCAGCTGAATCGCCATGATGATCGTCCTCACGCGCTCGGCGGGCGTCCCGTCAAAGCTGACTGTCATGGGGTAGTTGCGATAGCGCAGACCAAACTGCTCAAGTCCCGATAGGGTGTAGAGCGGAGCGCCGGCGAGGCCCGTCTTTTTGCGCAGCTCGGTGGTGCCCAGGCCGATGGCGGCATCGATGCCGATCGAAAGCGTCTGGTCGTAGTACTCAACGGAAGCCTCGCCGCTACCGCTTGCGGGGTTCCATGAGCGAATGCGCCCGATGTCCTGGCGCTGCAGCTCGCAGGTGAGCAGCGCGCCAAAATCCTTACCGGAGAAATCGTCGATGCCGAGTGTTTGGGCAAAATCATTGCCGGAGCCTACGGGCAGGACGGCAAGAGCGGGGCGGGCGTCCTCCTTTTGCGTCATAAGCCCGTTGACGACCTCGTGGATTACGCCGTCGCCGCCAAGGGCGATAACGGTGCGATAGCCCTGGGCCTGTGCGGCCAGCTCCTTGGCGTGTCCCATGCGCTCGGTTAGCACCAAGTCAAACTGGGATGTGCGTGCAGTCATGTCCAAAAAGCGTTGCAGGCGCTCGGCAACTTCGTGCGCCGCACCCGACTGGGCGGCTGGGTTGGCGATGATGAGCGTGCGGCCAAAATCAGTTGCGTGCATGGGGCGACTCCCGGCGTATGACGTGACGGTGCGGTCGCGCTCAGGTCGAATTGCCCCCGATTGTGGCTGCACGTCGAATACTTACGTCTACTCTATCAGGTCGTTGTGGCGCTCGATAGCATCCGCTACCGTACCGCCCTCATCCACAATAAGCGAACGGCGCTTGGGCGAGATGATGCGCTGGGCGGGGTACACGCCGCGGTGTCCGGCAGTTAGGTAGCTGATAAAGGCCACGATGACAAAGAACCCGGCTGCCGTGCCGTGGAACAGGTCGATGGCCATCATGCAGGTGGTGATGGGCACGTTGAGGCCGGCACAGAACACGCCGAGCATGCCGAGAGCCGCCAGAAAACTGGGGTCGATTCCGACGAGGCAACCGATCCAGCCGCCGAGCGCCGCACCGATGCCAAACAGGGGCGTGACCTCGCCGCCTTGGAAGCCCGCACCCAGGGTAAGCGCTGTGACGACCAACTTGATGGCTGCGTCTGCCAGGGTGGTGTTGCCGGCAAATCCGGCGCCGGAAAGCCACGTGGAAAGGCCGGCGTAGTCCCAGGCGTCGAGAAGGGCATAGGCGGCCAAAACCACGAGTGCGCCTATGAGTGCGCGAACGAGGTAATTGGTGATAAAGCGACCGTACAGGCTCTTGACGGTTCGAACTGACCAGGCAAAGAGGCGTGCCGTCAGACCGAAGATAATGGCGCTGATAACAACGATGACAACCGTCCGTGGTGTCATGTTGGGAACGCTGGCGATAACATTCGCCTCGTACTCGGTACCCAGGGCGAGTGATGTAAAGTAGCCGGTAAACGAGGCGACCAGGCAGTAGATGCCCGCGGTGTAGTCGATCTTGCCGATAAAGCACATCTCCATGCCAAAGAAAGCCCCGGCAAGGGGCGAGCCGAATACGGCGCCAAAGGCGGCGCCAAAGGCCGACGAGATGCCGGCGAGCATGAGGTCGTGGTGGTCATGCTTTTTGAGGTGGGCGAGGCTCGAGATGTTGCTGGCGATGGTGCCGCCAATCTGAACCGCGGCTCCCTCGCGACCGGCCGATCCACCCGTTAGGTGCGTGAGCGTGGAGCAGACGAAGGTGAGGACGGCCATGCGCATATGGATGAGGCGTGTGCCCAGAGCGGAGTCAATGACCAGGTTGTTACCGCGTTTGGCGGCAAGACCGTGGTTTTTGTACACCCATGCGGTGGCAACGCCCACAACGGGAAGCAGTGCGTAAATCCACGCATGGTGCTCGCGATAGTCGGTGGCGATATTCAGCGAGGCCAAAAACGCCCAAGCGGCAACGCCCATGGCGAGCGAGACAATGACGACGAGCGCGAGCAACTTGGCGCTCGCGAGTAGGTTGCGGGCGTTGCGGCGCGTGTCGGCAGCCAAGAGATGCTCGGAGCGGGTAAGTTGATGCCTGCCTGCCGTGATGACGTCGTTCAGGGAGAAAAAGCCGCCATCGTCGAGCGGCTGGGAATGATCCTGCGTTTCGTTTGCGCTTTCGGTTTTGTCGTTATGAGCCATACGTTCCTCTTTTAGGTTGCAACGCAAGCATTATAAAACGCGGTAAACGCGACGAGCCGGTGGGTTGGTTTCCATTCTGTTTCGCGGCCTACAACCGACAGGTGTATTTGCGGGTACAGGCCGAGTCGCGGTCGTGCGTCGGGGGATTATACTGAGACAAGCATAAAGAATCGGCGCCCCTGTTGTGCGCCGTGACATTAAGAGGTGCATATGGCAGAGAAACTCATTCCGCTGGATGACGCACAGTCGATTGTCCTGTCGCACGTTGCTCCGACCGATCTCGTTGAGATTCCCGTGTGGCAGGCCGCCGGTCTTCCCTTGGCCGAGGACGCGGTGGCCGATATCGACATCTCGCCGTTTGCCAACAGCGCTATGGACGGATATGCCGTGCGCTCGGCGGACTTGGCGCAGGCATCTGGCGAGGCGCCGGTGACGCTCGACGTTATCGGACACGAGGCCGCGGGCCATGTGTTTGAGGGCGCTATCGGCGCGGGCGAGGCGGTCCGCATTATGACAGGCGCGCCGGTGCCCGAAGGTGCCGACGCCGTGGTGAAATACGAGATCGTCGATGTGCTCGACGGCGATGGCAACGAGGGCTCGCACGTTCGCTTCTCGGCGCCGGCTAAGGTAGGGGAGAACGTTCGCTCGGCTGCTGAGGAAGCCCATGCCGGCGACGTCGTGATGCGCGCTGGCGAGGTTGTGGCTCCGGCCGGCGCGGGTCTGCTGGCGAGCGCCGGATACGCGAGCGTGAAGATGCACGCTGCCCCGCGTGTGGGCATCATCTCGCTGGGCACGGAACTGGTCGCACCGAGTAAGGTGCCGGCGCGTGGTCAGATTCGCGATTCCAACTCCTCGGCGCTGATGGCCGAGGCACTCGATGCCGGCGCCGAGCCCGTGTTCTACGGCATCGCGCCCGATGATGAGCAGGCGATTGCCGAGCTGGTACATCGCGCCACGCGAGAGTGCGATTTTGTCATTACGAGCGGTGGCGCCTCGGCGGGCGATTACGATTTCGTGACGGCGCTCGTCCGGCGCGAGGGCGAGGTACTGTTTGACCGCATCTCGATGCGCCCCGGCAAGGCCATCACGTTTGGCTTGCTCGGGGGTAAGCCCTACCTGGGGCTTTCGGGCAACCCGGCCGCGGCGTATGTGGGCTTTGAGATGCTCGCCCGCCCGGCGATCCGCAAGATGCGCGGCTTTGCCGAGGGTGCGCGTCCCGTGCAACAGGCGACGCTCACACACGGCGTGAAAAAGCGACAGCATCGCCGCTTCTTCGATCGCGCCACGGTTTTGCGCGACCCCGAGACCGGTGAGTTGTTGGTGACCGAGGCCAAGACGCAGAATTCGGCGCTGCTCGGCACAATGCAGCGGGCCAACTGCCTGCTGCGTATTGACGAAGGTCCGTGCGAGCTCAAGGCGGGCGACGTGGTGGATGTCGTGCGTGTCGACCTGCCTGAGGGCACGGTGCTATAGGAGGAATGTTATGGAGCTGAAGATTTCGATTGTGACGTGCTCGGATACGCGCGATCTTGCCCAGGACGAGGCTGGAGCCGCACTCGAGGAACTTATCGAGGCACAGGGCTGGACGGTCTCCTCACACGTGGTCGTACGCGACGACGTCAGCGAGATCGGTGATGCCATTGTGGAAGCCGCCGATGAGTGCCACGCCAATGTCGTGCTCACCTGCGGCGGCACGGGGCTTTCGATGCGCGATGTTACGCCCGAGGCGACGCGTTCCGTCTGCGACCGCGATGTGCCGGGTATTGCAGAGGCAATCCGCGCGTATTCGATGACCAAGACGCGCCGCGCCATGCTCTCGCGTGCTATTTGCATGCAACGAGGTCATACACTTGTCGTAAACTTTCCCGGTTCTACGAAGGCCGCCCGCGAAAGCTGGGAGGCCATAGCAGACCAGCTGGAGCATGCGGCTCAGATGACAGCGGGCGGCGGACATACCAACTAAGCGGTTTACCTGCGGCGGGGCGACCTGAACGGCTGCTCCGCCTTTGTTTTCCGCCGAAGCGACGCCGAGGTGCGCGGTAATTCGAAACTATATTCTCTGACGAGAATAATTTCTCACTATCATTATTCGCGCAGAAGTATAATCTGATTGCAGATTAAAGCCCGCGGTGGGGTACCCGGGCACAAGATCCGAAAGGGTTGAATATGTTCGATATGGTTTCACGCCGCGGTTTCGTCTCGCTTTCTGCTGCCGCTGCCGCCGGCCTTGGCCTTGCTGGCTGCTCGGGCAACAAGACGTCCGAGCCCGCCGGTTCCGATGCCGGCTCCGCCAAGTCTTCCTCTAAGAAGAAGGCTATTGAGCTGCAGGTCTTTGCCGCCAACTCCCTCGAGAAGGCTCTGCCCGAGGTTCAGGAGCTCTACACTGACCAGACCGGTACCACGTTTGCCGACACGCAGTTTAAGGCCTCCGGCGACCTCGTCGAGCAGATGCGCGCCGGTGCCGCCGTCGACGTGCTCATCACAGCCTCCAAGGGCACCATGGACGACGCCGAAGCTGCCGAGCTCGTCGACGCCGGCACCCGTGAGGATATGTTCGTCAACGACCTCGTGATTATTCGCGCCGAGGGCTCCGACACCAAGGTCGAGGCCATCGCCGACGTCGCGAATCTGGACGGCAAGATCGCCATTGGCGACGCCAAGACCGTTCCCGCCGGCAAGTACGCCAACCAGGCCCTGGCCTCCGTGGGCCTCTACACTGGCACCGAGGGCGACGACGGCGAGTATGCACCCGAGCTCGCTGACAAGGTGGCCCTGGCCGACAAGGTCGGCACCGCTGCGGCCTACGTCTCTACGGGCGACTGCGTGGCAGGTTTTGTCTACAGCTCCGATATCTTCCGCTACGATGGCATCGAGGAGGCCTTTGTGTGCCCCGAGGACTCGCACAAGCCCATCGTGTATCCCGGTGCTGTCGCCGATAGCTCTGAGCATGCCGACGAGGCCAAGGCGTTCATCGACTTCTGTCTGACCAACAAGAAGGCTCAGAAGATTTGGGCTAAGTACGGCTTTGAGCTTTCCGCGTAGTGCGGCTTGGCGCGATAATTCCATCGTTTTGTGTTTCACTCCGTCCTTGTATTCTCTTGGAGCTTTTCGTGCTTAATAGATTCCGCATGTTTGTCGCCTGTGCTTTGACCTTCGCGCTTTGCTGGGTGCCGGGATTTGCATTTGCTGGGGACGCTGAGGACGGGGCCCAGGATGCTGCGACCGCTCATGGGCTTTCCTATGGGATTGAGGGTTTTGAGCGGTTGGCCAAGGGGACCGCTCGTGCCATGGAGGGCCAGCCTGAGGGCTACCGCTTTCCCGTTGACGAGGACGTGGACCTTGTAGTGGCGCCCGCTGCCGATCGCGTTGTGGCGTGGATGTCGCCCAAGGCGGTCGAGAAGTATGGATTGGATCCGCAGGACAACGAGTGCGTATCGGGTCTCAAGGCCCTCGTCTGTGAGCTCGACAGCGCAAACTGCATGGGAGGTGCGCAGCTGGGGGACGTGGATCTTCCTTGGTATGTCACGGAGGAAACTACGTTTGATGCCGGTGGGTATACCTATGGCTTTGACGAGCGCGGTGCGGATGGGGACCGCTATGTGGTGATTGCATCAGCCTCGGGTGATGCCAAGGGCGGCGCGCGTTGGCTTGATAGCGCTCAAATGGTAGAGGCATCGTCTGTCGTGTTGCGGGATGAGCAGGGGCCCTTGACCTCTCTGGCTTCCTTTTTGGGCGACATCGACTATCGCCCGTTTTGGGTGTCCATTAAAACGAGCGGTCTTGCCCTGCTGATCTCCTTTGCGCTGGGCCTGTTCGCCGCGTGGAAGACTATGGGTACCTCGAGTCGCATCAAGGGCCTGCTCGATTCGGTCTTTACGATTCCTATGGTGCTGCCGCCCACGGTCTGCGGCTTCCTGCTCCTCATGCTGTTTGGCCGCTCGACCGGGGCCGGTCGGTGGCTTATCGCGCACGGCGTCTCAATCGTCTTTACGTGGCCCGCGGCGGTGATATCTGCCGTGGTGGTGTCGTTTCCCTTGGTCTACCGTACGGCGCTCGGTGCCTTTGAGAGCCTCGACACGCAGATGCTCGACGCCGCGCGAACCTTGGGATGGTCCGAGCGCCGCATCTTTACCAGACTTATGATGCCGCTCGGCTGGCCCTCGATTGCCGCCGGCACGGTGCTCGCCTTTGCCCGCTCGATGGGCGAGTTTGGCTGCACCCTGTTCTTTGCGGGCAACTACGCCGGCATTACGCAGACCATTCCGATTGCGATTTACTTTGAGTGGATGGGCGGCAACACCTCGGTGGCCCTCTTTTGGGTCGCCGTTGTGATTGTGTTTAGTTTCCTGGTCATCCTGTTCATCAACATGTACACCGCGCATTCGCAAAAGTATCGCGAGCGGGGCCTTTCGCGTGCGAAGCGCAAGCAGGCCAAAGAGCTCGCCGGACAGGGCGATTCGCTCGACCCGGTGGGCGGCGACGCCCTGCGTATCGATCGCGAGGCGCTGGCCGAGCTCATGCGCGATGATGCGGCGCCGCAGGGAGGTCGATAGGTCATGTCACTCGTTCTGGATATCAAAAAGTGCTATCCCGGGTTTATGCTCGACATGCAGCTTGAGGCCGGCGAGGAGCGTGTGGCACTGCTGGGCGCCTCGGGTTGCGGCAAGAGCTGTACGCTGCGCTGCATCGCCGGCGTGGAGACGCCCGACGAGGGCAAGATCGTCGTCAACGGCGTGACCTTTTTTGACTCGGCGGCGGGCATCAACCTGTCGCCCCAGGAGCGCAAATGCGCCCTGCTGTTCCAAAACTATCAGCTGTTTCCCAACATGACGGTGGCCGATAACGTATGTGCCGGCGTAAAGGACGCGGGCGACGCCGCGGCGCGTAAAAAACTTGCCGAGCGCTACCTGGGCATCTTTGGCCTAGCCGATTTTGCCGACCGCTATCCCGCGCGCCTCTCGGGCGGTCAGCAGCAACGTGTGGCGCTTGCCCGTATGGTGGCGGCTCACCCGGGCATCTTTATGTTCGACGAGCCCATGAGCGCACTCGATTCCTATCTTAAGAGCGCCCTCGAACAGAACATGCTCGACCTGTTCGATGTATGCAACCGCACCGTGCTCTACGTGAGCCACGATATTGACGAGGCATGCCGCCTGTGCGAGCGCATTTGCGTGATGCATAACGGACATGTCGAGGAGATCGGCTCCGTCGATGATGTGGTCCGTCGTCCGCAAACGCTGGCGGCGCTGCGCCTGACGGGCTGCAAGAACACAAGTCGGGCGCGCAAGATCGGGTCTCAGGAAGTTGAAGCCCTGGACTGGGGCATGACCTTTAACGTGGGTCGCGCGGTTCCCGATACTGTGGCGTACCTGGGCGTTCGCGCAAGCTATTTCCATGTTGATAATCGCGTTGAGCGGGGCCGTAACAGCTACGATTTGCATGTGGCCCGTGTGAGCGATTCGCGCTTTGAGCGGCTGGTATTGCTGGACGTGCCGCGCGCTGATGCGCCCACGCGTCTGCAGTGGAAGGTCAACAAGGTGGGCGTGCCTGTCGACGAGCTGCCGCAAGCAGGCGAGAACCTGCGCATGCACTTCGATGCGAGTAGGATCCATTTGGTTTGTCGATAGCGCCGGGTAATGCCGTCGGGGATATAGGCCTCGGCGGCTTTGTCTTGCCGTTCGCCGAATGAAGGATGACAAACTCTTATCAATAAAGATAATTATTTATTAAACTACGGCACGCGACGCTGTCGTACGAATGTCAACGGTGTTCGCATGGTCGACGACCGTTGATATAGTTGACCTCAACTTGTAAAGGAGGGTGCGCACATGCCGCAGACGACATACATTCGCCGCGTTGCCGCGCGCGCCCTGTATATGGCTCGGAGCCGCATATGAGCAGGTATGTTCACGGCTCCGGGAGAGACGACGCACAACTAAATAATCAGCTGCAAAGCGGGTTCCCCAAAATTCCGGGTTTGAGCGCGGCTGGGTTTTCGCCACCCACCGTGCAGCAATACCGTAGCTATTCATTTTTGGTTCGAGAGGGGAACCGCCATGGCTGAAGAATTTGATTTCCATCCGATGTGGGAGAGCCTCGGCATGAATCTTGCCGACCACGACATGCTGCTGGACGCCGTGGGTCAGATGTACGGCGATATGTTCCTGACGCAGAACAATCGCCCCAAGTCAACGTCCTACCTGGATTTTGTCGCCACCAACATCCACAGCGGCCGTATTAAGGAGATGCTCGACAAGAAGGAGGCCGGCGAGGCCACCAAGATCGTCGGTTCGTTCTGTGTGTACGTGCCCGAGGAGATCGTGCTTGCCTGCGACGGCATCCCCGTGGGCCTGTGCTCGGGTGCCGACTGGGCAACCGACAAAGTCGAGGAGCACTTGCCGCGCAACACTTGCCCGCTCATCAAGAGCTTTGCCGGCTTTAAGCTGGGCGAGGTCTGCCCCTACATCGAGTCGAGCGACTTGGTAGTCGGCGAGAACACCTGCGATGGCAAGAAGAAGGCCTACGAGTTCTTTGCCACGCAAAAGAACATGTACGTCATGGATATTCCCAACGTGCACGACGAGTCGACGCTCGTGATCTGGAAGGCCGAGGTCAAGAAGCTCGCCGCCAAGATCGAGGAAGAGTGTGGCGTCAAGATTACGCCCGAGCGTCTGAAGGCCGCCATCCACGCTGTCAATGAGAAGCGTCGCGCCCTGCAGCGCCTCGCTGCCACGCGCGCTGCCGACCCGGCGCCCATCAGCGGTCTCGACAGCCTGCTGACCGTTCAGGCCGCCTTTATGGACGACACGCCGCGTCTGACCGGAGCCATTAACGATATGGCGGCTGAGTGCGAGCAGCGTGTCGAGGCCGGCGAGGGCGTGGCGCCCAAGGGGACCAAGCGCATCCTGTACACCGGCACGCCCATGGCCGTGCCCAACTGGAAGCTGTTCAACCTCATCGAGAAGGCCGGCGGCGTCGTGGTGGGCGAGGAGTCCTGCACGGGCTCGCGCTACTACAAGGATCTGGTCGACGAGTCCGGCGAGACGGTCGATGAGATGCTCGATGCCATCGCCGAGCGCTACTTTAAGATCAACTGCGCTGTCTTTACGCCCAACGACCAGCGTATGAAGGACATTGTCCAGATGGCCAAGGACCTGCATGCCGACGGTATCGTCGACGTGGCCCTGCAGTTCTGCACGCTCTACGAGATGGAGTCGTTTGCCGTGGAGAAGGCCGCCGAGGAGGCGGGCATTCCGTTTATGCATATCACCACGGATTATGCCGGCGAGGATGCCGGCCAGCTCCAGACCCGTATTGAGGCGTTTCTGGAAACCATTTAGGTTTAGGCCCTACCTACCTTCGTGGTAGGACTTCGAACTATGTTGTCCTGAGCCGACGGGTGCCCGGATGTGCCGCAGAGTGCCTGTCGGCTGAGCATAGTTTTCTGCACGTTTGTTCAACAAGAGAGGATTTCGATGAACAACGACCTTTTCAAGGCGGGCATCTCCCGTCGCAGCTTTCTGACCGGCGCCGGAGCCCTAGGCGTGCTGGCGGGACTGGGCCTTACGGGCTGCGGCGGCTCCAATTCTGCTAGCGGCAGCGCCGCGGGTAACGCGGGCGCGACCGATGGTCTCGTGATTCCCGTCTCCGCCACGGTGACCTCGCTCAACCGCGATCTTGAGAGCATGGCCGAGGGCTTCCTAGAGCTCAAGGGCTTTACCACCGAGCTCTATGTCGTCGATAACGGCGACACACGCTACTACCTTGCCGAGAGCTGTGACACCGACGACGGACAGACCTACACGCTCAAGCTGCGTGACGGCCTCAAATGGCATGATGGCGAGGCCATCACCGCCGACGACGTGATCTTCACGCTCGACTGCAACGCCGAGACCGACAACGGTGCCGGCTTCACCAACTGCGTCTTTGTGGGCGAGGATCCTGTTACCTACGAGAAGGTCGACGACCTGACCGTCAAGATCACCCTTCCCGTGGTCTCCGCTTCATACTTTGAGATTCTGGGCCATCTGGTGCTGATCCCCAAGCACGCCTTTGACGGCAACACCGATATCAAGTCCGCCAAGGCTAACCTCACCGATATAGGCTCCGGCCCCTACAAGCTCAAGGAGTTCAAGGACGGCGAGTCACTCGTTCTCGAAGCCTTCGAGGATTACTACAAGGGCGCCCCGAGCATCAAGACGCTCACCTTCAAGGTGATCGGCGATGCTAGCGCTCAGCAGGTCGCCTTCAAAAACGGCGAAGTCAACTTGCTGCCCGTTACCACCGAGACGGTGGCCAAGGAGTACCGCGACAGCAGCGATGTGACGCTCACCTCCATCCCCGAGGGCCGCGTCAACTACCTTGCCTGGAACAAGTACTGCGAGACCTGGAGCGATAAGGACGCCGTGGCGGCCGTCTTTGCCGCGCTCGACGTTCAGGAGATCGTCGACACGGTTTACGGCGAGAACCTTGCCGTGGTGGCCAACTCCATCTTTTCCAACCGCACGCTCTACCACAGCGATTCCGTCAAGGCGTATAAACAGGACGTGGACAAGGCCAAGAAGCTCGCCGAGAGCTCCGGTCTTGCGGGGAAGACCGTCAAGCTCTACTTCAACGCCGACCGTGCCTACATGAAGGAGACCGCTCAGGTTATCCAGCAGCAGCTCAAGACCATCGACGTGACGGTCGACGTCCAAGGCGTGGAGTCCAACGGCTTCTTCGACATCGTCTTTACCGATCAGGCCGACTACGAGCTCTATCTCAACGGCTACGCCTCCGCGGGCGATCCCGACGACGTGGTCGTTGGCATGTACGACGGCACCTGGGGCATCAACGTGGATACCCCGCAGGAGGTCCTCGACCTCTTTATCCAGGGTCGCGGTACCGTTGACGAGAAGCAGCGTGAGGAGATCTACGCCGACCTTCAGCAGAAGGCCCACGATGCCAACCTCGTTTTCCCGATCGCCTACCCTAACTACTGCTTTGCCGCGCCTTCCAACCTCAAGGGCGTCGATACGTGCCAGACCACGCCGATCTTCGAGGACTACACCGAGATCAAGTTCGATTAGCCTCATATGGTTGCGGCCCACATAGGGCTCGATGGGGGCGCGGGCGCCGTTTGCCGTCCGTGCCCCTTGCGCATGAAAGGAACCCATGAGATCGTATCTGCTCAAACGCCTCTCCCAGACAGCGCTCGTCTTTGTCCTGGTGTCGATGTTCGCCTTCTCGATCGTCTACTTTGCACCGGGCGACCCGCTCTACCTTTACACGTCCCCCTCGGTCTCATCGCATAAGCTCTCCGATGAGCAGTTGAAGTCGATGAGGGACTCGTTGGGTCTCTCGGGCAATATCGCCGAGCGTTATGTGAGCTGGGCGGGAAAGATGCTCCAGGGCGATTGGGGTCTCTCCACGAGCAACCATCAGCCCGTCAAGGACCAGATCCTGAGCAGGCTGCCCAACACCGTGGGGCTCATGGGTGCCGCGCTCGTTCTCTCGGTGGCTCTCGCGATTCCGTTGGGTCTGCTCGCGGGCTATTTTAGAAACCGGCTGCCCGATAACGTGATCAGCCTTTTGACCTATATCGGCATCTCGGTGCCCCCGTTTTGGTTTGGCATCATGCTGATCATCCTGTTCGCGCTTGTGCTGGGCGTGCTGCCGAGCTCGGGCATGCGCACCATCGGCGTCAACGACCCCGTCGATGTGGCGCGCCACGCTATCCTTCCCGTGATCGTGCTCTCGGTGGGAAACACAGCCACCTTTGTGCGCTACCTGCGTGCGGGCGTGATTTCGCAGATGCGCGAGGAGTACGTCACCGTTGCCGTGGCCCAGGGAACCCCGCGCCGCCGTGTGCTCACGCACCATGTGCTGCGCAACTCGATTCTGCCGCTCATCACCATGGTGGGTATGAACTTTGGCACGCTCGTCACGGGCTCTTTTATCGTGGAGAGCGTATTTGGCTGGCCCGGGCTGGGCGTGCTCTGCATGGATGCCGTCAACAACCGCGACTACACCATGATCATGGGCATCACGATGCTCGCCTCGTGCCTCCTTTTGATCGGAAACCTGCTTGCTGACGTTCTCTACGCCGTTGTCGATCCGCGCATTCGCCTGGACGGAGGTTCCGATGAATAGGGCCGGACTCTTCAAGCGCATGGCCAAGAACCGCTTGGCCCCGGTTTGCGCCGTCATCCTCTGCGTGATCGTGTTGGGCGCGCTGCTGGCACCGCTCTCTCCCTACGATCCCGACGCGCTCTCGCCCGACAAGCTGATGGGCCCCTGCGCCGAGCATCTGCTGGGAACCGATGACCTGGGTCGCGATACGTTTACCCGCGCCCTGTACGGCGGGCGTGTGTCGCTTTTGGTGGGCTTTGCCGCCATGGCCGTGGCCGTGGTGATCGGGTGCCTGGTGGGATCTGTTGCCGGGTACGCGGGCGGAAAGGTCGATGCGGTGCTGATGCGCATCGTCGACGTGTTCCTCTCGGTTCCCAGCCTGCTGTTTATCATCGTGGTCTACGCCTTTGCGCCGCGCAACCTCGTGACGCTGGTGTTTATGCTCGCCTTTTTCTCGTGGACCTCGGTTGCGCGCGTTACCCGCGCGCAGACGCTCACGCTCAAGCAGCGCGACTTCGTGGATGCCGCGCGAGCACTCGGTGCGGGGCATGCGCGCATCATCCTGCGCTACATCATGCCCAACCTGTTGCCTCAGGTGATCGTTGCCGCGAGCCTTGCGGTGGCTAACGCGATCCTCGATGAGAGCGCACTCTCGTTTTTGGGCTATGGTGTTCAGCTGCCCATGGCTTCGTGGGGCTCCATGCTCCAGGGGGCTCAGCAGTACATTCTCTACAGTCCCGTGCTCGCGCTCGTGCCGGGGCTCTTTATCTTGCTTACGGTGCTCTGCTTCAACGTGTTGGGAGACACGCTCCAGCAGGCGCTCGATCCAAGGCAGCTCTAATCGCTCTTCGCGAGCCCGGGGTTAAGTCATTTTAGATTTTCAAAGAGGGGAGAATCACATGGAGGAAATCGAACAAACGCCGTTGCCGCGCACGTTTGAGGAGTTCAACGAGCAGCGCAAGGCGGCGTTTATTCGCGTTAAGGATTACAAGCAGGCGGGTAATCGCCTGGTTGGCTTTTTGTGCAGCTATACGCCGCTCGAGATTATCGATGCCGCGGGCGCTGCAAGTGTGGCCTTGTGCGGTACATCCGACGAGGTGATTCCCGAGGCCGAGAAGGTGCTGCCGGCAAACCTCTGCCCGCTCATCAAGTCGACCTACGGTTTTGCCTACTCGCAAAAGTGCCCGTTTACGTACTTTAGCGACATGATCATCGGTGAGACCACCTGCGACGGCAAGAAGAAGATGTACGAGCTGCTCAACGAGCTCAAGCGCACGCACATTCTGCATCTTCCGCAGGGTCGCGATCGCGCCTACGAGCGCGAGGGCTGGTACGAGGAGTGCCGCCTGCTCAAGGAGGAGCTCGAGGGTTTCTACGGCATCACGATTACCGATGACGACCTGCGCGCTGCCGTCCGTCGTCGCAACCGCCTGCGTGCCGCCCAGCTCGAGATGTTTGCACTGCAGGCCAATCAGCCGGCGGCTATGAGCGGCGTCGACCTGATGAGCACCATGTTTGCCGGCACGTTCAGCTTTGATATCGAGGCCTATACGCAGCAGCTGGAGCAAAAGGTTGCCAAGCTGCGCGAGGCCTACGACACGGGCGAGCGCCCGGTTGCGGCGGACGCCAAGTGCATTCTGATCACCGGTTGCCCGGTGGGCGGCGTGATCAACAAGATCGGTCGCACCATCGAGTCCAACGGCGGTGTGGTCGTGTGTATGGATGACTGCTCGGGAGAGCGCACGGCGGCCATGATGATCGACCCAGAGGCTCCCGACATCCTGCGCGCCATCGCCGACCGCTACCTCGACATTAACTGCTCGGTCATGACGCCCAACGACGGTCGTATGGAAAACACGCTGGCCATGTGCGAGAAGTATCACGTCGATGGCGTGGTCGAGAATGTGCTCCAGGCGTGCCACACCTTTAACGTGGAGAGTGCCCGCATGCAGGAGGCTGTCGAGGGTGCGGGTATTCCGTACATGAAGATCGAGACCGATTACAGCAACGGCGACATGGGTCAGATCGAGACGCGCATCGCCGCCTTCATCGAAACCCTCTAGCTTCCTCAGGCACCGGATCTTGCTCCTCAAACCGTCGCTTGCGTACCCAAAGTACGCTGCGCTCCTCTTTCGGGGCAATCTCCGGCACCTGAGAAACCTAGAGCTAAGGCGCCTGAACGCGCCGCTACCTTTGATGTTTAGATTGGGAGAGAGCCATGATAGGGATCGGGATCGATATCGGGTCTACGGCGGCTAAGGCTGCTGTGGTCGACGGGGAGGGTTCGGTGGCGTGGACGTGCGTGCAGCCAACCGGGTTCTCCTCGGTCGATGCTTCCGAGCGGCTGCGCGAGGCACTGGCAGCGGCTGGCTATGACGTGGCTGCCGACGACGTGCGCGTGATCGCGACCGGCTACGGCCGTGTCGCCGTGCCCTATGCGCACAAGGTCGTGACCGAGATTACCTGCCACGGCACCGGTGCCGTGCGCCTGTTTGGAGATCATGGCCGACCGTCTGGGTATTTCCCAACAGCAGATGGCCGACTTGGCGCGTTCCGGTGAGCCCACCAAGATCAGCAGCATGTGCACGGTGTTTGCCGAAAGCGAGGTCATCAGCCTAATCGGTCGCGGCGAGCCGCGTGAGAACATTGCGCGCGGCGTGATCGAGAGCGTCGTGTCGCGCGTGGCGACCATGGCCGGGCAGGCCGCGGGCGCCCCGTACTACCTGACCGGTGGCCTGTGCGAGAACGCCTTCGTGGTGGAGCGGTTGGGCGAGCTACTGGGGTCGCCGGTGACCACCTCGCCCCAGGCTCGCTTTGCCGGAGCGATCGGCGCGGCTGTCCGCGCCGCCGCCTTGGCCTAGGGGTGTACCGCGACATGCGCATCCTCAATATCACGGCACAAAAACCAGATAGCACCGGCAGCGGCACCTACCTTGCCGCGCTTGTGCGCGAGCAGATCGAGACGGGGCATCGCGCCGCCGTGCTTTGCGGTGCGGCGCCGGGTGATACCCAAGGCGAGCTGGACCGGCGTACTGCCGTGTTTGCCGTACCGTTCGAGTCGCCCGAGCTGCCGTTCCCCATCTGCGGTATGTCCGATGTCATGCCCTATCCCTCCACGCGCTATCGTGACCTGACGCCTTCGATGCTCAAGGCATTTGAGCGGGCATTTGCTGCAGCAATCGATCGGGCGGTGGCTGAGTTTCGGCCCGATCTGGTGCTCTGCCATCACCTGTATCTGGTGACCGCATTGGCGCGCGAGTGCGTCCGGGGCGTGCCGGTTGTTGCCGTGTGCCATTCGACCGACCTGCGCCAGCTGCGTTCGCATACGCTCGAGCGCGATCGCATCGTAAGTGCGGTTCGTCGGCTCGATGCTGTCTTTGCGCTCCATGCTGAGCAGGCTGAGCAGATTGGCCTGGTGTGCGGCGTCGATGCCGATCGCATCCACGTGATTGGGACGGGCTACGACCATCGCGTGTTCTGCCGCGACGCAAGCGTGGCGAGGCAGCCGGGATCGCTTGTGTACGTGGGCAAGATTTGCTTTAAAAAGGGCGTCGAGTCGTTGGTTCGAGCCGTGTCATTGCCGATTGACGATGACGTCCGCCCATCTGGCTTGGTACTTGTGGGCGGTCGCGGGGACGATGCCGAGTACGCGCGTATCGAGCGCTTGGCCGCGGCCTCGGATGTGCCGGTGAAGCTGGCGGGGCGCCTGGATAGCGATGGACTCGTGCATGCCTACCGCAGTTCCGACGTCTTTGTGCTGCCTTCGTTTTACGAGGGTCTGCCGCTCGTGACGATCGAGGCCCTCGCGTGCGGCTGCAAAGTTGTGGCGACCGATTTGCCCGGCGTTCGTCCCTGGATGGAGGCGATGCTTCCCGGTGCTCCCGTGACGTGGGTGGCGTCGCCGCGTATGACGGATGTCGACACGCCCGTGGCGGCCGACCTTCCGTTGTTTGAGCGCGCACTGGCAGATGCTATCGTGCAGGCGCTTGCGGCACCGCCTTCGACGTTCGAGCCGTCGGCGGTCTCTTGGGAAGCGTGCCTGGGGCGTATACTTAAAGTCGTTGATTTGTTGGAAGGGGGTTCGTATGGCTAAGGACACCATGAGGCTCACGTCCATGACGGCCGCGAGCGGTTGAGCCGCTAAGTTGGCTCCCGGAGCCCTCGCCCAGGTCCTGGGTGATTTACCCAATGTGCATAACGACAACCTGCTCGTGGGGTTCGATACCTCCGACGATGCGAGCGTCTTCCGCGTAGGGGAGAACCTGGGGCTCGTGCAGTCCATCGACTTCTTCCCACCGATGGTCGACGACCCGTTTCTGTTTGGCCAGATTGCCGCGGCAAATTCGCTGTCGGACATCTACGCCATGGGCGGGCGGCCGAGCCATGCCATGAACCTTCTGTGCATTCCCAGTTGCCTGGGAGTTGAGGTTGCCGGCGAAATTCTGGCGGGCGGCGCCGACAAGTGCGTCGAGGCCGGCTGCTCCATCGCGGGCGGCCACACCATCAACGACGACGAGCCCAAGTACGGCCTGTCCGTGAGCGGGTTTGTCGCGCTTGACCGTATGCTCGCCAACAGCGGCGCGCGCGTGGGCGATGTTCTGCTGCTGACCAAGGCGATCGGCTCGGGCATCATCACCACGGCCATTAAGGGCGAGCTCATCGAGCAGGACGAGGCCGCAGCCATGTTTGAATCGATGCGCACCCTCAACGAGGCACCGATTCGTCTGGCCGAGGGACTTGAGCTGCACGGCTGCACCGATGTTACGGGTTTTGGCTTGATCGGACATACGTGCGAGATGGCCGAGGGCTCGGGCGTGCAAGTTGAGCTTGCGTCGGGGGCGGTGCCACTCTTTGATCAGGTGCTCGACATGGCGCGTTTGGGCATTATCCCCGCGGGCTCCTATCGCAACCAGGACTTCTTTGGCCCGCGTGTGGCTGCCGAAGAGGACCTGGAGCTGGGCATGCTCGACGCGCTGTACGATCCGCAGACCTCGGGTGGTTTGCTTATTGCGGCGCCCGCGAAGGATGTGGATGAGCTTGCGCGTCGCCTGGATGCCGAGGGGCGCATCGCGGCCGTCGTCGGGCGCGTGTGCGAGGCGGAGCTGGGCGGTCCTGCCGTCCGCGTTGTTCGCTAGCCCGCACGTTTATGTAACTGTTTGCCGTTCTCTAGAACGGTTCTTTCGAAAGGAATTTGCTATGTCTACCAAGATTGAAGTCAATGCCATGGGCGATGCCTGCCCGCTGCCCGTCGTCAAGACGCTTAAGGCCCTCAAGCAGCTCAATGGAGAGGGCGCCGTCGTGACCGCGGTCGACAACGAGACCGCCGTCAAGAACATCTCCAAGATGGCGCAGGAGAAGGGCTGCACGGCCTCAGTCGAGAAGGTTTCTGACGCCGAGTGGCACGTGACCGTGGCGACCTCTGGCGCCGTTGCCGTTGCGGACCCCGAGCAGGACGGTGCCGCTTTCTGCGACGCCAGCGCCGGTAAGGGCAAACTCGTCATTTCCGTCTACACCGACTGCATGGGCCGCGGCGACGACGAGCTGGGCCACAAGCTCATGAAGGCGTTTATCTTTGCCGTGACGCAGCAGGAGGAGTTGCCCGCGACCATGCTGTTCTACAACGGTGGCGCCAAGCTCACCGTCGAGGGCTCACCGGTGCTCGACGACCTGAAGGGTCTGGCCGAGCAGGGCGTCGAGATCCTTACCTGCGGCACCTGCCTCGATCACTATGGCATTAAGGACCAGCTCGCGGTGGGCGAGGTCACGAATATGTACGTGATCGTGGAGAAGATGGAGCAGGCCGTGCGCGTCGTGCGCCCGTAGCGTATTGGTTGGAGTTGCCATGAGGGAGAAGCGCCCGGCGCTTGTCATCACGTTTCCCACCACGGCGGCCGCCATGGGCTGCGAGTCCCTGTGCATCGAGCGCGGCCTTCCCGGGCGAACGATTCCCGTGCCCGGGGAGGTCGCTGCCGGCTGCGGTCTGGCGTGGAAGGCGTTGCCTGCCGATGAGGAGCTGCTGCGCAGCGAGCTTACCTCGGCGGGCGTTCCCACCGAGGGCTATACCGTGATTGATATGTGGGAGGTCGTGCGATGATCTACCTGGATAACGCGGCGACGACCATGCACAAGCCGCAGACGGTTATCGATGCCGTGACGCAGGCGATGTGCTCGCTCGGCAATGCCGGGCGCGGCGCCACGTCGGGTGCCCTCGATGCTGCTCGTACGATTCACGCTTGCCGTGCCAAGCTCGCGCGCCTTTTGGGTTGCCCGAGGGCGGACCATGTTTGCTTTACGCCCAACTCTACGGCGGCGCTCAACACCGCCATCAACGGGGTGGTGCGCCCCGGCGACCGCGTGGTCACGACGGTGCTCGAGCACAACTCGGTGCTGCGTCCGCTCAACCGCCTGGCGGCAGAACAGGGTGCTACCGTTGAGCATGCGGGCTGCGACGCGAACGGCGTGCTCGACTATGACGAGCTTGAGCGGTTGGTCACGCCGGGCACGCGTGCTGTGGTGGTGACGCACGCCTCCAATGTGACCGGCAATGAGGTCGACATTGCGCGCGTGGCCGCCATGGCCCATGCGGCCGGCGCGCTTGTGATTGTCGATGCCTCGCAGTCTGCCGGCACGGCGCATATCGATATGCAGGCCATGGGGCTCGACGTGGTGTGCTTTACTGGCCACAAGGGGCTCATGGGTCCGCAGGGGACCGGCGGGCTGGCCGTGGCGGAGGGCATTGACGTGGCGCCGTGGGCCATGGGCGGCACGGGCGTGCACAGCTTCGATGCGCTGCAGCCGCTTGAGTGGCCCACGCGCCTTGAGGCGGGCACGCTCAACGGTCACGGTATCGCTGGGCTTTCTGCCGGCCTCGACTTTATCGAGGCGCAAGGCGGGGTCGAGGCGATTGCGGCGCATGAGCACTCGCTTGCAGAGCGCTTCCTCGCCGGTGTTCGAAAGATTCCGGGGATTAAGCTCTACGGTGCCTTTGACCAACCCGCGCGCTCGGCGATCGTGTCGCTCAACGTGGGCGATATCGACTCTGCCGAGATTTCGGACGCGCTCATGCAAGGGTGGGGGATTGCGACGCGCCCCGGCGCCCATTGCGCTCCGCTCATGCACCGCGCGCTCGGGACCGAGCGCCAAGGCGTGGTTCGCTTCTCGTTTGGTTACTTCAACACGGACGAGGAAGTCGACACCGCGATTGACGCTTTGCGCGATTTAGCCTGCTAGAGCGTATATACTTGCGGGACGGGTCTTTTGCCCGTCCCGTTTTTGTTTCGACCCGAAAGGTGTGCCTATGGCCTCATCCGCCCCGCGCGGTCTGCGCTCCGACCATGTCGTTACCGTCGGCATTGCGCTGTTTTCGATGCTCTTTGGCGCCGGTAACCTCATCATTCCGCCGTTGCTGGCACTTCAGGCCGGCACGGCCACGCCACTTGCCATGATCGGCTTTTTGATTGCCGCCATCGGTCTGCCCGTCATGGGATTTATCGCCGTCGCGCTCGCCGGCACGGCGCGCGAGCTTGCCGGCCGCGTGCACCCCAAGTTTGGTGAGTTCTTTGTCGCGGCGGTCTATCTGGCCATCGGCCCGTGCCTGGCTATTCCGCGCACGAGCTCCACGGCCTTCGAGATGCTGGTGCCGCTGCTGCCCGAGGGCGTTTCGCTTGATACGGCTCGCCTGGTGTTTGCCGTTGGGTTCTTCGTCGTCGCGTTTGCGCTCACGCTGCGCCCGGGTGTCATCACGCGCGTGCTCGGCCGCATTACAGGTCCCGCGCTCATTGCGCTCATCGTGCTGGTCGTGGGTGCTGCCGTGATTTCGCCGCTGGGTCCCGCTGCCGCGCCGCAGGCTCCCTACAATGCCGGTGCCGCCGTGCAGGGTTTTTTGACTGGCTACCAGACCATGGACCTGCTTGCGTCGCTCGCCTTTGGCATCATCATCGCCGAGACCATCCATGAGCTCGGCGTTACCGACGATAAGCGCGTGGCCTTCGAGATCTCGCGTTCGGGTGTGATCGCCGGCGTGCTCATGGCCGTCATCTACTGCGGCCTGGCGCTTGCCGGCACGCAGCTCAGCACCGTGATGCCCGATGCCACCAACGGCGCCGCCATCCTTGCCCGCTCTGCCTCCGTGCACTTTGGCCTTGTCGGCACGGTTGTCGTCTTTGCGATTTTCTTCTTAGCCTGTATGAACGTGTGCATCGGCCTCATCAGCTGCTGCGCGCGTTACTTCTGCGAGACGTATGTGGTCGAAGGGGGAGCGGGGGCCTCCGAGGAGGCCATGCGCCGTCCCTTTGCGATTCTCGCCTTTGTGTTCGCAGCGTTTTCGTGTGTGCTCTCCAACGTGGGCCTCGACGTGATCCTCATGTTCTCGGTGCCTATGCTCAATGCCCTGTATCCCGTTGCCATTGTGCTGGTACTTATGGGCCTGGTGCACGGCTTTTGCGACGCGCACCCGCAGGTGTGGGTCTGGGTCGGCGGCGTTGTCGCGGTACAGAGCGTAATCACTTCGGTCCGCGATGCGTTCTTTGCTGGCGCGTGGCTGCCGTTTGATGCGTTGCCGCTGGCAGATATCGGCGCTGCGTGGGCGCCGGTTGCTGTGGTCGCGTTTGTGATTGGTCTGGTTCATAGCCAGTTTGTCGCACATTCGAGGAGCTAGGGTTTCTGCGCTTGCACAGGCGGGGAGTCTCCCCTATAATTTCCTTCGCTTTGGGACACGCAAGGTCTAGACCTTAGCTGCTCAACACCTTCGGGACGTGGCGCAGTTTGGTAGCGCGCCTGCTTTGGGAGCAGGATGTCGCAGGTTCAAATCCTGTCGTCCCGACCATATCTTGCGGGCGTAGTTCAATGGTAGAACCCCAGCCTTCCAAGCTGATGACGCGGGTTCGATTCCCGTCGCCCGCTCCAGAAAAACCGCAGGTCAGAGGTATTAAAGCTTCTGGCCTGCTTTTTTAGTCGCAATGAATAGTCGCAAAATAGTCGCAAAATACCATTCGATTGCGCTTTGATTGCGACCGTTCCAGCCCTGTCCAAGCGCCCCTTTTTTCACTTGCCCGTGCGCCCTGCGGTGCTGTTGGTTTCGCCTTTCCCGTGCCATGAAAAAAGCCGCCCACGGTGATTGTGGACGGCTCTGAGCGCCTTGTTTCGGTCTTGTGCTGCGTGGTTGCTGTTCGGTGCTGTGCGCCGTTTTGGGGCTTCTGGTTGGCTCTGCTAGGGTTCTCGGTTCTGCTTCCGCGCCCGCCCCTTCTCCCTTTGGCACTCTCTCTTATTTGCCGTGTAGCGCCTGCGGGCTTTCATAAAGTCCACGCGCTCTGCCATAGCGTCAGCCTTGGCGATCTCGTAGCACGTTGGGCACAGCCCCATGTTGTACGCGCGTGTGCTGGTTTCCCTCATCCTGTGCCGCCCGCAGTTGGGGCACAGACCGCCCAGCCTTGGGCGCATGGTCATGCGTACGCCCATCTCATCGGCTTTCGACCTTATCGCGCCCTCCGTCCTGCCCATCGCCATTGCTAGGAAAACGTACCCGTCTGCGGCGTGGGCTATCAGGTAGCGCTTATCTTCGTCCGTCCATGGCTTGCCGCTCTTCTGCGCGTCCCCGCGCTCGTTTTCCCGCTTCACTATGTCGTATGCGGTCGGGTTGTCGGTCGTGTCGCCCTTGTTTTGGCGTTTCTTGCCCTTTGGTGGGCTTCCAGCGTTCTTTTTGGCGTTTCCTTCCATCCCGCTACCTCCTTGGGCGTTTCATCCGCAGGGCTACAGCCCCGCTAATATGGTCGGGGAGAGAGGAATGGGGCACATGCGGATGGTAGTCCGTGGGCGCTTCGATGCGATCCGTTACCGCCCCTCCCTTGCCGTGCCCGCGCCCTCCTGTTCTGCTTCCTTCACCTCGGCAAAGCAGTTGTACGCGGGCGCATATTTAAGCTTCACGGTGCACGGTTTCCCGCGCTTGTTCTTCTCTACGTGCAGCTCGACCGTGTTTTCGCCCTGCCCTTTCTTCTTTGTTCTCATTTCCGTTATCGTTTCGGCTTTGTACTGTAGCGTTGAGCTGCCGCTCGCGTTCATCATGTCTGGTCTGTCAGACTGTGCGCCCGTCTTGCTCATATCGCATATCAGCACTATGGGTATCTTCTTCTCCATTGCTGTATCTGATAGCAGCTCTATTATTCTGTCTTTTCTCTGCTGCTCGTCTCCTTTACCGTTCTTTGGCGCAATCTTCAGCAGTTTCAAGTAATCGACCACACATAGGCGTACGTTCTCTGTGTGCAGATAGGAAAGAAGCAGCTCCACCTCGTCACCTGCTGGTATTCGACCTATCAAGCCCTTGCCGACCAGTTTGCTAAAGGAAAGAGTTTCGTCATAGAAAATATCAAACGTTTTCTCCCAATCCTCTTCTCCGTACTCATTGACCAGTGGCTCTAGTTCTAGGTAATCCGTCAGCTTTTCGCCCATATCCCTATCGAGGTACCACTGCCTATTCCAGCCGCTAAAGATCTTGTCTAGGTCATTGCGCGTGCTGTCGGTCGGTCTCATGAACTTAAACCCAGCGTTGTCAAATCTGCCGTGTACCATCTCTTCAACCTTGTGGGTGGCTTTCAGGTAATCGCCCACGGTGCCGCCCATGATCTCTTTTATAGCTTCTTTGCACTCCCTCAATTCGCGCTCATGGTTGGCGGGGTTCTTCCTGTAGCGCTCAACGTCATTCATGAGTTGGTTTAGCCGTATGAGTTCATCGCTCGGAACGTCTTTGTATGCAAACGGCTCTATGCCAAGCTCTTTTCGTTTCAGCATTGATACACAGCTTGCCAAGCGTGCCCGCACGTCTGATTCGCTCGTGTCCAGACCCCAGTAGAGAACTAGATCATCTATGCCCCATTTGTTTGCATCTTCGCTGAGCGCCTTTAGGCACATGAACAATGAGTGCGAGGTCTTTCCTTCGCTGGGCGGTGCCATGAGTACATGCAAGCCCTCATAAAGTCCGCCGCCCAGTGCTTCATCTAGGGTTTTGATTCCCGTCTTTAATCTGGGTATGGCGTTCGCCGCTGCCGTTCTGGTGACATCAGCCACACCCGACAACATCCCATCAATTTCCGCTAGCAGTTCAAGTGATTCGGCGGTTTCGTTGTCGGGTTCATTCCCATCGCCCTCGGTCGTGTCCGTTTCCAGTTCTGCCCCTCCATCGCCCTGCTTCTCGCCCTCGGGGTGCTGGTCGTGGTCGGTGGCGCTTTCCTGCTTCTCATCGTGGTCGGTGCTGGGTGTTTCGACCTGCCGCGCGGCTTCTTCTTCGTCCATCAACCACAAACACTCCCTTTCGATTTCCCTCTGCCGTTCGCGTTCCAGATACCTTTTCAACCGCTCTTGTTCGTAGTACTCGCAATTCAGGGTGAACAGGTACCATTCATGCTCGGCTATATCCACTCGCGTTTTCAGGTCGGTAATTCCCATAGCCGTGAGCCGCTCGAACACATCATCGACAAACGCGAACTTTTCTCTACGTGATCGCTCCCTTTCCGTTTCATCCATTCGGGCGTGTCGCCCCCTCTCGTGCCACGCGCGGATACTTCCAGACCGCCCACGCGATTCACCGTCATGAGTGGTCGGTAGTGGTCGCGCGGTTTTTTATTTTTGAAAGCAGGAGTAGGGGTGCTATCGTCCCACCGCGAATAAGCGGTGGGCGTATAGCAGCCCCCTTCTTCTCTTCTTATGGGTGTAGCTATGGGGCTATACCTAAATGCGCCTTCCTGCTACACCTTTAAGCTCGATAGGTTTAGCCCTAATCGCTACACCTTTAAGCCGTTTGGTTTAGCGATAGCGGCTATACCTTTTAATACGGCTTTGGTTTAGCCTAACTGCTACACCTTTACAGACCTAGCTTCTCGGCTGTTTCTGTTGGCGTTAGTTCCCGCTCTGGTTCGGCTGCTTGGTCGGTGTCGGTACGCTTGCGCTTGCGTGCCTTTGGTTTCCCGTTGTGGGGGTTCTTGTTGTCGAGCAACTTAACCTCAATCGGCGTGTCGGGCATAACGTAATACACGGAACATCTGTTCCTGTGTCCCGCGCTTTTCAGTTCAAGACCGCGTATGTTTCGCCCCTTGGCTGGGTTCGGCTTGGTTAGCCTATGAATCGCGCTCGATACGCTGCCCGTGGTCATTCCAGTTAGCTGCGCTAGCTCTTCGCGTGATCGCCAAGCGTATAGCCTGCCGTTCTCATCGGCTTCCAAGTTTTGCGCTAACGCCATGATGATTAGCATTTCGTTCTTGCTGAAATTGTTTTCGGCAATCTGCCAATACCACTTTTCGAACATCCTCGAAAACAGCTCATTAGTTTCAAACTTCATAGAGCTGACCCATTAGGCGGCTGTATCGATTCCGATATATTCGAGCAGCGCCGCCTTGTTGATGCGCCACATGCTCATAACCTTGGCGGCTTTAATCATGCCGCGCTCGCACGCTCGGCAAACCGAACGTTCGCTGCAATCCAGCAGGGTTGCCGCCTGCTTGACGGTCAGAACGAGCGCGTCAGAGTTCAAGATTTCCTCTAGCGTCTCCGCGCTGCGGGCTTTCTCTTGGCTGGTTGTGGTCTTGGTATCAGCGTCCATGTCTTACCTCTTTCGCTTGCGGACGGTCTTACAAGTCGAAAGATACCCGTAGGGGAGAAACGCCGCCGCGCACGTCTGGGCGGCTTTCGTTGCGCTTTCGGCGCAACGGCTGAGCGCCTTATTTTTCCATAGGCGCGTATAGCCCTCTGTAGAAGCGATGCGAATTGTATAAGGCGGCTATAGCCCTGCGGCTACTGCCACGTTGCACGAATTGTGCAATGACTGCAATTTTCGATTGGGGCAGAAAACACATGGGCTGTTCATATTTGAGATATGGGCACTAATGGGCGCTATGAGCCGTTGCCATGCTCCTGCAACCTCTCGACCATCCGCTCTACAAGCTTTATGTCGCTGTCGGTCAGATTATCTAGCATCTGGGCGATATTCATAACGGCTATGTCGCGCGGGGTGGTCGGTGACTCCAACGTGTTCGCTTCTTCCAGCTCACCAATGAACCGCTCGGCAACATCCTTGGGCGATCTGGGCGGCGTGGCGCTAATCTCGGCTACGGCTTCCAGTATTTGGTAGATGCGTTCTTGGTCGCGCTCTGATAGACCCTTTAGCTTGTCTAGCCGCCTGCTTAGCGTCCCGCCGTCAATGCTTATTCGTTTCGCTATCTTGGATTGCGATACGCCGTAATGCTTGAATAGAGCCTGTAGCGCCGTCTTGACCGTGCCGTTGGGCAGAAAAGCCATTGCATCTGCCATTTGCTCTTTCAGGCGCTCGTCAATCATAGGCGCTAGACCTCCAAGTGCCGCGCGTGTCCCAACGATGCGCTAGAATGGCGGCGTGTACATTTCCCGTTTGCAGCGCGGGGAGTTACGAAAAAGGGGCGTTCGGCTTTCGAGCGCCCCGACCTGTCTATATTCTATTCCCGCTCGGCGATAGCGCTAGATGGTTGGTTTGGCTGGGCTATCGCTTTCAAGTAGGTAATCCAGTGTGCAATCTTGGCAGAAAGCATCGCGGATGCGCTTGGCTTCCACAACGGTCATAGGTGCTTGCTCGTCCAGTTTCAAGTTGAAGCTGTCCAGATCAGTCCCGAGAAGATCAGCGCATTGTTGATAGCTGATTGCGGAACGCTCTAACTCCGCTCGCATGTTTGGGAAAGCCATTAACCTCTGTCCCTTCCTCTTACCTTCCTAGTCCTCGGTTCCCGTCCTGTTCAGCTCGATAACTGAGCCGTCCTTTGCGTGCTGGGCAACGTCTGCCATGTACGCCTGCTCAACCACAGCCGCGCCGCGCTTCTTGGCTTCTCTGTCAGCGCTCGCGTATATGTTCAGCGTCATAGCTGCGTTGGCGTGTCCCATCATGCTCGCCACGGTCTTAATATCCGTGCCTGCCGTAACCGCCGCCGTTGCGAACGTGTGGCGCAGGTCATGGAACGTTGGGCGGTTGCCCTCCGTACCGATAAGCTCCAAAGCGTCAGCCGCAATCCTCCACCTATGCGAAAGATAGTGGGGCTGCATAAACGAACCGTCAGCGCCGCCCGTCACGTACATGTTTTCATCGAACGGAACGCCCAGCTCTAGGCACTCGGCTTTGGCGTTGGCTAGGCGTGCCGTGAGCATATCGGCGATGATAGAGGGCGCGTACAGCTCGCGCCTGCTGCCGCCCGTCTTGGGTTCCTTTACGTACCACTTTGAGCCGTCACGCCCTATAGTGCGCTCGATGCTTACGGTTCCCTCGTCCAGATCAACGCACTTCCACGTCAGTCCGCATATCTCGCCCTCTCGCAAACCCATATACATTGCTAGGGCAAACCCAACGTTCAGCGGCTTGTCGGGGTCTAGGGCGATGAACTGCGCTACCTTGGCGCGTCCCTTTGCATCTAGGGCGTTGGGGTTCCTGTGCGCTTGCTGGGGGTTCTTAACGCCGCGCGTGGGGTCTTTAACGAGCCTGTCACGGTCTACCGCCTGCCGCATGGCTGAGCGCAGGTTGGTTAGGCACTTCTTCACCGTGGACGGTGAATACTTCTTGCTGAGCTTCGTAACCCATGCCGCCACATCGTCTGGGGTCAGTGCATCCAGCTCGATAGCCCCGATACTGGGTGCGATATAGCTTTTGAGTATGCGCCTTAGCTCGTTGGCTGATGAACGCTCGATGCTGTTTGCGCGTTCCTCCACGTACTTCCCGAAATACTCGGCTACCGTCTCGCCGCTGTGGGGGTCTTTGACAGCCTGTTCGTTGAGCTGCTGGCGGATTGCTTCTGCTTCTTGGTTCGCCGCCTTTTCGACCTGCTTAGAGCGCCCGTTGTCGCGTCCCTCGGTTTTGAGCGTGACGGTCTTTTTCTTCCACTTGCCGTTTTCGTCCTTGTAAGGGTACTGGGCTTTCCATTTGTAGTCGGTCGTGCCGTCTTTGCGCACATTGTCGTGTTTGATTAGCGAATAGGTGGCGAACGTTTCCGCAGGTAGCAGGGTATCCATGTCTCTCCTTTTTAGTCGCAATCTTGGTCGCAAAATAGTCGCAAAATGGCGTTGACTGAACTATAAAACATAGTCTTTTTAGACGCAACAGACAGAGAAACAGCAGGTAGAGCGACCGCATTTTTGCAGGTAGACGGCCTGGTGTAAAAAGTCGCAACACTTCCAAGCTGATGACGCGGGTTCGATTCCCGTCGCCCGCTCCACAAGATAGATGAATGGCTCTGATTCCTTTTGGGACCAGAGCCATTTTCATATACATGCCGGGACCCCACATCCCCTTCTAAGTTGCGGTGAAATACGGACTGTTTTTCGGCTTTTATGGCCCATGTAGTCCGTATTTCACCGCAACTATTTGTAAGGTTGGATTTTGATGCCGTTGGGAGGGTCGTAGCGACCGTCTACCGAGAGTGGAAATATTTTTTTAAGCTCTGACCTGCGGCGTCAAGCTTTTGGTCAGCTTTTGGCAAGGCCTGCGGACGGAAGCATGCGATAGCGTAATGGTATTCTCTCCGTCGTGATGGTTATGGGGTTGGCCATGCTCGATAAAGGCAAACATTTTCCGCAGTCCTATGCAAGGATGCTATTCTCGGCCGTTGGAATTCATCAAGATGGACAGCTGCTTATAACAATTGATCCTTGGGATGAACGCCGTGCGCGCGAGCTTATGCAGGAAGAGCTCATGCTTCGTCTTTACAACCATGTGTATGCGGATCCGGTCTATTGGAATAATCTTGGGGTTGCAGATCGGATCTTTCAGTTGGCATCCGCTATTGCGGTCGTTGAACCGGATGCTGTGTTTTGCGGATCGACGGCAGCGCTGCTCTATGGCATCGGCTCGGCGTATACGCTTCTGGATAAAGTGCAAGTGCTGCTACCACGGTCTACAAGGCGTGATACGTATGAGTTCGTTGAATACAAGCGCTGGCGGGCGGGCGAAGTGTGGCGGCTCGGTCTGTTTACGCTTACGGATCCGTGTCGAACGGTTGTTGATATCGCCCGAACGAGCGCCTTTCGCTATGCGCTGGGCTATGTCGATGGCTTGGCCCGTGAGTACGATGTCGAACGCGAAGAGCTGCGAGCGTATGCGCAGGCAAATTGCCGAGGACTGCATGGCATCGCGCGTGCATTTGACGTTTTTGAGTATATGGATGGCAGGTCAGACAATGGCGGCGAGTCCGAGGCGAGAGCAGCGATGATTCTCGCTGGGGTTGCCGCGCCTGAGCTTCAAGTTGAGATAACGCGACCGGGAAACGCTGGCTATTATCTAGCAGATTATGGCTGGCAGATGCCAGGCGGCTCATGGACGCTGGGAGAGCTGCATGGGCTAGGTAAGTTTGAAGGCGAAGCTCGAAATGATCTAGAGCAAGCGGCGTCAAAAACCTATCGAGCGGCCCTCATGCGTGACGCGAACCTTCGCGCCATGGGCCACAATGTCATTCATTTCAAACTCTCGGACACCTACGACGTGGAATCGTTCGGTGCCATGATGCGCGGCTACGGCATTCCGACAACAAAACCCTACGCCGACTCCCGATAGCGAAATCGTTCGCGGTCAACCTTCAATAAGTTGCGGTGAAATACGGACTGTTTTGCGGTTTGACCAGCAAAAACAGTCCGTATTTCACCGCAACTTAGGAGGGGATGGGGTTAGCTGCGGGGGCGGTGGCGGAGCTTGTCGATGGTGGCGTCGGTGCCGTGGCTGCGGGCTTCGGCGGCGCGGTCGCGGGCGTCGGCAGCGGTTTGGCGCTGGCGGCGGTAATCGATCATGCCTTGGATGATGGGCTTGCCAAAGCTCACGACATCATCGTTGTAGATGGCGGTTCGGGCTGCGAGGAGGCAGTCGGTAAAGTCCATATGGGTCTTGCCAAAGAGTTTGACGGCAAGGGCGACAACGGTGGGCTCGTCGACCATGACGTCATCGAGCAGCCTTCTCATGGCCGTAGCAATCTCAGCGCGGGGAACCTTATAGACGTCGCGCAGCGTGACCACGACGCGCGTGATGATCTCGGGGTAGACGCGAGCGGTGCGCGTGGCGATGACCTTGGCGGCGCGCGGTGACAGAACTTCGTCGTCGTTGAGCAGGTAGCGTAGGATGACGGTCTCGTCGATGATGGTGCTACTCATGGATATCTACTTCCTCGGGACCCAAAATCGAATCGTCGCTTTCCGTGGCAAGGTATTCAATCCAGGCATTGCGCTCCTCGGCGCGGCGATTGGGATCTCCGTATGCTTTGAGCGATCCATAGGCGGCGGTGCCGTCCTTTGAGCGCACGGCGACCGGCTGAAAGGGAAGCTTGCGCATCAAAATGCTCTGCGCGACAAAAAGGCGGACAGCCTCGGCGAGCGATGTGCCCATGGCGTCGTAGAGGCGCTCGGCATGCTGTTTGTCCTCTTCGCGAATGCGCACCTGCAGGATGGCTCGTTTTTGCGTCGATGACATCACTGCCCTCCCTTAGCTAACGTGCAATATAGTCGGTCAAATGCGGCATGTGCCGACATCATAGAATCTTATAACCATTACTTTATTTTACTCAAGTAAATAACCATTAACACGAATACAAGCGTAGTACATCCAAAATGAGAGCGTGTAAAAATCTCAGAGGTGTACGCATGTAATACACTCACCTTTATAGCTTCTAGAGAATAATTCCAACCTGCCAAAACCCCTGCAATACACCCGTATTGCAGGGCCTAAGCTCAAGTTTGCCCCCTGCAACTGCGTATATTTAACCTGTATATCGTTGGAGGAATTCTATCGAAGTGCCTGTTTCGCCGCATGCACTCGATACGCCGATGCCGGACCACGGGCGGTCCGGGACTACGTCGACAGGATTTCTCCGGCATGGGATTCAGGAGGGAGTGAACAACATGGGCAATAAACGAGTCGTAGCCGATTCTTCACGCTGCATTGGGTGCCAAACCTGTATGGCGGCGTGCATCGAGGCACACGATATTCCCGGCAACATCGCCGCACCTCGCTTGCGCGTAACGCGCACCTACGAGATTTCCGCGCCGGTGGCATGTCACCACTGCGAGGACGCTCCGTGCGCGAAGGCCTGTCCTACGGGCGCCTTGTTCTTTGATCCAAAGAACCATCGCATTGGCGTCAACGAGGACAACTGCATCGGCTGCAAGAGCTGCGTCATGGCCTGCCCCTTTGGCGCCGTGAGCGTGGCGACCACGCAGGTCCCCGTCTTGATGGGTGACGTGCGCGTGGGTTCGCAGACTAAGAGCTTCGTGCTCAAGTGCGACCTGTGCGTGGACCGTCCCGGCGGTCCGGCGTGTGCCGAGGCGTGCCCGACCAAGGGCCTCACCCTGGTAGACGAGGAGCGTCTGGCAGAACTGACTGCCGAACGTGCCCGCGCCACCATCGAAAACGAGGCGTAAGCGGACGGCCAAACAGGCCCAATGATTGTCAAATAAGTACCGAGCATTCGGTAGCAGAGAAAGGAAGGAGGGTGTCATGGAGAAGCATAAAGTGATCTGCCCGTACTGCGGCGCCGGTTGCCAGTTTAACCTCTTGGTCCAAAACGGCCAGGTCGTGGGTACCGAACCGCTCAACGGCATCACCAACCAGAGCGAGCTGTGCCTTAAGGGCATGAGCGGCTACGACTTCATCAACGACACCAAGATCTTGACTCCCCGCGTACTGCACCCGATGATCCGCCGCACCAAGGGCGCGGATCTTGAGCGCGTAAGCTGGGACGAGGCACTGGATTTCACCGCATCTAAGATGCAGGCCATAATTGACGAATATGGTCCTAACGCTGTCATGACCACCGGCTCTTCGCGAGGCGGCGGCAATGAGGCGAACTACGTCATGCAGAAGTTTACGCGTGCGTGCATCGGCACCCACAGCGTGGACAACTGCGCCCGTACTTGACACGGCCCTACTGTCCTCGGTCTGATGGACACGGTTGGTTCAGGTTGCATGTCATGCTCCATCCCCGGTATGGAGGATGCGGGCTGCATTTTCCTCTTCGGCTATAACCCTGCCGATTCGCACCCCATCGTCGCAAGGCGTATCGTGCGAGCCAAAGAAAAGGGTTGCAAGATCATCGTCGCCGATCCGCGCCATATCGAAACCGCGCGTATCGCCGATCTCTACCTTCCGATCAAGAACGGTTGCAATGTTGCGTTCCTCAACGCCTTTGCCAACTGTCTGGTCAACGATGGCCTCTACGACAAGGAATTCGTCGCCGAGCACACGAACGGCTTTGACGAGTGGTGGGAGACCATCAAGAACTACACTCCCGAATCCGTACAGGACATCACGGGTGTCGAGCCCGCGTTGATCCACCAAGCTGCCGAGATGTACGCCACGGCGAAGCCCTCTGCCATCATTGGCTGGGGCATGGGCGTATGCCAGCAGAAGCAGAACCTGAAGACGGTGCACACCATCGCCTCCATCGCCTGCGTTGCCGGCCAGATCGGCAAACCCAATTCCGGTCTCGCGCCCGTGCGTGGCCAGAATAACGTCCAGGGCTCCTGCGATATGGGCATGCTGCCCAACCTGTACCCTGGCTACCAGAAGGTCACCGACCCGGCAGTGCGTGCCAAGTTTGCCAAGGCTTGGGGCGTACCCGAGGAAAAGCTCCCGCTCGAGGAGGGCTACAAGCTCACCGACCTGGGCCACCTGGTCGACGAGGGTAAGGTGCACTGCTTCTACAACTACGGCGAGGACCCGGTGCAGACCGAGCCCGATTCGGCCGGCATGCGCAAGACGCTCTCCGAGCTGGACCTGTTCATTTGCCAGGACATCTTTATGACGCAGACGACCATGCTCGCCGACGTCATCCTGCCCGCTACCTCTTGGGGCGAGCACGAGGGTGTCTTTACCGCATCCGACCGTAGCTTCCAGCACTTTGACGCGGCCGTTCCGCCCAAGGGCGAGTGCCGTCACGACTGGGAGATCTTCGCGGACCTGTCTACGCGCATGGGCTATCCCATGCACTACGACAACACCGAGCAGATCTGGAACGAGTGCATTAGCCTGTGCCCCAACTTTGTGGGCGCGACCTACGAGAAGATGGCTCCCGAGGGCGGTTACGCCCAGTGGCCCGTCAAGAGCACCGATGTGAACGACCACGGTACGCCCGACATGTTCGCTGGTGGCAAGTTCACCACCAAGGACGGCCGCGCCAACCTGATGGCACACGACTGGGAGGCGCCCTCCGAGCTTCCCGACGATGAGTACCCGCTCATCCTGTGCACCGTCCGCGAGGTCGGCCACTACAGCTGCCGCTCGATGACCGGCAACTGCAAGACGCTGGCACTGCTTGCCGACGAGCCCGGCTTTGTCCGCATGAATCCCGCGGACGCCCAGGCACGCGGCATCAAGAATGGCGACATCGTCTCGATCCACAGCCGCCGCGGCCAGGTATACAGCCGCGCCGACGTGAGCGACCGCATCAACAAGGGCACGGTCTATATGACCTACCAGTGGTGGATCGGCAAGTGCAACGAGCTGACCATGCACAAGGTCGACCCGGTCTCGCATACGCCCGAGGACAAGTTTTCCGCCTGCCAGGTCGACGCTATCGCCGACCAGGTCTGGGCCGAGGGCGAGGTCGAGCGTCAGTACACCGAGCTCAAGCAGGCTCTGGTGGACGCCGCCGCTCCCCAGGACGTTGAGCCTGGCGCCGCCAAGTTCGACGACGAGACGCACGTGAATCAAATCGTGTAGTCCCGTTCTCGTTGGCTTTTTGGGCCGGGCGTCCCGTACGTTCGGGAGCCCGGCCCGTTATTTTGAAAGGAAGTGGGGATGAACCGCTTCATCGACATCAACCCGGAGAGGTGCATCGGCTGCGGAACATGCCAGTCCGCCTGTGCCGACGCCCACCGGATGCAGGGTCTTCAGGATACGCCGCGCCTGGCGCTCGTGAAGACCGGCGGTATTTCGGCCGCCCTTGCCTGCCACCATTGCGAGGGTGCCCCCTGCGCCGAGGTCTGCCCGGTGAATGCCATCGAGCACGATGGCGATCGCATCCACGTCAAGGAGCAGGAGTGCATCGGGTGCAGGCTGTGCGCCATCGCGTGCCCCTTCGGAGCCATCCATCCCGATGGCACGTCTATCGCCGGTGTCGCAGGCATGTGCGACCCGACGCCTTCGTATCCTAAGTCCCTGAGCAGCCTGCTTACGTGGGCTCCCGGCCAGTACACCTGCGCTGTTAAGTGCGACCTGTGCGCCTTCGATCCGGACGGTCCGCATTGTGTGGCGGCGTGCCCCACCAAGGCGCTGACCGTCATGGGCGGCGCGGCCGATCGCGAGCTCGACGAGGCCAAGCGCCTGCGCTCGATCGAAAACGGTCCGGTCGTCGACGTTACCGCTGTGGCCCAGGGTCTGTCCGAGAAAGCAGAAGGGAGCGTAAACAATGGATAGCATGACGCTGTTTATCGCATCGCTTGCCGTCTCGTGCATCGGTGCGCTCGCCTCGGTTCTGCTGATTAAGGCCGACAACGCCGCCAAGACCGCCGGCTGCCTGATCGGCGCCGTCGCGGCCGTGCTGTCGTTCATCGCGGGCCTCGAGGCCGTGCTTGGCGACGTTTCGTCCCTCAACACGGTCTTCTTCTTCCCGTTCGCCCGTCTCGAGCTCTTGCTCAACGGCCTTGCGGGCCTGATCGTGGTCCTCATCTCGATTCTCGCCTTTGCGGGCTTCATCTACGGTCTGTCCTACTTCGACGAGTACCCGGGCAAGGTCGGGCGCGCCGGCTTCTTTATGAACACCTTCGTCGCCTCGATGATGCTCGTCATCACCGCCGACAACGTGTTCTGGTTCCTGGTCGCCTTTGAGCTCATGTCCCTTACGAGCTACTTCCTTGTCGTTATCGAGGAGAACAAGAACTCCATTAGGGGCGGTTGGCTCTACTTCGTCATCGCGCACGTGGGCTTCGTTCTCATCATGGCGAGCTTCCTGCTCATGACCAACGGCGTGGGCGGTTCCTTCAGCTTCAGTGATTTCCGTACGCATGACTTTGGACCCGCCGTCTCCTCCGCGTGCTTCGTCCTCGCGTTCTTCGGATTTGGCGCGAAGGCCGGTATCATTCCGCTGCACTCCTGGCTGCCCCAGGCGCACCCCGAGGCGCCGTCCAACGTGTCCGCCCTCATGTCCGGCGGCATGATCAAGATCGGCATCCTGGGAATCCTCAAGGTCGGTCTCGACCTGCTCGCGGGTTCGGGCGTCCAGCTCTGGTGGGGCCTCATGGTCCTGGTCTTCGGATCCATCTCGTCGGTCCTGGGTGTCGTCTACGCCCTCCACGAGCACGACATCAAGCGCCTGCTTGCCTATCACTCCGTCGAGAACATCGGCATCATCTTGCTCGGTGTCGGCGCGTCCATGACGGCGCACGCCCTGGGCAACGACGTCATCGCGACGATCGCGCTCATGGCCGCCCTCTACCACACGCTCAACCACGCCATGTTCAAGGGCGAGCTGTTCCTCGGCGCGGGCTCCCTGCTCTATGCCACGGGTACGCGCAACATGGAGAAGATGGGCGGTCTGTTCCGCCGCATGCCGGTCACGGCCGTCTGCTTCCTCATCGGTGCCCTTGCCATCTCGGCCATCCCGCCGCTCAACGGCTTCGTTTCCGAGTGGTTCACCTACCAGTCCCTGTTCAACATCTCGACGCTCTCCGACCCGGTCGTCATGGTGTTCGCCGTCGCCTCCGCGGCCGCCCTCGCCATCACCGGTGCCCTGGCCGTCACGTGCTTCGTGAAGGCCTACGGCGTCTCGTTCGCGAGCAGCCCTCGTTCCCAGGAGGCCGCGAACGCCAAGGAGTCCCCGGCTCCGATGTTGTTCTCGCAGATGCTCCTCGCGGCCATCTGCGTGGTACTGGGAATCGGCTCCCCGGTCATCGCCCCGGTTCTGGGCGACGTCGCCCAGAGCGTGCTTGCCGGCTCCGCCGTCACAGCCACCTCGGGCGCGTCTCTCGTGAACGAGATTTCCGGTGCCGCCACCTCCACCCCCGCGATCGCCATCGCGCTCGTGGTCCTCACCGGCCTCGCGTTCGCGTTGAGGTCCTGCCTCGGCGCCAAGGCCCCCGCTAAGAAGACCGACCCTTGGGCGTGCGGCTACGAGCCCAACGAGCACATGCCCGTCGTCGCCACGAGCTTCGCGTCCGACGTCGAACTCTTCATGGGCCCGCTCTACACCCTGCGCGAGGTATGCACCAAGATCTGCTGGTCCATCGCGCACGTGTTCCAGAAGCTCACCGGTGTCGCCCAGGGCGTCGAGCCCCTGCCCGACCGTTTCCTGGTCGATGCACCGAGCGAGGGTGCCGACAAGCTGGCCGGCCTCGCTTCCAAGATCGAGGGCGGCAACTACTCCGTATACATCTGCTACATCGTCGCGGCGCTCGTGGTCTTCCTCGTGCTCGCCGTGGTCATGGTCTAGAGAGGGGAGAGGATATTATGAACATCGTTCTTGCGATGGCGCAGGGCCTCGTGGTCATGCTGGTCGCGCCCTTCTTCTCCGGCCTCGCCCGTGTGATTCGCGCGAAGATGCACAATCGCCGCGGTCCGTCCATCCTTCAGGATTACCGGGACCTCGCGAAGCTCATGGCGCGTCCCGAGTCCGTGAGTTCCGACTCGAGCTTCGTGCTGCGCATCATGCCGCCGCTGTTCCTCGCGGTGTCGTTTATGCTCGCCATGGGCCTGCCCATGTTCACGCTCCAGAGCCCCATGCCCGTCTTTGGTGACGCCATCACCATCATGTACGCGCTCGCGCTGTCCCGCTTCTTCTTCGCGCTGTCCGGCGTGGATTCCTCCAATGCCTACGCGGGCTTCGGCGGTATCCGCGAGCTCCTCATGAGCGTGCTCATCGAGCCGTCCATGCTCATCGCGCTGTTCACCGTCGCCATCGTGTGCGGCTCCACGGACATTGCGACCATGGGTCAGCACATCGTTACGGGCAACGTCTCGAGCGTCGTCGCCGTTATCCTCGCCGGCGTCGCCTTCGCGGCCGCCTGTTACATGGAGCTCGGCAAGCTTCCGTTCGATCAGGCCGAAGCCGAGCAGGAGCTCCAGGAGGGCCCGCTCGCCGAGCTCTCCGGCCCGTCCCTGGCCATGATGAAGCTCGCCATGGGCATGAAGCAGGTCGTGGTCGTCGCTTGGTTCACCTCCATCTTCATCCCCTGGGGAGAGCCCGCGACCATCGGCGTCACCGCTCTCGTGGGCGCCGTCGTCTTCCTCGTCAAGTGCCTGGTCGATTTCGTCGTCTGCGGCGTGCTCGAGAACTCCGTTTCCCGTTCGCGCTTCAAGGTGCTCGGTAACCAGACCTGGGCCGTCGTCGGCATCGCGGTCCTCGCGTTCGTCTTCGTCGTCGTAGGCGTGTAGGGAGAAGGGAGAAACTATGTCAATCGAATCGAGCTTGTCCCTCTTTGCCATGGTGGCGATCGCCGTCCCCATGCTGGGCTCCCTGCTCATCGTCATGCTGCCGCGTCCCTACGCTAAATGGATCTGCGCCTTTGCCGGCGGCATCGCCACGGTCGCTTCCGTTGGCTTGGCCGCGACGTTTGCCGGAAACGGCATGAACGCGGTCGATGTAACCTGGGCGAGTATGGGCCAGACCTTGGTCATGGGCTTCATATTCGACCGGATGAGCACGCTGCTCGCACCCGCGTTCGTCGCTATCGGCCTGCTCGTCGTCATCTATTCGTTCCCGTACATGAGCGATAAGAATAAGGAGCATCCCGACGCGCCCCGTCGTCGCTTCTACGTGTACTTCTCCACGTTCATCGGCGCCATGGCCGGTCTCGCCTACAGCTCCACCATCGTCGGCCAGCTCGTTTTCTTCGAGATCACCGGTGTGTGCTCCTGGGGCCTCATCAGCTACTACATGACGCCCACGGCCAAGAAGGCCGGTATGAAGGCGCTCATCATCACCCATATCGGCGCTCTGGGACTCTACATCGGCGCGGCCTTCCTGTTCGCCGGAACCGGCACGTTCGCGCTGAGCGCGATCTCCCAGCTCGATTCCGGTATGAAGACCGTCGTGCTGCTGCTCATCCTGTTCGCTGCTTGGGCCAAGTCCGCCCAGTTCCCGCTCTACATGTGGCTGCCCTCCGCAATGGAGGCCCCCACGCCCGTTTCCGCCTACCTTCATGGCGCGTCCATGGTGAAGGTCGGCGTGTGCGTGTTCGCCCGCGCTCTTGCGAGCGCCGGCGATATCCCCGAGATCGTCGGTTGGGTCGCCATCATCGACGCCGTCGTGACCATGCTCTTCGGCTTCCTCATGTACCTGCCCCAGAAGGATATGAAGCGCCTGCTCGCCTTCTCGACGATCGCGCAGCTCGCCTACGTGTTCTTTGGCCTGGGCCTCTCCGTGTTCGGAAGCCAGATGGCGTTTAACGGCGCCGTCGAGCACATCTTCAACCACGCGTTCACCAAGACCCTGTTCTTCCTCATCGCTGGCTCTCTCAGCTTCACGCTGGGAACCCGTATGCTGCCCAAGATCCAGGGCCTCATGAAGAAGTACCCGGTCACGGGCGTGGGCTTTGCGGTCGCCGCGACCGCTATCGCCGGCGTGCCCCCCATGAGCACGTTCTTTTCCAAGTTCCAGATCATTTCCGGTGGCTTCGCGGTTGGTGCTACCAACACGGTCATCTTTGTCCTCGTGTGCGTCATGGTCGTCGAGACCGTCGCCACCTTCGCATGGTTCCTGCGTTGGATGGGTAAGGTCCTGCCCGGTGAGCCGAGCGAGACCGTGGCCGCCGGCCAGCCCCTTCCGCGCGCCATGGCGTTCGTGTTCGTCGTCCTCATGATCATGGTCGTCGTCGCCGGTCCTCTGTCCTCTAGTTGGATGGGTTAGGAGGTAGGACATGGGTTATTCGTTAGTCAATATCCTGGGCGGTCTTCTGATCGTGACCTCCACCATGGTGGTCGTCTCGAAGACCATCCCGTCCGCCATCAAGTGGTACGCGATCCAGTCGGTTGTCCTGGTGGGCGTGCTGCTCACCCTGGGCCTCACCACCGGTGCCACCGAGCTTCTCATGTGGGCCGCGTCGGCCTTCGTCACCAAGGTGATCCTCGTTCCGTTCATTCTCAACCGTGCCTACAAGAAGATGGGTTCGCCTGCCGATAGCACGCTGACCTCCTCCATCAAGCCGGCCTGGACCATCATCCTCACCGGTCTGGAGGTGGCCGTCTGCTTCGCGGTGGTCACGCGCCTGAGCCTGCCCACCGCCGAGGTGGCCACTCCGGCCCTCGCCATCAGCTTCGCGCACTTCTTCGTCGGCCTCACGTGCATCATCTCCCAGCGCAACATCCTCAAGCAGATCTTCGGGTACTGCCTTATGGAGAACGGTAGCCACGTGACGCTCGCTCTGCTCGCGCCCACGGCCCCCGAGATCATCGAGATCGGCATCGCCACCGACGCCATCTTCGCCGTCATCATCATGTCCGCCGTCGTCGTGAGGATTTGGAACGACACCAAGTCGCTCGACTCCCACGACCTGACCGAATTGAAGGGGTAGGCCATGGATGTTTCAATGCTGACGGTCGCCCTGCTCGCTTGTCCTCTCGTGTTCTCCCTGATTATGGCTGCGCTCCCCAAGACGACGTCCTACAACGTCTTCGCGGGGCTCAACACCATCTCCGTCGCGGCGACCCTTGTCCTTTCGGTCGTCACCGCGGGAACCATGCTCTCGAGCGGGCAGAATATCGACGCTTTGGGCCTGTGGCTCCATCTCGATTCGCTCTCGTCGATCTTCGTCCTTCTGGTAGGCATCATCGGGTTCATCACCGGCGTGTACTCCATCTCCTATATCAAGATCGATATCGAGGAGAAGACCATGCCGGCCGAGCGCACCAAGCAGTACTACGCGCTGTTTAGCCTGTTCGTTTTCACGATGCTGCTCGCCTGCCTGTCCAACAACATCATCCTCACCTGGGCGGCGGTCGAGGCCACCACGTTGTCGACCGTGTTCCTCGTGGGCATCTACAAGAACAAGCAGGCGCTCGAGGCGTCTTGGAAGTACGCGATGGTCTGCACCGCCGGCGTGGCCTTCGGCCTGTTCGGCACGCTGCTCATCTACGCGAACGCCGCCGATATCATGCCCAACGCGCATGAGGCAGCCTTCCTCACCTCCATCATGCCCTACGCCGACCAGTTCGACCCGATGCTCGTGCGCCTCGCGTTCGCGTTCATCGTCATCGGCTTCGGCACCAAGGCGGGCCTGTTCCCCATGCACACTTGGCTGCCCGACGCGCACTCCCAGGCTCCGAGCCCGGTCTCCGCGCTGCTCTCGGGCGTGCTGCTCAAGTGCGCCATGCTGGTGATCATCCGCTTCTACTCCCTGTCCATCATCACGGTGGGCGACACCTATCCGCGTACGCTCCTGCTCATCCTGGGCACGCTGTCCATCCTGGTGGCCGCCCTGTGCATCTTTAAGCAGGACGATATCAAGCGCCGCTTCGCGTACTCCTCCGTCGACAACGTCGGCGTGGTCGCGCTGTGCCTGGGTATCGGTGGTCCGCTCGGTATCGCCGCCTGCCTGCTGCACTGCATCTTCCACGGTTTCACGAAGGCGCTCGCCTTCTGCATGGCCGGTAACATCCAGCACATCTACCACACCCGCGACCTGAACAAGATCAAGGGCGTCGTCGAGATCGCTCCCGTCACGGCAGCGCTCACCATCATCGCCCTGCTCGCGCTCGCCGCCTTCCCGCCGTTCGCCCTGTTCATCTCCGAGTTCCTCACCTTCGTGGCCGGCGTCCAGTCCGGTCCCATCTGGGTGGTCGTGCTCGTGGCCATTGGCCTCACCGGCGTGTACTTTGCCCTTACCGGCATCGCGCTCAAGTCCATCTTCGGCAAGGCGCCCGAGGGCATGAAGCGCCACGAGGTGCCCGCCCTCATGATCATCCCCGAGATCGCCCTCGCGATCGTGGTCATGTGGTTCGGTATCGCCACCCCGGTCGCCATCACGAGCGGCGTCGAGGATGCAACGTCCGTCGTTTTGAACCAGAGCGTCGAAGAGCTCCACGAGGCTCCTCTCTACCGCATGGTGTTCAGTTCCCAGACCAAGACAAGCGAGGTGAATTAGCACCATGGCAGAACCTGAAAAGAAGGACTACGCTCGTCGTTGCGAAAGCCACGTCGAGGCCCTGCGCGCCGCAGTGCCGGGCGCTATCGAGAAGGTTGAGTGGCAGTGCGAGGACCAGCTGACGATCACCGTCAAGCAGGACAAGCTGCCCGAGGCCGTCCACTACCTGTACTACGAACGCTACGGCTGGATTCCCGTGATCATCGGCAACGACGAGCGCAGCCTGTGCGGCCGTTACGCCGTGTACTACGTCATCTCCATGGAGGGGGAGGACCCCGGCTGGGTGACCGTGCGTGCCGAGGTCGATCCCGCCAAGATGACGTTCCCGTCCGTGACGCCGTTCGTTCCCGCCTGCGTGTGGGGCGAGCGCGAGCTGCGCGATATGTTCGGCCTGATCCCCGAGGGTCTGCCCGATCGTCGTCGCCTGGTTCTGCCCGACGATTGGCCCAGCGGCCTGTACCCGCTGCGCAAGGACTCCATGGACTACCGCTTCCGTCCCGCTCCCGCGAGCGACATGGAAAACTACGAGTTCTTGGCCGATACCAAGGGCAAGGAGACGACGCTCGTTCCCATGGGCCCGTTGCACATTACCTCCGACGAGCCTGGCCACTTCCGCCTGTTTGTCGAGGGCGAGACGATCGTCGACGCCGACTACCGTCTGTTCTACGTGCACCGCGGCATGGAGAAGGTCGCCGAGACGCGCTTGAACTATGACGCCGTGACGTTCCTCGCCGACCGCATCTGCGGCATCTGCGGCTGCGCCCACTCGGTGGCCTATGCCGAGGCCGTCGAGCGCGCCCAGGGCATTCATGTCCCGCCGCGCGCCCAGTACATCCGCGCCATCATGCTTGAGGTCGAGCGTCTGCACTCGCACCTGCTCAATATTGGCCTCGCATCGCACTACACCGGCTTCGACTCCGGCTTCCAGCAGTTCTTCCGCGTCCGCGAGAAGTCCATGGACCTGGCCGAGAAGCTCTCCGGTCACCGCAAGACCTACGGCCTCAACGTGATCGGCGGCGTGCGTCGCGACATTTTGTCCGAGCAGAAGCTCTCCACGCTCACGACCATCCACCAGCTGCGCTCCGAGGTTCAGGAGCTCGTCGACGTCTTGCTCTCCACGCCCAACTTTATTGAGCGTACGAGCGGTATCGGCATTCTGGACCGCAAGATCGCTCGCGACTTCTCGCCGGTCGGCCCGCTTATGCGTGGTTCGGGCTATGCCCGCGACGTGCGCTTTGACCATCCCTTCGACGGCTACGCCGATCCGGATGTCCAGAAGATGCATGCTGCCACGGCCGACACCTGCGATGCCTTCGGCCGTACCGCCGTTCGCATTCAGGAGGTCTACGATTCGATCGACATGATCGAGACCATGCTCGAGAACTGCCCATCGGGCCCCATCCTCACCACGGATTGGGAGTACACCCCGCACAAGTACGCTATCGGCGCCACCGAGGCGCCGCGCGGCGAGGACGTTCACTGGGCCATGCTCGGCAATAACCAGAAGTGCTACCGCTGGCGCGCCAAGGCCGCCACGTACAGCAACTGGCCGGTCCTGCGCTACATGTTCCGCGGCAACACCGTGGGCGACGCGGCGCTGATTGTCGGTTCGCTCGACCCGTGCTACTCCTGCACCGACCGCGTGACGGTGACCGATGTCGCCGCCAAGCGCGACCACGTGCTCGACAAGGAGCAGTTCGAGAACGTCTGGCGCGACAAGTCGCCGCTTGCGGGCGAGGGCACCATGGCCGCTCCGCTCGATGAGGAGGCGCTCTAATATGCTGAAGCTTTGGAAGGTTAACGCCAAGGCCGGCGACGCGACGGTCAAGTATCCGTTTGCGCCGTTTCCCACCAACAAGGACATGCGCGGCAAGCCCGAGCACAATGCCGAGCTCTGCATCGCCTGCGGTGCCTGCGGCGTGGCTTGTCCGGCCGATGCCATTCGCATGGACACCGACCTTGCGGACGATACCATCACCTGGTCGATCGACTACGGCCGCTGCATCTTTTGCGGCCGCTGTGAGGAAGCCTGCCCCATGGAGGCCATCAAGCTCACCGAGGAGTTTGAGCTGGCCGTCATGAGCAAGGACGACCTCACCAGCAAGAGCGTCTACACGCTCGAGCACTGCTCGCGTTGCGGCAAGCCGTTTGCCCCGCACAAGGAGATCGACTACGCTAAACGCCTGCTGCAAAAGGCCGGCGGCATGGAGGCCGAGCAGGCCGCCCGTACCGTCGGTATGTGCCAGGAGTGCAAGCGCGAGCTCGACGCCCTGCGCGCCGCTTCGGCCGTAAAGACCGGCAACGCTGCCGGCATGGCTGCCAACGAGACGCTTGCGTCCGGTGAGCCCCAGGGCCCCGGCATGGAGTATCTGGGCGGCCACGGCGTGAACCCGGAGTATATCGACCGCGAGCTCAACCCCGATGCGCCCGAGATTCCCGCCGGTCCGGCGCCGGTCGAGGGCATCATCATGGATTTTGAAACGAAGGAGGAGTAACCATGGCCGAACCCACGCTTTTGCCCGAGCGGCTTCAGTACCGCCCGACCAAGATCGAGCTCGACGAGAGCATCGAGAAGGCCAAGGCGACCCTTCTTAAGAAGATCAAGCGCTCGGTGTACGTCTACCGTGTCGACTGCGGCGGCTGCAACGGCTGCGAGATCGAGATCTTCGGTTCCATCACGCCCGTCTTTGACGTCGAGCGCTTTGGCATCAAGGTCGTGCCCTCGCCCCGTCACGCCGATGTGCTGCTGTACACCGGCGCCGTGACGCGTGCCATGCGCATGCCGGCCCTGCGCGCGTTTGAGGCCGCACCCGATCCCAAGATCGTGGTGTCCTATGGCGCGTGCGGCTGCACCGGCGGCATCTTCTACGACAACTACTGCGTCTGGGGCGGCACGGATAAGATTCTGCCGGTCGATGTCTACATCCCCGGCTGCCCGCCCAGCCCCGCGCAGACCGTCTACGGCTTTGCCATGGCGCTCGGTCTGCTGGACCAAAAGCTCCATGCCGAGACCACGGTGGAGGCTGCCGGCGAGCAGGCCGATATCCTGCATCCCGGCGTGCCGTACAAGCTGCGCGTTGCCATCGAGCGCGAGGCTCGCGCCATGAGCGGCTACCGTTACGGCCGCGACCTGGCCAACGAGTTTATGGATACGCTCGAGGGCGCGCCCAAGGGCGATATCCGCGGTGCCATGGCGCTCCTCATCGACAAGCAAGATGATCCTCGTCGTGTTGAGGTCTACTCGGCGCTGCAGGATCTGGTGCTGGCCGGAGGTCGCTAGATGGAGCTCACGGACCGCTCTGGTTACTTTGCGGGCCCCGGCATGCTCGGCGGCTCTTTTGGCGATGCCTCGCGCGCAAGCGACGAGGCCGCCGAGGGCGTCGCCGACCCCTGCCTGGGCCATGCGCCCGACCAGGTGGTCTTCTACGAGCTCACGCGTAAGTTTGTGGAGACCGAGGAAGACGTTCCCCAGGAGGCCTGCGACGTGCTGTACTACACGCTCGCCGTGGGCCACCACACCGGCGTGCTCGACTGCTTTGAGCCGCGCCTGTCGGTGCCGGTGGATGTGTTTTATTCGCTCGTCGACGCGCTGCCGGAGGGGGAGGCCAAAACCAAGTTCGAGGCCATCCGCTCCTTTGGCGAGTGCCAGCTCGACAAGGCGGCGGTGCCGTCGCTGCTCGAGGCCTGCGATGCGCTGCTCGACGAGCGCGGTTTTCGCGGGTCGGCCAAGGCCGGCATCTCGGTGTTCGACGACGACTTTGGCCTGCATGCCCAGCAGGTCGCGTTTTTGATGAAATTTCGCGATCTGGTGGAGCGCGTGCGCGATGTGTCGGGTGTGTATCTGACGGGAAGGTTGCAGTAATGGGTCGCGTTGTGGATGGTCGTGTGAACGGCGCCCCGTTTGCGGGTATCGTGCTCACGGCGGGAAGCGTGCTGCGTGCCGACGATGCCGCCGGCCCCGTGCTCTCCAAAAAGATGGAGGACGCGCCCATTGCCGGTTGGTACACCATCGACGGTGGCCAAACGCCTGAGGACGACATCATCGAGGTCAAGCGCGAGCGTCCGCCTCGCCTGGTCTTGGTCGATGCCGCCGACATGGCACTGCCCGTCGGGTCCATCCGCTTGCTCGACAAACGTGACGTGGCCCGCAAGTCGATGTTCACCACTCATTCGCTTCCCTTGTCGATTCTGATCGAAGAGATTGAGCAATCGTGTGATGATATCGTCTTCGTTGGGATTCAGCCGGGCGACACGGAGTTCTACAACCCCATGTCCCCGGAGGTCTTTGAGGCCGTCGACGCCGTGTACGACGCCGTGGCCGCCAACGACTTTTCCCACTTTGTCCGCTTGGGGCAGGAGCTATAGCAGCGCTTGCCTCTGCTGAATAGGAAAGAAGTGATTGACATGGCAGATTCCAAGGTGGAGTACCCCGCTCCCGATTGCCTGGCGCCCGCCGCGATCGAGGCCAAGACCGAGGCCGCCGGCGTGACCAAGGCTAACCTGCCGGTCGCTAAGGCCTTTCTGTTGGCAATGTTCGCCGGCGCGTTTATCGCCTTCGGCGGCCTGTTCTTTACGGTGTTTTTGAGCGATAGCACGCTGGGCTGGGGCGCCCAGCGCGTCGTGGGCGGCCTGTGCTTTTGCCTGGGCCTGGTGCTGGTGCTGGTGTGCGGCGCCGAGCTGTTTACCGGCAATTCGCTTATGGTCTGCGCGCTCAAGAGCAAAAAGATCACCCTGGCTCAGATGCTTAAGGCTTGGGTCGTCGTGTGGGTCGGCAATTTTGTCGGTGCCTTGTTCATCGTCTTTTTGGTGTACATGGCCGGCATCTATAAGCTCAACGGCGAGGCGGTCGCCAACTCCATGGTGAGCGTCGCCGCCGGCAAGGTGACGATCGACTGGGTGACGATCTTCTTCCGCGGCATCCTGTGCAACATCTTTGTGTGCCTTGCCGTGTGGATCGGTACCGCCGGCAAGACCGTGGTCGATAAGGTCGTGGGCATTCTGCTGCCCATCGCCGCCTTTGTGGCCTGCGGTTTTGAGCACTGTGTTGCCAACATGTACTTTTTGCCCATGGGTGCCGTGATGCACGCGTGCGGCTATGGTGCCAAGGTTGCCGGGGCCGATGCGCTTAACGTCGCGGGTATTGCGTTTAATCTATCCGCCGCCACGCTGGGCAACATCGTGGGCGGCGCGGTTCTGGTCGCGCTCGGCTACTGGTTTGTCTACGCCAAGAAGTCCGAGGCGTAAGGTACCGTCTGTTTGACGTTGAGCCTCCCGCGGGGCGTTGCCGTGCGGGAGGCTTTTTGGGTCTGGGGCTCGTTGCCGGGCTGTTGGCCTGTTGTGTTTGGCTGATGAAAGGGGTAATCGAGATGGCATCTGCTGTGGAGCGTGACGGTCGCGCCGTGGTGACCACATGCGGGGGATGCTATGCCGATTGCGCCTTTGCGGCCCATGTTGAGGATGGGCGTGTGGTGGCCGAGTTGCCGGTGCCGGGGCATCCGTGCGCGGCGCGAGCCCTGTGCGCCCGCGGACGGCATCGCCTGGCAATGCCGTTTGACGAGCGCGACCGCATCATGCACCCCATGCGACGCCGCCAGGATGGCTCGGGGTTCGATGCGATTTCCTGGGACGAGGCGTTTGCCCAGATTGCCGAGCGCCTTTTGGGGATTGTTGACGAGCACGGGCCTCGTGCGCTGGGCATGACGCTCGGCGTGCCCTCGTTCGACCGCTACTGGGCGTATCGCTTTATGCATGCGCTGGGCTCGCCCAACGTATACGGTGCCGACGGCGCCTGCGAGGTAAGCAGACTTACCGGCTGGGAGCACAGTCTGGGCCATAGTCCCGCCTCCGACCTGGCGCACACCGATTGCATCATGTATTTGGGGCGTTCCATTGTCGATTCGTCGACGATGGGGGCCGTTGATGCGCTCAACGATGCGCGCCGGCGCGGGGCGAAGATCATCGTGGTTGACCCTCGGCGCAGTGGTTCGGCTGCTATTGCCGATCGCTGGCTCCGCGTGCGCCCGGGCTGCGACTTGGCGCTGCTGCTGGGTATTGCGCATGTGCTCATTGCCGAGGGCCTGTACGACCACGAGTTCGTTGCCCGCTATACCACGTGTTTTGACGAGCTGGCGCAGGCTGCTGCTGTTTGGACGCCTGAGTGGGCCGAGTCGATGTGCGACGTGCCGGCCGCAGAGATTGTCGCCACGGCGCGCGATCTAGCTGCCGCCGCGCCTGCCGCTGTGGTGGATGCGGGTTTTCATGGTGGCATCGGCATCGCGTATGCCAATAGCACCCAGACCGCACGCGCTATCTGCTTGGTCGATGTGCTGCTGGGCTGTATTGGACATGCGGGTGGCGCGCTCAATCCGCCCACACCGCTTTCACTGGGCGACCTCGATCCCACTCGCTTTGCGACGCCGCCGGTGCCGCGCGAGCCCAAGCTGGGGTCCGAGCGCTATCCACTGGTCGATCCGGTGCGCGGACTGTGCACGACCATCGGTCAGTCGATTCTTGCCGGCGATTTGCGTGGGCTCATCGTCTATGCCAGTAACCCCGGTGCGGGCTATGGCAATGCACAGGCTTGGTTGGGTATTTTGCAGCAGCTCGACTTGCTTGTGACGATTGATATTCGTTGGTCCGAGACGGCGCGTGCTTCTGATTTCGTGCTGCCCGACGTGACGTATCTGGAGGCCGACCGCGGTGTGGGCACAGTCGTGGGCGTCAACGATTCGCGCGTGTTCTACCGCAACGCCGTGCTGCCCGTGCAGCATGACGGCACACGTCCCGGTCGGGAGATTTTTGCCGGTCTGGCGCAGGCGTGTGGCGTGGGCGAGTATTTCCAGTTTACGTCTGACGATCTGACGGCTGCCCAGGTGGCGCCTTTTGGGATCGATCTGGACGAGCTCAAGGAGCGCGGCTGGGCCGATACGGGCGTGGCGCTGCCGTCGCGCACGGGTGAGCCGGTGATTCCACTTGCCGGCGGCAAAATTGCGCTGGCAAGCGACGTATGGGAACGAGTCGGCATGGGTCGTGTGCCCAACTGGATTGCGCCCATGGTGGAGCCCGGCCCGGGGATGTTTCGCCTCATTAGTGGCAACCGTCCCTTTGAGTCGCACACCTCGCGCAGGCTTGCGGCTCAAGGTGCCGCCGAGGCTGGATCGGACCTGGATGCCGTGCAGATGAATGCCGATGCTGCTGCGCGCATGGGCATCGTCGACGGCGAGATCGTCGAACTCGTGAGCGATATGGGCCGCGACCGCGTGCGCGTGGAGACGACGCCGTATCTGCATCCGGCGTGCATCTTTACGTCGGCCGCCCCCGGTGGGCGTTCGTTTGGCGCCGATGCCGGTGGCGCTCAAGCCTTGGGCGTGGGCCCGCTCGACCATACGCCGTTGCGTTGGGACCCGTTGACGGGCGCTGCGCTCACCCAGGAAAACGCCGTTCGCGTGGAAAAGATCGCGGCACGCGAGGATAATAGCGATTGATTGACTCAGCCGATCGAATTGGCTGATAGTTTGACGTTCGAACGATTGATTCACCTTTGGTTTTGAAAGGTCGCACATGAGCGATAGCCAGAACATGTCCGATGAGGTACGCGCCCGCCTTCGCGCCATTCCTTCCGTCAACGAGCTGCTCGCAGAGTGGCCGGTTGTGAAGGCGGCGGGGGAGACCTGCGACGCGGTGGTGCATGCCGCCGTCACGGCCGAGCTCGACGAGGAGCGCGCCGCCATTCGCGCCGGTGCCGCCCCGCGCTCCAAGCGCGAACTGGCATCGGCCATTGAATTTCGCGCACATCGCTCTGCACTGCCGAGCCTGCGTCCTGCCGTCAACGCCACGGGTGTGGTCATCCATACCAACCTGGGTCGCGCCCCGCTCGCGGAATCGGCCGCCAAAGCCGTGGCCGAGGTTGCGCGCGGCTACAGCACGCTCGAGTACAGTGTGGACACTTGTTCGCGCGGGTCGCGCAAGGAGCACGCCGCGCAGCTGATCCGCTCGCTCACCGGTGCCGAGGACGCGCTCGTGGTCAACAACAACGCCGCCGCGGTACTGCTGGTGCTGGCGACCCATGCCGCAGGCAAGGAGGTCATCGTCAGCCGCGGCGAGCTTGTCGAGATCGGCGGCAGCTTTCGTATCCCCGATGTTATGGAGGCCTCGGGTGCCAAGCTCGTTGAGGTCGGGGCTACCAACCGCACGCATTTGAGCGACTACGAGCGCGCCATCACGCCCGAAACGGCCATGATCCTGAAGGTTCATCCTTCTAACTATCGCATCGAGGGCTTTCACGAGGAAGTGGGTTCTCGGGAGCTCGCCGCACTGGCCCATAAGCACGGCCTGCTGTTCTATGAAGATCAGGGGTCGGGCGCGCTGTTGCCCGACGACATCTTGGTGCGCGGAGGCGAAGAAACCACGCCGGCTTCGGTTTCGGCAGGGCTCGATTTGGTGTCGTGTTCGGGCGATAAACTTCTCGGTGCAGCACAGGCGGGCATTATCATGGGCCGTCGTGACCTGGTTCAGGCCTGTGGGTCACATCCGCTTATGCGCGCCCTGCGCCCGGGCAAACTGGCCCTGTCGGCGCTCGAGGCCACGCTGCGTATCTACATGGATGGCGCCGATGTTGCCCATCGCGATATTCCGGTGCTCAGCATGCTTACGCTTCCGCAGGCCCATTTGGAGCGACGTGCCCGCAAGCTGCGCGATCGTATGGTCGCCGGGCTCGACAAGGCCGGTTGCCTGTGCGCCGTTCAGGTGGAGATCGTCGAGGAGTCGTCGACTCCCGGCGGCGGTTCGCTGCCTACCGTCGAGCTGCCCACCATGTGCGTTGCCGTGCGTCTTGTCGATGAGCGTCTTTCCGTTGACGCACTCAAGCGCTCACTCGTCCAAGATTTCGACACGCCGGTCGTCACGCGCGCCTCGCACGATCGCATTTTGTTTGACGTCCGTACGCTCGTAGGCGACCGCGATATCGAGACGGCGGCGTCGACGCTTGCCGCATGCGTTGAGAAGGCGATTGCTCGATGAGTGAGGTTCATGCGCTGGTGGAGTGTCCCGTTATCGTTGGCACGGCGGGCCACGTCGACCACGGTAAGTCGGCACTGATCGAGGCGCTGACCGGCAAGAATCCTGATCGCCTTGAGGTCGAGCGTCGCCGCGGCATGACGGTGGAGTTGGGCTTTGGCGAGCTGGCGCTGCCGAGCGGCAAGATCGTCGGCCTTGTCGACGTGCCGGGCCATGCGCATTACTTGCGCGCCATGGTGCAGGGTGCCACGGGCATCGACGTTGCCGTGCTGGTGGTTTCGGCCGTCGAGGGCGTGATGCCGCAGACCCGCGAGCACGTGCATGTGCTGGAGCTGCTGGGCGTCACGCATATGGTGGTGGCGCTGACGATGTGTGACCTGGCCGATGCCGAGATGACCGAGCTTGCCGAGCTCGATGTCGATGACTTTTTGTCGGGTACCGTGTTTGCGGGCGCGCCGATTGTGCCCGTGTCGTCTAAGACGGGCGAGGGGATCGACGGGCTGCTTGCGGTGCTTGACGAGCAGGTAAGTGCCTGCTGGGATGCCTGCCGCGACCGTGCCGAGCGCACCGATGCCGCGCCGCGCCTGCCGATTGACCGCTGCTTTACGATTAAGGGCGTCGGCACTGTCGTAACGGGAACGCTGCACGATGCGCCGGTTGCGGTGGGCGACGAGCTGATGGCTTTGCCGTCGTGTACGGTCTGTCGCGTGCGCGGGATTCAGGTGCATGGCGATACGCCGCGCGCGCTGCCTGGTCAGCGTGTGGCGCTCAACCTGGTTGGTGACGGTGTCGCGGCGCTTGACCGTGGCGAGATGCTGGGCGTGGCGGACCGCTTTGGCCAGACGTTGCGCTTTATGATGACGTTCACCTACCTGGGCCGCGAGGGCACCAAGCCGCGCGTGCTCGAGTCGGGCGCGCGTGTGCATGTGATGGCCGGCACGGCCGAGGTCGTCGGCCGCATCATGCTTTTGGAGGGCGAGGCCCCCATGGCGGTGGGCGAGACCCGTACCGTGCAGGTGCGCCTGGAGGACCCGCTGCCGCTGCGAGCCGGAGACCATGCTGTGGTGCTGTCGTATTCGCCCGTTATGCTCATTGGCGGCGGGTGTGTGCTGCTTTCGCGCTGCCGTCGCTCGCGCGAGCTTTCGGCGGGGGAGCGCACGCTGCTTGCGGCGCTTGAGGCCGGCGATGCCGTCGCTGGTGTGGATGCGTGGCTGGCGCTGCAGGCGTTGCCGGTCGTGGTTGCCGACGTTGCCGCAGCGCTAGATCTTGTTTCCGTTGAGGCCGACGCCGCGCTGAACGAGCTGGTGGCGCGAGGTGTTGTTTACAAGCTTGCCGGCTCGGGCGATGCGCTGTATGTGAATGCCGCCGTGCTCGACGCCGCGATGGATGCACTGGCGGCGACCCTGTCCGCCATGCACGCGGCTGCCCCCAAGGAGACGGGCTTTACGCCCGGCGCCGTTGCCCATGCTGCGTGGCCTGCCGCTGATGATGGCGTTGCCGCGGCTCTGATTGCCGAGGGCTGCTCGCGTGGCGTGTGCGCCGCCGAGGGCGCCGAGGTATTCGATCCGCATTCGGCCGCCGCGGCGGCACGCGTGGTGCGAGAGGCCTGCGAGCGGATCGTCGCGCTACTTGACGAGGCCGGCCTGGATGCACCGGCGCTTCCCGAGGTGGGCGAACAGCTGCAGCTCGGCCGCGACACCATGACGCGTGCCCTGCGCGAGCTTTCGCTCAACCGCTCGATCGTTAAGGTCGAGCGCGACGTTGCCCTGTCCGCTGCCGCCGAGGCCCATGCGCGCGAGCTTGTTGCCGCTGCCATTGAGGCAGCCGGCGGCGCTGCCACCACGAGCGTGCTGCGCGAGGCCCTGGGTGTGTCGCGCAAACGCGCCATCAGCATCTTGGAACACCTGGATGCCGTGCGCTTTACGGTGCTCGACAAGGAGGCCGGCGGCCTGCGCTCCCTGCGCTAGATTGGCTGCTCGGTTTGGTAAAATACCGCCGCACTTGGGAACGGATGGGCTCCGGTGGGCTCCGCGGTCCTCAAAACCGTTGCGAGGCGTGCAAAACGTCTTGGATGTGTTCGATTCACATACGTTCCCGCCACACGCTACCAGCGCTTTTGTGCTCGCGGTCTTGCTGCGTGCCGCAAAGGCGCTGTTTTGTTTTTGCACGAGTTTTTCGTAGCGCCGCTATTTCGGCGGCGGTAGTTAGCATCGTGCACCGGGTTTCGAGCATGCCGATGGAGGTGTTTTGCCGTATGACTACCGTAAGACGTACCGATCTTTCTTGTGTCGTCCAGGCGGGCGGGCTGTCCTCGCGCATGGGCCGCGATAAGGCGCGCATGGCGTTTTGCGGCGAGCCGCTCATCGAGCGCGTACTGGGCCGGTTGGCGCCAGTTGCCGGTGAGTTGGTCGTGACGACGTCGCGTCCCAGCGAGCTTGCCTACCTCGAGGAGCGCAAGTTTGGCGGCCTGGTGCCGCGAATAGTGCCGGACCTTGAGGGGTCGGCGGGCGCCATGCGCGGCATCGCGAGCTCGTTGGCCGCGGCCCGATTGCCGCTCGTGGCGATCGTCGCCTGCGATATGCCGTTCGTCTCGCCAGAACTGATCGGCGCGCTTGCCGATCGTGTTGAGTCTGAGGCGCTCGACGTGTGCGTGCCGCGCGAGGAGCGGGGGATTGAGCCGCTTTGCGCCGTCTGGCGCCGTGACGCGTGTGCGTCAGTTTCCCAAGAGCTGCTCGCCTGCGACCGCCAGCGCATTCGCTGCCTGATCAATCGCGTTCAGGCTGGTTATATGGATGAACCGCAGATCGTTAAGGCCGCAGGCTCGACGCTCTGCTTCGAGAACGTCAATACGCCCGAGGAGTTTGCGGCGGCCGAGTTGCTTGCCTAGACGATTGGAGTTGCCATGTCTCACGATATTTGTCCCGACACGGGAGAGCCTTGCACTTGCGATGGTTCCGAGCCCTGTACCTGCGGCTGCGGTGGCTGTGGGCATACTGCGGAAGAGGAAGCGGCCGCCGCGGCGTATCGTGAGGCACACCTCGAAGGCCCATCCGGTGATGCCCTCGAACATGAGCGCAAGATCATCGTGTCGTTTGACAGCACCTTCGATGTGATGGAATGCGAGCAGCTGTGCCTGGATGCCGGCGTGCCCGGGCGCATCATGCCATTGCCGGGCTCCATTACCGCGGGTTGCGGCCTGTGCTGGGCCATGCCGTTCTCGGGCGATGCGCTTGCCGCCTTCCGCGCTGCCACCGAAGGCCGCATAACCCCCGCCGACTACCATCAGCTCGTCCTCTAACCACCAACACCACCACAAAGGTGCCCAATGTGGTGGTTTGGAACATGTGGACGAAACAGCTTCGAAACACGCGATTTGCACGTCAGGCACTCAAAAACGCTTCTACCTGCATCGTAATCAAAATGAAACATCTGCTCGTCGGCTTATGCGAAACTTTGCCGCAACAGTGCGATATTATCCATACACGATAAAGCTCGCGGCGCATAGGGTGCCGCGACCAACATTTTTCGTTTCCCATCATTGGAGGAAGCATGAGCTACACGCAGAAAGTTCTCGAAGAGCTCAAGGCCCGCTATCCCGAGCAGCCTGAGTTCATCCAGGCCGCGACCGAGATTCTCGGCACCATCCAGCCGGCGCTCGACGCCCACCCCGAGTACGAGGAGGCCGCCCTGCTGGAGCGCCTCGTCGAGCCCGAGCGCATCGTCATGTTCCGTGTTCCCTGGGTCGACGACCAGGGCAAGGTTCAGGTCAACCGCGGTTACCGCGTCGAGTTCAACTCTGCCATTGGCCCCTACAAGGGCGGCCTGCGCTTTAACCCGACGGTCACCCTGGGTATGCTCAAGTTCCTGGGCCTGGAGCAGATCCTCAAGAACAGCCTGACCACCCTTCCCATGGGCGGCGGCAAGGGCGGCTCCGACTTTGACCCCAAGGGCAAGTCCAACAACGAGATCATGCACTTCTGCCAGTCCTTCATGACCGAGCTCTATCGCCACATTGGCCCCAACACCGACGTTCCCGCCGGCGACCTGGGCGTTGGCGGCCGCGAGGTTGCCTACCTGTTCGGTCAGTACAAGCGCCTGACCAACGAGTGGACCGGTGTCCTCACCGGCAAGGGCCTCTCCTTTGGCGGCTCGCTCGCTCGTACCGAGGCCACCGGCTACGGCCTGGCCTACTTTGTTGACGAGTACCTCAAGAGCCGCGGCGACTCTTTCGAGGGCAAGAACGTCGTCGTTCATGGCTCCGGCAACGTCGCCATCTACGCCGTCCAGAAGGTCTCCCAGCTCGGCGGCAAGGTGCTCGCCTGCTCCGATACCCACGGCTGGGTCGAGGATCCCGACGGCATCGACTACACCGTGCTCGAGCACGTCTACAATAAGAAGCGCTCCGGCCACGACAAGGGCGTCACGCTCGCCATGTACGTTGACGAGAAGCCCAACGCCGTGTGGCACGAGGGCGACGGCCGTGGCGTTTGGCAGCTGCCCTGCGACATCGCGCTGCCCTGCGCTCGCGAGAACACGCTGCTGCTCGAGGACGCCCGGGCGCTCGTCGCCAACGGCTGCAAGGTGGTCGGCGAGGGCGCGAACATGCCCACGACCATCGAGGCCACGACCTACTTCCAGGAGAACGGCGTCGCCTTTATGCCCGGTAAGGCTGCCAACGCCGGCGGCGTGCTCGTGTCCGGCCTGGAGATGAGCCAGAACGCTGAGCACCTGTCCTGGACCTTCGAGGAGGTCGACGGCAAGCTCGAGCAGCTCATGCGCGGCATGTTCCACAACGTGGACGATACCGCCAAGGAGTACGGCGAGGAGGGCAACTTCGTCATGGGCGCCAACATCGCCGGCTTCCTGAAGGTCGCCGACGCCATGCTCGCTCAGGGCGTCTGCTAAATCTTGCTCGACATAGCATGTGATGAGGCTCCCAGCTATCTGGCTGGGAGCCTTTTCTATCCCGGAGGACTCCTCATAACTTGCGGTGATATACGGACTGTTTAGCGTCCCAGAACGGCTAATCAGTCCGTATATCACCGCAAGTTATGGATGGGTGGGTGGATTTTGTCCTAAAACGGTGTGCGGCCCCTCGTTTGGTACACTTAAAAGTACTGGACAAGTGAAGAGATGGGGGAGAACGTGCTCAAGTTCGGTACCTACGTCCGTGTTGGAAACGCGGCCGAAGCCTATGAGCTCTTACAGAAGAACCGCAACAACAAGATTGTGGGCGGCGGCATCTGGATGCGCCTGGGTTCGCGTCGCGTGGCGACGGCGATTGACCTTTCGGACTGCGGACTCGATCAGATCGAGGAGACCGAGACCGAGTTTCGCATCGGTGCTATGTGTACCCTGCGCCAGCTCGAGCGCCATGTCGAGCTCAACGCGCTTGTCAACAACGTCTTTGAGTTCGCCGTCCACGACATCGTGGGCGTGCAGCTGCGCAACACCGCCACGGTGGGTGGCAGCATCTACGGCCGCTTTGGCTTCTCGGACGTTCTCTCCGCCTTTCTCGCGCTCGATTCCTATGTTGAGTTGACGGGCGCCGGCCGCGTGCCGCTTGCGGAGTTCGTGGACATGGGCTACGTGCGCGACGTGATCGAGCACGTCGTGGTCGTTAAGCACGACTATCGCGCGAGCTATGAGGCCGTGCGCAAGGCCGCGACCGACTTCCCCTCGCTTAATGTCACCGCTGCCTGGTGGGACAACTCCTGGCACGTCACCGTGGGCGCCCGCCCGCTGCGCGCGACCCTGCTGCAGGGCGAGGCATGCGGCCTTACCAGCGAGCAGCCTTCCGAGGACGAACTGCGCGCCTTGGCCGCATCCGTGCGCTCGCTGAGCTACGGCACCAACCTGTGGGGCTCGGCAGACTACCGCCGCCGTATCTCGGCCCCGTTGGCGATTCAGGCCGTGCGCCGCGCCGCCGGCATCGAGCTTTCGGCCGCGCTTGCTCGTGAGCTCGAGGGCGTGCAGATTCCTAAGTTTGCCACGGACGAGTATTCCTGCCGCCGCGTGCCCGGCGTCGATTCTAGCGAGGTGCGCTAATGGCTGCCAAACTCATCGATCTTTCCTTTACGCTCAACGGCCGCAAGGTCAAGGTTCAGATTGCCCCCGACACCATGCTTTTTTCGCTTCTGCGCGAGCAGGGTTGTGCGTCGGTGCGCTGTGCCTGCGAGACCACCAACTGCGGTTTGTGCACGGTGTGGCTCGACGGTGACCCGGTGCTGAGCTGCTCGGTTCCCGCCGCCCGTGTTGAGGGACACACCATCACCACGCTTGAGGGTCTTAAGGCCGAGTCCGAGGCACTGGCCCGCGCGATGGCTGCCGAAGGTGCCGAGCAGTGCGGTTTTTGCGCCCCCGGCCTTATCATGAACGTGCTGGCGCTTGCCCGCGCCGCCAAGGAGGACCCGAGCCTCGTCGCCACGCGCGAGGAACTCTCGCGCCAGCTCGCCGGCAACCTCTGCCGTTGCAGCGGCTACGAGAGTCAGCTGCGCGCCATCGTCCGCTTTCTCAATGAGTCCGGCGTGCAGGTGGGCTTTGAGATGCCCGAACTGCCGGTCAATAACACCAGCTCCGATGGTGTCGCATACAAGCAGATTACCCACAAGCAGCCCAAGAAGGACTCGAAGGCGCTGCTCGAGGGTCGTCCTGTCTACACGGGCGACATGGTGCCCGCCGGCGCGCTTATCGTTAAGCTCAAGCGCAGCCCGTATGCCCGCGCCAAGATCCGCTCCATCGATACGTCGCGCGCCCTGAAGGTGCCCGGCGTCGTGGGTGTCTACACCTACGAGGACGTGCCCCAGCGCCGCTTTACCATCGCCGGCCAGAGCTATCCGCAGCCGAGTCCCTACGACCGCCTGATTCTCGAGAACCTCGTCCGTTACCAAAACGAGGAGGTGGCGATCGTCGCCGCCGAGACTGAGGAGGCCGCCGACAAGGCGCTCAAGCTCATCAAGGTCGACTATGAGGTGCTCGAGCCGCTGCTCGACTTTACCCAGGCACTCGATAACGACATCGTTGTCCACCCCGAGGGCGACGTGACCTTTATGTTCCCGCAGGGCGGCGAGGTTGCTCGTAACCTGGTGTGCAGCGGTACCAGCGATTTTGGCGACTTGGACGAGGCCTTCGCCCAGAGCGACATCGTCTTTGAGCGCACCTACACCAGCCAGGCCACCCAGACCGCGCCCATGGAGACCTTCCGTGCCTTCGCGACGACCGACGCCTTCGGCCGCATTTCGGTGACCACCTCCACGCAGGTGCCCTTCCACGTGCGCCGCATGGTCGCGCAGTCGCTCGATATTCCGCAGTCGCAGGTGCAGGTCATTAAGCCGCGCATCGGCGGCGGCTTTGGCTCCAAGCAGACGGGCTGCTGCGAGATCTTCGTTGCGTTTGTGACGCAGCAGACCGGCCGTCCGAGCTACTGCTGCTACACCCGTGAGGAGACCATCACCGCGGGCAACTCGCGCCACCAGATGCAGATGACCGTTAAGCTGGGCGCCATGAACGACGGCACCATCACGGCCATCGACCTGCATACGCTCTCCAACGCCGGCGCGTACGGTGAGCACGCTACCACGACGATCGGCCTTTCGGGTCATAAGAGCCTGCCCCTCTACAACCACGTAAAGGCGAGCCGCTTTAGGTGGGACGCCGTCTACACCAACACCAACCGCGGCGGCGCGTATCGCGGCTATGGTGCCACCCAGGGTCAGTTTGCCGTGGAGAGCGCCGTCAACGAGCTCGCCGACATGCTGCACATGGACCCCGCCGATTTGCGCCTTAAGAACATTGTGCGCGAGGGCGAGATCATGCCGCAGTACTACAACGAGAAGCTCAACGCCTGCGCACTCGACCGCTGCCTGCTGCGCGCGATGGACATGATCGGTTGGCGCGACAAGCCGCTGGCCGTCGACCTGGGCGACCGCGTGCGCGCCCTGGGCTGCGCGCTCACCATGCAGGGCTCGGGCATTTCCAACGTGGATATCGCCGGCATCGACATGCGCCTGGAGGAAGACGGCTTCATTACCATCGGCACCGGCGCCACCGATAACGGCATGGGCGTCGACACGATCCTGGCGCAGATTGCCGCCGAGGAGCTGGGCGTTGAGAGCTCGCTGATCGTGGTGCGCGGCGTGGACACCGACGTGTCACCGTTCGATGCCGGCTCGTACGCGAGCTCGGGTACGTACGTGACGGGCCTCGCCGCCAAGAACGCCGCGACCGAGCTGCGCGAGAAGATCTGCGCCAAGGCTGCCCAAATGTGGGACGTGGACGCCGCCGATGTGGTCTTTGATGGCCAGTACGTGCGTCTGTCCGACGAGCGTGCCGCGCGCGAGCAGAACCGCTACCTCACGCTGCGCGACTTTGCCAACCTGTGTGTCAAGAACATCGCGGGCGGCGACGCGCTCACCTCGCATGCCTCTGCCTGCCTGCCCGTTTCGCCTCCGCCGTTTATGGCCGGCATTGCGGAGGTCGAGGTCGACAAGGCCACCGGCAAGGTGACCGTGGTGGACTACGCGGCGGCTGTGGACTGCGGCACCGTGATCAACGAGGCACTCGCACGTGTTCAGGCCGAGGGCGGCATTGCCCAGGGTATCGGCCATGCGCTCTACGAGATTGTCGAGCACGATGACCGCGGCCGCCTGCGCACCGGCAACTTTATGAGCTACAAGCTGCCCACGCGTCTGGATATCGGTAGCATTCGTGTGGCCTTTGAGCCGAGCTATGAGCCGACGGGTCCGTTTGGTGCCAAGTCGATCGGCGAGGTCGTCATCAACACGCCGCTCGCCGCCGTGGCCTCGGCCGTGGCGCACGCCACCGGCCACCAGGTCCGCTCGCTGCCGATCACGCCCGAGAAAGCGCTGCTGGGGGAGTAGCGGGTCAGCGAACAAGTCGTAATTGTCGGGGCGGGACAACTCGCCCCGCCTTTTGCACTCGTGGTGAGGTCGTGAGCCTGTAAAAGGTGTGCGTGCGCTTGCCGTTCGTATCTGCTATCATTCCTAGTCTGTGCGCTCATGCGGGCGTGGCGGAATTGGTAGACGCGCCAGATTTAGGTTCTGGTGGGATTCCCGTGAAGGTTCGAGTCCTTTCGCCCGCACCAACGCACCAGCGTCGGCCTCGGCCGTCGCGACACTTTGTTGCATAAAGGTACCAGCACCTCAGATAAGCTGGGCAGTATGAGGAGGAACGTGTTGAACATCACCGCTTCTGACGTCAAGGACGCCAAGCTCACCGCTACGGTCACTATCCCGGCCGCCGACGTCGACGCCGCGATCAAGAAGGCCTACAAGGATACCGCCAAGAAGTACCGCTTCCCGGGCTTCCGCGCCGGTAAGGCTCCCCGTCCGGTCATCGACTCCGCTCTTGGCGCCGAGGCTACCCTCGCTCAGGCCACCAACGACCTGATCGCCGCCAACGAGCCCGCCGTCCTCAACGAGCTGGACATCGTCCCCACCAAGAACGGTGACTACAAGGAGCTCGACCTCGCCAAGGATCACGAGGACTACACCTACACCGTCGAGTTCTCCCTGCGTCCCGCCGCTGAGCTCTCCTCCTTCGACGCTGTCGAGATCGAGATGCCCCCTGCGGAGGTCACCGAGTCCGAGATCAACAACCAGGTCGAGATGCTCCTCAACTACCGTGCCACCTTCGAGGACGTCGAGGGTCGCGCCGTCGAGGCCGAGGATTACGTCACTGTCGACCTCAAGGCCGTCGAGAACGCCGACAACTTTGCCGCCGAGGGCCGTATGCTCATCGCCGGTAGCGACAGCAACCCCAAGGAGTTCAACGAGGCCCTGATCGGCGCTAACGTTGACGACGTCAAGACCGTCACCTGGACCGACGAGGTCGAGGAGGGCGAGGAGGCTGAGACCCACACCGTCGAGGTCACCGTCAAGGGCATCAAGGTCCGCAACACCCCCGAGCTCACCGACGAGCTTGTCAAGTCCGACTTCGGCTTCGACAGCATCGAGGCCATGCGCGACGCCATCAAGATCGAGATCGAGCAGGACAAGGCTTCCCGCCTGCCGGCCGAGAAGGAGAACCGTTGCGTCTCCGCTCTCGCCGAGCGTCTGCAGCTCGACGAGATGGACGCCGACTACGAGCAGTCCGTCTTTGAGGAGCTCGGCCAGAACTTCCTGTCCAACCTCGCTGCTCGTGGCATGACGCTGGACACCTGGCTGCCCGCTTCCGGTCTGACCATGGAGCAGTTCATCGGCGACCTGCACAAGCAGGCCAACGACGTTGCCCGTGAGTCCCTGGCTCTGGACGCCCTCGCCCGCGAGCTCAAGATTGAGGTCACCGAGGACGACATCAACGCCGAGTTCGAGAAGGCCGGCGTCAAGGACGTCGAGGCTTCCAAGGCCGAGTTCATCGCCGATGGCCGCATGCCTGCCGTCCGCGAGTCCATCCGTCGCTCCAAGGCCGTCGACCACCTGGTCGAGAACGCCAAGGTGACCGAGGTCGACGAGACCGCCAAGGACGCCGAGTAATTCTCGCCACCTTGCCCGCGAGCGCATGCGTGCGCCCGTGATGGGGTAAAGTTATACACCGGTTATCCGGTTGCTTCGTACGGTGCCAGCCAATGCATAGCATGCGGGCACCGTACGTTTATCTAGAACCAATTTGGTCCGCAAGAGAGAAATGGAGATGCGTATGATCGCTAAGTTCGATTCCGCCCTCGTGCCATACGTTATCGAGCAGACGCCGCGCGGTGAGCGCAGCTACGATATCTATTCGCGCCTGCTCAACGACCGCATCATCTTCTTGGGCGAGGAGATCAACTCCGTCAGCGCCAACCTGGTCGTTGCCCAGCTGCTGCATCTTGAGAGCCAGGATGCCGAGAAGGATATCTCGCTTTACATCAATTCGCCCGGTGGCGAGGTCTACTCCGGCCTGGCGATTCTGGACACCATGAACTTTATCAAGCCGCAGGTCTCCACCATTTGCGTGGGCATGGCCGCGTCCATGGCCGCCGTGCTGCTTTCGGCCGGCGCCAAGGGCAAGCGCTTCTGCCTGCCGCACTCCAAGGTCATGATTCACCAGCCCAGCGGCGGTGCCCAGGGCCAGCAGACCGAGATCGAGATCGTGGCCGAGGAGATCAAGAAGACCCGCCGCGAGCTCAACCAGATCCTGTCCGACGCCTCGGGCCAGCCCATCGAGAAGGTCCAGGCCGACACCGAGCGCGACAACTACCTGACTGCTGCCGAGGCCCTCGACTACGGTCTGATCGACCGTATCGTCACCTCGCGCGATTTGGCCGCGAAGGACGCCTAGGATGGCAGGTAACATGCAGGACAACTTTGACGAGAACGGCAACCCCATCCGCTGCTCCTTCTGCGGAAAAGAGCAGGGCCAGGTTCGCCGCCTTGTAAAGGGTCCGACCAACATCTTTATCTGCGACGAGTGCGTTGCCGCCTGCTCCGAGATCCTTGAGGAGTCGCTGGCTTCGGACTTTATGGACGCTGCCCGCAACGGCAAGCTGCCGGGCTTCCTCAACGACCACGGCCAGGCCGTATCCCAGCCCGCCGTGGACCCCGAGGCCGAGGGCTTTGAGCTCGAGGACGATCGCCAGGTCATCACGCACGTGCCGACGCCGCACGAGATCTATGGCGAGCTTTCGGCCTATGTCATGGGTCAGGAGGACGCCAAGCGCGCTATGTCGGTTGCCGTGTACAATCACTATCGCCGCGTGATCGAGGGCGGCGCCGCGGTGTCCGCTTTTGATGCTGGCATGGGCTTGCAGTTCGATGACGATATGGACGAGGTAGAGCTCGCCAAGTCCAACATCCTGCTGCTCGGTCCCACCGGTACCGGCAAGACCCTGCTTGCCCAGACGCTCGCGCGCATCCTCGAGGTGCCGTTTGCCATTGCCGACGCCACCGCGCTCACCGAGGCCGGCTATGTGGGCGAGGACGTGGAGAACATCCTGCTCAAGCTCATCAATGCTGCCGATGGTGACATTGAGCGCGCTCAGGTGGGCATTATCTACGTGGACGAGATTGATAAGATCGCCCGCAAGGCCGAGAACCTCTCCATTACCCGCGATGTCTCGGGCGAGGGAGTTCAGCAGGCGCTGCTTAAGATCCTTGAGGGCACGGTGGCAAGCGTTCCGCCCACCGGCGGCCGTAAGCATCCCCAGCAGGAGCTGCTGCAGATCGACACGACCAACATCCTGTTCATCTGCGGCGGTGCCTTTGTGGGCCTGGATAAGATCATCGCCGATCGCGTGGGCAACAAGGGCGTGGGCTTTAACTCCGAGATTGCCGGCCCCACTTCGGTCGACGAGAATGACCTGCTGCGTCAGGTGCTCCCGCAGGACCTCAACGCCTTTGGCATGATCCCCGAGTTTGTGGGACGTACGCCCGTCGTCACACAGACGCAGGCGCTTGACGAGGACGACTTGGTGTCGATCCTGACCGAGCCCAAGAACGCCGTGGTGCGTCAGTACCGCAAGATGTTCCAGCTCGAGGACGTTGAGCTTGAGTTTGAGGACGCCGCCCTGCACGAGATCGCACGCATGGCGCTTGCCCGCAAGACCGGCGCCCGCGGCCTGCGCTCCATCTGCGAGGACGTGCTGCAGCAGACGATGTTCGACCTCCCCAGCGAGGAAGGCGTTTCCAAGGTCATCGTGACCGAAGCCTCCGTAAAGGGCGAAGAACAACCCCAGCGCATCTACGACTAAACCAGCCTAAAGCGTGTTTGCAAATAGCCTCCGACCACCCGCGGTCGGAGGCTATTTTATATATACGCAATAACCCCAACTACCTGTGTTATTCTGTGTGTTTGTTTAAGCCTCAGCGAAGTCATTCAGACTGAAGTAATCGATACCTAAGGGGAGGAATGCAGACCCTGGCGGGCCTACATTCCTCCCCGGCGGGACAGGGAGAGATATATGGAAGAAATGCCCAAGAACTACGATCCGTCGACCAACGAGCCGGCGATCCTGCAGAAGTGGCTCGACGGCGGCTACTATAAGCGCCGCGAGGGCGTGGGCGACTGCACCGTCACCATTCCGCCTCCCAACGTGACCGGTAAGCTCCACATGGGTCACGCTACCGACGACTCCATCCAGGACGCCATCATCCGTATGGCTCGCATGCGCGGCAAGTCCACGCGCTGGGTGCTCGGCACCGACCACGCCGGTATCGCCACGCAGACCAAGGTCGACAAGAAGCTCAAGAGCGAGGGCATCAGCCGCCTGGAGATCGGTCGCGACAAGTTTGTCGACGCTTGCTGGGATTGGACCCACGAGTACGGCGGCATCATCGTCGAGCAGATCAAGCGCATGGGCTGCTCCGTCGACTTCGACAACGAGCGCTTCACTATGGACGAGGACTATGCCCAGGCCGTGCGTAAGGTCTTCTGCGACTGGTACCACGACGGTCTGATCTATCGCGGCAAGCGCATCGTCAACTGGTGCCCCAACTGCACCACCGCTATCTCGGACGACGAGGCCGAGTATAAGGACGAGAAGGGCCACCTGTGGCACCTGCGCTACCCGCTGACCGAGCCGGTCAACGGCCAGGACTATATCGTCGTCGCCACTACGCGCCCCGAGACCATGCTCGGCGACACGGGCGTCGCCGTCTCCCCGAAGGACCCCGAGAAGGCAGCCTTTGTGGGTAAGACCGTCAAGCTCCCCATCGTCGACCGCGAGATCCCCATCTTTGAGGATTGGCACGTCGATGCCAACTTTGGCTCCGGCTTTGTCAAGGTCACCCCGGCCCACGACCCCAACGACTACGCCATGGGTCAGGCCCACGACCTGCCACAGATCAACATTTTCGATGAGCACGCGGTGGTCGTCGAGGGCTATGGCGAGTTCACCGGTATGAACCGCGATGAGTGCCGCGAGGCCGTCATTAAGTGGTTCGAGGAGCACGACCTGCTCGATCACGTCGAGGACCTCGATCACTCCGTCATGCACTGCTACCGTTGCGACTCCGCGTTGGAGCCGTGGCTGTCCGAGCAGTGGTTCGTGGCCGTCGACAAGCTCAAGGGGCCGGCGCTCGACGCCGTCAACTCCGGCAAGGTCACCTTCCACCCCGCGCGCTGGACGCAGACCTACACCACCTGGATGGAGAACCTCAAGGACTGGTGCATCAGCCGCCAGCTGTGGTGGGGCCACCGCATTCCCGTGTTCTACTGCGAGGACTGCGGCTGGGAGGATGCCCTTACCGAGGACACCGACGTGTGCCCCAAGTGCGGCGGCCATCACGTGCATCAGGACGAGAACGTGCTGGACACCTGGTTCAGCTCGCAGCTGTGGACTTTCGCCACGCAGGGCTGGCCGCAAAAGCCGGAGCTGCTCGAGGGACATCACCCCACGACGGCGCTGGTTACCGCGCGCGACATCATCGCGCTGTGGGTCGCCCGCATGGTCATGAGCTCGCTGTATTTCTTGGACGAGGTGCCGTTTAAGGACGTCGTCATCTACCCGACGATTCTTGCCAAGGACGGTAGCCGTATGTCCAAGTCCAAGGGCAACGGCGTTGACCCCATGGACCTCATTGGTATGTACGGTGCCGACGCCATGCGCTACAACCTGCTGACGCTCTGCACCAACAACCAGGACGTCAAGTTCGACGCGAACATCGACAAGAAGACCAAGAAGCTTATCGACAGCCCGCGTACCGACCAGGCCAAGAGCTTTGTTACCAAGATCTGGAACGCCAGCCGCTTCCTGCTCATGAACATGGAGGGCTACACGCCCGGCGAGCCTGTCGTGGAGACGCCGGCCGACGCCTGGATGTTCAGCCGCCTGGCCAAGGCCGTCAAGATGGTCACCGAGGGTATTGAGAACTACACCTTTGGCGACATGGCTCGCGGCGTGCAGCAGTTCTTCTGGAACGAGGTCTGCGACTGGTACGTCGAGGTCACCAAGGCCCGCCTGAAGGGCGAGGGCCGTCTGCAGGCTCAGCGCAACCTGATCTTTGTGCTCGATACCTCCATTCGCCTGATGCACCCGCTCATGCCGTTTGTCACCGAGGAGATCTGGGACAACATGCCGGCGAGCGTGCTCGACCTGGACGCCGAGGGTAACGTGGACCGCGCCGAGGCGCTTATGATCGCCAAGTGGCCCGAGCCCGCCGACTACGCCAAGTATGTTGACGAGGACGCCGAGCGCGCGTTTGAGCTGTGCCGCGCCGTCGTTTCCGCCGCCCGCGCCACGCGTTCGCGTTATCGCTTGAGCCCCAAGGCCGAGCTCGACGTGGTCGTGCGCGCCGGTGCCGAGGATATCGAGAAGCTCGAGAGCCTGCGCTCGACCATCGAGCCGCTGGCCAACACCGCTTCGCTGGTCATGGGTACCGACGTTGAGAAGCCGGCCGCGAGTATTGCCGTGGTCGATAGCGGCGTCGAGGTCTTTGTGGTGCTCGAGGGCAAGGTCGACCTTTCGGCCGAGAAGGCACGCCTGGAGAAGGAGATCGCCGCGGCGCAGAAGGAGCTCGCTGGCTGCGAGAAGACGCTCGCCAACGAGGGCTTTGTGGCCAAGGCCGCGCCTGCGGTGGTCCAGAAGAAGAGGGACCGTGCAGCTGAGCTCAAGGAGATCCTGGCGGCGCTGACTGCTCAGGTTGCTGACTTCTCGTAGGCGGTACTGGGGGACGCGTCCCGACGCTTTGCTCTCCGCTGCGGACAGTCCTGCGCAAGACGGACAGCACATTAAGTGCTGTCCTTTGCGTGCGGAACTTGCGGCGAGCAAAGCGTCGGGCCGCTCCTAGTTCGCTTACGTGGTTGTTTACAACTGGTAGGTTGGGGCCACTTGGTTGTGGCCTTGATCTCGCTGCAATCGGGTAAAGGCTGATATTGTCAACGCGAGGGGCTCATTCTTTTTGGTGGGCCTCTTTTTCTGTTATGGGGGACTTTGGGTTATGGCTAAGCGTTCTGGGTCTTATGTCGTTCCGTTCTCGTTTGAGTTGCTTTCGTTTGATGAGGCTGTTGGGCTGGCTGCTGATACGGGGCGGATTTCTGGGGATGCTGGTCCTCTACTCGAGACGGTTGTCGATATGCTCGATGAGCTGGGGCGTCCGGACGAGTATTTCGATTGCATCCAGGTTGCCGGTACCAATGGCAAGACTTCGACTACGCGTTTTTCGGCTGCCATTCTTCGTGGTGAGGGGCTCAAAACCGCGCTGTATACGTCGCCACAGCTGGTGCGCTATCCCGAGCGCATGGAGGTCGACGGGCGCGTTGTGAGCGACGAGGCCTTTGCCCGTGGCGTTTCGGCAGCTGTTGAGGCGGGGCGCCGCGTGAATGCGCACCGTGTGGCGGCGGGGGAGCGCGCTTATACCATCACGCCGTTTGACCTGCTGACGGCTGCCGCACTTGTAGTGTTTGCCGAGGCCGCGGTGGATGTTGCCGTACTCGAGGTTGGCATGGGCGGTCGTTGGGACGCCACGAGTGCGACCGATCCCGTCGCCGTCGCCATTACGGGCATTGGGCTCGATCACACACGCATTCTGGGCGATACGCTCGAGGCCATTGCGGGGGAGAAGGCTGCGGTCATTAAGCCCGGACGCCTGGTTGTGCTGGGCGAGGGTACGCACGAGGCGAGTGTTCAGCGCGTGATGGATGCCCGTTGCCGCGCGTGCGGCATCGTGCCGCTCGTGGTAGGCCACGCTACGACTAAGGTGCCGGTGCATGTGGGCGACACGGTTGAGTTTAGCTGCACCACGCCGCGCGCGATCTATACGTCGAGCATGGTCAAGCCGGCCTATCAGCCGCAGAATGCCGCGTGCGCGATTATGCTTTGCGAGGGCTATCTGGGCCGCGAGCTCGACCACGATGCGCTCGACGCCTCGCTTATGGGTTGCCCCACGCCGGGCCGATTTGATGTGCTGGGGACCGATCCGCTCAAGCTGATCGACGCCTGCCATAACCCTCAGAGCTGCGAGAACTTTGTAGGCGCGCTGGACGAGATCGATCCGTGCGTGAAGAACCGCCCCACGCTGCTGTGTGCCGCGCTGGCCGACAAGGATGTGGCCGGTATTGTCGATGTTCTGATTCCGGCCTTCCCGCGTGTGGTCGTAACCCAGACCGATTCCGATCGCGCCCTGCCGGCAGAGGAGCTCGCGGCCATGGTGGACGCGGACAAACTCGCGGGCGTATACCTGAGCGTGTCCGAGGCCCTCGCTGCCTTCGATGTCGCAGACGAGCCTTTCGTAGCCGCCGGCACCATCACCCTAGCCGGCGAAGTAGCCGGTCTGCTGCGCTAACCCATCCCCTCATCAGTTGCGGTGAAATAGGGACTGTTTTACAAGCCAGAAGCCTCAAACGGTCCGCATATCACCGCAACTCAAAAGCCCTGTCCCAAATTAGCTGCGCTTGGGTGCCCGTTTACGAAATCATTTATGCCGCTTAACCTGTGGCATATTGCAAACCTCCATCGACGAAGGATACGCTCAACTTAACTTGCCAATCGGACCAGTGCTGTTTGGTCCGTTGAGCGTGTCGGGAGGAAACATGAACAGAAGGCATGTCAACGCGGCCATTACCGCGGGTCTGGCTCTGACGATGACGGTCGGCTCGGTGCCGCCGCAGGCATTCGCCGAGATGATGCAGGGTGATACCACCCAAGTCGTTGCCGAGCAAAGCGATGCGACGGGTGCGGCCGCCGCATCTGCGGACACCACCCAGTCAACCTCGCAAGACCAGAGTGAAGATAAGATCGCCTCTTTTGCCAGCCTGAACGAGCTGCACGTTGCCGAGGGTTCCGACGCCACGCTGCCCCAAACTGTAACGGCAACCTACGAGAGCGGTACATCCAAGCAGGAAAACGTCACCTGGAAGTTGAACGGCGCTGATTCTCCGGCAACGCTGGCGCAGCTGCCTGTCGGCTCGTATGAGTTTGAGGGTACCGTCGACGGCGCCACGCAGACGGTCAAGCAACGCGTGGTTGTTGAAGCTGTTACGGCGGACCCGGCGGCAGTTGACGCAGCCAACGTCGTTGCGCCGACCAGCGAAGACGGCCACAAAGTCGTTTCAGTTGAATCTAATCCCATCATTGAAAAGTATGTCGGCTTCGATAACGGCGACTATGTGCCATCCTCTGAAGTGAAGGTAAAATGGTCTGACGGCACCGAGGGCTCTGCTTTTGTGCAGTGGGATGAAAAGTCGATAGAGTCGTTTGCCTCAGCAACCGAAGAGTCCGAAATCGCCATCACAGGCCAGATTCGCGGTGGGTACGCTAACGGTCAATGGTTCTCGCTCGCTGAGCCGTTCGATGTGGCCGGTGTTCTCAAAGTCTACGCTCCCCGCACAACGGGTGGCACTCAGTGGTCCACATGGACCGCAGCGGGTTTTGCGCCCACGCTGACTTCGAGCGTGTCCGTTTACTACTCCAATGGTGAGTCCCGGTCGTGCCCGGTTGTGTGGAATAAAATTTCCGAGGACCAGTACCAGAATGCGGGACGTTTATTGTTGAGGGCCATATAAAGGACTGTCCCTCCATGCTCGTGTACTGCACCGTGTATGTTCGTGCGGTCAAGAGCGTCCAGACCGAGTTGACGTGTACGACCCTAACCGGTGAGGCCCCGTCTCTGCCGTATTCTGCTTCGGTTGTCTTTGATAACGGTGCTACCGAGCAGGTCCCGGTATCTTGGGATCCTGTTGACGCGTCGCTTTACTCTAAAGTGGGAACGTTTACGGTTAAAGGCAAACTCAATGGTTTTGATAACCGTGAGGTTACCTGTACTGTCACTGTCAAGGACCCCAAGGACGTGCTCGATTTTGATTCACTGAGGTTCGAGCGCGTGGTCGGAGACAACACTCCTCTTAGCACGTATGTCTATTTCCCCGTCACTCAGTCGAATAACACCATATACTCTCACGGCTATCAGGTTACTTGGGACAACGCCGATGTGTCTCAATTTCAAAAGGCCGGCACCTATACGGTCACGGGCACGCTCACGTCGTATGATGCGTCACCTGTTAACGGCCTTAAGGTGACTGCTCAGGTCGAGGTCAAGGAAGTTGCCTCTATCGACTCTCTTGCCCCCGTCAACACCCCCATCGGCGTACGCCCTACAACGGGCAGCGGTCTTCCCGGCGGCGTTTTAGTTACATTTACCGACGGTACAAAGCAGCAGTGCGTCATTGCGTGGGATCCCATTTTGGACACACAGGTGGCAAGCGAGGGGTCGTTTAAGCTTTCCGGTTCGCTGTCGTATTGGACCAATACCTCATCTTCATCGTCTACTCAGGTGGAGCTGGGTGACAGCAACCGAGTCACGGCGACCATCTCCGTCCGCGCCCTGCAGATGCCTTCCTCGACATCGACAAGCACGCTTATCGGTTGCCAGCCCAATATGCCGGGTTCAATCGAGGCCACGATGTGGAATGGCTCGCGAGGCAATTTCCCCGTTCAGTGGTCGACGATTAGTCAGGACGCCCTAAAGAACCTTGGCCAGATTACGGTTAGCGGATATTTTACCGGCTCTAACATTCCGGCTACGGCGACGGTCAACGTCTGCGATCTCGAGGGCAGCAACATCGGCAAGATTGCTTATGTTCCCGGCGCCGGACTTCTGGCTCCGCGCTACACATCCACGCTGTATTTGTCGGATGGCAGCTCGTTCTATCCCCAGTATTCGTCGGGGCAGCCTTATAGCTGGGATGAGTTTCCTCAAGAACTGCTGGACGGCAAGCCTGGCGAGTACGAAATTACCGGTACTATCACTGGCTCGTTGGCAAAGATCCATGCGACAGCGGCGTGCGGCGAGGTCAAGGGCGTTAACAACTATAGCGATAACGGTGTGACGCTTGGACAGTCGTACGAGGACTGGCGCGTTATCTATCCCGGCGAGGAAGTCAATCTGGACTACTTCTACGTGTCCGGCGTATTGCAGGATGGAACGACTTTTGACAGTCTTGGCGTCAACTGGGATACCTACGATAGGTGCCCCCAGAAGGACTGCACGATTACCGGAACGGTCGTCGGAACGAATATCCCCGTGAAAGTGCACGTCATCGTGACTAAAAACTGGGAGGCTCAGCCACAAACCATTACAGTGCTCAAGGGCAGCGACGGTACCGCTATGCTTCCCAGCTATGTCGATCTTGTCAGTTCTGATGCGGCAGAACATCCGGACTATTCGCATAAATACGCCGAGGTCAAGTGGAACACGAAAGGTTTTGATTGGACTCAGGGTGGCGTTGTTCGCGGCACTGCAACAATTAGCTTTAATGCAGGGTACGGCATGCAGGCGGTTGACGTTCCGATTACTGCCACCGTTAAGATCGCGAGTAAGGCAACCTCGGTTCAGGGCGGAACCATATGGACCGTCCCCGGCACCAAGCCGATGCTGCCGGAATACCTTGAGGTTCGATACGACAACGATGTGTCTTCTGAGCCCCAGCGCGAAAAGGTCACATGGGACCGTGTCGCCGAAGACGCGTATGCCAAGGACGGTTCGTTTAAGGTGAAGGGCAAGCTCCAAGGTGGTGCCGAGGCGACAATCACTGTTGACGTCTGTTCCGTCACCTCCGTTAGCGTTCCTGAGCGCATTAATACGGCCAGCGGTGTTTTCCCCGAGCTGCCGTGGAATGTCTCGGTTGCCACGAGTGACGGCAAAACTCATAATGCCCAGGTTCAATGGGATTACGTTCGTCCCTCGGTTTATACCGGAGAGTCGGGTCAGGTCACGACAGTGTCTGGCACGCTGTTTGCAAGCGGCCTCGACGGATACGGTGACGGCACTAACACCGGTCTCACTGTTCAGACCAAGATCGTTATCCAAGGCGTTGAGAAGGCAATCGATAACGGCGAGACCGCAGTGACCACCAAGGCGGGCACTGCGCCTGCCATGCCTTCCAAGATGGCGGTCGAGATGAGCGACGGCTCCGTTTCGACGGCGGCTATTGATTGGGATCCGATTGCGCCCGAGAAGTACGAGCGGCCTGGCACGTTCTATGCGACGGGCCATGTGGTCGGCTTTAATGCCGCTGCTGTTATGGCGCTGCTTGACGATGACGGCCAGAAGGTCGGTGTGGATGAGAACGGCAACGTGACTGCCAAGGTGACGGTTGCCGATAAGAAGGCAAAGAAGGTTGCACTGCAGCCCGAGGCGGTCGTGGTCAACACCACGGTCGGATCGATGCTGGAGCTGCCAGATGCCGTGTCCGTATATTTCTCGGATGGCTCAGCGCGGGATACTCGGGGCAGTTTAGGCGGCATCGAGATCGAAAAGTGGACCGACACCGACGGCATCGACCTCTCCAAGCCGCTCGCCAAGAAGGGTACGTATAAACTCGTCGGCAAGCTCAAGGATGTCGACAACGTCAACGCTATCGTGTACGTCAACGTCTCCGAGGCGCCGCGAACCATCACCAAGCTCGAGGCCAAGTCGTTTAGCGTTGCCAGTGGTACGTCCAAGCAGGATCTGTACGCCCAGATGCCCAAGCAGGTTGTGGCGACTTACTCCGACGGCTCGACCGATTTGCTCGACATTGACGTGTGGGATCTTTCTAACGTCACGGACGAGCTGCTCAGAGGAACCGGCACCGTGGAGATCACGGGTACGGTTAAGCTCAACGGCGCCAAGGTGACCTGCAATGTGACCGTGGTGGATCAGGATGCCCAGACGCCCGACCACGTCGAGCCGATCGATGTTGTTGAGATTGCGGACAATGCCAAGGTCAGCGACCTTATGGATAAACTGCCGTCCAAGGTGACGGTGGTCATGAAGGACGGCAAGACCAAGAAAGAGACGTCCGTTAAGTGGTCTCAGGTCGACAGCCTGGGCCGTGCCGGCACCGAGTTTGAGGTCACGGGTCTAACGGACAACGGTATGACCGTAAAGGTGAAGGTCAAGGTAACCGCGCATATTGTCGACATCGATGTCGCTGAAGACATTGTGGTCGTGCGCGGCACCAAGGCGGACGACGTTTTGGCCAAGCTGCCCGCCACGGTCACGGCGATTTACTCGGATGATACTGAGTCCGATGTCGACGTGAAGTGGGACACGAAGGGTCTATCCGACAAGGACTTTGCCAAGGAGGGCGAGGTCACGGTCAAGGGCAAGGTTGCCGGTACCGATCAAAAGGCAGAGTGCACGATTACGGTCGTGAAGAGCGATGCCGAGATTCCGGCGTCCGTTGAGCCTATTGCCGGAATTTCCGTTCCCGAGGGCGCATCGGCCGACGCTGTGCGTGATGCGCTCAAGGGCGTGAAGGCGACCGTTCGCATGAAGGACGGCAAGACGACGGCGGAGTCCGAGATCACTTGGACTGAGGTTCCTGCCGCGGCCGCCACGTACGGCAGCAGTGTCGTTGCCAAGGGCGTCACGAAGAATGGCAACTTGCCGGTCGAAGTTGTCGTCACCTCCACGACGACGATTAACAAGGTTGCCGAGGTGCCGCAGATCACGGTTGAGCGCGATGCCAAGGCCGACACCGTGACGGGGCAGCTGCCCAAGAAGGTCACCGTGACCTATTCCGATGGTCACACGGACGAGGCCGCGGTCACGTGGAATACGGATGGCCTGGACAAGCATCTTGCCGCCGTTGGCGAGTACACGATCGAGGGGTCCGTCGAGGGCGCGGCGCTCAAGGCGACCTGCAAGCTGGTCGTCGAGACGCCGGCAAGCGAGATTCCCGTGAGGCCTGCGACGTTCGCTCCCGTTGAGGTGTTTGAGGCAAGCTCTGCCGCCGATGTGCTGAAGGCGCTGCCCAAGAAGGTCTCCGTGATGATGAAGGACTACAGCCAGGAAGACTACGATGTCGATTGGGAGAATGTCCCCGCACTGGATTGGGGTGCCGATGACGTGACCGTGGGCGGTAAGGTTCGCGGTACGGAGCTTACAGTCAGCTGCATGGTACGCGTTAAGCCGCGCCCGGCGGCCAAGGGCCTCGTTATCGTTGACCAAAACGGCAAGGCCACGACTGCCGAAACCGTGCTCAAGGTAGAGCGCGGCAAGGAAATTGACCTTGCTGCCGCGGCGAGCAATGCGGCCGATGGCGCGCTGCTGCGTGGTAACGTGACGTGGACCTCGTCCGACCCGACGATCGCTACGGTCGAGAACGGTAAAGTCAAGGCCCTCAAGAACGGAACCGTCGTCATTACCGCGACGATGCCCGTTGACGGTGACGCCGCGGCGATTGCGACGCTTGCCGAGGATGGCACTGCGCCAGCGCCTCAACAGCTCACCGCTTCGGTGACCGTCGAGGTTGTTGAGCCTGTTGTTGTACAGGAACCGACAGGCGGCAAGGATAACGGTGCCAAGCCCGATGCCAAACATCCTTCGGGCAAGAAGAATGGCAAGAAGGCCGCTAAGGGAAGCCTGGCCGAGACGGGCGACAACACTGCCGTGACCGTCGCGGCGCTTGGCGGAACCGGCCTGCTGGCGCTGATTGCCGCAGCGATCGAAAAGCTGCGCCATCGCACGGAGTAAGGCTGCGAGCTTAGAGCCTTAGGGCTCTAGGACATAAGAAGGCCTCCCGGTTCTCGTCGGGGAATCGGGAGGCCTTTCGTTTGACTGCAGGGCAGCTAATTTGGGACGGGGCTTTTTGCCTTGAGCGGACTGCTCGCCACGAAATGGGGCTATCTACTACGTTTGACTGGTCACCCTCGACCACACGGAAAATCGTGAAATCAAAACCGCAGGTAGAAGACTTGCCGGTTTTCAATAAATACCCGCATGGTCGACCTATGCGGGTTAAACGTAGTAGATAGGCCGTTTTTGTGGCGCGGTGTTGGTGGGATGTGACAAAGGGACTGTCCCTTTGTCACATTGGCTAGACTAGACGGACCAGATCGTGAGGGTAGGCGTTGAGAATCTCAACGCCCTTCTCGGTCACCAGGGCCAAGTCCTCGATGCGGACGCCGGTGCGGCCGGGGAGGTAGATGCCCGGCTCGATGGAGAACGTCATGCCCGGCTCTACGACCTGCTCGTTGACGAGTGAAACGTCGCCCGGCTCGTGGTCCTGCAGGCCGATCGAGTGTCCCAGGCGATGCGTAAAGTACTGCCCATAGCCCGCATCCTCAATCACGTCGCGTGCGGCGCGGTCCAGGTCACACATGCGCACGCCCGGTGCGATGAGCGCCTCGGCGGCCTCGTTGGCACGGCGCACGATGTCGTAGATGCGCGTCGTCTCCTCGTCCGGCTCGCCCCAAAAGAACGTGCGCGTCATGTCCGAGCAGTAGTTGCGATGGCGTCCGCCAATGTCGAACAGCACCACGTCGCCGCGCTTGAGTACCGTATCGTCGGGCTCGTGGTGCGGGTCGCCGGCGTTGGCGCCAAAGCTCACGATGGGCGGAAAGCTAAAGCCCTCGCAGCCGTGCTTGCGGTACAGACCGAGCATCTGGTCGGCAATTTCGCGCTCCGTCACGCCCTCGTGAACGAGCTTGATGGCGTCGGCCATCACGGCATCGTTGGCGGCCGAGGACGCGCGCATCAGCTCCTGCTCGGCGGCATCCTTGTGGGTGCGTGCGGCGGTGACGGCAAAGTCGCCCAGGAAAAACTCGCTGGCGGCATGGCGCTCCAGAAGGGGCATCAAAAAGCCGGAGCGCATGACGGTATCGATGCCAAGCGGCTTGGTCGGATCGATCTCGCGCGCGATGGCATCGGCCACGACATCGGTATCGGTGTGGTAGGCAACGCGGGCATTGTCGTACTCGGGCAGCTGATGCAGGGCGTTGACCAAGATTACGGGCTCGTCATCGCTCGCGAGCAGCACACCGCAAAAACGCTCGAACATATCGGCATAAAAACCGGTCAGGTAATAAATCGACCACGGGTCGTTTACGAGCAGCTGTGCGCCGGGGTGCTGAGCCTCGAGCGCATCGAGCACGCGCGCCACACGCTGGTCATCGACATGTGCCATGAAACATCCTTTCGCTAGGGTGCCACCATGGTATCCCATGCCTGGCAGATAGGGACGTTCCTTTTCTGTCGGCACTCCGGGACACTCCTTGGCACGGCCAGCCTAGCAAGCGTGCGGGCAAAAGCGGTCATAAGAGGCTCGTCCCAAATGGGCTGGTTTCAAAAGTATGGCGGATTACGGGGCTGGACCTGTATTACTTGACCATGGGGAAAATCGCTAAATTAAAACCGCAGGTAGACGGCTTATCAAAAATCGAAAATTGCCGGTATGGATGGGGGTCTCCGAATTAGCCCCGTAATCCGGCATAGTTTTGAATTGGTACTAAAGTAGGCACAAGCTAAATACCGATTCCAAGGATGGTTGCGGTGGAATAGTTCCTGGATGCCGGGGTTTGGCGGAAATCAGGAACTATTTCACCGCAATTGAGGAGGGGCGGGGTGGATGGCGGGGTAGCTAAAAGAGCCCCGTCCCTAATTAGCTACTTTGACTCGGTCGATGTCCATGCTGGCGATGAGGTTGATGTTGGTGCCGAGGAGGTCTTCCAGCATGATGTCGCCCATGCGGATGGGGGCGTTGACGACTAGGCCTCGGATGAGGTTCATGGCTTGGGCGTGGAGTGCCAGAGGGATGGCCTCAGCCGTGCGCACAGGCAGCAGCGTCTCGTCGCCGCCGGAGACGGCCACGGTCGTCGTGAGTACGCGCATGGGGCAGGTGAGCTCCTGATGTGCGAATTTATCGCCGCGCGGGCAGCTGTTTCCGGCCACGGAGCGAACCTCTACCACGGCGCCGTCTGCGTCACGCTCCACCTCTACGGTCAGGAGACACTCGGATGGGCAGGTGGTGCAGTTGAACTGCAGCGTTTCGATCGCGTTTATGCTCATGGCCTTACGCCTCCTCTACGGGATCGACGGACAGGACAATCTCGTTAACACCTAGGTCGAGTGCGCGCTGAATCACCTTTGCCGGCAGCGGAAAGCTTTCCATTACGCTCGGTTTAAACGGGCGGACCTTTCCTGCAAACAGCTCCTCGTCGCCTGCCAGAATGCGCACGCGGGCGGCATCGGCCGGCCGGCGCACGCGGAAGTTGAGTTTGGTGAGTGCCGCAGCCGTAATGCGTCCCGGCAGCGCGTAGCCCGCAATGCCGGCAGGGGAGACCGTGAGCTGGCAACCCGCGCCCGGAGCGCCCGCCTCGGCATCCGCGCCGCCGCCCAGCGCGTACGCCGCCGCAGCTGCGCCAGCTCTCTCGGACTCACGCGTCACGTTGTCGGCCAAGTCGTGCACGTGCAGGACGTTGCCGCAGGCAAAGATGCCCGGCACGCCCGTCTGCAGACTCTGGTCCACCACGGCGCCGCGCGTGCGTGGGTCAAGCTCAACGCCCGCGGCAACCGAAAGCTCGTTCTCGGGAATCAAGCCCACCGAAAGCAGCAGTGTGTCACACGGAACAATGCGCTCGGTTCCCGGAATGGGCGCCAGGTGATCGTCGACCTGGCTCACCTCGACGGCTTCCACGCGGTCGTGCCCGATCACGCGCGTCACCGTGGTGGACAGGTGCAACGGGATGCCAAAGTCGTCCAGGCAGTTCTTTACATTGCGGCGCAGTCCGTTGGCGTACGGCATGAGCTCGTACACGCCCTCGACGGAAATCCCCTCGAGCGCGCAGCGACGTGCCATGATCAGCCCGATATCGCCCGAACCCAAAATGACGGCGCGCGAGCCGGGTTTGAGGTTCTCGATATTGATGTATCGCTGCGCAAGGCCGGCCGTAAACACGCCGGCGGGACGACTGCCGGGGATCTTGATCTCGCTGCGGGTGCGCTCGCGACAGCCCATGGCAAGCACGACGGCGCGTGCGGTGAGTTGCAACATGCCATCGGGGCTCATGAGCGTGACGGTGTGGAGTGTGGATTCGCCCTTGCCCGGCGCGCCCTCGCCCGAATTAATCCCAATCACCATGCTGTCCAAGAACAGTGCAATGTCGGTCGCGCGCACCTGGTCGATAAAGCGCTGTGCGTACTCGGGACCGGTGAGCTCCTGTTTAAAGTGCGACAGTCCAAAGCCGGGGTGGATGCACTGGCGCAGGATGCCGCCCAGGTGCTGCTCGCGCTCCACGATGGCCACGCGTGCGCCTGCCTTATGCGCGGCCAGCGCGGCCGCCATGCCGGCAGGTCCGCCGCCGATAACGACCACGTCGAAGGCTTGCGTTTGTACGGCTTCGACGACGCTGCAATCAATCGCGCTCGATTTGAATTTCGCCATCCTAGCGCACCCCCTTCAGCGGTCCCTCAACCAGCCAAGATCCGGCATCCTCCAACAGCACCTCGCTGGGGTCGCAGCCCAGCTCGCGGGCAAGGATCGCAACCACGCGGCTCTGGCAAAAGCCGCTTTGGCACCGACCCATGCCGGCACGACAGCGGCGCTTGACGCCCTCGACCGAAACCGCGCCCGGGCGGCGTCGAATCGCGGCCACGATCTCGGCCTCGGGCACCGTCTCGCAGCGGCAGACAATCTGGCCCCACGCGGGATCGGACTCGATCAGCTCCTTCTTGCGCGCAAGCGGCGCGCGCTCAAAGTCGTCCGGCGCGTGGCGAATCGGATCCCAATCCGCCCGCTCGTGCAGCTCCACGCCCGCCTCACGCATCACAAGCTCCATGCGCTCGGCAATTGCCGGCGCGCTCGCCACGCCTGGCGACTGAATGCCTGCCGCTTGGAACAGCCCCGGTACCACGGCCGACTGTCCAATAAAGAAGTCGTTCGTTCCCTTTATGACCGGGCGTCCGCCGGCAAACGCGCGCACCACGCGGCGCGTGTCCAGATCGGGCACCAGTTTGCGCGCGCCGGTCAGGAGCGCGTTGACATCGGTCGCGTAGGTCTGTGTATCGCCGGGCTCGCGCACGGCGGCCGTCGCGGTAATCACGGTGTTGCCATGTACGGTGCCCGTGACGATAACTCCCTTGGATACCGGCGTGGGAACGGGGTAGAGCGACATGAGCGCACGCGGCTCCTTGTCCAGCACTACGATGTTGCCCTGGCGCCAGACCATCTGGAACTCCTCGGCGCCCGCCATATGCGAGATGTCAGCGGCGCCGTTGCCCGCGGCGTTGATCAGGTAGCGGCAGCGCACGTTGCCAGCGGGGGTCGCCAGCGTAAAGAGCACGTCGTCGCCCGAGCCCGCGACTTCAATCGCCTCCACCGGCGCAGACCGCATAAACGTCACCCCATTGGCCACGGCGTTCTCCAGCGCGGCGATGGCAACCTCAAACGGGTCGACAAACCCAGTCGAGGGGCACCACAACGCGCACGTTGCAGAGGCACTGGCGCGCGGCTCAAGTTCGTGGATGCGGTCGGGTCCGACGATCGACAGCTCGGGTACACCGTTGGCAAGGCCGTTGCTGCGCAGCTTTTCCAATTGTGCACGGTCCTCGTCGTTAAAGCCCAACACCATCGACCCGGTGCGGCAGAACAGAAAGCCCAGCTCCTGCGTCCACCTACCGTACAACTCACAGCCACGGGCGTTGACCTGCGCCTTTACCGTGCCCGGTGCCGGATCGTAGCCGGCGTGCACTAGGCCTCCGTTGGCCTTCGATGCGCCCAGCGTGATATCGTTGGCCGCCTCGACCACGCAAATGGACAGGTCAAACCTCGCGAGCTGCCGCGCGATGGCGCATCCGGTGATGCCCGCGCCCACAATCGCGATATCAAACGTTTCTGTCACGGTGCCTCCCAGACAAGTTGACAGGATGTCAATAAGACTATCCTACGCTGTGCGCACATCCGCTACGGCGGCAATGCGGCGAACAGCCCCGCAACACCCGCCAACGGCAGACGAGGGGAGACCCGGCAACGTCGACAACCTCGTCTGCCGGCTACCACGTTGAAGTTATGTCTCGATCTGTAACATCTAGACCCGGATTTCGCTCCTAACTGTTACAGATTGAGATGTTTGTGTCCGCGCCAGCCCCGCCCCTAGCCGTGGTCCCATATAAACAAACCCCGTGGTAAACTTGACCGGACTGTTAATATTCCGAAAGGTATCCGTAATGTCCAAGTACATCTCCGAGCTCATGTCGCCGCAGCTTATGGGCGTCGTCTATGCCTTCGTTGGCTTTATCATCGCCCTGTATGTGCTGTCGGTCGTCTATGTGTTCATCGACGCTCGCCGCCGCGGCGCCAGCGCCTACGTGGCATGGGGCATCATCGCTCTCATCCCGTTTGTAGGCCTCATTGCCTACCTGGTCCTGCGCCCGCACTCCTACGCGTCCGACCGCGAGGAACAGGAGCTGGACATGGCCCTGCGCGAGCGCCAGCTTGCCCAGTACGGCACCTGCCCGCAGTGTGGCGCGCCCATCGAGAAGGACTTTGTCGTCTGCCCGGTGTGCGACACCCAGGTTCGCAACGTCTGCCCCAGCTGCCATCGCCCGCTCGATGCGCACTGGAAGGTCTGCCCCTACTGCCGAACTCGCATCCAGTAACGCATCCATCGCCGGGCCGGCCGCAAGCCACGGGCACACCGCAAGCCACGCGCGCCCCACACCCCGCCCCACGCGATGAAGCATGCGTAGAAAATCGCCCGCCGTGCCATTAAGGTGCGGCGGGCGCTTGTATACCAAGGCAACCTGCCTATAATGATGCAAGTCAAAAACACCGAGCGCATCGCACGCACTTGCATCAGGCATCCGAGAGGAGAAAACATACCCATGAAGGCACTCTACAATGACGGTTCGGTGGCCGAGCTCCCGCAGGACGAGGTCACGCACGTCATCCGCCACTCCGCCGCGCACATCATGGCGCAGGCCATCAAGCGCCTGTACCCTCAGGCCGATTTTGCCTACGGCCCCGCGACCGACAACGGCTTCTACTACGACGTCGACCTGCCCGAGGGCGTAAAGATCAGCGAGGACGACTTCCCCGCGATCGAGGCTGAGATGAAAAAGATCGTCAAGGAGAACCTGAAGTTCACCGTGTACGAGAAGCCCCGCGCCGAGGCCATCGCCCTTATGGAGGAGCGCGGCGAGAAGTACAAGGTCGAGCACATCGGCGACCTGGACGACGACGCCCGCATCACCTTCTACCAACAGGGCGACTACATCGACATGTGCGTCGGCCCCCACATCTGCTACACCAAGGCCCTCAAGGCCTTTAAGCTCACCGGTGTCTCGGGCGCCTACTGGAAGGGCGACAAGGACAACAAGATGCTCACCCGCATCAACGGCGTCGCCTTTGCCACCAAGGAAGAGCTCGACGAGCACATGCACATGCTGGAGGAGGCCAAGAAGCGCGATCACCGCAAGATCGGCCGCGAGATGGACCTCTTTATGATGCGCGACGAGGCCCCCGGCTTCCCGTTCTTCCTGCCCAACGGCATGATCCTTAAGAACACGCTGCTGGACTACTGGCGCGAGATTCACCACAAGGCCGGCTACGTGGAGATCTCCACGCCGCTCATCATGAACAAGCAGCTGTGGAAGACCTCGGGCCACTGGGACCACTACAAGGACAACATGTACTCCACCGTCATCGACGACGAAGAGTACTGCATTAAGCCCATGAACTGCCCGGGCGGCGTGCTGGTGTACGCCTCCAAGCCGCACTCCTACCGCGAGTTGCCCATCCGCGCCGGCGAGATTGGCCTGGTGCACCGCCACGAGCTGCGCGGCGCTCTGCACGGCCTGTTCCGCGTGCGCTGCTTTAACCAGGATGACGCTCACCTGTTTGTGCGTCCCGACCAGCTGACCGACGAGATCGTGGGCGTGGTTAACCTCATCGACTCCGTGTACCAAAAGTTTGGCTTTAAGTATCACGTTGAGCTTTCCACCCGCCCCGAGGACTCCATGGGTTCCGACGAGGACTGGGCGCGCGCCGAGGAGGGCCTGCGCACCGCTCTTGAGCAGCTGCACATGGACTACGAGGTCAACGAGGGCGACGGCGCCTTCTACGGCCCCAAGATCGACTTCCACCTGGAGGACTCGCTCGGCCGTACCTGGCAGTGCGGTACCGTCCAGCTCGACTTCCAGATGCCGCTCAACTTTGACCTGGAGTACGTGGACGCCGACGGCACCAAGAAACGCCCCATCATGCTGCATCGCGTGTGCTTTGGCTCCATCGAGCGCTTTATCGGTATTCTGATTGAGCACTTTGCGGGCAAGTTCCCCACCTGGCTGGCTCCCGTGCAGGTCAAGGCGCTTCCCGTCTCCGAGAAGAGCCGCGACTACGCTCACGAGGTGTGCGCCAAGCTGGAGGAGGCCGGCATTCGCGTGGTCTGCGACGACCGCGACGAGAAGATCGGCTACAAGATCCGCGAGGCCCGCAGCATCGACCGCGTGCCCTACATGCTCATCCTGGGCGAGAAGGAGGTCGAGGCCGGCAACATCTCCGTCCGCGATCGCTCCAACGAGACCGTTCAGATGAGCGTCGACGAGTTTGTTGCCAAGGTGCTCGAGGAGATTAAGACCCGCGCCTAAGGCAAGCTTCACAACAATTAATAAAGGCGACCGTCCACTTAGGGCGGTCGCCTTTTTTCATGCCGAAATAAGAAAAGCCGCTGGTTGAGCGGCTTTTTTTGTTGCACAAAAAGGTACGACTTAACGGCAAGCTATGAGACCACGTACACCATAACAGCCATGCCAAAGGACTGCGAAGTATCCAACGGAGCCCAAGCCGAATTCACCGTAACGGCGCAAAGCGCGACATCGTTCCAATGGCAATGCTCCGACAACGGAGGTTCGAGTTGGTACAACACGGGCATAGGCGGCGAAACTTCTAGGCAGGAAACCCTGAGGTTTGCATCCAATGCCCAACTCGCGAAGAGGCTCTACCGCTGCGTAGTCTCGTTCCCGAACAGCAGCACCCTCGTAAGCAAGCCCGCACGCCTGGTCCTTGCAGCCCGCTACGCCATCAGCTCGCAGCCCGAAGACTGCACAGCGGCCGCAGGGTCAACAGCGTTCTTCGCCATCGGAGCAGAACGGGCCACCTCGTTCCAGTGGCAATGCTCGGACAACGAGGGTAAATCCTGGTACAACACGGGAGTCGGAGGCTCGACTTCAACGCAGACGAGGATCGATTTCATTGCAAGCGCGGGCCTGGCAAAGCGCCACTTCCGCTGCTTGGCATTCTTCCCCGATGGGACCAGCTCAGCCTCAAGCTCTGCACATCTAAAACTGAGCACCAACCAAATAACGGGGCAGCCGCAAGACACTACTGCGGCGACAAGCTCCGAAGTCTCTTTTACCGTGCAAGCTCAAGGCGCCGTCTCATTCCAGTGGCAATGCTCCGATAATGGTGGGGAAAGCTGGTACGACACCGGAATCGGCAATGCCGCGTCGAAGCGGCCTACATTGCGGTTTACCGCCAACGCCTCGCTTGCAAAACGCCTCTACAGGTGCGTTGTAACCTTCCAAGACGGAACCACGACCGCAACCCAAAGCGCCAAGCTCGCGTTGGTGCCGAATAAGGGAGGAATCACCGCGCAGCCGCATGACTGCGTAACGAGTGCAGGAATTGAAGCCGCGTTTTCGGTCGATGCCGAGCACGCGGCCGCATATCAATGGCAATGTTCTGACAACGGGGGCAGGACCTGGTACAACACCGCAATCGGTGGCGTCACCTCGAAAAGCAATACCATGAGTTTCACTGCAACCGAGGGCTTGGCAAAGCGGCTGTTCCGGTGCTTAGTCTCCCTTGAAGACGGTTCGAAGCAAGCCTCCGAAGCAGCCAAGCTCCTTCTGCGGTAAAGGCGATCTCAAAACTTCGAAATGTCCGCAAAGCCCCTAACGGATATCACAGACACCGCGGCCACCGGAAACGTACAACGTGTCGCCAACGACCATGTCGCCCATGGGGCTGGCAAGCATCACGGCGAACTCTGCGATCTCCTCGGGCATAGCGAACCTGCCAAGCCCGTTGTCCTCGGCGGAGATGCTGTCGCCCTCCTCGATGCCAAGAAGAGGAGTCGCCGTGCTACCGGGCGCAATCGCGTTGACCACAATGCCGTGAGGAACCAGGGCAGAAGCCATGCCCTCAGTGATGCCCTTCAGACCCCACTTCGATACGCGGTAGGGAGACCATGCGGGCTCGTTGCCGGCCGAGGATGAAACGATAAGGATATGCCCATTACTGACCTTATCGGAAATCATGCGCTGTGCAACAGACTGCACCATGAAGTAGACGCCGCGCAGGTTGATGTCCAAGATACGGTCGTATTCCTCAACGGTAAAATCGAGAAACCCGCCCATGGAGACATCCTCGGTGTGAACGCCGGCAGAATTTACTAGGATATCGATGGGACCGTAGAAGGCCACTGCCTCGTCAACGACTCTCGAAAAGGTCTCTGGCTCGGCAAGGTTGACGACAACCCCGGCGCACTTCTCGCCAAGCTCTACCGCGACCTTGTCGACCTTTGCGCGCCTTGTGCCGGCGATCACAACATTCGCGCCGTTCTTCAGGAACGCTTTGGCGACGGCCCTGCCGATCCCGCCCGTGCCTCCCACCACTAGGGCGGTCTTCCCCTTGAGCAGGCTTTCATCGCCAACGGTCTGCATCACAGGCTGTATATTCTTGGCTTTGAGAGCGACGATGCCCTGCTTGATTGCGTGCTTTAAATTCGCCATGCACCTACTCCTCGACATCCATGAACTTGCCCTTATCAGCCTCGAGTCCCTTCCGGTTTCTATCTATGACCAGCTTTGCGTACAGCACAGGTGCCATACCGCAGCATGCAATCTTAACTTTCTCGGAACGGCCGACTTCACTGTTCTTGAATACAGGCAGCCAGTTCTTCCTGACGTACGCCGCACATTCTTTCGCGAGCTCGCCTTCGGAGCCCATTTCGTCCGCACCTATTATCTGAGTGAGTAGGAACTCGTAGTTTCGCCAGATATGCCAATCGCATGCATGGCGAACCATCGGAGTGTCCAGAGTCAGGTTCTCTTTGATGAATTTAATGTTTCCAAGGGCGTTCTTTCCATTCTGCACGTTGTAGTTGGTAAGACCGCTCCCCATGTTATTCAAACGGTAGTTGTAGACTTTGCGTCTACCGACGCCAACATGATTTGAGTGCTGGGCTACCTCGGTAGCAAAATAAAGACCCTCGCCGAACCAAGGAACGGAAAACGAGATATTGTTGTCGACAATTACGGAACGTTTGTACAGCTTGTTCCAAGGCCCCAGACGCATAAAAGGATAAATAATAGCAGCAGTAGCACGCTCTGCCGACCAGGTCTCCCGGACGTCCTCAGCAATCTGCTCCCTATCGCGCGTTGTGAAAAGATTCACCGAGTAGGACATGTCGGAGCCGGTGCTCTCGGCTAAGTCGACCAAATATTCGACGCAATCGGGCTCCAGCCAGTCGTCACCGTCCACAATCATGAGGTAGTCACCCGTCGCAACATCAAGTCCTGCATTCCTAGCAGAGCAAGTGCCACCATTGGGCTTATGAATAACAACAGCCCTTGGATCACGTGCAGCATAGTCATCACAGATGCGACCACTGCCATCGGGAGAGCCATCGTCAACGAGAATAATCTGAAGATTCTTGTGGGTTTGAACCTCAAAGGAATGAAGCAGCTTCGGCAGAAATTGTTCTGATTTATAAACAGCAACGATGATGGAAACAGATGCTTGACTCAAAATAGGACCTCCCATTCATTTTTTAGCGAGCGAGACGGGCGGAGAACTCGTCCACGGTGTCACAAAGGAACTCCGTAGAGGACACACGGTTGGCTGCAAGCGACTCATTGACGCCCGCCCAATCAAAATCGTTGAGGCAAAGCTCTTCTGGTTGAAGCTCCGTGCTTATGCGGGAATCCAGCCCATAACGAGAAAGAATCGCCTTGTTACGCTCCGCATACTGCTCAGGCAGAATATCGACAAAGGGCGTATTGAACAGCAGCGAAAAGGCAGTCCCGTGGAATGAGTCCGTGAGCACGCAGGCGGCATTGTCAAACAGCCAAAGGAATTCATGTAGCGACGGGTAGAACAAATTCTTCCCCATTGTTTTGCGAAGCGACGGACGGATGCTAACGACCTCGAGACCGAGAGATTTGCATGCAGCGGCAGAATAGCGGTCGAACGCATCGTTTGGATGCAAGTTGTAGATCAGGCAGTACTCCCCATTCACGCCGCGGGGAGCACGAGGCTCAACACGGTCGAACCAGGTCTCCTTTGATAGCAGGTGCACAGGGTCGACAACGGTTTGTGCCTCAAACCCCATTTCTTCAAGAGTTTTCTGCCCGCTTTCCTCGCGCACTGAAAGCCTGTCAAACCGCGCAAACGCTTTTACAGCACGGTCGTATTCGCGCGCATCGAGGCCATTCTTGCCAAAGGAGGACGAGAAGGAAAACTTGTAGGTATCGTCCGATGCTCCTTCCAGAAGGTAGGCGCCCTCGATGTTTCCATCAGACATGATGTTCCACACTTGGTCGCCTCCAACACAAAGGACAGGATACTCAGCAAGAAGCTTACTAAGCTCTTCTGAGTCGGTTACCCTACGGCTCTGCCTCAACAAGCCATTCCTCATCGCCTCAAACTTACGGGCGCCAATCGCTTTTGGAATCGCACGAATCGGACCAAGCGCGCCAGAAGTCCTCATGGCATCTGCTAAAGGAAAGTCCCGGGGGATGCGGTAGTCAACATACTCGGCATCGATACCCATAGAGGCGAACGCATCCTGAAGGGCATATGCCTGCAGAATAGAACCGTAGTTCGGCACTGCATGCCGCGACAATATACCAACGCATTTTTTCATTTCTTATTCCTTACCTTTCGCAATCGGTGGTAACGCTTCGAGACGGAAACAAGTATCCGCGCGCAAGCCAAATGCGACTCACGCACATAATTGCCTCAGTAAAGCAACGGATGATGCAAATGACCTGCATGCTCGCGATTCCTATCGCAGACACGGTCAAAAGCGAAACAATGCAAAACACAGCAGATCCTACTGTGGTGAAGGTAACCTCAGCGACTTTGCCAGAGGCGCCTAGAATCGGCCAGCCGACCATCGTTGCATAGAAGGAAAACAGGAGAACGGGTGAAGCCCAGGCGATAACCCAGGAACCTGATAGATAGTCCTCGCCACCGAGCACGAGCATAACTATATCGGAAAGCGCTGCGAAAGCGATGGTGCCAATGAGCAGGACGGGTATAGAGACAAGGAGCAACTTCCTTGCAAAACCGTAGTCACCCCCCTTGACCATATGGGGGTACAGACTGTTCACAATTGGCGAATAAAGGGACTGGATGGCATTGATTGCAGTCACAGCAAGGGACCAGTAGGAGATCATCGCCTTGTCGGTAATCACGATTCCGATCAAGAGCGTAGTGAATCCGGAAAAAACGACGGAGGCCATGTTCGAGAAACAATAGAGCGCGGAAACCTTCAGCTCTGAAAGCGCCTCGCTTAGGGGCACGAACGTAATGGTGGTGCCGAACATTCGCTTGGCGGAAATGAAAGAACAGGCAAGGGCAATAACGCTCGAAAGGATGTCGAGAATAGGAATCCACAGAATGTCATTGATAGAATGGACAACGACGAACGTCAAGGCAGTAGAGACACCCTTCGAGACAAAGTAACGAGTCGTCAATGGACCCATGTCTTCATGTCCCTGGAAAAGAAAGTCCGGAGCAAGTGCCTTACCGAATACAGCAACAAATGCAAGCATGGTATATAGCATGTTTGAATGAGTAATGGGAATGAACCAGGCCACAACAACGACGACAGCGCCGGTCACTACACCAAGCAACAGGCGAGCCTCTGTCACAGCACCAATAGCCCGGTTCTCCTCTTCGACAGTCTCGGATTGTGCTATGCGTTTAGTACCGGAAAGGTTGAAGCCAAAATCGACGAAAGTCTGGGCGAAAGTCATGAACGACACGACATACGCGTAGATCGCGTAGCCCTCCGGCAGAAGCACACGAGTCAGATAAGGCAGTGTAATAAGGGGAAAAATGTATTTAACAATCTGCAGTCCGTATTGCCAAACGACATTGCTGTAGAAATGTTTGTGTTGAGAACTCAAAACTAAACTCCGAACAAACCATGAAGAATAAAACAGGACATATCGACAACGCTTGCGAGATAAGCCCACTGAACGACAAAACCGATAACTGCAATAATCGCAAGTGCGATATCTATATAAAGATTTACGGCATCATCCTTATGACTCAAAGCAGCTAAAACAAACAACGTTGAGCAAGGCATTGCATACCGAAAGAAAACATCTGCGGCAAAAAATACTGAAACTGCAATGCATAGGGCAGACCAAATGCCTGAAAAAACTAGCAAACCGGATTTAGAAACGTCGTAACGCCTGAAAACCAAAAGGATGCAGAAAACAGCGATAGCTCCAAAATAATATCGATACCCCATAAGCAACACACTGTGCTGAGATGCCGCGGCCCATCCCCAATCGCTGAACTCGCTATACACCGAAAACTTATCCAAAGCGCTCACAAATAGAGAAAGAACGGGTATTGTCCTGAAGGAGGCCGGTAAGGCGGCAGAAAGTATATTTGATAAAGGAAGCAATGCAAGACTGATGCCGTAAATTGCAATCTCATTTTTCACGAAAAGCAGCACAACTCTTAAAGCTATCACTGGTAAAACGGATGAATGAGTGGAGGCGGCAAAAGCGTAAAGCAAAATCAATACAACCGGTCCGGTACGCTTTCGGAAGTCCAAATAGAGCGCCAAGAGAAGCAACGAAAACGCCGGGGTACTTTTTGCATAAGAGAGAACGTTGAAAAACGGTGAGATCGCCACTGAAATCAGAAGGGCGGCACAAGTCCTCCTAAACGACCACCCCTGAAGTGCGGCGTAATCGTCAACAATAAAGGCCAAGACCGAGTAAAAAGTTGCTGTAACTGCGCTTCGCAGAAGATGGTCGTCATTAAATCTCGAAACGATCCAAGCAAAAAGGTTGTAACCATGAGACCCCACAGAGGAATAGACACCCTTGATTGAAAGGAGGTCCCAAAATGATGTCTCACGAAAGATAGGCAGACTGTTGGTATATCGATCAATGTCAGCCATTAATGTCGTATTAACCCCATAGGCAATTGCGCCAGAGCAAAGACCAACCAGAATCGCCAGGCCCACACTCGAATGCTTCTCAGACCTAATATAAAGAATAATGAAGAAAATCGAAGCAAAAGGAAAGAGAAAGCATGATAGAAGGGCGAGGAGAAAATAGGCGTTGTTATATGCACCGGCGTCAGATTTGCGAGAAACAATGCGATGCGAGTTTGACAAATCAAGCTCGAGTGTATCCATCATCCTACGACCTTTCCGGTCAAGCTGCCGTAAAGGCTGTATACAAGATTATGAAGTGCTGGCGAAAATGCAAAAAGCCCGCAGCGAAAGCGCCAAGTCTTGCTCGCAAGAGGGTTACCGGCGACCTTCCTACAGCGTTTCCTCGCATTAAGGATGTAAGCCTTAGCCTTGCGCTTGTCGATGCACTTATTCAAATCCAGCCTCGACGCAACGCGAAGAGAGCAAAAAGCCTCAAAGCAAGCAAACGCATCTTTCAACTCTGGTCTATCATCAACAACGTCTCCCACAATTGACAAAGATGCTTCCATGCCCTCAAGGTGCTTGTCTTCGTATTTCTTATTCGTAGTAATGGAACCCTCGCGGGCAAGATAGCCATAAAGCTCTGCGCCTGAAATACAAGCCTTATCAACGTTAAAGAAGACAGTAGCTTCAACGCCAAAGTCCTCGAACAGTTGCCCCTCGGGAAACGCAAGGAGCGGGAATAGTTCCCTAGCATACAGCTTCGCGCAGGCAGAGCCGGACTCACCGTTAAGCAGAAGCAACATTCTAAGAAGTTCACCGCCGGAAACGACCTTGCCTTCGCCAATCTCTTGGCAACCAAAGTCGTCAGTCGAGTCAATCTTCTTATATTCACATGTGACAAGGGGCACACCAGTCTTCTGCGCAAGGGCGACCATATGTCCTACAGCACACTCGTCCAGAACGTCGTCACCGTCCACAAACGTAACGAAGTCACCTGTGGCGCAGGCAAGGCCGAAGTTGCGAGCGGAAGATAGACCTCCGTTCTCCTTATGCACGAGCTTAACGCGATCGTCATCTGCAATGGTACGGGCACAGATATCTGCCGTATCGTCGGTCGCCCCATCATCAACGACCACAATTTCTATATTTCTATACGTCTGGCCCATAAGAGAGCGAAGACAAGCCGCGGCGCATTCACCAACGTTATACATGGGGACGACGATACTTACCTTTGGGGTTTCACCGTTTTCCACTGGGAAGCCACCCCCCTCCGACAAATCGTTTAATGGGTTTAGCGGGAACCCCGGCAACGATCACGTTGTCGGGAACGTCATGAGTCACCACCGCATTGGTACCGATGATCACGCCGTTGCCAATAGTCACACCAGGCATCACTGCTGCACCTTCGCCTATCCACACGTTATCGCCAATGTGTACAGGCTTAGTAACAATCTTTCGATCATCTGGCGCCATGTCGGGCAACGAGGGATCGTCGTCATAGGACCCATGACTGTTATCAGAAATAAAAATATTCGAAGCCATGAGCACGTTGTCTCCGATAACGACGCTCTCATGCGCAGAGATATGAACTCGATCGTTTATCTTGCAGTTCTTACCGACAATAAGAGGGGTGCCATCGCCAGCAAGGTCGAAGCGACAAGAATAACCACAGGTGAAACCCTCCCCATAAACAAAACGGCACTTGCCACCGCGAAGATAGAAGGGGCGGCGGACAAGTCTCGCGCCAGGAAATAACACCTTAGTGAGAAGCAGCGCCCAAATATTTTTAAACGTCTCAGAAGGACCATATTGACCAAACATTAGGCTTCACCATCCCGCATGGCGAGAGTATCAAGGTACTCCCCCAGCTCTTCCTCCCAGTCGGGCATGTGGAAGCCGACCGACTCGAGTTTGGACAGGTCGAGCGCGGAGTGGACCGGGCGCGGTGCGACGAGACCGGCGGCGCTCGCGTAGTAGTCGGCGGTCGAAACCGGAACTACCTTCTCGCCGTTGCCGTTGGCGGCCTCGAAGACGGCGCGGGCGATGTCGGCCCAGGACTTCACGGCGCCGGAGCCCGTGCAGTCGTAGGTGCCGTAGGGAGCCTTCGCGTCCAAAACGTGGAAGATGGCCTCGGCCATGTCGCGCGTGAAGGTCAGGCGGCCCAGCTGGTCGTCGACCACGGTGATCTTGTCCAGCCTGTCGTCCGGGTCGGCGACGCGGTCGGACAGCCCCTTCATCGTCTTGACGAAGTTGTGGCCCTCGCCTATGACCCAGCTGGAGCGCAGGATGTAGTGGCGCGGGCACCCGGCCACGGCGATGTCGCCGGCGGCCTTGGTCTGGCCGTAGACGGACAGCGGGCTGAGGGGCTCGTCCTCGTCATGCACCTCCGCGGTGCCGTCGAAGACGTAGTCGGAGGACACGTGGACGAGGGTGATCCCGTGCTCGGAGCAGGTGCGGGCGAGCAGCGCCGGGCCGGTCGCGTTGGCTTTCCATGCGGCCGCGCGGCCCTCGGGGGTCTCCGCCCTGTCCACGGCCGTGTAGGCGCCGCAGTTGATGACGGTGCCGTAGAGCGACCAGTCGTACTGCGCGTAGGCGTCCGGGTCGGACATGTCGAAGGTGTCTATGTCGCAGAAGTCGAAGTCCTTCGCTGCGCCGCGCTCCTCGGCCAGCCCGCGCACCGCATGGCCCAGCTGGCCGTTGCAGCCGGTGACGAGGGTGCGCTTCGGCGCCATGGGGACGACGTCCTTCAGCATCGGGTGGTTGAGGTCGGCCTCGGAGACGGTGGCCTCCGCAAGAGGGATCGGCCACTGGATGGCGAGCTCGGGGTCGGCGAGGTTCACGAAGGTGTAGGTCCTCTTCAGCTCCAGCGACCAGTGGGCGTCCACCAGGTAGGTGTAGGCGGTGCCGTCCTCCAGGGCCTGGAAGGAGTTGCCCACGCCGCGCGGGACGT
>NZ_CABWIF010000010.1:0-37407 GCF_902501475.1 Collinsella aerofaciens | reverse complement strand
TCGTGGTCCATTGGAACACGAGGAGGCGCCAGGTTAAACTGAAGGGACTGACCCCGGAGGAGTTCCGGAGACAGTCCCTTGCGGCGTAGTTCTTATTTAAGCCGTCCAAGTTTTGGGGTGCAGTTCATTCAACTGCTCGGGGGCCTTTTAGTTTAAAGCGACCTGGCAGGCGGTCTTTATACCGGCAAACAAAAAAGGGGGTACCGACCCTCGTCGATACCCCCTTACAGGCAACTATGTCAGCGCGCGCAGGGCCGAGCGCACGACCCGCACGCCTACTTGCGAGAATTGCTCAGCTTATTGATCAGCGCCTCGAGACGCTCGCCGTCCTCGGCCGTCTGGGCAATAACCAAAATCGTATCGTTGCCGGCAAGCGAGCCAAGCACATCGGGCAGCTCTGCCGCATCAACAGCGGCGGCGATGCCGGAAGCCGTGCCAGGCTGAGCCTTGATCATAACCAGATTATCGGTGCGCAGAACGCCCGTTACGAGCTCGGAAACCATACGCTGCAGGTGCAGGTCCTCTGCCAGAACATAGATGCCCTCAGGGAGCTTACGCAGCCCCATATCGGCAATATCGCGAGAGACAGTCGCCTGCGTGCAATCAAAGCCCATAGCGCGGAGCTCATCGACCAGCACGCGCTGCGTGCGGACGTCCTTATTGCGCACAATATCTCTAATGGCATCCTGGCGCCCATTGCGTTTTTTAGCCATACAAACCCTCTCTCCAAAAGATGGCGGAGACAATCAATCAGTGATTGAATAGTTTAACGCTATTTGAAGGCTTTTGTGTATAAGAACGCATTTCGAAACAATTCTATGCAAATTTGTTTCGAGATGAGCCGTTTAGGCGGTTTTTGCGCCCGTCCGGTTAAGAAAAGCTGCCAGATGCGTACACATCACGCAGCGCGCGGGCTTGGCGCTGGCGATCGGCCCAAACAACAGACCGAGCCCCCGATGGTTATCCTTGAGCGCGGCGACCATCTGACGGGTTCGAGGCGCCTCGAGCATATCACGCATACGGGCGGAACGCTCGATTGACGACACCCCATGCGGGCTCAGACACAAATTCTCGATGCAGGCGACCAGTCCGGCAAAGTAGAACTTTTGGGTTGCCAGCTTGAGCCGACCACCGCTATCTGCTTCCGAGAGTGAGTCCGTAAGCTCGTCGAGCGCCCGGGTGTCATCGGATACCTTGGCATACATGGTGGGATCAAAGGCATCTGTAAGCTTAGGTGCCGCCGCGTGGAAACAAGCGTCGCCGCATCCGGAGACGCGCTGCGCCCGCGAGAGCGAGCACGCCATAAACCCAACTGTGCGAAACGCCTTGTCGTACAAAAGGCATGCCTCAAACAGCGGACGGCTATACATCACGCCAGAGGTCTGAACGACTAGGCCGCCTAAAATCAACTGGGACAGCCCGGTCACCATCGAAGATTTGCTATCAATGGAAATATGAGCAGCATCCAAGACGCGCGAATGGCGCTCTCGATGTGCATCATAGCGGTCGAGCGACACCGTGGGGAGCACTATGTCTGCCGTAGTATCGCACGCGATATCGACCATCTTGGAAAGAGACTGCGGAGCAAACCACTCATCGGCGTTCATGGCGATGATTTGAGAGCCGCGCGAGGCAGCAAAACCGGCACGAAGACAAGCGCCGCGCTTCGCGTCCTCGACGTCAATCAAATCAATATGGATGTCCCTGTCGGCAGCAACTTGAAGCGAATGGCGCACACCGGGCGCAGCATCGCGGCAGACAACGACAATCTGCAAATCGTAGAGGTCTTGGTTCTGGATACTCTCGAGCGCACGCATCGCATAGCTGGGCGAACCTTCTACCACAAGGATCACCGAAAGTCGCGGATGCGAGCCACGTCGAACCAAGTTATCCGTCCTCTCGACAGCAGTGAATCAAACTGTCGTTCATGGTACACCCCGGCAATAAAAGCAATGAGACACCGGTTGTATTGCACGCCAAGAACAGATGTTGCACACGCGCAGCCCACAGATGACAGGTGCCGACGCACGACGCGCCGAGCCCTCCCCTAGTCGAGCACGACAAGCTCGGCGGGATCGTAATCCACGCCCATAAACGTAAGGCCGCAGGCAGGAGCCGTGGGGCCCGCAGCGGTACGGTCGCAAGCATCGATGACCTCGCGCATCCACTCGGGTTCACGGCGATGCATGCCAATCTCGACAAGCGTGCCCACGATCGTGCGGACCATCGAATGCAGAAACGCATTGCCCTCGATGGTAAACGTCAGGATGTCCTCGCCAAACGCAACCTCATGGCCAAACTCGGCACGCATCACGCAGCGGTGCGTGGGCTTGCCCACGGCAGACGCCACCTTGCAAAAGCTCTTGAAGTCCTGCTCGCCCAGCAGCGCGGGACAGGCCGCAGACATCGCCTCAACATCCAATGGGTAGCGATGCCACCACACCGCACCGCGCGAAAGCACAGGGCGCGCGTCGCGATCGGCAATACGGTACGTATACGTACGGGAACGCGCATCAAAGCGTGCAGAAAAGCCTTTACGGGCCTTGTAGACCTCGTTTATGGCGATATCTTTGGGCAGGAGGGCATCCATAGCCCTCAGCCACCTACGGCGCGTCAAAGCCAACTCAGCGTCCGTTACGGGCACGCTGATAAACTGTGCCACCGCATGCACGCCGGCATCGGTACGTCCCGCACACGTCAGGTCGATCGGACGGCGCAGGAGCGTCTCAATAGCTCGACGTAGCTCACCCGCAACCGTCGTCTGTCCCGGCTGCACGGCAAATCCGCTATACGACGAGCCATCATAGGCCACGCGAAATACGAGCGTGGCGTCAAGCTCGGAAATCGAATTGAAATCAGACGGCGCAGTCATGGGCGCTCCCAACAAACAAGCAACGGTATCGCGACAAAAAAAGAGGGGTACGCGAACGTACCCCTCGAATATAGCCTATGCAGACGGATTGTCTACTCAGCGGTCTCCTCAGCAGGAGCCTCCTCGGCAGCCTCGACCTTCTTGGGAGCAGCGGCCTTCTTGGGGGCCGGAGCAGCCTTCTTAGCCTTAGGCGTGCAAGGCTCGGTGACGAGCTCCATGATAACGATGGGAGCGTTGTCGCCCTTGCGGTTACCGAGCTTCATGATGCGGGTGTAACCGCCGTTGCGGTCCTGCCACATGCCCTGAGCAGCCTTGTCGAAGATCTCGGCAACGAGCTGCTTATCGCCGAGCTTGGCGATAGCCAGACGACGAGAGTGCAGGTCGCCCTTCTTGGCCCAGGTGATGATCGGGTCGACGACCGAACGCAGCGCCTTAGCGCGGGTCTCGGTGGTCTTGATGCGGTCGTTCTCGAAGAGGGCCTTAGCAAGGCTCTTCTTCATGGCCTTGGTGTGGCTCGCATCGGTGCCGAGCTTCAGGCCCTTCTTAACGTTGTGACGCATGGTCTAGTTTCTCCTCAAATATGCGAAGCATTAAGCCTTCAGGCTCAGGCCCATGGACTCAAGCTTGTCCTTCACTTCCTCGATCGACTTAACACCGAAGTTACGGATGTTAAGCAGATCGTTTTCCGAGAACTCAACGAGCTGACGGACCGAGTGAATGCTGGCACGCTTAAGGCAGTTGTAGGAACGGACGGAAAGGTCCAGATCCTCAATCTGCTTGTCCAGCTCGGCGTTGTCGTTGGTGACCTCGGGAGCGAAGATCGAAGCCTCCTCCTCGACCTCGGGGGTCTCGGCAAGGTTCATAAAGGCGGCCATATGCTGGTTGATGATATTGGCAGCCTGGACCACGGCGTCGCGCGGGGCGATGGAGCCGTTGGTCTCGATCTCGAGGACAAGGCGGTCGTAGTCGGTGTGCTGACCGACACGGCAAGCCTCAACGAGCTTGGCGCAACGGGAAACCGGCGAGTACAGCGAGTCGACGTGGATCACACCGATGGGATCGTTGTCGCGCTTGTTGGCCTCGCCAGAAACATAGCCGCGGCCATAGCCGATGCGCATGCTCATGGTGAGATGGCCACCCTCGGTGAGCGTAGCAATGTGCTGCTCGGGGTTGACCAGCTCAAACTCGGACGGAATAAAGAAGTCCGCACCGGTGACCTCGCAGGGGCCGTCAACCGAGATGGTGGCGGTCGCCTCGTCGGTCGTGCCGAGAGCCCTGAAGACAAGACCCTTGACATTCAGGACGATGTCGGTGACATCCTCGACCATGTTAGGGATGGTCATGAACTCGTGCTGCGCACCATCGATCTGAATAGCCTCGACGGCGGCACCCTCGAGCGAGGACAGAAGTACGCGACGGAGGGAGTTACCCAGCGTATCGCCGTAGCCACGCTCGAGCGGCTCGACGGAGACACGAGCAGACGTCTCGTTGATCTCTTCGACCTGAACCTGAGGCCTAATGAATTCTGACATGTATTACCTCCAGCCTCAGCAGCCCGGATGGACTACTTAGAGTAGAGCTCGACGATGAGCTGCTCGTTGATATCACCGCTGATCTGCTCACGCGTCGGCAGAGCGAGCACGTTACCAGACAGCTTCTCGATATCGACCTCGAGCCAGCCAGGGACCTCAAAGCGCTCGGAGGAAATCAGGGCCTCCTTGATGGGGAGGAGGTCACGGAACTTCTCGCCGACAGCGACGACGTCGCCGGCCTTGACGCGGTAGGACGGGATGTCCACGCGCTTGCCGTTCACGGTGAAGTGACCGTGACGGACGGACTGACGAGCCTCTTTGCGGGTGCGGGCGAAGCCAAGACGGAAGACGACGTTGTCGAGGCGAGACTCAAGGATGATCATGAGGTTCTCACCGGTGACGCCGTTCATCTTACGGGCCTTGTTGAAGTAGCCGTGGAACTGCTTCTCCAGAACGCCATAGATGAACTTAACCTTCTGCTTCTCGCGCAGCTGCATGCCGTACTCAGATTCCTTGCGACGGCGCTTGGGCTGACGGATAGATTCCTTCTTGCTGCTGTAACCGAGCTCAGCGGGATCGATCCCGAGCTGACGGCAGCGCTTAAGAACAGGAGTCCTGTCGATTGCCATATTGATACGATCCTTTCAGTTACACGCGGCGACGCTTCTTGGGGCGGCAGCCGTTGTGCGGAATGGGGGTCTTGTCCTGGATGCTCGAGACCTCGAGGCCAGCAGCCTGGAGGGAGCGGATGGCGGTCTCACGACCGGAGCCGGGGCCCTTGACGAAGACGGAAACCTTCTTCATACCGTGCTCCATGGCCTGCTTGGCAGCAGCCTCGGCAGCCATCTGGGCAGCGAACGGCGTGGACTTACGGGAGCCCTTGAAGCCCACCTGGCCAGCCGACTTCCAGGAAATGACGTTGCCCTGGGGATCGGTGATCGAAACGATCGTGTTGTTGAACGTAGAACGAATGTGAGCCTGGCCCACGGAAATGTTCTTACGGTCCGCGCGCTTCAGACGGGCAGCGCGAACGTTCTTCTTAGCAGTAGCCATCTATCTAGCGCTCCTTATTTCTTCTTCTTAGCACCGATCTGACGCTTCGGGCCCTTGCGGGTACGAGCGTTAGTGTGGGTGCGCTGGCCGCGGACCGGGAGGCCCTTGCGGTGACGAAGGCCGCGGTTGCAGCCGATGTCCATAAGGCGCTTGACGTTCTGGTTGCGCTCACGGCGGAGGTCGCCCTCAACCATGATCTGGTTCTTATCGATATAATCGCGGATGGCGTTAACCTCATCCTCGGTGAGGTCCTTAACGCGCGTATCCACGTTAACGTTGCACTCGACGCAGATCTTCGTCGCAGTGGTGCGGCCGATGCCGTAAATGTAGGTCAGACCGATCTCAACGCGCTTCTCACGCGGGAGGTCGACACCATTAATACGGGCCAACGTAGTCTCCTCTCTTAACCCTGACGCTGCTTATGACGGGGGTTCTCGCAAATGACGAGGACCTTGCCATGGCGCCTAATGATTTTGCACTTATCGCACATCTTCTTGACCGAAGGACGTACCTTCATCGTTCTTCCTTTCGGTAGCGCTCAAACTACTTCCCTACTATCTACTCGCCCAGCCGCAGGCGTTTAAAACTATGGCTGGTCTTCACACACAATCCGACCGTAGGTTGAGCTAAGCCTGCAGTCGGAAATGGAGTGCGTGTATGCGTGCCGCTATTTGTAGCGATAGGTGATGCGGCCGCGGGTCAGGTCGTACGGGGAAAGCTCCACGACAACCCTGTCACCGGGGAGAATACGGATGTAATTCATTCGGATCTTGCCAGAAATGTTGCACAGAACCGAATGACCGTTCTCGAGCTCGACCTTAAACATGGCATTGGGCAGCGGTTCCTTTACCGTACCCTCGAGCTCAATTGCGTCTTCCTTCTTCACAAGCAATCATCTTTCTCTAGAAAACGACAGCGATTGAGTATTCTACAACACGTATGTACGCATCGTAATAACTTCGTAATGGCTCCACAACTAAGTGGAACTTGTTACATTTCTCCGCCTTGGAGGGAGCACCAAGCACCTTGGGCATCCGTGGTGAGAATCACCGGACCATCATTGGTAATGGCGACGGTGTTCTCGTAGTGCGCGGCGGGCAGGTGATCGTTGGTCGTAACAATCCAACCGTCGGAGCCCGTGCTCACATGGTTGGAACCCATCGTAACCATCGGCTCGATGGCAATGACCATGCCGGCCTGGAGGCGAACGCCCCTCCCCTTCTTTCCATAGTTAGGAACGTTGGGGTCCTCGTGCATCACGCGGCCAATGCCATGGCCTACATAATCACGAAGCACACCGTAACCGTGAGACTCGGCGAGGGACTGAACGGCATAACCGACGTCCCCGATATGGTTACCGGGAACAGCCTGCTCGATGGCAGCCTTAAGGCAATCGCGCGTGACCTCGCACAAAGCCTTGGCTTCGGGCGTGGGGGTGCCGACGAAAAACGTCCAAGCGTTATCGCCGACCCAACCGTCGACAACGGCTCCCGTATCGATGGAGATGATATCGCCATCGCGCAGGATCATGTCGGGGTTGGGAATACCATGGACCACGGCATCGTTGATCGATGCGCAAATGGTCCCCGGGAACCCACCGTAACCCTTAAAGGCCGGGGTGCCGCCATGCATGCGGATAATCTGCTCCGCGAGCTGATCGAGCTCAAAAGTCGAAACGCCGGGGCGCACCATGGCTCCAACGTGGCGGAGCGCCATCTTAGATAGCGCTCCTGCCTTCTTCATCTGCTCGATTTGCGTTGCAGACTTAATCTTGATCATAGACCGAGAGCCTCTTTGACATCCCCGTACACGGTCTCGCGAGCCTGGTCACCGTTGACCGACTTGAGCAGACCCTGGCCACGATAGTAGTCGACGAGCGGGCTCGTGGACTTCTCGTAGACGTCGAGACGGTTCTTGATGGTCTCAGGCTTGTCGTCGTCGCGCTGATACATCTCGCCACCGCACTTGGGGCAGGTAGCATCGGCAGCGGTGCCGGTGTAACCGCAGGCGCGGCAGGTGCGACGCGAAGACAGGCGATCGATAATGACCTCGGGGGCCACATCGACCAGAAGGGCACAGTCGATCTCGCGACCCATGGCAGAGAGCTCGGAATCGAGCGTCACAGCCTGGGCGGTGTTGCGCGGGAACCCGTCGAGGATGAAGCCCTGCTGGGCGTCATCGGCGGCAAGGCGCTCCTTGACAAGGTCGATCACGAGCTGGTCGGGAACGAGCTCGCCAGCGTCCATGTACTTCTTAGCCTGAATACCAAGCTCGGTGCCACCCTTGACGGCAGCACGCAGCAGGTCGCCCGTGGAAATGTGAGCGACGCCAAACTCGGCGACGAGCTCCTGTGCGACGGTGCCCTTACCGGCACCCGGAGCTCCGAGCAATACGAGGTTCATGAGCAATCCTCCTCTAGCCTATTTAAAGAATCCATCGTAATCATACATCTTGATCTGACCTTCGAGCTTATCGACCGTGTCGAGCACGACGCCGACCATGATGAGGATGGACGTGCCGCCAAATGCCTGGATCAGCTGGTTACCCGTAAAGGAGAAGATGATCGAAGGCACGATGGCGATGAGCGCCAAAAAGACAGCGCTGGGAAGCGTGATCTTGTTGAGCGCGTTCTTGATGTAGGCCGCGGTAGCCCTACCCGGACGGACGCCCGGAATAAAGCCGCCCTGCTTCTTAAGGTTGTCGGCCGTGTCATCGGGGTTGAACACCATGGAGGTGTAGAAGTACGCGAAGAACACGATGAGGACAACGTTAAGCACCCAGTTGAGCCAACCGGTCGAAAGCGCAGAGGCAACTGCCTGGATCCAGCCGATGCCGGGGAAGAACACGGCAATCTGAGCCGGGAAGTACAGCAGCGCCGAAGCGAAGATGATCGGCACGACACCCGCGGTGTTGACCTTGATGGGCAGGTAGGTGGTCTGGCCACCCATCATGCGACGACCCACGACGCGTTTGGCGTAGGAGACCGGGATGCGGCGCTGGCCGCGCTCAAGGAAAACAATCAGCGGGATAACCAGCAGGATGATGGCGCAGATGATCACCATGGTGATGATGCCACCGGCATTGCCCTCGGTGCTGGAGAAGATAGCCTGCGGCAGACCGGCCATGATGTTCGCGAAGATGATCAGCGACATGCCATTGCCGATACCGCGCTGGGTGATGAGCTCACCAATCCACATGATCAGCATGGCGCCCGCGGTGAGCGTACCGACGATCATGAGGTCGAAGATGATCTCGGGAGCGCCGGCGCCATTAAAGCTGATGCCGAAGCTCTTAAAGAGGAAGAGGTAACCCACGGAGTTGAGGATTGCCAGAGCCAGGGTGAGGTAACGCGAATACTGCGTAATCTTGGTCTGACCGACCTCGCCCTCGCGGGCAAGCTCATGCAGGGAAGGCACGACGGCCTGGAGCATCTGGAGGATGATCGAGCTGGTGATGTAAGGCATGATGCCCAGCGAAAACACCGACACATAGCTCAAAGCGCCGCCAGAGAAAAGATTCAGGAGGGCCATAGCACCTGCGGCGACCGAATTGTTATCGGTCGAGAAAAGGCCCAGCATCCCCTGGAAGGGAATGCCGGGCACAGGAACGTGCGCACCAATGCGGTACACGACGAGCATAGCTATGGTAAAAAGAATCTTTTCGCGCAATTCTTTGATGCGGAAAGCATTCTTAAGACCATTTAGCACGGCAGCTCGACCTTTCCGCCGGCGGCCTCGATCTTGGCCTGCGCAGAAGCGCTGACCTTGTCGACCTTGACCGTGAACTTCTTGGTGAGCTCACCATTGCCGAGCACCTTGACGGGCTCGAACTCGCTCTTGGTGATGCGAGCGGCCTTAAGAGCGGCACCGTCGATCACAGCGCCGTCCTCGAACTTACGCTCGAGACGCTCAACGTTAACAGCGGTGTACTCGATACGACGGGGGTTACGGAAGCCCGGAAGCTTGGGCAGGCGCATAGCCAGCGGAGTCTGGCCACCCTCGAAGCCGGCACCCTTGGTGCCGCCAGAGCGGGAACCCTGGCCCTTCTGACCGCGGCCAGAAGTGGTGCCGTGACCCGAAGAATTGCCACGGCCGACGCGCTTGCGGTTCTTGGTGGAACCGGGCGCGGGAGTAAGATCGTGAAGCTGCATTTGCTACTCCTCTACAATCTCGACAAGGTGCTTGACCTTGAAGATCATGCCGCGGACGGACTCGTTGTCAGCAATCTCGCGAACCTCGCGGATCCTGTGGAGACCGAGGGCACGGACAGTACGGACCTGGTCCTGCTTGCAACCGTTGGTGCTGCGGACCTGCTTGATCTTGATGGTGTCAGCCATGCTTAGTTCTCCTTACCGACGAACATCTCGGAGACCGTCAGGCCACGGCGAGCCGCGACGTCCTCAGGGCTGGAGAGCTCCTTGAGGCCCTCGACGGCAGCCTTGATGATGTTGAGGCCGTTGTCGGTACCGAGGGACTTGGACAGGACGTTCTTGATGCCAGCAAGCTCAAAGAGGGGACGCACAGCGCCGCCGGCGATAACGCCGGTACCCTCGACAGCGGGCTTGATGATGATGCGGCCGGCACCAAAGTGGCCGAGAACCTCGTGCGGGATGGTGCCCTGCTCGGTCACCGGCACGTGGAACATGTTCTTCTTGGCATCGAGAGATGCCTTGGAGATGGCCATGGGCACCTCAGCGGACTTGCCCATGCCAACGCCGACGTTGCCCTTGCCGTCGCCAACGACGACGAGAGCGACGAGGCTCATGCGACGACCACCCTTGACGGTCTTCGACACGCGGTTGATGTAAACGACGCGCTCCTCGAACTCGGAGGCCTCGCGCTGCTGCTTCTGATTACGAGCCATGTGCTACATACCTCCTAGAACTCGAGACCGGCGGCACGAGCACCGTCGGCGAGGGCCTTGACGCGGCCATGGTAGATACGGCCACCGCGATCGAAGGCGACCTTGGTGATGCCGGCCTCGATGGCGCGCTTGCCAACGAGCTGACCGACCTTCTCCGCAGCCTCCTTGTTCGAGGTGTGGGTGCCCTTGAACTCGGCCTCGAGGGTCGAGGCAGAGACGAGCGTCAGGCTGGAGCCCTTGCTGTCGTCGATGATCTGGGCATAGATGTTGGCGTTAGTACGGGTCACGCGAAGACGCGGACGCTCGGAGGTACCCGAGACCTTGCCGCGAACACGACGCTGACGACGCTTGAGGCCTTCCAGCTTCGCCTTATGCTTGTTCATACGTAAACTCCTAAAAAGGTTGATCTTGCCAGCACCTGACGGGGTGCTGGTCTTATGCGAGTGAGTCGGTTACGACTACTTGGCGGCCTTACCCAGCTTGCGGCGGATGTGCTCGCCAACGTAGTGGATACCCTTGCCCTTGTAAGGCTCGGGAGGACGATGGCCGCGGATCTCAGCGGCGATCTGACCGACCTGCTGCTTGTTGATACCCTTGACGTTCACGTGGGTGTTGTCGGGAACCTCGAAGGTGATGCCCTCGGGAGCCTCGACGATCACGGGGTGCGAGAAGCCCAGGGAGAACTCGAGGTTCTTGCCCTTCTGCTGCACGCGGTAACCGACGCCGGCGAGCTCGAGCTTCTTCTCGAAGCCCTCGGAAACGCCAACAACCATGTTGTGGATGAGGGCGCGGGTGAGGCCGTGGCGGGCACGGGTCTCACGCTCGTCGTCGGGACGGGAAACGGTGAGGACGTTGTCCTCGACGTTGATAGCGAGCTTCTCAAAGACATCAAGCTCGAGCTGGCCCTTGGGGCCCTTGACGACAACGTTGTTGCCGTTGACTGCCACTTCGACTCCGGCGGGAATCTGGACAGGCTTATTACCGATACGAGACACGGTGATCTCCTTTCCTTCTACCTACCGAGCGAATTACCAGACGTAAGCGATGATCTCGCCGCCGACGTTGTGCTTGCGAGCATCGCGGTCGGTCATGACGCCATGGCTGGTGGAAATAATGGCGGTACCAAGGCCACCGCGGACGCGGGGCATGTCGGCAACGCCGGTGTACTTACGCAGGCCCGGCTTGGAAATGCGGCGGATGCCGTTGATGACCTTAGCCTTCTTGGGACCATACTTAAGCGTGATGTGCAGAGTCTTCTGGGGAACGGTGTCCTCGACATCGTAGCCCTCGATGTAGCCCTCCTCGTGCAGAACACGAGCGATCTCGACGAGCTTCTTGCTGCTCGGCATGGAGACCGTGGCCTTGTTCACAGAGTTAGCGTTACGGATGCGCGTAAGCATATCTGCGATCGGGTCTGTAAGGTTCATACAGATTCTCCTTCGTTCTTGATGAACACGTGCTCTTGGTTCTTCGCCGCCCTTAACGGCAAAGCCTTTTTAGCGCGTTTTCCCTGTTCCAAACTGATGCTTGAAACGCTGGTAGTGACTTACCAGCTGGCCTTCTTAACGCCGGGAAGCTCGCCCTTGAGTGCAAGCTCGCGGAAGCAGACACGGCACAGGCCGAACTTGCGGTACACAGAGTGCGGACGGCCGCAGCGCTGGCAGCGCGTGTACTCACGAGTAGAGAACTTCTGCTTGCGATTGCACTTGACGATCATCGATGTCTTAGCCACTTATATCCTCCTCACATAGAGTATTGTTCGCCCCAAGCGCCGCCCCCTTGTGGGAACGGCGCTTATAGGGCAGGTGAACCTATTTCTTGAACGGGAAACCGAAGGCGTCCAGAAGGGCCTTGGCCTCCTCATCGGTGTTGGCGGTGGTCACGAAAGTGATGTCCATACCGCGCTGGTGATCGACGGAGTCGAAGTCGATCTCGGGGAAGATGAGCTGCTCGGTGACGCCCATGGAGAAGTTACCACGGCCGTCGAAGCTCTTGGCGGAGATGCCGCGGAAGTCGCGGATACGGGGGATCGCGACGGAGGTCAGACGATCGAAGAACTCCCACATACGGTCGCCACGCAGGGTAACCTTGCAGCCGATCGGCATACCAGCGCGCAGGCGGAAGGTAGCGATGGACTTGCGGGCACGGGTGATCATCGGCTGCTGGCCGGTGATGGCGCGCAGGTCGCGCACGGCACCGTCGATGGCCTTGGAATCGGTAGCGGCCTCGCCGACACCCATGTTCACGACGATCTTCTCAAACTTGGGGATCATCATGACGTTCTCGTACTGGAACTTGTCCTGAAGCTGCTGCTTGACCTCGTTGTTGTACTTGGTCTTCAGACGCGGCACATACTTCTCTTCTGCCATTGTTCACTCCTTCTTGGGGTTTTAAGCACGGGGCGTGGCCACGATGGGTTGTCCTCGTGCCTCCTGGCTGCATCCGCGCCGCTCATGGCATTTTGCGGTTTGGACTCGACGCAGCAGGAGCCGACAAAACAATCGGTACTATACGCGCATTGGGTGCGTATTTCCAGAAAAACCTCGTCTGCCTGCACAACTCCACAACTCCCCCGCACAAATGGGCCCCAAAAAGCAGTTGCGGTGAAATAGGGACTGTTTGGCGGCCTAACAGGCTTAAACAGTCCGTATTTCACCGCAACTTATTGGTGGGGATCCGATTAGCGCTTGCGGGGGACGAGTTTGGTGCGGCGCAGGTGGATCATCTCGGCGGCGATGGAGATGGCGATCTCCTCGGGGTCCTCGGCCTCGATGGCAACGCCGATCGGAAGGTGCAGCTCGTCGATCTGGTCCTGCGTAAAGCCTTCCTGCTCCAGGCGGGCGCGCACAAAGGCCGTCTTGCGGCGCGAACCCAGACAGCCCAGGTAGGCAGGCTTGGCACGCATGGCCTGAATCACCACGTCGATATCGGACTTGTGCCCCGCCGTGGCGACGACCACCAGATCGCGCGGGCCGATGGGGCACTGCTTGCTCAGGTTCTTGTAGTCGACCAGACGACGGTCGTAGACACCGGGCACCCAATCGGGGGTCAGCGTGCCGGGGCGGTCGTCGCACGCCACGACGGCAAAGCCCGCCGCCGTGAGCACCCGCGCCGTCGCAGCGCCCACGTGGCCGCAGCCAAAGATGTAGGTCAGGCCCTCGGGGCAGAGCGTCTCGATGTGCGCCGCGGGAATCTCAGAGGCAGCGTTGGTGTAGGTGACGTTACTCCCCTCCTCCACCAGTGAAAGCCCGGGGCAGCCCGCAATGGTATGGCGCGATGCCTCGCCATGGTACTCGGCCACATCGCCCTCGAGCGTGCTCGCGATAAACGGCTCAAAGTCGATGACGAAGTCGCCGATGCGCCGATAGACCAAGACGTCGGCAATTTCCTGGAACAACGGTGCCTGGGTCGCATCCAGATGCAGATAGCACAGGCAAATGGCTCCGCCGCAGATCATGCCGGTATCGGAGTTCTCGCCGCCCATGGTGTAGCGGACCAGACGCGACTGTCCCGCGCTCAGGAGTTCGCGCGCCTCATCCAGCGCAAAGAGCTCGATCTTGCCGCCGCCGATGGTGCCCGCCTGGCTACCGTCGGCAAAGACGGCCATCCAGGCACCCACGCCGCGCGGCGACGACCCCGCCGTGCCGGCCACGACCACGAGCTCGCACGTCTCGCCAGCACGCAGGGCGACAAGCGCCGCATTCACAACATCGAGCTTTTCCATTGCCGCCTTCTATCCTCTAAAGATATCGGTGAGCATAGCGAGCGCCTCGAGCACGCCGCCGCCGACCGACGTCGCCTTGTCCGAAATGTAGTTGATATAGCTGGCATCGCCGCGCGGATCGACGTCGGCACATTTAAAGCCCTCGGTCACCTGAACGCCGTCGGCCAAAAGACCGCGCAAGCAGCCGTCAATCTGCGTGACCATGGGAGTATCGCCCGCGTAGCCAATCACGTCTCCGGCGCGCACGATGTCGCCGATTGCGCGGTCGGACCGAAACACGCCGGCGGCGGGGCTGTGGATAACGCGCTCCTTGCCATAGCCGGCGATAATGCCCGGCACGCCCGTATTGGGCTGGGGCGAACCTTGGGTAATGACACGGCCCAGGAAATGCCCGCGCATGGTTTCGACCACGGCGTCGCAGTCAACCGGCGCGGTGAAGCCCGGTCCCACGGCAATAACGGCAGGCGCCATGTCGCGCGTGGTACCCAGGTTGCGCTTGGCCAGAATCGCGTCGACCACAGCCGCGGGTTTAAGCTCATCGAGCATCTTGGCCTGAGGGTCCACCACGACGGCAACATCCCCCGCTTGGGTAATCTCGAGCGCCTCTGCCGGCGTCTGCGCCAAGCGAGCGCGAATGCCCTCGACCTGGACCTCGCCCAGGCGAATAGCCTCGCAAAAACTGATTGTGCGGCGGATGCACGTGGGAACCGCGATATCGGCCATAACGACCGACACGCCGGCGCGCACCAAGCGAGCGGCGACACCCGTGGCGATATCGCCGGCGCCGCGAACATAAACGAGCATTCCCGGGGCACCTCCCTGTGCTACGGTTTGAGCAGAGCAAAAGCGGTTCGACCGCTACTCTGATGATTATTTATTATCACAGTATTATACGGCGGTGAACAGATGGAAACGGTTAGCGGCAATCTTGCCTCGGCGCTCAGGATCGAGCCGGGCATTACCGCGATTATCGGCAGCGGCGGCAAGTCGACGTTGCTCAAAACGCTGGGTCTTGAGCTCATGCGCGCTGGCGGCCGCGTGCTCCTCTGCACCACCACGCATATGCTTCCCGTTGCCGGCGTGCCATGGGACGGGTCGAATCGTCGCCTGGACGCCGCGCCTTGGAAGCCAGGTGCCCCACACGCCCCAGGCTGCACCTGCGAGGCCTGCGCGGGACTTGCACGCGGAGGCATCTGCCAGGCAGGCATCTTGGACCCGGAGACAGGCAAGCTCTCCGCCCCCGCCGAGCCACTCGGCGAGCTGGCACAGCGCTTTGACTATGTGTTGGCCGAGGCAGACGGTAGCAAGCGACTCCCGCTCAAGGCGCATGCCGCCTGGGAGCCGGTAATTCCCGCCGCCACGGCAAACGTTGTCTGGGTCGTCGGCGCCTCGGGACTGGGCAAACCCGTCGCCGAGGTTGTCCACCGCCCCGAGCTCTTTTGCGAGCGTTGCGGCTGCGAGCCCACCGACACTGCCACCCCAGAGAGCGTCGCCATGGTGCTCAATGCCGAGCTGCGGATGCTGAACCTCAACAATGCCCGCATCATGCTCAACCAAGTCGACACGCTCAGCGACCCCACGATGGCCGACCGCCTCGAGGCAGCCCTCGGCCGCCCCATCGTCGCCACCAGCCTCAAGTAGCCGGCCCCATCTCGTCAGTTGCGGTGAAATACGGACTGTTTGGCCGCCAAACGGCCGCAAACAGTCCGTATTTCACCGCAACTGCGGAGGGGAATCCGGTGATCTTCCTGTTAGCGGGGGACGTAGCGGCCGGGTTGGGCTCCGGTGGGCTCGCCATCGCGCGCCACCAGCACGCCGTTCACAAACACAGCCTTGGCGCGGCCATGTGCCTCAAAACCCTCGAGCGGCGTGTAGTCCACAGCCTGATGCTGCGTCGCGGCACTGATCGTCCAGCGCGCCTTGGGATCCCACACGCACACATCGGCATCGGCACCCTCGGCAAGACAGCCCTTGCGCGGATACATGCCAAAAACGCGCGCCGGGTTCTCGCTCATCAAGCGGCACAGATCCTCGGGGCCCAGCTGGCCCTCAAAGCTCGTGGCAATCGCGACGGGACGATGTTCCACGCCGGGCCCGCCGTTGGGAATCGCGCGGAAATCGTCGCGCCCGCGGTCCTTTTGCCCGTGCAGGTTAAAGCTGCAATGATCGGTCGCAATCGTATCGATCTCGCCGGCCACAAGCGCCTCGCGTAGCGCGGCACGGTCACCGGCATGGCGCAGCGGCGGGCTCATCACGTACTTGGCGCCCGCAAAGCCGTCCTCGCCCTGCTCCAAGTAGCAAGTATCGTCGAGCATCAGATACTGAGGGCAGGTCTCGACATAGATGTTCTTCTGCCCGCGCGCTTTGGCAGCGCGAATGGCCTCGAGCCCCAGCTTGGTCGAAAGGTGCACCACGTTGACCGGAGCGTCCCCGGCCAGGTGCGCCAGATACAGCAGGCGGCTCACGGCCTCGCCCTCGCACACGTCCGGACGGCTGAGCGCATGCCCCTCGGGCCCATGAATCCCCTGCTCGTACACGCGCTTCTGCAGCTCATTCACCAGCGTACCGTTCTCACAATGCACGCACAGTATGCCGCCAATACGCTTGAGCTCCTCGAGCACCTCGAGCGTCTCGGCATCGTCCAGGCGCAAATGATCGTAGGCAAAGTAGGTCTTAAACGACGATACGCCCGCCTCGCGCATAGCCGAAAGATCGGCGCGGTTGCGCTCATTCCACTCGGCGAGTGCCATATGAAAGGCGTAGTTGGCGGTGCAGGTGCCGTCGGCGCGATGATACCACTCGACCAAGGCATCGGGCATGGTCACGCCGCGATCGGCCGTCGCGTAGTCCACAATGGTCGTCGTGCCGCCGCAGGCAGCCGCGCGCGTGCCGGTCTCAAAGCTATCGGCCGTCCAATCCATGCCGGTCCAGCACTGCATGTGCGTGTGGCCGTCGATAAAGCCAGGGAATACCCAGCAGCCCGCGGCGTCCTCGACGGTATCGCCCTCGCCCGGCTCAATCGCCGCGGCGATCCGCACGATCCTATCGCCCTCCATGGCAAGATCGGCGCGGCGAAGCCCCTGTGGCGTCACGAGCGCGCCGTTTTTGATGATGATCATAATTGCTCCTTATTGATTGATGCAGTTGGCCACGCGATCAAAATACGAGCAGGCGGCAATATGCTCCGTTATGCGTCGCTGTCCCTTGACGGTATCGACGTCCCACAGCTCGTAGGCACGCGCCTCGACCAGCGCAACGTCGACGCGACCTTTGAGAATCGAGCCCCCGCCGTCCTTGCCCTCAAGACACATAAGTGCATCGAACAGTTCCGCCGGAAAGAGCACCGGGCTCGAAGGCTCACCGTTGCACGCAAGACGCACCGGATGTTTGCGGCCACGCTCGTCAAATGCACGAACCATAGCCTCAAAAGAATCCGAACTCACGAGCGGCTGGTCGCCCGGCAAAAAGAGGCATCCTTTCCAGTCGCGTTCGACTCCCCACGAAAGGCCCGCACGGACACTTTCGCTGCGCAGCTCGCCATCGTTCAGCACGCACGGGCAATGCTTGTCCTCGCAAATCTGAGCGACCTCGGGCCAACGCGTCGAAACCACGACGTCAAAGCCCCGGGGAACCGAATCGATGGTCCGAGCAATCAGCGGCTCGCCATAGATATCGGCAAGCATCTTGTTGGAGCCAAACCGCTTGCCCTCGCCCGAAGCCATAATGACGCATCCAAGTTTCATGGTGATACCTCCCCTGAAACCATCGTACCCATAACTCGCGCCGCGGGCATCCACATCGAAAGCGCTTATCCCACACGCCCGCGATGCAAAAAAGGGGCACCCCGCCGGTTGGCAGAGCGCCCCCTTTACATGGCTTACCTCAACCCGGCTTTAGGCCTGGAGCCAACGGGCGGTGTTGCGCTCGTCGAGGGCCTTGAGGGTAGCGGCGGGATCGGCAACCTTCTGCAGGAACATCATGGCTGCGATGGCGTACGGCTTGTAGCTGGCCTCCTTGTACATGCCCACGCGGTGCATGTCGAAGACGTCGGCGTTGACCTCGCCGTGCTCGCAGGAGACACCGGAGATGTCGGCGGGCAGCGGGTGCATAAAGATGGTGTCCTGGCCGTTGGCGGTCTTCTCCATGAGCTCGGTCGTGGAGCACCAATCCTGATGGGTGGCGTTCTGGGCGAGCAGCTCCTTCTCGAGCGCAGCGATGCCGGCGTCGTCGCCCTCGGCGTACAGGTTGGTACGCTTCTCCATGGCGGCAAACGGAGCCCAGCTCTTGGGGATCACGATGTCGGCGCCCTCGAAAGCCTCGGCCATGGTGTTGACCTGTTTAAAGGTGGTGCCGGACTCGGCGGCATAGCCCTTGGCGCGCTCGACGACCTCGGGCATGAGGTCGTAGCCCTCGGGGTGGGCCAGGGTGACGTCCATGCCAAAGCGGGGCAGCAGGCTGATCAGCGACTGCGGGCAGGACAGCGGCTTGCCGTAAGAGGGCGAGTAGGCCCAGGTGACGGCAACCTTCTTGCCCTTGAGGTTCTCGAGGCCGCCAAACTCGTTGATGAGGTAGAGCATGTCGGCAGAGGACTGCGTGGGGTGGTCGGAATCGGACTGCAGGGAGATGAGTGTGGGACGGTGATCCAGAACGCCGTCCTCGTAGGCCTGCTGGACAGACTCGGAGACCTCGGCCATGTAGGCATCGCCCTTGCCGATGTACATGTCATCGCGGATGCCGATGACGTCGGCCATGAAGGAGATCATGGTAGCGGTCTCGCGGACGGTCTCGCCGTGGGCGATCTGGGACTTCTTCTCGTCCAGGTCCTGCAGCTCAAGGCCGAGCAGGTTGGCGGCCTTAGAGAAGGAGAAGCGCGTACGGGTGGAGTTGTCGCGGAACAGGGAGACGGCCAGGCCCGAGTCGAAGATCTTGGACGAAACGTTGTTCTCACGCAGCTCGCGCAGGGCGTCGGCGACGATGTAGAGCGCCTTGAGCTCGTCGGTGGTCTTGTCCCAAGTGTGCAGGAAGTCGCTACCGTACATACCCTTAAAGTCGAGGCCGTTCAGCTGCTCGACGAGCTCGGTAAACTTAGCGTCCATGGAAATGTCCTTTCTAAAGATGAAACGATCGCAATGAGTAGATGCGCTCCGGCATGCGCGTGTGGCTAGAACATGCAGAGCACCATGACGAGGACCCGCCACCGTTGAGGAAGCATGGGAGATAACGACCGCGGGCCCCAAGTCAACAGGGGGTGCCGGGGACACGAGCAGCCCCCGGCTCAACAAAATCGAGGAATGGGACTAATCGATCTTGTTGTTGGTCAGACCGGCACGGAACACGGTGGCGTCGCCATCGGCCTGGCTCGGATCGTAGAGGTTCAGGGCAGCCACGTACATGGCGGCAGCGGTGACCAGGTCGTCCTTGTAGGTGACCTCGTTGGGAGCGTGAGCCTGAGACTCGGCACCCGGGCCAAAGCCCACGCAGGGGATGCCGTAGCGGCCCTGGATGGAGACGCAGTTCGTGGAGAAGGTCCACTTGTCGCACAGCGGGCGACCGGTGCGCTTGTCCATGCTGGGCTCGCAGCCGATGCGCTCGTCACCAAACATGGCCTTGTGGGCGTCGACGAGGGCCTTGACGTGCGGAGCGGTCTCCTTGTTGATCCACGTGGGGAAGTAAGCCTCGGTCTCGTAGACCTCGCCGGTCCAGGACGGACGGTCGTACATGTACATGGAGACCTTCACGTCGTCGCCGTACTTCTTGGCGGCCGGCAGGTTGCGGATCTCGTCCAGGCAGGACTCCCAGGTCTCGCCGGCGGTCATGCGACGGTCGATGGAGATGGCGCAGGAATCAGCCACGGCGCAACGGCTGGGGCTGGTGTAGAAGATCTGGCTGACGGTGCAGGTGCCGCGGCCCAGGAAGCGGGCATCCTCGAAGTGCTCGGGATTGTACTTGGGGTCGAGCATCTTGACGAGACCCTTGATGTCGGTCGACTCGTCGCAGCCGTTGTTGTTGAGGGCGCGGACGTCGGCGATGATGTCGGCCATCTTGTAGATGGCGTTGTCGCCGCGGTCGGGAGCGGAGCCGTGGCAGGAGGTGCCGTGAACGTCGACGCGGATCTCCATGCGGCCGCGGTGACCGCGATAGATGCCGCCGTCGGTGGGCTCGGTGGAAATGACGAACTCGGGCTTAATGCCGTCCTTGTTGTAGATGTACTGCCAGCACATGCCGTCGCAGTCCTCTTCCTGGACGGTGCCGACGACCATGATCTTGTAGCCTTCGGGGATGAGGCCCATGTCCTTCATCATCTTGGCAGCGTAGGTAGCAGAAGCCATGCCGCCCTCCTGGTCGGAGCCGCCGCGGCCGTAGATGATCTCGTCGGTCTCGTAGCCCTCATAAGGATCGGCGTCCCAGTTCTCGATGTTGCCGATGCCGACGGTGTCGATGTGGGAGTCGATGGCGATGATCTTGTCGCCCTCGCCCATAAAGCCCATGACATTGCCCAGGCCGTCGACCTTGACCTCGTCATAGCCAAGGCTCTCCATCTCGGCCTTGATGCAGGCGACAACCTCACCCTCCTCGCAGGACTCAGAGGGGTGGCTAATCATTGCGCGAAGAAAACGCGTCATATCAGCACGATGAGACTCCGCAGCAGCCTTGATTGCGTCGAAATCGAGTTCTTTAGCCATTGTTCATAACCTTTCAAACGAAGTAATCTACCTGTGAGGTGGCGGAGCGATACCTATTTACTCCGCCCCAACGATTAGCAAGTGGGATATTCGCCTTCCCAAACAATGCGGCGATACTGGTCGGGGTCGGTGTCGCCCTCGGTGGAGAAGCAGAGCACGGAGCTCGTCTTGTCCAGGCCGATGAGCTCCTTGAGCTCGGCGTACTCGGGATCGAGCATGAGGGTCTCGACCAGGCCGGTGGTCACAGCGCCGGACTCGCCGGAGATGACGCGCGGGTCGCCCTTCTCGGGAGCGCCCAGGGTGCGCATGCCGCGAGCGGTGACCCAGTCGGGGCAGGACACGAAGGCGGTGGCGTGGTTGCGCAGGATATCCCAACCCAGGATGTTGGGCTCGCCGCAGCACAGACCGGCCATGATGGAGGGCATGTCACCGTCCACGATGCGCGGATCGCCGTCGCCGGCGGCAGCGCCCTTGTACAGGCAGGCGGCAGGCGCGCACTCAACCACGACGAAGGTGGGCGGGTTATCGGGATACAGGTTGGTGAAGTAGCCCACCACGGCACCGGCCAGCGAGCCCACGCCAGCCTGGACAAACACGTGCGTCGGGCGGTTGATGGCCATCTCGCGCAGCTGCTCGGCAGCCTCGGAAGCCATGGTGCCGTAACCCTCCATGATCCAGGACGGGATCTTCTCGTAGCCCTCCCAGGCGGTGTCCTGAACGATGACGCCACGCTCGCAGGCGTCAGCCTCGGCGGCGGCCATGCGCACGCACTCGTCGTAGTTGACCTCTTCGATGGTCACCGTGGCGCCCTCGGCGGCGATGTTATCAAAGCGGGGCTTGGTAGAACCCTTGGGCATGTGCACGACGGCCTTCTGGCCCAGCTTGTTGGCAGCCCATGCCACGCCGCGGCCATGGTTGCCGTCGGTGGCGGTAAAGAAGGTAGCCTGGCCAAAGTCCTTGGCCAGCTGATCGGAAGTCAGGTAATCGAAGGTGCACTCGGCAACGTCCTTGCCGGTCTCGTCGGCAATGTAGTTGGCCATGGCAAACGAGCCGCCCAGGACCTTAAAGGCGTTGAGGCCAAAGCGATAGCTCTCGTCCTTAACGCACAGGTTGGACAGACCCAGGCGCGCAGCCTGGCCGTCCAGGCGGGCAAGCGGAGTGACGGTGTACTGGGGGAACGACTGGTGGAAGGCGCGGGCCTTCTTCACGTGGTCGAGACTCATGATTCCCAAGTGCTTGTCATCGCTCTTGGGCATCGTGTTGCCCGCCCACTGGATCTTATCGGCCATACGGTGAACTCCTTAAGTCCTCTCTTGCCGGCCCCCGCATACGCGTTTCAGCCCGATCCCATTCACACGGCTGAACTTTTATGTGGATGCCAAACAAAAAGTTTGTTAGTAATGTTCTATCACACTTTTTGATTGGCATACCTAACGAATTGTTTGTTGCCGTAATCGGTACTTATTCGCCGCCGAACGGTCATGAATTGCCTTGTTGATGGATTTGTTTGCGGTCAAGTGTGGTTTATGGCAAAGTGTGCCCAAACTAATTTTTAGGAAGGCACCCATGACCCCCGCACAGATTGAGTTTTACAAGCGCCTCGCACACGGTCTGGCGCTCCAATTTGGCCCCAACTGCGAAGTCGTCGTCCACGATCTGGAGACCGAGGACGTGGACCACTCCATCGTAGTGATCGAAAACGGCCACGTCAGCGGGCGCAAACTGGGTGACGGCCCCAGCCATATTGTGTTTGAGTCCATGCACGAGGGCACCACCGACGTGCACGACCGCGAGCCATACCTCACCAAAACCACCGATGGCAAGCTGCTCAAGTCCTCGACCATCTTTATCCGCAACGACGAGGGCAAGCCCGTCGGCATTTTGGGCATCAACTTTGACATTACGCTTATGAAGGCTTTTGAGCGTTCGCTCGACGCCTTTACCGGCACCGGCGGCACGGGCTATACCGAGCCCGAGCCCATTACCAAGAACATCGGCGACCTGCTCGAGGACCTGCTGCACGAGTGCGAGCAGTTTGTGGGCAAGCCCGCGGCACTCATGACCAAAGACGAGCGCATTCGTGCCATTGGCTACCTCGACCGTCGCGGCGCCTTCCTCATTTCCAAGTCGAGCGAGCGCGCCTGCGAGTTCTTTGGCATCTCAAAGTACAGCTTCTATAGCTACCTCAATGAGGCCAAGGCGGCGGCCGGCGACAAGTAAGCGCTCGCCTGGATTGCCCCTCCCCTTTTGGGCGCGAGTTCTGGAAAGCACGAATCCAAGACCGAGCAGCTTGGGAAGTTCCATATAATCGATGTCATTAGTATTTCGAAAGGATGGAACAGAATGGCGTTGAGCAAGGCATCATGCACCGGTCGTGGATTGATTCCGGCAATTGGTGGACATGTGCACCGCATGTTCGATGAGGGTGAAGACGACCTGTTTTCGCTGAGCCTTGACGACGTGATGGATGATCGCCCGTGGACCGCCGACGAACTCATGGGCGGCGGGGCTCGCCCGTCAAGCCCCGATCCCGCACTTGCGCCTAAGCCCGTATCTGCGCCGACTCCTGCGCAGTCGCCTGTTTCGACGCCCGCGCCTACGCTCGCACCCACTTCGGCGCCCACGCCCGCTCCCCGCCCCGCAAGCGACCCGTCCGAGACGGCGGCATTTCTCGCTGCAGCGACGCAGGGCAAATCGGCCGACAGCACCGTTATGTACAGCGCCCAGCAGTTGCCTGTTCCTGCGGCACGCAAGCCTCCGGTCGCAAGGCTCGATGAGCCCGTTGCCCGTCAGGTTGCCTACGATTCCTGGGCTGCAGCCGATCTGGATGAGACCTCTACCGGCATGCCGGCGCTCGATGTTCCAGTTAACCCGCTTTTTGCCGCCAACACGAGCGCCACGGACTATGAGGGCGGTGCGGCATATTCCGATTATTCCGATGGCTATGCTGGCAACGGTCGCATCGAGACAGAGGATTATGGCACCGCATCGAGCGATTATCTCAACGATCCGTACGCTGCCACGCCTGCACCGGAATATGACCCGGAGGCCGCGTCCGCACCGGCGTATACCAAAAGCACGGGCGAAGAGCGCTTCGCCGATTATTACGCCGAGGAAAAGGCGCTGCGTTTCTCGGAATTTCCGCAGGCAGTCAGGGTTGCCTTTATCGCCATTGTCATCGCCCTGCTCGGCGTCATTGCGTTTGAGGGATTCCAGCTGTTCTCCGGCCCCACCCAAGCGGAGTCGGAGACCCAGCAAAAAGAGGACGATAACCAGTACCTGGACATCAACACCCTCAAGGGCGACCCCAACGACGAGGACGACGAGTAGCGAGGGCTGAAGGCGACCACAGGATCCCGCATCCAGCATCGGCTTCTAAGTGCTGTTTTGTCATCCAACTACACTTTTCCGAAGTTTTAAGGTGCCTATTTCGACACTTTTCCGGATTTTATACTCTGTCCCTCCAGATGCGCTTTACGGTGCAGGCGTTGGAAGAAGGGCCATGTGCCGCTGGCGGCCCACATGTTCTGCAGATCAAGCTGCTCGGAGACGGCTCGCGCGAGCCGTCCAGCTGGAAGCTCTTTGCCGACGGTGCGTGCGTTGCGGACGGATCCGGCGCCTTCGCCCGCGAGTGCTTCTACGAGGGGGCCGAAGTGTTCTTGGACCTGTGCCGTGACACCGTGCGCGCGGCCGAGCTGCGCCAGTGGAGCCAGAGAGAGTACGAGCTGCTGAGTGCGGCCCGCAGGATCGTAAGGGTGTAGACGGGCGGACGAGCCATCGACGATTTTGAGCTGGCAAGGGCCGGGAACTAGATTCCCGGCCTTCAACCTAGCACTGCTTTATAAGATCGAGTACCGCGGGAATGTCATCAGCATTCCGAAGGGCAACATAGGTTGGTAGGCCCGGGCCAAATCCACCCTGCGTGCGTTTGTCCTGGCATATGTCCTCTGGATCCGTTAGATCATCCACACTCTTTGCCAGGCCGACGGCAATCCAACCACCGTTGCTGGTCCTGCCTTCTAGCACGGCATGCAACTTTCGCTTGCCCGACCTGAAGCCTACATAGTACTTAGCTATGTAGGACTCCCACGAAGGGTTACCACTCAGAACGGACTCGCGCACCTCATCGAAAAGCTTCTGATTGAGCCCACCTTCGGCAAAGGTGGGGTGGTTCTCCTGCAGAGTCCAGACAGGAGCCTCGTCAGACTCCCCACGAGAAGGACGGTACTTGTCGACGACGTCTGCCGGAAGGTCGGGATACTTCCATATCTCGCACGCTTCTTTCGCCAGCTCGTCCGCGCGCTGCCCAATCTCTTCCTCACCCCATTTTTCATGCGAGACAATCGATTTGTTTAGGTAGAGCGGGCTGCACTTAAATCCGACGTCAGGCAGATTGAGCTTGTCCGAGAACGACCGGTTTGAGTACTCCTGGTTGTAGCCCGTCAGCGTAAGATTTCCCAAGTTGTTGCACAGCCTGTCGTGGACGTCTTCCCAGTTCTCACCAAGCGATTCCTTCCAGCCGTGCTCATCATCGATCGTCTGGGGCATGATGTGCTCGATCTGGTAATCGTCGGCTGAGATGGACTCCTTCGGGTGGTGCCAGTTCTCCATGCGTTCCAGGTAATAGCGCTTTTTAGAGAAGCGGTTGTAGCAGTCACGCGTCTTAAACTCCTCGACAAAATGCTCGTCTGTCGGAAAGTATGCGGTCATACCGCTGCTGTGGATAAGGAGCATCGCCGTAACGTACTCCTCGATATCGTCCTGCTGCTCGAGATTGCGATACATGCCGGCAAAGAAATTATTTAGACCCGTGGTAAGCCTGCCGCAAACCGCCCGCCTGAACAGGAACGACTCGATGGTCTCGCAGATACGGAGAAACGCATTGCGGTCTAGTCCATTCCCCTCGTAAACCGAATAAAGCAACATTAAGAGGGGCCTTATCTGCTTCACGTCGAGGCTTACGATTCTGCCGAACACTCGGCGCAGTCCGTCGTCCTTCTCCTTACCAAGGAACAGACTGGCGTATCTATGTGCATACCCGCGCAGCTCCTTAAGCAGACCCTCGGTGTCACCATCGTAGTCGTCGGCGAAATAGCGCTTAAACTCGTAGTAGGCCTCGTTCTCCTTCGGCATCCTATTGGGAACTTTAAGCCACAGCCAGTACCAGATAAATGCATTGAACTCTTCTTCGCCGCCTTTTCCGAACAAACACTCGAGCGGATGCCAGTAGCCCTCGTAAAGCTTGGTCTGCTCGTCGTTGGGAAGCGACATAAGAACGTAGTTGCGAATGAGGTCGATAGGCGTGAGCGGCTTGCCCTTGGAGTTCATGGACTCAAATATGAGCTGGGCATTGTCAACGCCAGCGGTGAGCTTAGTGTCGATGACCTGTACGCGGTTTAGCCCCGCCCAAAGCCTTGCAGGGTCGAATGATTTCCCGTGCATCTTCTCGCGGAAGAACGCATGGTTCTCGACGATCCGATCCGATTTTTCATCTGGCACGGGAGATCTAGATACGATGGAGAACAGCGTCTCTTTATCGTCCTGCGAGAGCACCAATTTGTAGCGCGCTAGACCGTTATAGTCGTCATCGTTAAAGAGGTAGTTCTTCCGCAGCGCTGAGATCTTGAGATCGCCAAGGAAGCCAGCCTTGTCGGGATTACTCTCCAGATAGTCAGCCAAGGCAGCAATCATCAACGAAAACGTCGCCAGACGCTGCTGTCCGTCAATCAGAAGCACTCGCGAGATACTCGTGGCAGAGCTCTCGGACTCGGGGATATAGAGCATCGACCCCACGAAGTGCGATGCGCCATCACGGCCAGCGCGCATGACGTCATCCCAAAGCACCTCGCACTCTTTCACACTCCACGAGTAAACTCGCTGGTACACGGGAATGACGAACTGCATCTTCGCCACGCCCATAAGGTCGAGTAGATTTGCCTCGGTTGCCCCCTTTCTTGTTTACGCCGCTTGCGGTCAGTCCCCCACTGAACGAAAGGCGCTAAAGACCAGAGCATCGAAGCGCTAGAGCAACCGGGATGCTCGTCTCACTAGATTTTACAACGCTTGTCGCGAATACAGTTGAAAGCCAATCCGGTTCCGATGGCTCCCCCTATGAGAAGAAGGTGGATGCCAAGGGTCGCGTGACTAGCGATAAGTGCATCGCGAACGAAGTGCCGTTTGAGGAGCTGCCCGAGGGGTGGGCTTGGGCAAGGCTGGAAACCGTATATAACTTCATTGATTACAGGGGTAAAACACCTCACAAATCACCTTCAGGTGTTCGACTAATGACTGCGAGCAACATTCGCCAAGGCTATATTGATTACACACGCGAGGAGTATATTTCAGAAGACGAATATGCAACACGCTTGTCTCGCGGAGAGACCCACCGTGGCGATTTGCTGTTTACAACCGAAGCCCCGATGGGGTATTGCGCGATATGCGAAATGAAACGTTGCAGCTGTGGACAGCGTGTCATTACCCTTCAGAATTACGGCACAGTTGGTCCAGACAATGCCCTATTCTGCCAAATAATTCTATCTCCACTGTTCCAAATTCAAGTTAAGGATCATGCCACGGGGACGACCGCAAAAGGAATCAAAGCAGCAGTGCTAAAAGAGCTATTTCTTCCGATTCCGCCTCTCGCCGAGCAGCGCCGCATCGTCGAGCGGGTGAACGAGCTCATGCCCCTGGTCGAGGAGTACGGTGAGCTCGAGGACGCCCGCGAGGAGCTCGACGCCGCGCTGCCCGGCCGCCTGCGCAAGTCGGTGCTGCAGCTGGCGGTTCAGGGAGGGCTCGTGCCGCAGGACCCCGCAGACGAGCCCGCCGGCGTTCTGCTGGAGCGCATCCGCGGGCAGCGCCGGCAGCTCGTGGCCGAGGGGGAGATGAAGGCCCCGAAGGGCGGTGAGTCGATCATCTTCGCCGGTTCCGATGGCCGCCGCTATGAGAAGAGGGTGGACGCCAGGGGCCGCGAGTCCGAGCCCGTCTGCATCGAGGACGAGATCCCGTTCGAGATACCCGAGAGCTGGGAGTGGCGTCGTTTAGGGTCTCTTGTCTTGAATCGCGGGCAGAAGAGGCCTGAGGCGCGTTTTGCCTATATCGACATCTCGTCGATTGACAATGTGAACCAAAAGCTCGGACAAGAAACTGTTATAAATGCAGCTGACGCGCCCTCACGAGCAAGAAAGCTAGTCGCAAAGAATGATGTGCTCTATGCGACCGTCCGCCCTTATTTGCATAATGCCTGTATCGTAGATAAGGATTTTAATATTAAGCCCATCGCAAGTACTGGGTTTGCTGTCCTTTCATGTCTTGACGGATTCCTTCCTAGTTTTCTTCTCTACTTTTTGGTTTCTCCTAGCTTTGACTCTTATGCAAATGCCAATGAGAACGCAAAGGGGGTTGCCTATCCGGCAATCAATGACAACAGGCTGTATCGCGCTCTAGTTCCTGTTCCCCCGGCCAGCGAGCAGAAACGAATTGTTTCTAGAGTCACCGAAGTATTTGCTCTTACCAATTGACTGCTTCATCAACCGCGGCGCGCTGTTCATCGGCAGTGCGCCGCAGATAGATTCGCGTTGTCTCAATGCTTTCGTGTCCCATAAGATCAGCAAGCAGTGAAATATCTGGGTTGCGGTTGATAAAGTTTTTTGCGAACAAGTGCCGAAATGAATGCGGGTATACGACGTCTTGGTCGACGCCATAGCGCAGTGCGGCACGCTTCAACCCTACGGATATGCCGCGCGAAGTAATCGCGTTGTCGTTTTTGCCTGGAAATAGAAGGCCATTCATTGGCTTGGCTTTCCATGTAAGACTTTCTTCACGCAAAGAGTCAGGTATCCAAATTCTCCTGAGCTTCTGGCCTTTTGAAACAATGTCCATATATCCAGCGGTAACGTGTTCTACTTTGAACTGTCTTAACTCACTTACTCTCGCACCCGTACAACCAAGAAAGCGAACGATGAAATACCAAAACCAATCACCGTCTTGCTTCAGGCCGCTGATTAACTGCATGTATTGTTCATTGCTGATGACATTGTCGAGAAACGGCTTCTGTTGAATTCGCACTCCTTTGAGTCGGATTCCATCGAAAGCGATGAAATCAAGGTAGGTGTTAATTGCGCCGATGCGGTTGTTAACCGTTTTCGGAGCGAATGAAGAAACCAGCCACTCTTTGTGCGCAAGAAGTGACTGGTTTGTTAGAGACTGAGTTTTATCGATAAGCTGGCATATTGCAAAGGAATAAGAATCAACAGTGTTTTCCGCATAACCCTTTTCCTGCAAGTATTGTACAAACATTCTCATGACATCTTCCTTTCGACGAGGTCATGAAAACAGTTAGACAAGTATTTTGAAAAGCCAGTCAACTTCATAAACGATGCGACGCTGCTCGGCGAGGGGCGGAACTGGGATTAGGTAGTTTCTGACCGTCTCCTGCGCAAGCTCTTTCTGCTTCGTGCTGCCGCTTGCCTGGTCTTCAATTTCAGACTGGACTGACGGCCCCGCGAAATAGGCGAAGGCAAACCGGTGATCAAGCCAATCTTCCCGCGTCCTGATCACCGTCACGTGGCTGTCGGCGACGGCCCAGCCGTATCTGTTTTTCGCCGAGTCATAGACCGCCATCCTGCCCAACGTGCCGAGGCCGGTCGAGTTCCAGAGAAGGTCACCATCCTTCAGAATCCGCTCATCCGCGTACTTGGATACGGTGGCTGGGTCGATGAACCTCGCCTTTTCCACGGAGAATCCGCTCCACTGGTTGCACTTTTGGGCGATCACGGGGTATTTCTCGACGGTCGAATACTTCGGCGACTTGCCCCTCTGGATGTAAGTGGTGACGCTCTCGAGCCTCGCCCACTCCCAGCTCTCGGGTATCTCGAACGGGATCTCGTCCTCGATGCAGACGGGCTCGGACTCGCGGCCCCTGGCGTCCACCCTCTTCTCATAGCGGCGGCCATCGGAACCGGCGAAGATGATCGACTCACCGCCCTTCGGGGCCTTCATCTCCCCCTCGGCCACGAGCTGCCGGCGCTGCCCGCGGATGCGCTCCAGCAGAACGCCGGCGGGCTCGTCTGCGGGGTCCTGCGGCACGAGCCCTCCCTGAACCGCCAGCTGCAGCACCGACTTGCGCAGGCGGCCGGGCAGCGCGGCGTCGAGCTCCTCGCGGGCGTCCTCGAGCTCACCGTACTCCTCGACCAGGGGCATGAGCTCGTTCACCCGCTCGACGATGCGGCGCTGCTCAGCCAGGGGCGGAACTGGGACCAGAATGACGTTCAATGACTTCTGATTAGTCTTTGGCATTTTGACACGCGTATCACCCTTAAGCGTCTCCTCAGTGAAGAAATTGCTGAGGAGAACCGTGAGGACATATTCAGGTTGCAGCTTGGTGTTGAGCGGATACATATCCGCACTACACAGCCCATCAAAAGGGGCGATAACCGCCTTTCGAAGAGCTGGACGAATCTTCGAATAGAGAATCTGTCCTGCAGAGAACAGGTGATTGGCGCTCTTAACCTCGTCGGCCTTAACACTATGACAGAACAAGAGCTTTCCGGTGCCTTTTTGGATGTTGTCAGGCGCGATATGAGGAAAGTCCTGATATTTCAACGGGTCGACCAAACGCGCTGCAATTCCAATGACTTCACTAAATCTCGCCCAGGCCCAGCTTTCCGGAATCCCAAACGGAACCTCGTCTGCGATGCACTTGTCGCTCAGAACGCGTCCCTTAGTGTCCACGTGTTTCTCATAGGGGGAGCCATCGGAACCGATATAGATAATGCTCTCCCCGCCCTTCGGGAATTTAGCCTTACCATCAGCAATAAGCTTATGCTTCTCTTCACGAATACGCTCAAGCAGGACGCTTGCAGGCTCATCACTCGGGTCTTGTGGAACGAGCTTTCCCTCAATCGCCATTTGCAGGATTGAGTTCTTCAGGTCTTTTGCCTTCATCTACGCCTCAATCCCAAGAATCTCGCAAATACGAGCAAGCTTCTGGTCAATCTCGGCATCGAGCTTAGCACGCTCTTCTTTGTAGTTCCTAATCAGCTCGTCGGGCGGCAAAATCTCTTCTTCCTCGTGAGGATAGCCACACAAATCAAGATTGAAGCCACCGTCTCGCAACTCATCGACCGTATAGAACTTTGCCTTCGGATTACCGTCTTCCTCGATATTTCGACGGTTCTCCCACCATTCCTTTACGGGTGCAAAATGCTCGAGCCTAATGGGCTTAGTCTTAGAAAAGTGCTTATAACCCTCGGGCATATCCATCCGATAGAACCAGACGCCCTCAGAAGCTCCGGTGTTATCGAAGAACAAAACGTTGGTGGTAATACTCGTGTAAGGAGCGAAAACGCTCTGCGGAAGGCGCAGAACAGTATGTAAGTTCATCTCCTCGAGCAGACGACGCTTAATCTCAGTTTTTGCATTGTCCTGGCCAAAGAGGAACCCGTCCGGAATGATAACGGCAGCGCGTCCGCCCCGTTTAAGGCGGTAAAGAATGAGACCAAGGAATAGATCGGCGGTCTCGGAGCTACGGAGCGCAACAGGGAAGTTGTTTTGCACCGAAGCGCTTTCAGATCCTCCATAGGGGGGATTCATAAGCACGACATCAAACTGGCCGTCTGGCCTGTGCCTCCACTCGCGGACATCCTTTTCAAGCGAGTTATCGTGAAAGACCTCAGGGTTATCGATATCGTGCAACAGCATGTTGGTCACACACAGCAGGTAAGGGAGCTGCTTCTTCTCGATACCGTAGACCGATCTTGCATAGAGCTCGCGATCGGCTGGAGTCTGCACCTGGGAGTCGAGAATCTTGAGGGCACTCGTCAAAAAGCCACCCGTGCCACACGCGAAGTCCGCCACAGTCTCACCGAGCCTGGGCGCAAGCGCCTGGGCCATAAAGTCAGTCACCGCTCGGGGCGTGTAAAACTCGCCGGCGTTACCTGCGGACTGCAAGTCTTTCAGGATGGTCTCGTAAATTTCACCGAATGCGTGACGCTCTTTATACTCGGTAAAGTCAACCGACTCGTCAATCTCGTTGATGACTTGACGAAGCAGAATGCCATCCTTCATGTAGTTGTTGGCGTCAGTAAAAGCAGCCTTGACGACAACGTGTCGCAAAGGCGCATCGGGCGCAAGCTCAAGACTCTCAAGAGTCTTGAATAGATCGTTGTTTACAAAATCGAGGAGCTCATCGCCGGTAAGCGCCTTGCCGTCCTTCGCATCATGTGCCCAGCTGTGCCAGCGTAGACGCTCGGGGATGATGGATTGATAGGAGTCATCGTGAAACTCCCACTCCTGCTCCTTGGCATCGTAGATCTTGAGGAAGAAAAGCCAGGTCATCTGCTCGATGCGCTGTGCATCGCCATTGATGCCGGCGTCTTTACGCATGATGTTCTGCAGGGTCTTTACAAGAGATCCCAGTGCCATTTGCTATCGTTACCTTTCTCTATGCGATGTAGAGCTCGTCCTCGAGCATCTGTGCTGCCTGAATGTACTGTTGTTTGCCGCCGAATGCGGCAACGATCTTCATCGGGCTGCCAAACCGACGGAACTCCTCGAGATCGAGAACATGGGTATCGTCCAAGTCTACGAGGTTCGACGTCGCATATTTGTCGAGAAGTGCCTCAAGGACCTCGCGCGCGACGCCGGCATACTCATAAAGCACGCCCTTCTTCTTGACGCTATTGGCTCTCTCGCTGCGCGTCAGGGGCCTCTGGTCGTAAGCAATATGGCAAATGAGGTCAAAGTCGCTCATTTGCTCTTGTCCAGTCTCAAGCCGCAGCTCATCCAGAAATACGCCATGAGCGCGCAGCTCATCGATAATCGCCTGCTTCTTATGTTCAGAGTTCCACGCCGCTAGGAAGTGGTCAAGAGTGTCGTATTCGCCAAGGATGTTTTTTCTCGTATAGTCCTTAAGGCCCTCAGTTACAAGAAGGCCATCGGAGGAGTAATACTGCACCATCTCCGACACTACATAGACATCGGCCCCATGAACGTGATATTTCACATGGGAGGACGGATCGTCCGGCGGTAATACGGGTGGGTCTACGATCGGAGGCGAAGGCGAGACGGGGCCGCCGCCATTGCCACCGGAATCCGGGTTCGCAATGGGGTCATCCGGATTGGGCTCAAACACAACAACAGGCTCGCCATCGAACTCGGGATCAGCGAACAAGCGAGACGCATCGCGAAAATCGAGGATAGTGAAGTAGAGCTTGCCATAGTCCTCGCAAATACGGGTGCCGCGACCAATAATCTGTTTGAACTCCGTCATTCCGTGCTCACCGAACTTGTTGTCGAGCACGACTACCTTACACGTCTTGCAATTAACGCCAGTGGTGAGAAGCTTCGAAGTCGTAACGATGGTCGGGTATTTCTCGTCGGGGTCGATGAAGTTATCTAGCTGAGCCTTACCTTCCCTGTCGTCACCCGTAATCTTCATGATGTAGGTGGGGTGATCTCTTACGATATCGGCGTTCTCGTTTACAAGGGCGCGTCGCATGTTTTCGGCATGCTCGATGTCAACGCAAAAGACAATAGTCTTGGAGTATCGGTCTGTCTCCTTGAGAAATTGAGTTATTCGCTTGGCAACTTCCTCGTAGCGCTCCTTGATGACAATCTCGCTGTCGAAGTCTTGCTTCTCGAGAACACGTTTGGGCAGAGCTTCGCCGCGATCATCTACGGTGCCTTCCTCAGTACGATATCCGTAAACGTCAACGTTCAGCTTAGGGCGAATAACCTTATACGGAGCAAGAAAGCCATCCTCGATTCCCTGTTTAAGGGAGTAGGTGTAAACAGGTTCGCCGAAGTAGGTAATGTTTGAAACCTCTTCAGTCTCCTTTGGCGTGGCCGTCATTCCGATTTGAATTGCGCAATTGAAATACTCGAGCACCTTACGCCATGCGGAGTCCGCCGCGGCGCTTCCGCGATGGCACTCATCGACGATAATCAAATCGAAGAATTCCGAGTCGAACTCGCGGAATATTTCCTCACCGTTTTCACCAACAAGCTGTTGGTAGAGCGAGAAATAGACCTCGTAAGCAGAATCGAGCTTTCGACCTACGACCTTGGTTGTAACCCTCTTGAGAGGCTTGAAATCGCCGTCTATGGTCTGGTCGACGAGAATATTGCGGTCCGCCAGATAGAGAACCTTACGAACCTCGGTAGTCTGTCGCAAGCGATGAACGATTTGAAAAGCCGTAAAAGTCTTTCCCGTTCCCGTTGCCATAACGAGCAAGATGCGATTCTTGCCTCGTGCAATAGCTTCAAGCGTACGATTGATGGCGATGCACTGATAGTAGCGAGGGTGATTGCCACCGTGCTCCTGGTAATACGGAGCGGTCACAATCTCCTGGCTATACGGATGCTCAAGCCCCTTAGCTTTTGAGTATCGTGTCCAGAGTTCCGCCGGAGCGGGAAACTCGTCCATGGTAAAAGCGCGCTCTTTCCCGGAAAGAAAATCGTGTTCAACAAAACCCTTTCCGTTTGAGCTGTACGCAAACGGAATATCGAGCAGCTGAGCATATCCCATCCCCTGTTGGAGACCGGCATCAACGGTGTGCTCCGTATCCTTGGCCTCGACGATTGCGATAGGGATGCCCGGAGCATACATCAGAAGGTAGTCAGCCTTCTTCTTGTCTTTACGGGTGACCATGCTTCCGCGCACAACGATCTCGCCACTGGTAAAGAAATACTCAGTGAAGACTTGGGTATTACGATCCCACGACTTCATAATCGCAGGATCAATGAGTTTAAGCCGTGTGTCAGACTCGTTCATACGTCTCGGAACTCCTCGTTGCGCAAGACGGCAACTGTTGGTGTTGAACTGATTAATTTTATCATCACCATGCAATCTAGCAGCCGCTTTATACGAAATGAGGCGAAGCAAAGTCAGCGCCGCAAGAAAGCTCCAAAGAAAACAAAAGAGCCCCGGCGAATCGAGTCAGAGGTCATTCCCGGAGCCCCGCCTACCTTCCCTCCGCTTTCAACTTCAGCAGCAGATCGCTCAGCTCGGGGCACTTGCTGGAAAGGCGCGTCTGAGCTCGCTCGCCCATCCCCCATCGTTGGCGTATCTCCTGGGCGCGCGGGCTCACGCGGTAGTTCCCGTCCATCATCTGCTTGAGCAGCTTGGCGGTCACATGAGCATCGGCAAGGGCGCTGTGGGCGTGACCCGTCGACTCGTCGAACTCGATGCCAAACCACGTCGCCGCGTCACTCAAAGAGACGCGCCCATGGCTGCCCACGTCCATGATTGAGGTGTAAAACGCCTGCAGGTCGGCCCAGTCCGTAGGAAATGCGGCATAGTCGATGTGCTTTGCCTGGCACTCGGTCAAAAGCTGTCGACGATCCGTCCCGCTCCAGCAAACTATCTGGGCGGAGTAGCGACCGATCCAATCGTTGAGCCTTTTCATCACCACGTAGAGAGGATCAGCCATGGCGGTATCCACGGCCGATATCCCCGTGAGCTCGCGGACGGGATACGCAACGCCTTCGGCATATTCCGTCTGCACAAACTGCGAGAACTCGCCCATCACGTTGCCGTGGTAATCGAGCTTAACAGCGCCGACCTCGATAATCTCGTTGCGCAGTCCGCGGCGCTGGCGCTGCTTTGGCACCGGCGCAAACTCAAAATCCAGCACAATTTGGCGCGCAAAGTTCGTCGTATCGATAGCCGAGATACACGGCGTCTTTTCAGCTGACACGGTTACGGCCTCTCTCCGTCAACTGCCGCTTGCTACATAGGTGGCTACATTGCCGTAAGGATAGGCGCCCGTGCGGACATGAAATCGCACAGCACGGCTTTCCGGCATCCTTGCGTAAAGCCACACTTTGAGAGAATCATGTCACTGTTATTAACGAACATATATTCGTATTTATAGCAGTACTTTGATAGAATTGCAGTTGTTGACGGCAGTTCCATGTGCCGGGCAGCGCCCTCCATGCGACGGGAGGTGATGCCCATGACCGATCTGACTGATTTCGTGAAGCTCCTGACCGCTTTGGTCTCGCTCCTCACGGCGCTTATCGGACTTACCGAGGCACTCAAGCAGTGTACGAAGCAGAAAAAGAGGGGTCGACGCCTCTAAGGCATTGACCCCTTAATCGAAGTAACGGCGCTGCCCAGCATTCCACCACTTGGGCTGCCGTCGACTTTATTTTACCCACGGGCGCCAGGTTTAACAAATGGAATTTCGGTTACGAAGTCCGGGGCTCGCCCGGGCTCGCCCCTCTACTCCAGCCACCATTCCACATCCACGGAGCACTCGACCTCGATAGGCTCTGGCTCCAGCACCGTCACCTTGGAATCAGCCGATCCCGCAGGAGCTCCGAGCGCAAAATCGGCCGCACTTGCATAGCAAAGCCGATCCATGCTGCCAAGCTGACTGTTGTAGGAGATATGCTTGACGCCATCCAGCTTAGAACCCGATGCCGCCGCAAGCGCCTGCGCATTGTTGCGGGCTCGCTTGACGACGCGGGCGATGAGGGCATCCTCGGCAGCACGCCGGTCGGCTAGATCAAAACCTACGCTCATGTCGGCGCGCGAACCGCAGGTGTTAAGAGCCGTCCATATAGCGGCGACATCGACGGCGTCAATCGACGCGGCGATTGTGCCGTAGGCATGGTAGCTATAGCCAGTGATCGTCGCCTTTCTGCGTGTCGTTCGCGCGTAGCAGGCGTAACCGCGACACGTTAGCTCGTCATCCAAACCAAAGGGCACCAATGCCGCAGCGACCTTAACGCGATCGGCGTTGTAGTCGTTCAGGCACGCCTCCTTGGTATCGAAGCTTCCCCCAAAGCAGATGCTAAACACGACGCGATCGGGCATCACCTCGTCCTCGATCTCGGCGCCAACGCTCACGAACCCAGTTTTATCCATCGACATGGCATCCGTCCTTTCCACGAATGGCTACGTTGCGGTAAGCGTAGCCGCCCGTGCGGACACAAAAGCGGGATGCAGTGCCATGCACCAGGCACGCGCCACGCAGACAGCCCCAAAAGAGTCGCCCGCCTATTCGAATGTGTGAAAAAGATTGAGGCCCGATGACTTGAATCAGAGGTCATCCCGGGCCCATCAGAGCTCACAGAGCTCTTGGTTGCTTTGGCCTCGCTCTTCATGGCGCTTATCGAACTATCCGAGGCACTCAAGCAGCATTCGAAGCATAACAAGTCGCTGCCATTAAGGCATTGACCTCTTGACCAAGCAACGGCGCTGCCCAGCTCTTCACCACTTGGGCTGCCGTCGACTTTATTCTATCCGCGAGCATCTGGTTTACCAAATGGATTTTCGGTAAAGGAAGCCCGACGCCCCGCAAAACCACTACGCCCCAAGTGCCGCCGTGGGGATCACCGCCACGCCGTCGTCGCGTGTGTAGGCGATGCTCCCCTTGCCCACCACAATCGCCAAAAACGCCGGCGCGGTATTCTAAGACGCGCTTTCCACTTGAAGCCATGTCGATTCTGGGACACAGTTTCCGCTTGAAGCCCTTCCGGAAAGCACGTCCCATTCCGAGGCTTGAATCCGGGACGTAGTTTCCACTTGAGCTCCTGACGGGAAAGCAGGGACCTCGGACAAAATCTCGGACCCAATCTGGGTCCAGGAGGGAGTCCGATGTATACGAAAGAGGAGCGCGAGGGGATTCTCTGGGAGTTCCACCGGAGCGGCCTGTCCGCCCCCGCCGCCTGTAG
>NZ_CABWIF010000009.1:0-41803 GCF_902501475.1 Collinsella aerofaciens | reverse complement strand
GGGCACGCCCGGTCCCGTTCCGAACCCGGAAGCTAAGCCCCATCGCGCCGAGAGTACTGCGGGGTCAGCCCGTGGGAGGCCAGGGCGCCGCTGACCGGTGGACGGCACCGAGCCGTACGCTTGAACTGAGAAGGGGGAGGCCTCGCGGCCTCCCCCTTTTTGCGTTATATACACGTTGTACTTTGGGACCTAGCTCCCCCGTATTCGCTCTTACTGTTTGGCTGTATTTTGAGTTCTTCTAGTGTATTTGAGCGATAATTACTCGCATTGGCGTTAGGGAGGGCTTGATGTTTACCGTATTTGTCTTGGGCAATATTGCTTCGGGTAAGTCGACTGCCTGCCGCTATTTCGAATCTCGTGGCGCTATGCTTATCGATCTGGATGAGCTTGCAAAATCGCTGTATGTGCCGGGCTCTGATATCGTCAATACTCTCGCGGATGAATTCGGTTGGGACATTTTGGATGAGGAAGGCGGCATTCGCCGCAGCATCCTCGCTTCTCGAGTTTTCGCTTCTCCTGATTCGGTCGCACGGCTCAATGACATCGTGCATCCCATTCTGATTGAACAGCTTTCGCTTAGGATTCTCGATCCGGTTTGTTGTACTGTTTCATCTCCCCGTTATCCCTTTGCGGTGGTCGAGGTTTCTGCTCCGACTGGTTTTGAGGATGCATTTGGCTTGGCTGATGAAATTTTGGTCATCAGCGCCCCTTTGTCAGTTCGTCGCGAGCGCGCTATTCAACGTGGCATGGAGCCTTCTGATTTCGATGCCCGTTCTGCTTGCCAGCTCGAAGAGTCTGCGCTGTGCAATCTCGCTACAACGGTGATTGACAATGCAGCAGACGATAACTCGCTCTTTGAACAACTGGACGCATGGCTTTCGCGCCATGGGTTCGGGGATGTAGTGGATAAGGAGGAGGCCGATGCCTAAGACACGTTTCCTTACGTGGTATCGCCTTATACCGCTGGCTGCCGTTTTTGCCTTCGGCCTTATCTCATTCGTTTACTCGTATGCTCCTACCGCTTTCTTTAAGCCGCTGTATCCGATTGACTACGAGGCGTATGTAAAGCAATCCAGTATTTCGCATAATCTGGATCCGTATCTGGTGTGCGCTGTCATTAAGTCTGAATCGAATTGGGATCCCGAGGCCGAGTCGAATCAGGGTGCTCAGGGATTGATGCAGCTGATGCCCGAGACTGCCCAGGATATGATCGCCAAGGGCCTTGTCGACGGTGGCGAGTATTCGGCCGACAACCTTAACGATCCGGCTACGAATATCGAGTTTGGCTGTGCGTATCTCTCGTATCTTCTAGCGTATTTTAACGGGTCGACTGACAGTGCCATTGCCGCCTATAACGCCGGCATGGGCAATGTCGACGGATGGGCGCAGCAGAGTACGTCGCTTCATAATGCAATCACCTTTCCCGAGACGCAGGCGTATCTGATTCGTGTCAATAATGCCTGGGTTCGCTACAAGACCCTCTATCCCGATCGGTTCGTATAGGACTATGCCTGCCGCCTGCGTATACTGCAGATATATGAGTTAGGAGTATCCATGGCGGAATTTGAAGTAGAACGCGTTGGTGGTGAACTTAAGCGCTTTGGCGTTGAAGGCTCTGACGTGCCGTTTAAGGTCGTGTCTCCCTATGAGCCTGCCGGTTCCCAGCCTAAGGCCATTGAGTCGCTTGTGCAGGGCGTGAGGGACGGAGACCGCTATCAGGTTTTGCTGGGCGTGACTGGTTCGGGCAAGACCTTCACGATGGCAAAGACTATTGAGGCCCTGGGAAAGCCGACGCTGGTCATGGCTCCGAATAAAACGCTCGCCGCTCAGCTTGCGAGCGAGCTCAAAGAGTTCTTTCCCAACAACGCTGTGGTCTACTTCGTCTCGTACTACGACTACTATCAGCCCGAGGCGTATGTGCCGCAAAGCGATACATATATCGAGAAAGACTCCTCGATTAACGAAGAGGTCGAGATGCTGCGACATCAGGCGACCGCATCGCTGCTCTCTCGACGCGATGTGATCGTTGTCGCATCGGTCTCGTGTATCTATGGCATTGGCTCTCCTGAGGACTATGCGGGTCTGGCTCCAAACGTCGACAAGAAGGTGCCGCTCGAGCGCGATGACTTTATCCATGCACTTATCGACATTCAATATGATCGCAATGACTGTGACCTGGCACGCGGCACGTTCCGCGTGCGCGGCGATGTTGTCGACGTGTATCCGCCTTATGCCGAGCATCCGTTGCGGTTTGAGTTCTTTGGCGACGAGGTCGAGCTGATTGCCGAGATCGATGAGGTCACCGGTGAGATGCTTCGTGAGTACGAGGCCATCCCCGTATGGCCGGCATCGCACTACGTGACCGAGAAGCCGAAGGTCAAGGCGGCTCTGAAATCGATCAGCGAAGAGTGCGAGAAGCGCGTGGCGGAGCTCAAGGCGACCGACAAGTTGCTCGAGGCGCAGCGTCTGCAGCAGCGCACCGATTATGATCTTGAGATGCTCGAGACGATGGGCTTTTGCAACGGCATCGAGAACTACTCGCGTCATCTGGACGGTCGCAAGCCGGGTGAGCCGCCGTTTACCCTAATCGATTACTTTCCCAAGGATATGCTCTGCATCATCGATGAGAGCCATGTGACGGTGCCGCAGATTCGCGGCATGCACGAAGGTGACCGCTCGCGTAAGGTGACGCTGGTGGAACACGGTTTTCGCCTGCCCTCGGCGCTCGATAACCGCCCGCTTCGTTTCGATGAGTTTGAGGCAAGGATACCCCAGTTTATCTATGTTTCGGCCACGCCGGGCGATTACGAGCTGCGGGTTAGCCAGAACGACGTTGAGCAGATTATTCGTCCGACCGGTCTGCTCGATCCCAAGATCGATGTGCGTCCGGTTCGTGGGCAGATTGACGATCTTGAGGACGAGATTCGCGAGCGCGTTGCCCGCAAGGAGCGCGTGCTGGTGACCACGTTGACCAAGCGCATGGCCGAGGACCTGACCGACCATCTGCTCGACGCGGGCATTAAGGTCAATTACATGCACTCTGATACGGCGACAATGGACCGTGTCGAGATCCTGCGAACGCTGCGCGAGGGCAAGATCGATGTCCTCGTTGGCATCAACCTGCTTCGCGAGGGTTTGGATCTCCCCGAGGTCTCACTGGTGGCAATTCTCGATGCCGATAAGGAAGGCTTCTTGCGCAACCGCCGTTCGCTGATTCAGACGATTGGCCGCGCGGCCCGTAACGCCGATGGCGAAGTCATCATGTATGCGGACGTTGTGACCGATTCGATGAAAGAGGCCATCGAAGAGACGCAGCGCCGTCGCGAGATTCAGATGGCATATAACGAAGAGCATGGCATCGTGCCCAAGACGGTGCGCAAGGCCATCAACGACATCTCAAGTTTTATTGCCGAGGCCGAAAAAACCGTGGGTTCCAAGGGACGCTCGAAGGGCGACTCTCTTGGCCATGGTGCATTCTATACGCCCGATGAGTCGGGCGAGGGCGGCGTGCCGGAAACGGTGGCGCCCGAGCAGACACTTGCGGAGCAGTTGGAAGAACTGCCGCATGACGAGCTTGTGCGGATTGTCGAAACCATGGAAGAGGATATGCGTAACGCTTCTGCCGCCATGGACTTTGAGGAGGCGGCGCGCCTGCGCGATGCCGTCGTTCAGATTCGGGCGATGCTCGAGGGTGCGTCTGAGGACGAGACGATCGAGCGCTTACGTTCGCAGGCCCGCAAGGGTTCCACGTTCGCATCGGGCAGAAAACGCCAGGGTGCACGGTTTAGGAAATAGCGAACAGGCCCCGAGTTCCCTGTGGAGCTCGGGGCCTATGTCTTTTGCGCGCTGGAATTCGTGCGTTAGAGGTCTGCGATCAGGGCTTCAGCACAACGGATGCCGTCGGTGGCCGCGCTCATGATGCCGCCGGCATATCCAGCTCCCTCACCACAAGGGTAGAGGCCCGGGGTCGACACGGCATGGCACGTTCGGTCTCGGGTGACAGTGACAGGTGAGCTCGAACGAGTCTCCACGCCGGTAAGAACGGCATCGGGACGGTCGTAGCCTCGTAGCTTTTTTCCGAGTAGGGGAAGTCCCAGGCGGAGCGACTCGACGATATGCTGCGGCAGGGCTTCGTCAATTGCCGTCCAGGTCACACCGAGCGGATAGGTGGGCTTTACCTTTCCGGGCGCCTTGCTGGCGCGTCCTGCGAGGAAATCTCCGACGAGTTGTGCCGGTGCGTTCCAGTTGGAACCGCCCAGGCGATAGGCGGCCGCCTCGCAGGCACGCTGGAGCTCGATGCCGGCGAGCGGGTCATCGTTGGGAAGGTCCTCAGGCGTGACGTTAACGAGCAAGGCGGCATTTGCGTTGCGTCCGTCGCGGGCATTGAGGCTAGCGCCGTTGACGCACAGGTGGCCCTGCTCGGAAGAGGCGGCGACAACCTGTCCGCCGGGGCACATGCAAAACGAGAACACGCTGCGGCCGTTGGGAAGATGGGCAACAAGTTTGTAAGGGGCCGCCCCGAGCGCTGGATGTCCCGCCGAGGCTCCATATTGGGCTCGATCGATGTCGCGCTGCGGATGCTCGATGCGAACGCCCATGGCAAAGGTCTTTTGTGCGAGGGCCACGTTGTGGTCCTTAAGGAGCTCAAAAATATCGCGAGCAGAATGCCCGCAGGCGAGGATGAGGTGCTTTGTCTCGATTGGCTCGCAAGCGGCGTCTTGGGACGATTGGACATCAATACCGGTAATGGCGCCAGACGCGTCGATGTGAATGTCGACGAGCTTTGTTCGATAACGGACGACACCTCCGAGCTGCTCGATGCGCTGGGATATAGCGGTGACAACCGTGGGAAGGATGTCGGAGCCAATGTGCGGCTTGGCATCCCACAGAATATCGCGGGGCGCACCCGCCTCGACGAAGGTTTCGAGGATAAGGCGATGGGCGGGATTTTTTGTTCCCGTATTGAGCTTGCCGTCCGAGAAGGTCCCCGCGCCGCCCAGACCAAACTGGATATTACTCTCGGGGTCGAGGATGCGCTCCTTTAGAAAGAGGTCGATCGCATGCGAGCGGCGAAATGCCGGGTCGCCGCGCTCGATGAGCAAGGGCTTAAGACCTGCTTCGGCGAGCGTTAGCGCGGCGAAAAGGCCAGCGCATCCGGCGCCGACAACGACAGGGCGTTCTTGAGGTGCGTCGGAGACGGGGGTGGGGAATGAAGACCCATCGTCTTTTATCGCGCGTACGCGCGAGCGGTCACGCTCGGAAACGCTGTCGACCGCTTCTCGCTCGAGGTGGGGACTGGTCAGCTCAACACGAAAGCTCAGGATAAAATGGACGTCTCGTTTTTTGCGAGCGTCGATTGACTTGCGATGGAGCTCGATGGACTTGATCTCGGAGTCCTTGCAACGTAGGACGCGCTTGGCGACTCGCTTGCCAACAATGAGGCAGGCATTTTCATCGCCGGCTTCATCGAGCGACGCGTTGACTTGGGTGATTTCGATCATCGAGGTCTCCTTAGAGGCAAGAAAGAGGCCGTCCGGTATCCCAGACGGCCCGAATGCGTTTTTGATTATAGACTGCGCGGCTACAGACTGCTTGCAGCGCGAATGCCCGAGAGCCAGGCCCACGCAAGGTTAAAGCCTCCGCAATCGGCGTCGATGTCGAGCGCTTCGCCGCAGACGTAAAGCGGGGCGTCGACAGCGCTGCGCGCGCGTAGACTGGGTGTTGAGATGCTCTCGACAGATACGCCACCACGCGTGACTTGCGCCGAGCGCTCCTCGGCTGTTCCCTCAACGAGCAACTTAAAGTGCTTGAGGATCGAGACCAGGTGGATGACATCGTTGGAGCCTGGATGGCACTGCTCGAACGCCGTGCAGACGACGCGGGAGAGTTGCGGGGCGAGCATGCCATCGAGCCAACGGGGATCGCGGGGCGAAAAGCCGCCGAGCAGCTCAACGCGCCGGTTGAGCATATCGAGCAGCTCGTCTTTGGAGAGGTCGGGGAAAACGTCGAGCAGGATCGTATCGCCGTGCTGGATACGACGGGAGAGGTTGAAGACAGCGACGCCCGAGATACCGAAGGTTCGAAACAGGACTTCACCGTCTTCGTGCCAGAGCTCATTATGATTGCGGGCGAGCGTCAAGCGGGCGCGGACGCGCAGGCCATCCAACGTCTTGAGTGCCGCCCGATCGCCGACGACCGTTGCCGATACGGGGCAGAGGATGGGGCGCAGCGAAGTGAGGGGGAGGCGAAACGTATCGGCGATACCGGTGGGGTTGCCGCCCGTGGCGATAATTACGGCATGTGCCTGCAGGGCCTCGTTCTTGCGAGGGACATCGGCGAGCGCTTTCCGAAGCGAGCGGAGCTCCGATTTTCGGTCGTCGTGCTTTTTTGCCTTGAGCGCCCGCGCTGGACGGTCTATTTGGAGTGTCCAGCCTTCGGAAGCTTTGTGCGCCGAGGCAACGTTGGCTCCGCAGATTAAGGTGATACCTAGGCGGTCGCAAACGTTGAGAAGCGCGTCGCGCACCGATTCTGCGCGAAGGGAGCGCGGGTACAGCCGGCCTTCCTCGGAGGTTGTCATGATGCCCAGCGAGGAGAAGAAACCCATAAGCTCTTGTTCGGGTTGGGGGCCCATGACAGATTCGACGAATACGGGGTGGTTATACCGCTGAGGATCAATCGATTCGTTGGAGAGGTTGCAGCGGCCGTTACCGGTCGCAAGGAGCTTAAGGCCGCAGGCGACATCGCGCTCAACGATGCAGACGCTTTTGCCAGCGCGTGCGGCCGTAATGGCGGCGGCGAGGCCTGAAGCCCCGCCGCCGATTACCAGGACGTCATAGAAGGCGCTCGTGTTCACTTAGGCCTCGTCGGTCTCGTGCGGGGTAATGGCCTCGACGGCAGAGACTGCCTTGGGCAACATGCCATCGGGCAGTGCGGTCTCGACCTTGCCCTTATCGCAGGCCTCGGCGAGTGCCGGATTAATGGGAAGCTGGCCCAAGATGTCGAGGTTATAGCGCTCTGCGACCTCGGGGAGCTTGCTCTTGCCAAAGACCTCGATCTTCTTGCCGCAGTCGGGGCACTCGATATAGCTCATGTTCTCGACGATGCCCAGAATGGGGACGTTCATCTTCTCGGCCATGTTGACCGCCTTGGCGACGATCATCGAGACCAGATCCTGCGGGCTCGTGACGATGACGATGCCGTCGACGGGCAGCGACTGGAAGACGGTGAGCGCGACGTCGCCTGTTCCCGGAGGCATGTCGACCAGCAGGTAGTCGATGGGGCCCCACGAGGTCTCGCTCCAGAACTGCCTAATGGCGCCTGCGATGACCGGACCGCGCCAAAGGACGGGGTCGGTCTCGTTTTGGAGCAGAAGGTTGGAGCTCATGACCTTGACGCCGTGCTCGGAGATTTCGGGCAGCATAAGGTTACCAAGGGCATGGACGTGGCGTCCGCTCATACCGAACATCTTGGGGATAGAGGGACCGGTGATGTCGGCATCGAGGACGCCGACCTTGTGGCCGTGACGGGCAAGCTCGGTGGCGATGGCACCGGTGACAAACGACTTGCCGACACCGCCCTTGCCGGAAAGTACGGCGATGACGCGTTTGACCTCGGACAGCGTGTTCTCCTCAAATTGCGACGGCGATGTTTGTCCGCCGGCGGCCTGTGCGTGCTCGCAACCCATGTATGACTCCTTTGTATATGTTGGGGCCGGGGCCCCGTGATGTGACACGAGCGTCATTGTACCCTCGTTTGCGAGCGGGAGCCATTTACGATGCATTTGGGCCGAGCGTGCTTGCAATACGATGGGTCCAAGCGAATGGGCGGGCTTACTGAACTTTGCTGGCGAACTCGAGGTATTGCATGCGCTGCAGCTTGTCGATCGTCGAGGCGTATGGGCTGTCTTCAGATTCCAAGTCGTAGCGCAGCCCGTCGGCACCAAGGTAGCCGGCGACATTGATGGTGGGCACATCTGACCTTGTTGCAAGCAGAGCCTTTTGATAGTCGGTGAGCGGGGCGCCGATCTTATTAAGGGTAATGGCTGCAATCTCGTTTGCCCCGACGGTGTCGTAGACGTTGAGCTCGGTATTGCCGGCGATTTCATAGTTAGCCCAGACGAAATATGTCGACTGATAGATACGGAAAGCGTGGCTTGCCGTATCTTCCTGAGGGTACAGCTCGTCGTTGAGAGTCGTTGCGGCGCTCGGCTGATGGTCGCCAAAAAAGACAAGGACAACCGGTCTGCCGATATTGCGGAGCTCGTTGATAAAGTACTCGAGGTCCCGGTCGGATGCGTTGATGCAGGTAAGATAGGTGTTGAGCGCGCTATTGGCACCCTCGCTGGCTCCCTCGACCCAATAGTTTGTCAGCTCCTCGGCGGGAACGGTGCCATAGTCGTAGCCGCCGTGATTTTGCATCGTGACGTCAAAGATGAACTGCGGGGCTTCGTCGGTTCTAAGCAGGTCGAGTATCTTGTCGTAGGTGGCGTAGTCGCATACGCCGGCATGGTAACAGGGTGCACCTTCGAAATCGCCGATTGAAAGAAAGTCTCCAAAGCCCAGCTGCTGATAGATTTTATCTCGATGGTAGTTGACGGGGTTTTGCGGGTGCATAGCGGTAGCGGTATACCCAAGCTCCTTAAGGTCCTTTGCCAGACTGTTGACGCCATTCATCTGATACAGCTGATAGGGGATTTTGCCTAATCCGACAAAGGCCGTTGTCGCTCCGGTCAAAAATTCGAATTCGGAGTTCGCCGTTCCGCCACCGGCGACCGAAGCGAGCATGGTGCCGCGAACAAGTGTGTCGGGAAGCGAGTTGTAGAATGCGGGGCCGGTGTACCCGGCCGCCTGGAGCTGCTCAAAGCACGAAAGGTCGCTAAAACTCTCGTTCATGACGGCAACAATCGTCGGCTTGATTTCATTGAACTGGGCAACGGCAGCCGCGCGCTGCTCGCTCGAGCCATACGTGCTGTCGTAGGCGGCGGCGAGCTCCTGCTCGATGCTCTGCGCCTCATCGGGCGTATAGTCTTCGGGCTTCTCAATGGGCAACTCGTTGACCATTTCGGTGAACGAAGTGATAAAACCCTGAGACGTATATGTGGTGATGGGCTGCCAACGGTCAAATCCAAAATCCAGCGCCTGCTCCAAGTCGATGCTGGAAAAGCCCGAGAGCCCCACAACGGTCACTAGCAGAAAAGCGCAGAGGTTAGCGGCGATTGCGGGGAAGACATGGGTGGACGTACGGAGCTTTCGCGGTCGGATAAGCGAAAGAAGCCCCAGAGAAATCTCCAGCAGGGCGAGAGAGGTTACGATTCCGGCGGTAAAGGTAAACTCGTATCCCTCGCTCACCTCCATTGCGGTGCCAAGGGCCAAGATATCGCTTGGCAGGATGGCTTCGCCTTTAAACGTAATGACGAAGTGCTCGGCAATGCCAAGGATGCAACAGACGAAGGGCACGAGGACCATGACGCCTCCATGACGCTGTCCCAGCAAATAAAGGGAGAGCAGAACCGTCGCGAGCAGCCCGACGGAAAACCCGAATGAGTTGGCGGGAATGCGATAGAACGTTTCGTTGCAGGCAATTTCGAGTGAAACGAACGAGAGCGCTGAAACAGCGGCGATGACAAGGATGTCACGGCAAATACAGGCAACTGTTCCCGTCGCAAGATCGGTTTGGTCGATAAGTCCCGAAACCAAGGGCTCGACAAGAAGTATGACGGCGGCAGCACCGAGCGCCGAATAAGAAAGGACCCATAGGGAACTGTCCTCATTTACGAGCAATTGATTCGTAATCCATGCAGCTACCATGCCGAGCGGGATGAGGAGCGTCGCGCACCAAAAGACGCGGGCAATGGGCGGCTTTTCATTGTGTTTGATTGAAAAATACACGCGCACGACGACGGTGGCCACGATAAGGATGGCGATGAATATGGGCAGATTGGCCATGTCGCTCGAAGTGATTTCAAGGGGGATATCTTCGGTCATGGACGTTCCTCTGTTACGGCAAATTAAGTTCAGTATTAGATTACTGTAACCTTTCCACGGTATTTCGAGAAACAAAGTACCCGATACGCAAAGCTAAAGGTCTGCGAATCTTGTATTACGAACATCTGTGCGCGTCGAGTGCGCTAAACTCATCGGCAGTATGATTCGATGCAATAGGAGGCAAGGAGCTTCCATGTCTGATTCTTCTATCGTTATTCGCGGCGCTCGTGAGCACAACCTCCGTGATATCGATGTTTCCATTCCGCGTGACCAACTCGTGGTCATTACCGGTCTTTCTGGCTCGGGCAAGAGTTCGCTTGCATTTGACACTATCTATGCCGAGGGCCAGCGTCGATACGTCGAGAGCCTTTCGAGCTATGCGCGCCAGTTCTTGGGCCAGATGGACAAACCCGACTTGGATTCAATCGACGGCCTTTCGCCGGCGGTGTCGATCGACCAAAAGACGACGTCTAAAAACCCTCGCTCGACGGTTGGCACCGTAACCGAGATTTATGACTATCTGCGCCTGCTGTTCGCTCGTGTGGGCACCCCGCACTGTCCCGAATGCGGCCGCGTCATTGAGCGCCAGACGACCGACCAGGTTGCCGACAAGGTCTTGGCGGCGGGGGAGGGCCGCCGCGCGTTTGTGCTGGCACCGGTGGTGCGCGGGCGAAAAGGCGAGTACACCAAACTGTTCGAGGACCTTCGCGCCGAGGGCTTTAGCCGCGTGCGCGTTGACGGCGAAGTGCGCTCGCTCGACGACCCGATCGATCTCGACAAAAAGTTCAAGCACGATATCGAGGTCGTGGTCGATCGCATCGTGATCCGTGAGAATTCTCTGGGCCGTATCGCCGAGTCTGTTGAGCAGGCGACCGCGCTGGCTCACGGCAATGTAAACGTGTACATACTGCCCGATCGTGATGCTCCCGAGGGGACCGAGGGCGAGCTTCTGGAGTATTCGTTGGCCTTGGCGTGCCCGGAGCATGGACATTCCATTGACGATCTTCAGCCGCGTGATTTTTCGTTCAACGCTCCCTATGGCGCATGTCCTGAGTGCGACGGCCTGGGCTTTAAGAAAACCGTTGATGCCGAGGCGCTGATTGAAGATCCCTCGAAGTCCATTGCCGACGGAGTCTTTGGTAGCCTGTTTGGCAATTCGAACTACTATCCGCAGATTTTTGCTGCGGTCTGCAAACACTTTAAGGTGAGCGCCGATACGCCGTGGGAGGACTTGCCCCCTCGCGTGCGTCGTGCATTCTTGGATGGCCTGGGCGATACGAAGATCTCGGTCGACTACCAAAAGCTCGACGGACGTCGCAGCCAGTGGGATACCAAGTTTTCGGGCGTTCGCAACATCCTGTACGAACGCTATACCGAGACGACGAACGAGAACACCAAGGCGCGCTTGGAGAAGTACATTCGCGAGGAGTCGTGCTCGAGCTGCCATGGCGCTCGCCTGCGCCCCGAGATGCTCGCCGTCACCGTGGGCGGCAAGTCCATTTATGAGGTTTGCTGCCTGTCGTGCCGCGAGTCGCTCGAGTTTTTTGAGGGCCTGGAACTCACCGAGCGCCAACAGTTTATCGGCGGCCGTATCGTCAAGGAAATCCTGGAGCGCTTGCGTTTTCTGGTCGATGTTGGACTCGACTATCTGACACTCGATCGTGCCTCGGCGACGCTTTCCGGTGGCGAGGCACAGCGTATTCGACTGGCAACGCAGATCGGCGCGGGTCTCATGGGCGTGCTCTATATTCTGGACGAGCCCTCGATCGGTCTTCATCAGCGTGACAACGAGCGCCTGATCAAGACGCTCGAGCGCCTGCGCGATATCGGCAATACCGTTATCGTCGTCGAACACGACGAGGATACAATCCGTGCCGCCGACTACGTGATCGACATGGGGCCCGGCGCCGGCGTCAACGGCGGACACGTAGTCGCGGCGGGAACGCCTGCCGATATCATGGCGTGTCCTGAGTCGATGACGGGCGCTTATCTGACCGGCAAACGAATGATTCGGGTGCCTGATGAACGGCGCAAGCCCGGTCGCGGCTGCCTTAAAATTACGGGCGCTCGAGCCAACAACCTCAAAAACGTTACTGCCAAGATCGAGTTTGGTACGCTTACGGTTGTTACCGGCGTGTCGGGATCGGGCAAGAGCTCCCTGGTTACCGACACCATTGCGCCTGCCCTTACGAATGCCATTCACCGCTCGACGCGCCCTGTGGGTCCGTATAAGAAAATCGAGGGCATCGAGTGCATCGATAAGGTTATCGATATCGACCAGTCGCCGATTGGCCGCACGCCGCGTTCCAACCCTGCTACCTATATCGGCCTGTGGGATGATCTTCGCGCGCTGTTTGCGAGTACGCCGGAGTCGAAGGCGCGCGGCTACTCGCCGGGTCGTTTCTCCTTTAATGTGAGTGGCGGGCGCTGTGAGGCGTGCAAGGGCGACGGACAGATCAAGATCGAGATGCACTTCCTTCCCGATATCTACGTTCCCTGCGAAGTTTGCGGCGGTAAACGCTACAACCGCGAGACACTCGAGGTCACCTACCGTGGCAAGACCATCTCGGACGTGCTCGACATGAGCGTCACCGAGGCGTTGGCCTTCTTTGGGAATATCCCGCAGATTAAGCGCAAGCTCCAGACGCTGTACGATGTAGGCTTAGGCTACGTGAGCCTGGGCCAGCCCGCCACGACGCTTTCGGGCGGCGAGGCGCAGCGTGTGAAGCTCGCCAAGGAGCTTCATCGACGCCAGACGGGCAAGACGTTCTATATTTTGGACGAGCCGACGACCGGCCTTCATTTTGAGGACGTCCGCCAGCTGCTCGATGTGCTGCAGCGCTTGGTCGATGCGGGCAACACGGTGCTGGTGATTGAGCACAACCTTGATGTCATCAAGGTTGCCGACCGCCTGATCGATATGGGTCCCGAGGGCGGTAACGGCGGCGGAACCGTCGTGGTTTCGGGCACACCGGAGCAGGTTGCGGACTGTCCGCAGAGTTATACGGGCAAGTTTTTGGCGCCGTTGCTCAGGCGTGACCGGGAGCGTCGGGCTCAACTTGATGCTTAATAAATAGGCGATTCAGTTTATGGGCGCCATCGACTCCTTGTGATTCGATGGCGCTTGCTGTGCCGATGTGACGTATGCAGTCGAATTGGACATATACTTAATCCTTGCGTCCGAATGCGAGGGAAAGGATATGTCATGGCAAAGGCTGTAAAGACGCCAAAAACCAATGCGATGCGCGAGCTGGAAAGTGCCGGCATTTCCTATGTTCTACATACGTACGAAGACGATGGTGATGAGTCGGTGGGCCTGGGGGTCGCGATTTCGGAGCAGCTTGGCGAGGAGCCCGGTCAAGGATTTAAGACTTTGGTCTGCGTGACACCGTCCAACGACTATGTCGTGTGCTGCATCCCTGTTGCCGACGAGCTCGATCTAAAGTCCGCCGCGCGTGCCGCGGGGGAGAAGTCCTTGGTCATGATGCATGTGAAGGATTTGCTTGCGGCGACTGGCTACGTTCGCGGCGGCTGCAGCCCGGTCGGTATGAAAAAACGCTACCGGACGCTCATTGATGAGACGTGTGTCCTTTGGGATACCATTTTTATTTCGGGAGGCAAGCGTGGTTATCAGCTCGAGCTTGCACCCGATGATTTAATTGCATTTTGCGGGGCGACGGTTGCCGCGATTACGAGAGAGGACTGAGCGATGCCGCAGGAAGAATTGAAGCGCGGAGCTCATTTTGCAAAAGAATCTGCGCCTCAGACACCCTCATCCGAAGTTTCTTCGTCGCGAGATGACACTGACGACATGGGCTCGTCGGACTACTCCACGGTTGGTCGTTCCGCTGGGCTTATGACCATCCTGACCATCGTGTCTCGCGTTACCGGTTTTATCCGCACGTGGGCAATGGCGGCCGCTATCGGCATGTCGCTACTCTCGTCCTCCTATCAGGTCGCCAACAACCTGCCCAATATGCTCTACGAACTCGTGATGGGCGGCATGCTCGTGACGGCGTTTTTGCCCGTGTACATGGGCGTGAGGCGTGAGCAGGGTCGCGAGGCCTCGAACGAGTACGTGGGCAACCTGCTTGGCATTCTGCTTTTGGTGCTGGGTGGCATTTCGTTGCTGGGGACCGTGTTCGCCCCGGGCTTTATCTGGACGCAATCGTTCCTTTCGGGTGACGGCGGCAGCATGGATACCGCTGCGTTCATGTTCCGTTTCTTTGCCATCCAGATTCTGTTTTATGGTTTGGGCTCGGTGTTTTCGGGCGTTCTCAACGCACACCGCGACTACTTCTGGTCGACGTTTGCCCCGGTCCTCAACAATGTGATCGTCATTGCGAGCTTTATGGGTTTTGCGCCCGTGTCCGCACAGTTTGGTGAACGTGCCGGCATCATCTTGATTGCGGCCGGTACGACCCTCGGTGTCTTTGTTCAGATGGCATGTCAGATCCCCGCGCTTGGCAAGCACGGCGTGCATCCCCATATCCATATCGACTTTAAGGACCCCGCGCTGCGTCAGACGATTGCGCTCGGTATCCCGACGCTGCTCGCCACGGTGTGCATGTTTGTCTCGACTTCTATCACCAACGCTGCCGCGCTGGTGGTCCAGCCCGAGACTGGCCCTTCCGTCATCGCCTATGCGCGCCTGTGGTACACGCTTCCCTACGCGCTGATTGCCGCCTCGCTTTCGACGGCGCTCTATACCGAGCTCTCTCACGACGCACAGGAGAAGGATTACGACAGCGTTCGCACGGGCATTTCGCGTGGCGTCGCCCAGATGCTGTTCTTCCTGATTCCGTTCGCGCTGTACCTGATTGTCTTCGCGCGTCCGCTCAACATGATTTACTGTGCCGGCAAGTTTGATGAGTCCGGCGTGGCGCTGGTGTCCGAGTTCCTTGTCTACCTGGCGTTCTCGCTGCCGCTCTACGGCGTGGTCGTATTGATGCAGAAGAGCTTCTCTGCTTTGCTCGACATGAAGCCCTATAGCCGCTATTGCCTGTATTCCGCCATCGGCCAGGCTGGCTCGGTTCTGCTGTTTGGCGTTGTGCTGGGCTTCGGTATGCCGGCAATCGCGCTTTCGTATGTCGTCGACTACGTGATCTTGGTCGGTTGTTCGCTGTGGTGGCTGCGTCGTCGTCTGCGTGGTCTTCAGGTCAAATCTATCCTGCATGGCGGTTTCTTTGGCCTTTTGCTCGGTGGCCTGGGTGCTGCCGCAGGCGCCGGCGTCATGTGGGCGCTTGAGCACTTTGTCGGCGCACTTGGCGGCTCGATTCTGATTACTCTTGGCTACGTTTGCGTTGCCGGTGCCGTCTCGCTTGCTGTTACCTTTGGCCTTGCCGTCGTCCTTAAGATGCCCGAGGTCTCGGCGCTGCTTCGTCGCAAGTAGGTGCGTGTGGCCGGTCACGACAACATTCCAACACTCGCCGAGCAGGTTTCGCGCGTTCCCACGCAGCCCGGATGCTACCTTTGGAAGGATGCCAAGGGCGATGTCATCTACGTTGGCAAGGCGAAAAACCTGCGTTCCCGTATGCGCCAGTACGTGACGCTGCAGGATGAGCGCCAAAAAATACCGCTCATGATGCAATTGGTTGCGAGCTTTGACTACATCGTTGTCGAAACCGAGCATGAGGCGCTTGTACTCGAGCGCAACCTGATCGGCCAGTACCATCCGTACTTTAACGTCGACCTCAAGGATGACAAGAGCTACCCCTTTATCGCCATTACAAAGGGCGACCTGTATCCCGCTATCAAATACACGCGTGAGCGTCATAAGCCGGGAACGCGCTATTTTGGACCCTATACCGATAGCCGTGCGGCACGTGAGACGATAGATACGCTGCGCAAGGTTATCCCCATCTGCTCTGCATCCTGTGCGGAGTGGCGTCGTTGTCGTCGTATCATCGAGTCCCACAAGGGCGAGGAAGACATCGTCAATATGATTTGCGCACAAAACGGGCGTCCCTGCTTCGACTACCATGTCGGGCGCGGGCCGGGTGCGTGTGTCGGCGCGATTCCCCCGGCAGACTATGCCAAGAACGTCAAGCGTGTCGAGCGCTTTTTGTCGGGCCATCGCAAGGATGTCGTCGACGAGCTGACTTCCGAGATGGCGGATGCCGCCGAGGCACTCGATTTTGAGCGCGCGGCACGCGTCAAGCGTCGTTTGGAGGTCATCAGGGGTCTGGACGACCGTCAGCAAGTCGTTTTTCCCTCCAGTGTCGATATCGATGTCATCGGTTTCTATCGCGAGGAGACCATCTCTGCCGCTTGCGTCTTTGTCGTGCGTGAGGGCCGAACAGTTCGCACCTGCGAGTTCATTCTCGACAAGGGTCTTGATGTTGACGAGGAAGAGCTCCAGTCGGGCTTTCTTAAGCGCTATTACGACGAGACGGCTGATATTCCAGCTGAGATAAACCTCTCTGTCGAGCTTGAGGATGCGGAGGCGCTGGGGGAGTGGCTTGCAGGCAAGCGCGAGCGTTCCTGCCATCTCCATAGGCCGCAGCGTGGCGAAAAGCACCGTTTGCTCGATATGGCATCCAAAAATGCGCGCCATGCCCTCATGCGCTACATGATGCGAACGGGGTACGCTGACGACCGCACCAATCAAGCGCTCCTGGAGCTCGAAAGCGCGCTGGCGCTGCCGGCGCCGCCGATGCGTATCGAGTGCTTCGATATCTCGACGCTGCACGGAACCTTTACCGTCGCCTCGATGGTGGTGTTTACCAACGGGCGCGCCGACAAGAGCCAGTACCGTCGTTTTAAAATTCAGGCCGAATTGGACGAGGCAAACGACTTCGTGTCGATGTCCGAGGTTTTGGGACGACGCTACGCTCCCGAGCGCATGGCCGACGAGCGCTTTGGATCGCGCCCCGATTTGCTCGTTGTCGATGGCGGTAAGCCGCAATTGACCGCTGCGATCAAGCAACTTGAGGCTCTTGGGCTCGATATACCAGTTTGTGGCTTGGCAAAGGCCGATGAGGAAGTTTTTGTGCCTTGGGACGAGACTCCCGTCGTGCTGCCGACCGGGTCCGCGTCGCTCTATCTAATTAAACAGGTACGCGATGAGTCCCACCGATTTGCCATCACGTTCCACCGCGAGTTGCGCGACAAGGCCATGACGGTTTCGGTACTCGATGACGTTCCGGGCGTGGGACCCACCAGAAAACGTGCCCTTATGCGCCATTTTGGCTCGATGAAGCGTTTGCGCGCGGCGAGCGAGCAAGAGATCGCGGAAGTTCGCGGCATACCTGCCGATGTTGCCAAGGCGGTCCACGAGGCGCTCGTTGCATGGAATGCCGAGCGCGCCGAGGCGGCAGCTGGCCATTCCGATAGCTAAACACGAGCCTAAACAGCTGATATACATGATTGCGCGATTTTCAACCATTTATTTCGCCATGATTGCCTGCTGGTTTCGGGTTTTATTAACGCTAAAACGTTTGACTAACCCAAGCGTAAACCCTGCTATCCTGCGGGTTGACGAAGACTGATATCTCACCTCGCCGATACATACTGTCTGACGAATCGTTTGTCAACGAATTCGGTGAACGGTAGTAAATACCGTTCAAGCGTATGTATGTATCGGTCGCCGAGCGCGGCACCTCAGTTGGGTTCGTCGGTAGGTAAGGTATATATCGTCCGCAAGTTGCGCGGGGGCAAGTCTAGGTGCTCCCGAGTAAGATTCTCTATTGATAGGAGAAGACATGGCCATCATCAACAAGGGTATGTCCAGGCGTTCGTTCCTCGGCCTCACCGGCAGCGTCGCTGCTGTCGCAGGGCTTGGTCTCACCGGCTGCGGTGGCAGCTCTAGCGACGAGGGTTCCGCTTCCGGTTCCACCGATTCCGCCAACCGTGGCGGCGGCGTGATCACCGCTGGTTCCGCTTACGCTCCGTCCAGCTTCGATCCCGCCAGCACCGGCTCCGCTGTGGGCCTGGGTGCTAACTGGCACGTCGTCGAGGGCCTCTACGGCATCGATTACCACGACTACAGCACCTTCAACGAGCTCGCCACCGACGATCCTAAGTCCGTGGACGACACCACTTTCGAGGTCACCATCCGCAAGGGCGCCAAGTTCTCCGATGGCACCGAGGTCACCGCTGACGATGTCGTTGCCTCCTACACCGCTTGCGCCGCTTCCGCTACCTATGCTCCGTTCTTCCAGCCCTTCGAGTCCATCGAGGCCAAGGACGCCAGCACCGTGACGGTCAAGACCAAGGTCCCCAACTTCTCCCTGCTCAAGGATCGTCTGGCCATCGTCCGCGTTACCCCGGCCACTCAGACCGAGGAGGATCGCGCCAAGCAGCCGATCGGCTCCGGCCCCTGGATGTACGACTCTATCTCCGATACCGAGATTACCCTGGTTCCCAATCCTGAGTACAACGGTGAGTATGCTGCCGAGGATAAGAAGATCCAGTACAGCATCCTGACCGACCCCACCGCTCGCGTTACCGCTCAGCAGGAGGGCTCCACGCTCGTTATGGAGCTCGTTACCGCTGACGCCGTCGACCAGCTTGAGAGCGCCGGCTGCAAGATCGATAACGTTCAGGGTTTCGGCACCCGCTTCATCATGTTCAACGTCGCCAAGGAGCCTTGGAACAACGTCAAGGTCCGTCAGGCTGTCATGTATGCGCTCGACACCGAGAAGATGGTCAGCAACACCTTCGCCGGCCTTGCCACCGCTGCCAGCTGCTACCTGCCCAAGAGCTTCACCAACTATCATGAGGCTTCCACGGTGTACAAGACCGACGCCAAGAAGGCTAAGAAGCTCATCGAGGAGTCTGGCATCACCCCGGGTGCCATCACCCTGCGCACCACCGACAACGAGCAGATTAAGGGCATGGCCGCCCAGGTCAAGAACGACCTCGACGCTCTCGGCTTCGATGTGACCATCCAGACCGATACCTCGCCGGCCACCTACGCTGCCATCGACGGCGGCGAGGCCTACGATATCCTCCTTGCCCCTGGCGATCCTTCCTGCTTCGGCGCCGACCCCGACCTGCTGCTCAACTGGTGGTACGGCGACAACGTCTGGATGCAGACCCGTTGCCCGTGGAAGGAGTCCGCTGAGTGGCAGAAGCTCCACAGTCTCATGGACGAGGCTCTTGCCGCCGAGGGCGACGAGCAGCAGAAGAAGTGGAACGAGTGCTTCGACATCATTGCCGACAACGCCGTTCTGTACCCCGTTGTCCACGTCAAGACCGTCTCCGCTTCCTGGGACGATCCGTCCACTGCGCCCAACGGCGAGGCCCTCGATGGCTTCAAGGGCATCGGCACGACGAGCATGTCCTTCAGGGGCGTTGCGACCGTCAAGGCGTAAGACTCGCTTGAGTCTGTATGCAGGATGTCGGTCATTGGGACCGTATCCTCATAGTTGAAACAAAGACCCGGGCGGCAACGATGTCGCTCGGGTCTTGTAATGAGTATCCGTACTCATATACCAGTTGGTCCTACCGACAAAAGAAAGGGGAGAGAACGTGAACAACTTGCTACGTTTGATTGGAAGGCGTCTTGTGGCGCTGCCGATCATGGCATTGGGCGTCACCGTCCTGGTGTTCTTCCTTATGTCGTTCTCCAAGACCGACCCCGCCTACACGGCGTTGGGTGACGGTGCCTCGCCCGAGGCGGTTGCCGAGTACCATGAGAAGTATGGTCTGGACGACCCCTGGCCCGTGCGCTACGTGCGCTATATGGGCGATTTGATCCATGGCGACATGGGCACCTATGGTGCTGCTCGCAACTCCGTTGCCAAGCGCATCTCCACGGCCCTGCCCGTCACGATGCAGCTGACCTTTATCGGTCTTGCCATCGGTGCGGTCGTTTCGTTTTTGCTCGGCGTCATCGCGGCACTGTATCGCGACAAATGGCCGGACCAAGTGATCCGCGTCTTTTCCATCGCCGGCTTGGCAACCCCGTCGTTCTGGCTTGCCGTTCTGTTGATCCTGCTGTTCTCTTCCTACCTTAAGGTGCTCCCGGCATCGGGTGCTCTGCCTCACTTCACCACGAATCCGGTTGGCTATCTGGGACGTATGATCATGCCCGCTATCGCCTTGGCATTTCCGCTGACGGGCCAGATGACTCGTATCGTGCGTACCGCCATGGTCGAGGAGCTCGACAAGGATTATGTCCGTATGGCTCGCGGCGCCGGCGTTCCCGAGAAGGTCGTCGTCGGCATCAACGTTCTTCGCAATGCGCTGATCACCCCGGTCACCACCCTCGGTCTTAAGATCGGTTACCTCATGGGCGGCGCCGTCGTCATCGAGGTTATCTTCAACCTCCCCGGCATGGGCACCGCGATTCTGCAGGGCGTTCAGGGCAACGAGGCGAACCTGGTTCAGGGCGTCGTCATCGTCGTTGCTCTCGCCTTCATCATCATCAACATCGTGGTTGACATGCTCTACCTGCTCATCAACCCGCGCATCAGGACGGTGTAGATTATGGTAAAGATTCGAGAGAAGCAAACCGAGCAGCTCGAGAAGGCTGCCTCCAAGGGGCTCAAGCTCGGTGGCTGGAAGAAGATGACGCTGTCTTCTAAGATTGCCGCCGTCGTGCTGGTGCTGGTCGCCCTGACTGCGATTCTGGCGCCCCTTCTTGCCCCCTATAGCCCGGTCGAGATCTTTACGGCTCGCCAGGCTCCCGGCAACGGATTTATCTTCGGTACCGACGATAAGGGTCGCGACATTCTGTCGCGTATGCTCTACGGTGGTCGTTACTCGCTGATTATCGGCTTTGGCGCCACTGCCATGGCTCTGGTCTGCGGCTCGGTCGTGGGTGCCCTTGCAGCGGTTTCGCGCAAGGCCGTCTCCGAGACGATCATGCGTATCTTGGACATCATCATGTCCATCCCGGGCATCGCCCTCGCGGCCGTCTTCGTCTCCATCCTGGGCAACTCCGTGCCGTCGATCATCTTCGCCATCGGCTTTATGTACACTCCGCAGATTGCCCGTATCGTACGCGCCAACATCGTGTCCGAGTACGGCGAGGACTATGTCCGCGCGGTCATCGTTTCCGGCGCCAAGGCTCCGTGGATTTTGATCAAGCATGTTCTGCGTAACTGCATCGCCCCGATCATGGTCTTCACCGTTACCCTGGTCGCCGACGCCATCATCTTCGAGGCCTCGCTGACTTTCATCGGCGCTGGTATCCAGGAGCCCACCGCTACCTGGGGCAACATCCTCGCCGACGCCCGCGGCGGCGTGCTCGCCGGCCGTTGGTGGCAGGCGCTGTTCCCGGGCCTGGCCATCATGATCACCTGCCTGGCGCTCAACATCCTCTCCGAGGGCATTACCGACGCCATGGCCGCTGCTCCCTCCGCTGCCCTGGATCCTACCGATTCCTCCAAGCGTCGCGAGGCCGACCTGCTGTTCTCCGACCCCGTTCGCGCCTACAAGGAGCAGGCCCAGTCCCTCTCCGCTCGCCTTGGCGCCCTGCGCGATGTCGAGCTCAAGCGTGACGATCGCCACGTGCCCGACGAGTCCGTTGAGCCGATTCTCTCGGTCCGTGACTTCTGCATCCAGTTTGAGCATCACGGTGATATCAACGTCGTCGACCATGTCAACTTTGACGTTCGTCCTGGTCAGACTATGGGCCTGGTGGGCGAGTCCGGTTGCGGTAAGTCCATCACCACGCTGGCCATCATGGGCCTGACCGACGATGACGAGCATCTTTCCGGCGAGGTTCTTTGGGAGGGCCGTGACCTGCTCAAGATGAGCAAGAAGGAGTGGTTCGGCCTGCGCGGTACCGATATCGCTATGGTCTATCAGGACGCCCTGTCCTCGCTCAACCCCTCCATGCTCATCTCTGCCCAGATGAAGCAGCTCACCAAGCGCGGCGGAACCCGCAGCGCCGAGGAGCTCCTGGAGCTCGTCGGCCTCGATCCCAAGCGCACGCTCGAGAGCTATCCGCACGAGCTTTCCGGCGGCCAGCGTCAGCGTGTCCTGATCGCTATGGCCCTTACCCGCGACCCCAAGCTGGTCATCTGCGACGAGCCCACGACCGCTCTGGACGTTACCGTTCAGAAGCAGGTTATCAAGCTGCTCAACGATCTTCAGGCCAAGCTCGGCTTTGCCATGATCTTCGTTTCGCACGACCTGGCGCTGGTCGCCGAGGTCGCCCACAACATCACGGTTATGTACGCTGGCCAGGTTATCGAGCAGGCGCCCACCAAGGAGCTGCTCACTAACCCGATCCACGAGTACACCCGCGGTCTTCTGGGTTCCGTTCTGTCCATCGAGAGCGGTTCGGGCCGCCTGCACCAGGTGCCCGGCGCCGTTCCGAGTCCGCGCGATTTCCCCAAGGGCGATCGCTTCGCGCCCCGCTCGAGCCATCCGCGTATTGGCCTGGACACCCGTCCGGTCTTCAAGCGCGTGCCCGGCACCGAGCACTTCTATTCCGAGCTCCCCGACGAGGTGCTCAAGGCAAATGGTTTGACCCCTCACGCGGAGGTGATGTAGATGAGCGAGACCGCAGTCAACGGCGTCGATCCGATCATCTTCCTTGATGACGTCCACGTCACCTTTAGGACCCGTACCGGCTCGATTCTGCACCCCAACCTGGTTCACGCCGTCCAGGGTGTAACGATTAAGCTCATGCCCGGTCAGACGATCGGCATCGTCGGCGAGTCCGGTTGCGGTAAGTCCACCACCGCCAACGTCATGTGCGGCCTGCAGGCCCCCACGAGCGGCAAGGTCTACTTTAAGGGCAAGGACGTTACCAAACGTACCGCCGAGGACCGTCGCCACATGGGTCGCGTCATCTCGGTCGTGTTCCAGAACCCGGCCACGGCGCTCAACCCCCGCATGGTCGTTCGCGAGCAGCTGCTCGACCCCATGCGCGTCCACAACCTGGGTACCGAGGCCGAGCAGGAGAAGCGCGTCAAGGAACTCTTGGAGCTCACCGGTCTGCCCAGCTCCGCTGCCGAGGTTCTTCCCGGCCAGCTTTCGGGCGGCCAGCGCCAGCGCGTCGCAATTGCCCGTGCCCTGTCGCTGAACCCCGATGCCATCATCGCCGACGAGCCCACCTCGGCTCTGGACGTTTCGGTCCGCGCGCAGATCCTGAACCTGCTGACCGACCTTAAGAAGGAACTCGGCCTGGCCATGGTGTTCATCAGCCATGACATCCAGACGGTCCGCTATATCTCTGACGACATCATCGTTATGAATGGCGGCAGGATCGTCGAGCAGGGCGAGGCCAAGCAGGTCTTCCAGCACCCCCAGGACCCCTACACCAAGATGCTGCTCGGCGCTGCGCCGTCGCTGCTGCATCCCAAGCTCGGCGAGTAGCCTCGCTTTCCCTCCCGTGCGCCCGGTTCCCTTGCCGGGCGCACCTCCGTTGCGATTTCGAAAGGTTGGGTTCACGAGCCATGCCAAGTGCTCAGGAGCTACAACATCAATTTGGTGAATATCGAGGCGCCATGCCCCGTCCATCAGATTTCGATCTCTTTTGGAAGGATCGCATGGCCGAGGCCGACGCCGTCGGGCTTGACTATGCGATCGAGACGGCATCGGTCGCCGATGCCGCGACTTGCCAGCTTTTCGACCTCTGGTATACCGGCATGTGTGGCGCGCGCCTGCATGCCAAGTACCTTAAACCCGTCTCGGACGAGCCCGTGCCATTGGTACTTCAGTTCCATGGGTATCCGGGTGCAAGCCGCAGCTGGTTTGAGCAGGCGTCGTTTGCGGGCATGGGCATGGCACTCATCGCCCTCGACTGCCCCGGCCAAGGAGGTCCCTCCGAGGACATTGGTGGATTTGAGGGCACAACGGTTGCCGGGCATATCGTCGCCGGTATCGACGGCGACCCTGCCAACCTCTACTATGTCCGCTTACACCAAGATATTCGAATCCTGTGCCGCATCGTTCGCGAGCTCGAGGGCATCGATCTTGCGCGTGTGTTTGTGAACGGCGCGTCGCAGGGCGGCGGTTTGGGCATTGCGACCTGTGCGCTTAACAGCGAGCTTATCAATCGCGCCGCCATCCTCTATCCCTTCCTGTCAGATTTCCGCCTGGTCTGGGATTTGGATGCCGACGACATTGCCTACGAGGGCCTGCGCTATTGGTCTCGCTGGTTTGACGAGGACTCGACTCGTATTGACGAAGCCTATGCCAAGCTGGCGTACTTCGATTCCAAGAACTTTGCCCCTATGGTCAAATGCCCCGTGCTGTTTGGCACCGGCACAGCCGATATCGTCTGTCCGCCAGCGACGCAGTTTGCGGTCTATAACAACCTGACCTGCGAAAAGCGTCATGAGTTCTTTGAAGGCTTTGGCCACGAGGAGATTCAGGATTTTGATGATCTGATCATTCCGTTTTTCTGCAAGGGAGGGGAGGCTCATGTCTAAGTGCGAGAGCAATGTTGACGAGCTGATTGTCCCCGGGCTCGTGGGAATTCCTGGAACGGTTTCGTCAAGGCTTGCAGAATATCGGGACTGGCGCGGTGATGTCCAAGCAGATGTTTCTGATTTAGAGACATGCGCTTCGAATCTTGAGATTCAAGGCCTGGCCATTACGGCGATTGACTTTGTTAACCCCTGCGCCCGTTACTCGGAGGTCTCCTTTGAGCTCGGTGACGATGCGATTCACGCTCGTTTGATCGAGCCTGTCGGTCGTGCCCGAGTATCTGAGCGCGTGCCGTTGTGTCTGATGTTCCACGACATCGATCGGCCTGTGCGCGGCTGGCATCACATGACGAGATTTGCCGCCATGGGGTATGCCGTCCTCGCGCTGGATGACGATGTTGCTGGTGCGGACGACCTGCAGCGGGGGATTTCTTCGCCCACTTTTGTCGAGCGCGTCCGTTGGGGTTGCGCGCTGGCGAAGGTGGCGCGCAATCTTGATGGCATGGACCCCGACCGCATCTTTGCATGGGGCGAGGGTCTTGGCGGCGGAGTCGCGCTGGCGGTTTCTGCTCTGGACGAGCGGGGCCTCGCCTGCACGGCGGTTGCCAATCCGCTTCCTGGCGGCCTCGAGGCGCTGTCGTCTCGGGTGCGCGGATCGGTGCTCATGGGCACATCGCTTATGGATACCGTGAGCGATCCCAAGGATCAGTTTGCCGTATTCAACGGTCTTGAGTGTGACCGGAGGCATATCATCTATGCAAAATACGCTCACGAGCGCATCAATGCGTTCGAAAACGAAGTCGTCGACTTCTTTAACCAAACGTTCTACCCGTGTTCTTTGGCCTAGACGGCCTGGACACTGCCAACAAGAGTGGGCGGCATAGGGCTGCCCGCCAGACAACTAAGGAGATTCTTGTGGCAACTCAGAAATTCACCGGCGTTATCCCTCCCGTCGTTGTTCCCGATACCGAAGACCACCAGCTCGATGTTGTCTCCTTTGAGCGCAGCATCAACCGCATGATCGATGCCGGCGTCGATGGCCTGTTCTTCTTGGGATCCTCGGGCGAGGTCGTCTTCTCCACCGACGAGCGCCGTCGCCAGATTATCGCTGAGGCCGTTCGTATCGTCGACCACCGTGTTCCCGTTCTGGTCGGCATCATCGACACCGAGACCGAGCGCATGATCGAGCACGGCAAGGTCGCTCAGGAGCTGGGCGCCGATGCGCTTGTCGCCACCTGCCCGTTCTATGCCCTGCAGGGCATGACCGAGGTTGAGGAGCACTTCCGCATCCTGCACGAGGAGCTCGACCTGCCCATCTTTGCCTATGACATCCCCGTGTGCGTCCACACCAAGCTCCCCTGGAAGCTCCTTGCCAAGCTCGGCGCCGAGGGCGTCCTGGCCGGCGTCAAGGATTCCTCGGGTGATGACATCTCGTTCCGCTACCTCGTTCAGGAGAACGAGAAGAACGGCCATCCGATGAGCATCCTCACCGGTCACGAGGTTGTCGTTGACGGTGCCTACCTCGGTGGCGCCGACGGTTCCGTCCCGGGTCTCGCCAACGTTGAGCCCGAGGGCTACGTGCGTCAGTGGAAGGCCGCTCAGGCCGGCGACTGGGCTACCGTCAAGGCCGAGCAGGATCGCCTCAACGAGATCTCCCACATTTGGGATGTCACCTCGGGCGTCCAGGGCTATGCCGGTGGTGTCGGCGCCTTCAAGACCGCTATGAACCTCATGGGCATCTTCGACAGCCCGACCATGCCGCGCCCGGTGAAGGCCATGACCGGCGAGAACGTCGAGGCGATTAAGAAGGTCCTCCAGGACAACGGTCTCCTGTAAAGCTTCCCCAGGCACCCGATCTTGGGGCTCAAGTGGTCGGGCGTGACCCATTAGGTCAACGCCCGACCACTTTCACCCCAACCTCGGGCACCTGGAAAACCTTTACCGCGCTGTGGCGGCTAGCCTGACGGCGCATTTCCTGTAGTTGTTTTTATCTCCTAAGGAGAACGACATGGAGAACAAGTACGTCTGCTCTGTCGACATCGGCGGAACTAAGATCGCGACCGCCATTATGGAGTACCCGGCTGACGGCAGCGTGCCCCATTCCGTATTTGAGGCCGAGGTTCCTACTGAGGCCCAGGAGGGCGGCGAGGCCGTCTTCCAGCGTATCGAGGCGTCCATCAAGGCCGCTCTTGAGGCGAATCCCGATGTCGAGGTTCTCGGTGTCGGTATCGGTGCCGCAGGCGTCGTCGATCCCAAGACGGGCGCCATCGCGTATGCCAACGAGATCATGCCCGGCTGGTCCGGCGTTCAGTTGGGGCCGCGCCTGCGCGAGGACCTTGGTCTCCCCGTTGCCGTGGTGGGCGACGTGCAGGCTCATGCTCTGGGCGAGGCCCACTGGGGCGTCGGCAAGGGCAAGTTCTCCGTCTTGTGTCTGGGCATCGGTACGGGCATCGGCGGCGCATATGTCGAGAACGGCCGCGTGATGCAGGGCTTCCATGGTGCTGCCGGCCATATGGGCCACATCGAGTGTTCGGCTGCCGCCGGCATTCCCTGCGCCTGCGGGCGTTCTGGCCATCTTGAGTCGGTAGCCTCGGGCACCTCGATTGGCCGTATGTACGACGAGCGCTTCGGTCGCGTCGACCCCAGCCGTCCTTCGGTCGGTCGCGACGTGAACGACCTGTGCCGTGCTGGCGACGCAAAGGCGACCGAGGTCATCCATGACGCCGGCTTTGCGCTGGGTGCCAGCTTGGGCTCGCTCGCTAACATCCTGGATCCCGAGGTCATCGTGCTTTCGGGCGGCGTAATTCACCAAGGTCCCGATTGGCGTTCGCAGACGTGGAAGGATTCGGTGCACGAGGGCTATTCCAGCCAGGCGCTCGATCCGCTTCAGGACACGCCGATCCTCATCGGTTCTCTGGAGGGCGACGCGCCGCTTATCGGTGCCGCCGAACACCTTCTTGCGTCGTTGAAGTAAACATAACTACCAAGTGCGCCTTCTGAGGTGCCGCAGATTGACGTGAAAGAGGAGCGAAGCGTACTTCGGTACGCGAGCGACGGTTTGAACGTCAAGGTGCGGTGTCTCAGAAGGCTGTTTTGAGAAAGGTTGAGTCGAACATGACCGTTGATCCTTTGATTCAATCCCTGAAGGGCAAGCTCGTCGTGAGCGTTCAGGCGTATATGGGCGAGCCGCTTCGTACGCCCGAGACCATGGCTCAAATGTCTCGCGCTTGCGAGCTCGGCGGCGCCGCCGCCATTCGCTGCCAGGGCCTTGCCGACATCGCCGCCATTAAGGGCCGCTGCGAGGTCCCCGTCATCGGCTTGTGGAAGGATGGGCACGAGGGCGTCTACATCACGCCGACGCTGCGCCACGCTCGCGCCTGCGTTGCCGCCGGTGCCGATATCGTGGCAATTGATGCCACTGATCGCCCACGTCCCGATGGCAAGACCGTCGAGGACACCTTCCGTCCGCTGCACGAGGAGGGCGTGCTCCTGATGGCCGACTGTGCCACCATCGAGGATATTCGCCGTGCGGTTGATATGGGCTTTGACCTGGTATCCACTACGCTTTCTCACGGTGTTGCCGCCATCGACTGCACCATGGCCGACGGTCCCGATCTGCCGCTCCTGCGTCAGGCGACCGAGGAGTTTCCCGGCCTTCCCATCATCTGCGAGGGCCGCGTGCACACGCCCGAGGAGGCCCGCGCCGCGATTGATGCGGGCGCCTGGGCAGTTGTCGTCGGCACTGCCATTACGCACCCCACGAGTATTACAAGTTGGTTCAAGGCTGCGCTTGAGGCGTAAGACAGGCCTCGTATCCGCTTGGGGCGGTATACTCAATAAAGGCAATTGATCGCGCGGGATCCGCTGGCCGGGTCCCGCGCTTGTTTTAGGAGGCACACATGCAAAAGGGAGATGCCATGGATGCGGCGGAGCGCTCGGAGCGCATCCCCGATATCGTCATCATCACCGGAATGTCCGGATCGGGCCGAACGCAGGCCATGCATGTGTTCGAGGACATGGGCTATTTTTGCATCGACAACTTGCCTCCGCGTCTGATCGCCCAGCTTGCCGAACTCGTCGGCATCAATACGGGCGTGGGCAGGCATCTTGCCGTCACCTGCGACCTGCGCAGCCAGGGCTTGTTCGATGAGCTGCTCGATGCCGTTGCCGCGCTCGAGGAGCGCGAGATGAGCTGTGACATCGTGTTTCTCGAGGCCTCTGACGAGGTGCTGATCCGTCGTTATAGCGAAAACCGCCGCCGCCACCCCATTGCCAAGCCGGGGGAGACTACGGCCGATGCGATTCAGCGCGAGCGCCTGCAGCTGCAGGGTGTGCGCGATCGAGCCGATATGATCATCGACACGAGCCGTCTGCGCACCTCTGCCCTGCGCAACAAATTGCGCATGGCGTTCTCCGAGCTGTCCGACCAGCAGCTCATGGACGTTCACGTGTTCTCGTTTGGCTTTAAGCACGGCATGCCCGTCGAGGCGGACATTATGATCGACGTTCGCTTCCTGCCCAATCCGTTCTACGATCCTGAGATGCGCACCATGACCGGTCTCGATAAGAAAGTCTCCGACTTTGTTCTGGACCATCCCAAGACCCAGGAGTTCTGGAAGGCCTGGACGCAACTGCTCGATACGGTCATGCCCGGCTATATCGCGGAGGGCAAGCCACAGCTTTCTATTGCCATCGGCTGCACGGGCGGTCAACACCGCAGCGTTGCCATCGCCGAGGCCACGGCACGTTATTTGGAAGGCGCCCAATATCACGTGAGCATTTCCCATCGCGACCTGTCGCGCGCCAACACGAAAGCATAGGTCTGCATGTCGTTTACCGCCGAGGTGCGTGACGAGCTCGCGCGCTGCGAACCCGAATGTGAATACTGCGATTTGTCGACGCTTGCCGCCCTGACGCGTGTGAGCGGCACACTTTCGCTGGCCGGCTCCGGGCGGTATCGTTTGACGGTCGCGACCGAGACGGGTGCCGTCGCGCGCACGATGATCACGCTGACGCATCGCATCCTTAAGCTCAAAACGGAATTCACCGTTCGTAAATCGGTCTTGCATAAGGTCCGTAACTATCTCATTACCCTGCCCGATCAGCCCGACCTGGACAAGGCTCTGGTGCTGCTGGGCATTCTCGACCGCAGGGGAGGGCTCGTCGCTGGTGTTCCCCGGCACATCGTTGCCCGTCCCTGCTGCAGGCTTGCCTACATCCGCGGCGCGCTCATCGCCGGCGGTTTCGTGGCCGATCCCCGCGGCGACTTTCATTTGGAGATCGCGGTGCAGGGCGAGCAATATGCCAAGGGACTTTGCGATCTATTGGAGCAGATTGGGGTCCATGCGCGCGTTAACGCGCGGCGCGGATCCTTTGCTGTCTACATTAAGAGCGCCGAGGAGATCGAGCAGCTCCTAAAGCTGATTGGTGCCAAGCGCAGCGTTGCCGAGATTGAGGAGGCGCGCGCGGTCAAATTGGTTAAGAACGACGTAAACCGTCGCGTGAATGCCGAACTGGCCAATCAGACCAGAAGTGCGGGTGCCGCCCAGCATCAGCTTGCGTTGATCGATGAGCTCGAACAGCGGGGTTTGCGCGACACGCTTCCGGACGCCCTGGCAGTCTTTTGCGACCTGCGCGAGCGCTATCCCGATCTGTCGCTGCGCGATCTGGGCGAGATGGCTGACCCTCCCTTGTCGAAGTCTGCCCTGTACCATCGCGTTTTGAGGCTTGAAAAGCTCATTGAAGCAAACAAGTAGTTTGAAGTATCGACTTATATACGGATTTAGCTGCTATTTTATTCTTTAAAACGTTTTAACGTAAATTTGATTTTCAATTTCGAGCATTCTCGTGAAATTCAAGTCAAAAAAAAGGTATATTAGGCGAGTGGTTAGTTTGTGGGCCTCAACGGCGGGCGCTGTAGCTCGCGGGGGCCTTACGAAAGGAGACACAATGGCAGTAAAGGTTGCTATTAACGGCTTCGGTCGCATCGGTCGTCTGGCTTTCCGTCAGATGTTCGGTCATGAGGGCTCCGAGATCGTCGCTATCAACGACCTCACCTCTCCCGATATGCTCGCTTACCTGCTGAAGTACGACTCCACGCAGGGCAACTACGCTCGCGATCACGAGGTCGTTGCTGGCGAGGATTCCATCACCGTTGACGGCAAGGAGATCAAGATCTACAAGGAGGCCGACGCCAACAACCTGCCTTGGGGCGACCTCGACGTCGACGTCGTTCTCGAGTGCACCGGCTTCTACACCAGCAAGGCTAAGGCTCAGGCCCACATCAACGCTGGCGCCAAGAAGGTCGTCATCTCCGCTCCGGCCGGCAGCGATCTGCCCACCATCGTGTACAACGTCAACCATGAGACGCTGACCGCTGAGGACAACATCATCTCCGCTGCTTCCTGCACCACCAACTGCCTCGCCCCGATGGCCAAGGGTCTGAACGACTTCGCTCCCATCGTGTCCGGCATCATGACCACCATCCACGCCTTCACCGGCGACCAGATGCCGCTCGACGGCCCGCAGCGCAAGGGCAACTTCCGTCGCTCCCGCGCCTGCTCCGAGAACATCGTCCCGAACACCACGGGCGCTGCCAAGGCCATCGGCCTGGTTCTCCCCGAGCTCAATGGCAAGCTCATCGGTGCCGCCCAGCGCGTCCCGACGCCGACCGGCTCGCTGACCAACCTCTACGCCGTCGTTGATAAGAAGGTCACCGTCGACGAGGTCAACGCTGCCATGAAGGCCTACGCCGAGACCATCCCCGATACCTTCGCCTACAACGAGGACCAGATCGTCTCCCGCGACATCGTCGGCGAGACTCACGGCTCCATCTTCGACGCCACGCAGACCATGGCCTCCGACCTCGGCAACGGCCAGACCCTCGTTCAGGTCACCTCTTGGTACGACAACGAGAACTCCTACACCTCTCAGATGGTCCGCACCATCAAGTACTTCGAGAAGTTCGTTGCTTAATTTAGCTTTTAGCGAATAGCTCGTTGAGCGTCTAAAGAAGGGCGCGGCCTCATAGGGCTTACACCCTAGGGTCGCGCCCTTTTTATAAGAAATCGTCTGCCGTAATGGGAGGCAGACACGTACGAAAGGTAGAAGCAAACATGGCCTTTACCAAGAAGACCGTCCGCGACATCGATGTCGACGGCAAGCGCGTTCTCGTCCGCGTTGACTTCAACGTGCCTATCAAGGATGGCGTCGTTGGCGACACCACCCGTATCAAGGCTGCCCTGCCCACCATCAACTACCTCGTTGAGCACAACGCTCGCGTCATCCTCATGAGCCACCTCGGCCGTCCTGAGGGCACTGGCTTCCAGCCCGAGCTTTCCCTCGAGCCTGTCGCCAAGAAGCTCGCTGAGCTCTCTGGCCTTGACGTTGCTTTTGTTGCCGACACGTATGGCGAGAAGGCTGCCGAGGCTGTCGCCGCTGTCGAGCCGGGCAAGGTCCTCGTTCTCGAGAACGTCCGTTTCGACAAGCGTGAGAAGAAGAACGATCCCGAGATCGCCAAGAAGCTCGCTTCCTATGGTGACGTCTTCGTTCTCGATGCCTTCGGCACTGCTCACCGCGCCCAGGGTTCCGTCGTGGGCCCCGCCGCTTACCTGCCTGCCGTCGCCGGCTTCCTGCTCGAGAAGGAGGTCGACACGCTGACCGGCATCTTCGCCGAGCCCGAGCGCCCCTTCGTCGCTATCGTCGGCGGTTCCAAGGTTTCCTCCAAGATCGGCGTTCTCGATCACCTCATCGACTCCGCTGACACCCTGATCATCGGTGGCGGTATGGCCTACACCTTCTTCTTGGCTCAGGGCCTGTCCGTCGGTCAGTCCCTCAAGGAAGAGGACTGGGTCGAGCGCGCCGGCGAGATGCTCAAGAAGGCCGAGGAGAAGGGCGTCAAGATCCTGCTCCCCATCGACAACCGCGTTGCCGATCACTTTGGCGAGGACGCTGTCCCCGAGGTTGTCGCTTCCGACGCTATCCCCGACGACCGTGAGGGCATGGACATCGGCCCCAAGACCGAGGAGCTCTACGCCGAGGCCGTCAAGGGCGCTAAGACCGTGTTCTGGAACGGCCCCATGGGTGTCTTCGAGTTTGACAACTTCGCTCACGGTACCCAGGCTATCGCCGAGGCTGTCGCCGAGGCCGACTGCACCTCGATCATCGGCGGTGGCGACTCTGTCGCAGCTGTCAACAAGTTTAACCTGGCCGACAAGATGAGCTGGATCTCCACCGGTGGTGGCGCTTCCATGGAGCTCGTCGAGGGTAAGGCCCTGCCCGGAGTGGAGGCGCTTCTCGATGCCTAATCGCACCCTTCTTATCGCTGGTAACTGGAAGATGAACAACGACGTCGCCGAGGCCGCCAAGCTCGCCGACGAGCTGGCTCAGGCTCTGCCCGAGGTTCCGGCTGGCGTCGAGGTGCTCGTCTGCCCTCCGACCATCGACATCACCACGGTTCATGACCGCATTCAGGCTGCCCCCATCGCCCTCGGTGCACAGAACGTGTACTGGGAGGCCAAGGGTGCCTTCACCGGTGAGTCCTCTTGCGACATGCTCAAGTCCGCTGGCTGCACCTACTGCATCATCGGCCACTCCGAGCGTCGTGACTACTTCCACGAGACCGACGAGGACCAGAACAAGAAGGCCAAGGCTCTCGTTGCCGCCGGTCTTGTTCCCGTCTTCTGCTGCGGCGAGTCCCTCGAGGTCCGCGAGGCTGGCACCTATGTCGAGCACGTCGTGAACCAGGTCAAGGCTGGCCTTGCTGGTCTTGAGATCACCTGCCCCAAGCAGGTCGTCGTCGCCTACGAGCCCATCTGGGCCATTGGCACCGGCAAGACCGCTACCGCCGAGGACGCTCAGGAGGTCTGTGGCGCTATCCGTGAGACCCTCAAGGAGATGTTCGGCGAGGAGCTCGCTAACGGCATCCGCGTTCTCTATGGTGGCTCTGCCAAGCCCGGCAACATCGCTGAGCTCGTCGCCAAGCCCGACGTTGACGGCGCCCTCGTGGGCGGCGCTTCGCTCAAGGCTGCCGACTTCGCCTCTATGGTCGTCAAGGCAGGCGAGTAGGACATATGGCACAGCGTCATCTTCCTGCACTTCTGATCATCATGGACGGCTGCGGCCTGGCTCCGGCCGATGGCGAGAACGCCGTCGCCGCTGCCAAGACGCCCTTCCTTGATAGCCTGTACGAGAAGTATCCTCACACCACGCTCGGCGCTTCGGGCGAGGACGTGGGCCTTCCCGACGGTCAGATGGGCAACTCCGAGGTAGGCCACCTCAACATCGGTGCCGGCCGCATCGTGTTCCAGGAGCTTTCGCGCATCAACAATGCCATCAAGGACGGCTCCATTGCCAAGAACGAGGTCTTCGTCAAGGCTATGGACGATGTCAAGGCTGAGGGCAAGACCCTTCACCTCATGGGCCTTATGAGCCCTGGCGGTGTTCATTCTCACATGAACCACGTCGAGGCTCTGGTCAAGATGGCTGCCGAGCACGGTGTCAAGACCGTTCGCGTCCACGCCTTCATGGATGGCCGCGACGTTGACCCGCAGTCCGGTGCCGGTTACATGAGTGAGTTCTGCGCCTTCCTGGCTAAGATCTCCGAGGAGACCGGTTGCGACGCTCGCGTTGCCACCGTCTCGGGCCGTTATTGGGCCATGGACCGCGATAATCGTTGGGAGCGCATCCGGCGCGCCTACGACGTCATGGTCAACGCGTCCGATGCTGATACCGACCCCGTTGCCGGTATCAAGGCCTACTACGAGAAGGATCCGCGCGGCGACGAGTTCGTCGAGCCCTTCGCTGCCCACAACGAGGGCATCCACGAGGGCGACGCGGCTATCTTCTTCAACTTCCGTCCCGACCGCGCTCGTCAGATGACCCGCGTGTTCACGGACAAGGAGTTCGACGGCTTTGAGCGCGAGCAGATCAAGCTTTCGCACTTTGTGACGATGACCGAGTACGATCCGACGTTTGACGTCGAGGTCGCCTTCCCCAAGACGTTCCCCGAGAACGTCCTGGCCGACGTTATCGCCGCCAACGGCCTGAAGCAGCTGCACACCGCCGAGACCGAGAAGTACGCCCACGTGACGTTCTTCCTCAACGGCGGCATCGAGGAGCCCAAGGAGGGCGAGGAGCGCGTGCTCGTCGCTTCCCCCAAGGTCGCTACCTACGATCTGCAGCCTGAGATGAGCGCTCCCGAGGTTACCGAGAAGCTTGTCGCCGCCATCAACGAGGATCGCGCTGATTTCTACATCGTGAACTTCGCAAACTGCGACATGGTTGGTCACACCGGTGTCTTCGACGCCGCCGTTAAGGCCGTCGAGGCTGTTGACGATGCCCTGTCCAAGGTTGTCCCGGCGATTCTCGCCAAGGGCGGCTTTGCGCTGATTACCGCCGACCACGGCAACGCCGATCACATGTTTGACGTTGCTTCTGACGGTTCCAAGCATCCGTTTACGGCTCACACCACCAACCGTGTGCCCTTCATCATCGTTGATGAGAAGGCACAGCTCACCGGTATCGAGGACGGTCGTCTTTCCGATATCGCTCCGACCATGCTCACCATGGCTGGTATTGAGCCTTCCGCCGAGATGACGGGTCGCGTGCTCGCCACCGAGGCCTAAGAGAAAACGCCAAGCGTTTCTTTGAAAAGGGGTTGTCCATATTCGGGCAACCCTTTTTTGGTATTTCTGCCATATCTGCCCCGTCCCCGAGTGGCAGGTAGGGGAGAGCGGGGGATTGTGGTACAGTACTGGAGTTTGAATTGTTCTATTAAGGAGCTTATCTATGGGTCCGTTCCAGATTCTTCTGTTTGTCGTTTGGGCTGTCTCTGCCGTGGCGCTGACGATTCTCGTCCTGATGCATTCCGGTAAGGGCACCGGCGTTTCGGATATGATCGCTAGCTCGCTGTATAACTCCAGCTCTGCCACAGGCGTTATGGAGCAGAACCTCGATCGCCTGACCGTCATCATGGCTGTCGTGTTTGCCGTGTGCGTCGTGTTGTGCATGTTCTTCTTCCCGCAAGGCATCGTGGGCTACTAAACACGAGCCGCATAAAATAATTGAAAAGGGTTCCGCAAGTGCGGGACCCTTTTTGTTTACAAATTTGTAACAGAGTCAAAATATCCCCACATACTTCGCCCAACTAAAGAAATTCTTGACCGTTGACCGGAATTAGCCCCAAATCGTGCATAAAATGCGCTACTGTATTGCGAAACGTTGGTCCGTTGTGCATAACCAGCCATAGCGACGGGCGGCGTTTTGATGGTTCGGATCGGATTGTCTCGACATGTGTCCGACTGAACATTTCTTTGTCCTATCTCATAAGGAGGATGGCATGGCTGATTCTATGTTCCACCAGCCCGTTATGGGTCGTCGCGCCTTCGTTGGCGGTACCCTTGCTGCGAGCTCCATGGCTTTTCTTGCCGCATGCGGCAAGAAGGGTGGCGACGCTTCCGGTTCTGAGTCCGGTTCGACGCTGAACTTCTACATCAACAACCCGGTCTGCATCGACCCCTACAACGTCCAGGAGGACCAGGGCACTCAGGTCGAGTATCAGCTCTTTGACGCTCTGACCTCTTACGACGCCGAGAAGGGCGAGATCGTTCCGCTGGCTTGCGAGTCCTTTGAGTCCAACGACGACGCCACCGAGTTTACCTTCAAGATCAAGAAGGCCAAGTTCCACAACGGTGACGACGTTACCTCCAAGTCCTTCAAGCTCGGTTGGGAGCGTCTGGTCAACACCAAGTCGGCCATCGCTACCGAGTACGGCCCTTCCGAGGTCTCCTATCACCTTTCCATGGTCGAGGGTTATGACGACCTGCTTGCCGGTAACGCTACTGAGCTCAGCGGTGTTACGTGCCCCGACGATGAGACCCTCGTCGTCAAGCTGTCTTCCGCTTACGCTGACTTCCCCTTCGTCGCCTCTCATCCGGCTCTGGCCCCGGTTCCCGAGTGCGCCGAGTCCGATGTCAAGAGCTTCTATCTTGCCCCGGTCGGTAACGGCCCGTTCATGATGGACGGCAAGTGGGAGGATGGCCAGGAGATCAACGTCAAGAAGTTCGACGATTACTATGGCGACAAGGCCAAGATCGATGGCATCCACTTCCAGGTCATCAAGGACATGGAGACCGCTTACAAGGAGTTCCAGGCCGGTAACCTCGATGTCTGCGACGTTCCCGTCGCTCAGATCGATGCCGCCAAGAAGGATCGCGGCGTGTCCAAGGACGGCTACACCATGGGTGACGGCGAGCGCATGCTGCTCGGCGCCGAGCCTTCCACGTACTATCTGACCTGCAACACCACGGCCGAGCCGTTCAACAACGCCGACCTGCGTAGGGGCATCTCCCTGGCCATTAATCGTGAGGCCATCTGCAAGACCATCTTCAAGGGTACCCGTACTCCTGCCGACGGCATTGTTCCTCCGGGCATCGATGGCTACAAGGAGGGCGCATGGGAGTTCTGCGCCTACGATGTCGACAAGGCTAACGAGTACCTCGACAAGGTTGCTCCCGCTGGCGCTAACGGGGATCGTGGCATTAGCGTGACCCTGTCCTACAACCAGGACGGCGGTCACAAGGAGATCATGGAGTCCATCATCGGCGACCTCGCCAAGGTTGGCGTTACCGCTGTCTCCGATACCCCTGAGTGGTCTGCCCTGCTCGAGCAGTATCAGAACTTTAACTATCAGTTCGGTCGTCTGGGTTGGATTGCCGACTACCCGATCATGGACAACTTCCTGTATCCGCTGTTCCACTCCGACTCCCTCGGTGGCGACAACCGCTCCGGTTACAACAACCCCGAGTTCGACGCCAAGGTCGACGAGGCTCGTACTATTGTTGACGACGAGGAACGCGTCGCTAAGATGCAGGAGGCCGACGCAATGGTCGCTGCCGACTGCCCGGTCATCCCGATTATGTTCTACACGCACACCATCGCCGGCTCCGATCGCATCAAGCACCTCTATGTCGATCCGCAGAAGCACGCCGATCTGGGTACCGCTGAGCTCGCCTAAGAGTTTGCAGCTTCCGTGAGGGTCAAGTATTTACGTAGACCTCATGGGAAACATACAGTTCTCCCTAACCTGGGGTAAACTGGCTGATGGTAATTTTGGGATGCCGGTCTGGCGATCGGCATCCCATTTAGGTTAATCCCTAGATAGGGGAGTGGTATGGGTAAGTACATCGTTAAACGTGTGCTTCAGTTCATCCCGGTGTTTTTGGGCGTTACGCTGATTCTGTTCGCCCTCCAGAATATCGTGCCGGGAGATCCGATCAAGCTGATCGGTGGAGACAAGGCTCTGTCCCCCGAGGTGGAGCTTCAGCTTCGCGTCCGCTATCACCTGGTCCAGACGGACGAGGACGGCAACGCGATCCTTGACGAGAACGGCGACCCCGTTCAAACGTCGCTCGTGGACCGTTACTTGTATTACATGAACGGCCTGCTTCATGGCGATCTGGGCAATTCGTATCAGCGCAAGCTGCCGGTTACGGAAATCTTTGCCCAGAAGTATCCGTATACGGTCAAACTTGCCGCGTGCGCCATCGTGCTCGAGGCAATCATGGGTATCGGTGCGGGTATCATTTCGGCGGTAAAGCGTTATTCCTTCTGGGATATTTTGGTAACGCTCACCACGTCGATCCTCGTTGCGGTCCCGGCCTTCTGGCTCGGTATGTTGCTGCAGCTGTTCTTTGGCGTCATCCTCAAGGACGCCACGGGCGGTGCATTCTCCATGCCGATCTCGGGTGCCGGCGGTGCCAGCTCTCAGTATCAGGATTGGATGCACTATGTGCTTCCGACCATTACGCTGGCTTCGGTTTCGACCGCTTATGCTGCCCGCATTATGCGCTCGCAGCTGCTTGACGTCATGAACCAGGATTACATCCGTACGGCAAAAGCCAAGGGTCTCTCCAATCGCGCGATCATCATCAAGCATGCGCTTAAGAATGCACTTATCCCCGTCGTTACCTATATTGGTGTCGACTTTGGCGGCATGCTTTCGGGCGCCATCCTGACCGAGACGGTCTTTAACTGGCCCGGTATCGGCTATGAGGTCTATCGCGCCATTAGCATGCGTGACTGGCCCATCGTTATGGGCGGCGTTACGCTCATCGTCGTCGTCATCATGGTGATCAACCTGCTCGTCGACATTAGCTATGCATTCCTCGACCCGCGCATCCGCCTTGGCGGTCCGTCGGATAAGGCCTAAGGGAGGTACGTCTCATGCAGGAAACTGATTCTCAGTCTCAGGAGCAGGCTACCGCCACCAAGGCCGCATCTGCTCCCGCCAAGTCCCGCACGCTGTGGGGCGACGCTTTTAAGCGTCTTCGTAAGAACAAGCTCGCCGTTATCGGTGTCTGCTGGATCATCATCGTCGTTGTGGTTGCCCTGACCGCAGATCTGTGGGCTAAGCCCTGGCTCGGTTCGCCGACGGCTTCCGACTCGACCACCATGGCCCAGACGTCGCTGATGGCTCCGTGTGCAGAGCACCCGTTTGGCACCGACGCCCTTGGTCGTGACATTCTCGTTCGCGTTATCTACGGTGCACGTGTTTCGCTGTCCGTCGGCATTATGGCCACTGCGATCTCCACGGTGATTGGTCTGGTCATGGGTGCTCTGGCCGGTTTCTACGGCGGCATCTGGGATACGATCATCATGCGCTGTGCGGATATTTTCCTGGCGTTCCCGTACGTGCTTTTCGTTGTCGCCATGATCGCCGTTATCGGCCGTGGTCTTCAGAACGTCTTTTTTGCCATCGGCATTCTCGGCTGGCCTTCGATTGCGCGCGTCTTCCGCTCTGCAATCTTGACGGTCAAGGAAAACGACTATGTTGACGCTGCGCGCGCGATGGGTGCATCTGATGCTCGTATCGTTGTGCGTCACATCTTCCCGAACTCTGTCGCCTCCATCGTGGTCTACGCGACCATGAACATTGGTGGCGCCATTCTGACCGAGTCCGCTCTGTCCTTCCTCGGCATGGGCGTTATTCCGCCTACGCCTTCGTGGGGCTCCATGATTCAGGACGGTCAGCAGTATCTTCTGACTGCTCCCTGGATGATGATCATGCCCGGTCTGGCAATTCTTTCGACGGTGCTCGCCTTCACCCTGCTGGGTGACGGTCTGCGCGACGCCCTCGACGTCAAGATGAAGGACGCATAAGGATGAAGAAGAACAAGAACTATGTGGACCTGAAGGACCAGCCGGTTCCCGAGGGCCAGCATCTGCTCGAGGTCGATGACCTTAAGATGTATTTCCATACCGAGGACGGCGTCGTTCGCGCTGTCGACGGTGTCTCCTACACGCTCGATCGCGGCGAGACCCTGGGCGTCGTCGGTGAGTCCGGCTCCGGTAAGTCCGTGACCGCCATGACCATCATGGGTCTTATCTCGATGCCTCCGGGAAAGATCGAGGGCGGCGACGTTCGCTATCGCGGTCGTTCTATCCTCGAGATGACCGAGGAAGAGATGCAGCACATTCGCGGTAACGATATCGCGATGATCTTCCAGGATCCTATGACCTCCTTGAACCCGGTCTATAAGATCGGCAAGCAGGTGGGCGAGGGCCTTCGTCTGCACCGTGGCTACTCCAAGCAGGAGGCACTCAAGCGCGCCACCGAGCTTTTGGACCTCGTTGGCATTCCCGAGCCCGAGAAGCGCGTCAATGAGTATCCCCACCAGTTCTCTGGCGGTATGCGTCAGCGCGTCATGATCGCTATGGCTCTTGCCTGCGATCCCGATATTCTGATTGCCGACGAGCCCACGACTGCCTTGGACGTTACCATCCAGGCTCAGATTATTGAGCTTATGCAGGAAATGCAGGAGAAGAACGGCAACGCCATCATCATGATCACCCATGACCTGGGCGTCGTTGCTGATATGGCCGACAAGATCATGGTTATGTACGCCGGCCGTCCCGTCGAGTTCGGTACTGCTGAGGAAATCTTCTACGAGAGCCGCCACCCCTACACCTGGGGCCTTATCCGCTCCATCCCGGAGCAGGCCATCGATGAGAAGAAGCCGCTTACGCCGATTCATGGCAACCCGCCTTCGCTCATGAACCTGCCCGAGGGCTGCGTGTTCTCGCCTCGTTGCCCCTATGCGACCGATAAGTGCCGCAAGCAGCGCCCCGAGCGCGTTGTCACCGAGTCTGGTCACTACTCTGCGTGCCACTACTCCGGTGACCCCGAGTTCCTCAAGAACGCTCCTGAGACGTCCCGTACGCGCAAGGATTCCAAGAAGGGAGGCGAGGCGTAAATGGCAGACAATAACGAGCGCACTCCACTGCTGAAGGTCGAGCACCTCTCTAAGGAGTTCCCCGCAGAGTCCGGCATGTTCGCCAAGCGTTTTTCCAAGCGTGTCGTCTCTGCTGTAAATGACATCTCTTTTGAGATTTATCCTGGCGAGACCTTCGGTCTGGTTGGCGAGTCTGGTTGCGGTAAGTCCACGACGGGCCGCACCATCATGCGCTTGACCAAGCCGACGGCTGGTAAGGTGTTCTTCCAGGGTAAAGATGTTGCCGAGATGAGCAAGCATGAGATCAAGGACATGCGTCGCGAGATGCAGTTTATCTTCCAAGATCCTTATGCTTCGCTCAACCCTCGTATGACCATCGGTGAGATCGTCTCCGAGCCCATGACCATTCACGGCGTGGGCACCAAGGAGGAGCGCATTGAGCGCGTCCGCGAGCTTCTCGACGTTGTCGGACTGAACCCCGAGCACATCAACCGTTATCCTCATGAGTTCTCCGGCGGTCAGCGTCAGCGTGTCGGCATCGCCCGCGCGTTCGCTTTGAAGCCCAAGCTGATCATCTGCGACGAGCCGGTTTCCGCTTTGGATGTGTCCATTCAGGCCCAGGTTCTGAACCTGCTCAAGGAACTCCAGGACAAGTTCGGTACCGCGTATCTGTTTATCGCTCACGACCTGTCTGTCGTGCAGCACATTTCCGATCGCGTTGCCGTTATGTATCTGGGTAAGATGGTCGAGGTTTCGGACTGGAAGACGCTCTATAGCGAGCCTCACCATCCGTACACGCAGTCGCTGCTGTCTGCCGTGCCGGTTCCCGATCCTGATATCCAGAAGACGCGCAAGCGCATCATCCTCGCCGGCGATCCGCCGTCACCGTTGGATCCGCCGACCGGTTGCCGTTTCCACACCCGCTGCCCGATTGCGCAGGGTATCTGCTCTGAGAAGCTTCCCGAGTTTAAGGAAGTCGCACCGGGTCACTGCTGCGCCTGCCACTTCGCGGAGCCGTTCCCGATCAAGGAATCGCACATCGACCTGTAGTCGGTTGTTATCGTTCGGGCCCGCCCTGAAGTTATTTTTCAGAACGTCCTCGACATGCAAGAAACCCCCGCTGCGCACTGAACTGCACCCCAAAACTTGGACGGCTTAAATAAGAACTACGCCGCAAGGGACTGTCTCCGGAACTCCTCCGGGGTCAGTCCCTTCAGTTTAACCTGGCGCCTCCTCGTGTTCCAATGGACCACGA